>NZ_JBIWDW010000006.1:179298-280448 GCF_044762205.1 Arthrobacter sp. NPDC097144 | reverse complement strand
GGTCCCATTCCGAACCCGGAAGCTAAGACCCACAGCGCCGATGGTACTGCATCCGGGAGGGTGTGGGAGAGTAGGTCACCGCCGGACAATATTTGAGGGAAGAGCCTGTGCCAGTGTTGGTACAGGCTCTTCCTGTTTAACCGGCCCCGCCCTAAAACACCGGCTTTTTCGCCGGAATACTGTGTCCGGGCGCGTGGGGAATCTCTCTCACAGCCGCCGGAAACCGTAAGGTTCCGCCTCCTGGGGAACGGGCAACCGCGACTTGTGATCAACCGGACAGCCGCGGCCGGCAGATAACTGCAGGTGGGCAGTCTCACCTATTCCCGGCCGCCCTTCACGGCACGGGACAACGATCTTCGAAGCCAACTGCACTAGAATCAGACTGTGCCCGTTTTGGGCCCCATAAACTTTGAACCAACTTTATATATCCATAGTGACGAGCGACTGCAGTAAATTCCGTTGGTCGGCTCACGACGAGAGGAACTCACCAGCATGTCAGAGCAAAATAACAGGGATCAGCGCAGCGAAGGAACCAACTCCGCCCGCAACAGCAGCTCGTCGGATAGGCGCGATGACCGCGGTCGTCCTGCAACCAATGACCGGAACGCGCCCAAGCGTTTCGAAGACCGGAAGCCGTCCTTCGGCGGGCGTCCGGCCCGTGATGGTGAGCGTAAGTCCTTCGGCGACCGCGGAGCTTCCTCTGATCGCAAGCCCTATTCCAAGGAGGGCAAGCCGTCGTTCGGTGACCGTCCGGCCCGTGGCGGGGATGACCGTCGTCCGGCACGTGATGGTGAGCGTAAGTCCTTCGGCGACCGTGACCGTAAGCCGTCCTTCGGTGACCGCAAGCCTTCGTTTGGTGGAGACGATCGTCGTCCGCCGCGTGACGGTGAGCGTAAGTCCTTCGGTGACCGTCCGGCCCGTGGCGGGGATGATCGCCGTCCGGCACGCGACAACGACCGTAAGCCGTCTTTCGGTGACCGCAAGCCGTCGTTTGGTGGAGACGATCGTCGTCCGGCACGTGATGGTGAGCGTAAGTCCTTCGGTGACCGTGACCGTAAGCCGTCCTTCGGTGACCGTGACCGTAAGCCGTCCTTCGGTGACCGTGACCGTAAGCCGTCCTTCGGTGACCGCAAGCCTTCGTTTGGTGGAGACGATCGTCGTCCGGCACGCGACGGTGAGCGTAAGTCCTTCGGCGATCGTGACCGTAAGCCGTCCTTCGGTGACCGTCCGGCCCGTGGCGGGGATGACCGTCGTCCGGCACGTGACAATGACCGCAAGCCGTCCTTCGGCAAGGACAACAATCGCCGTCCGGAGCGGAGCGAGGATGCTCCCGTCACTGAGCGCAAGCACAATGCCCGCGACCTGCGCAGCGCCAACCGCCCGGACCGTGAGCGTTCCCCGGAAATCGACGACGACGTCACGGGACAGGAACTGGACAAGGTCACCCGCGCCCAGCTTCGCGTCCTTGAGGAAGTCAACGGAGAGTGGGTCTCCAAGCACCTGGTTATGGCAGGACGCCTGATCGACATTGATCCCGAGCTTGCCTTCCAGCATGCGCTGGCGGCCAGCCGCCGCGGCGGACGCATGGCTGCAGTTCGCGAAGCAGTTGCACTGACTGCCTATGCCTCGGAGAACTTTGCCGAGGCGCTGCGTGAATTCCGCACCTACCGCCGCATCAGCGGCTCCAACGCCTACCTGGCGATGATGGCCGACTGCGAACGCGGTCTCGGCCGTCCGGACCGCGCCCTGGACATCTCGCGCTCGGACGAGGCGAAGGAACTGGATACCGCCGGCCAGGTGGACATGGCGATCGTAGCGTCCGGTGCCCGCATGGACATGGAGCAGTACGACGCCGCCGTGACCGCACTGGAAATCCCGCAGCTGGATAAGAACCGTGCGTTCTCCTTCAGCCCCCGTCTGTTCCGTGCCTACGCCGATGCCCTGGAGCTCGCAGACCGCAACGAAGAAGCCGAGCAGTGGCGCAACCGTGCACTCCTGGCGGAAAAGGCACTGGGTATTGGCGAGTTCGCTGAACCGGACATCTACGACCTCGACGACGAAGAGGAAAAGCCGGAGAAGCCGCGCCGTGCCCGTGAAGACCGTGAGGAGCGAAACGGTGCAGAGCGCTCCGACACCCCGTTCGCGGCTCCGGCCGAAACCGAGCCTGCAGATGCGCTCGGCGACCTGGACCTGACGGACGACGTCGACACGTTGCCTTCCGATGACCAGGAAGGCGTGATCGGCGTCCTCGAAGCAGAGGAAGAGGACGACGACAACACTGTCGAACAGCACGACGATGGCAATGACCACGACGAATTCTCCGCCGACGCGCCCTCGGGTGACGTCGACGAGGACCGCGCGTAGCATCATGCAGTCCACTGCGCTGATTGCCGGATACGATGCCGTCCTCTCGGACTTGGACGGCGTCGTCTACGCGGGTCCGCACGCCATTGAGGGTGCCGTCGAGGCGCTGCAGCGTCTCGACGGCGTGGGTGCGCAGCTCGCCTACGTCACCAACAATGCCTCGCGTTCCTCCGAAACCGTGGCCGCGCATCTGCGTGAGCTCGGGGCACCGGCAACAGCGGAGACCGTGTTTGGTTCAGCGCAGGCCGGGGCGGAGCTGCTGGCAGCTTCCGTTCCGGCCGGTGCAACGGTCCTGGTCACCGGAAGCGCCTGGCTTACCGAGCAGGTGCGCGAACAGGGGCTGGTCCCGGTGCTTTCCGCTGATGACCGCCCCGACGCCGTCATTCAGGGCTTTGATCCCGCACTCGGCTGGAAGGACCTCGCGGAGGCGGCCTTCGCCGTCGGCCGCGGAGCCGTATGGGTCGCAACGAATACAGACATGTCCATTCCGCAGGCCCGGGGGATCGCCCCCGGCAACGGAACCCTCGTGGCCGCCGTCGCTGCAGCCACGGGCAGGACGCCCCTGGTGGCAGGAAAGCCCGAGGCTCCGCTGTTCCGGACGGCGGCACGCCACCTGGACGCGAAGACGCCGCTGGTTGTTGGTGACCGCCTGGACACCGATATCCTTGGCGGCAATAACGCCGGGTTTGCCACCGCAATGGTGCTCACCGGCGTGGACACCCCGCAGACCGCGCTGGCAGCCCGCACGGCGGAGCGGCCCACCTATCTGCTCGAAAACCTCGATGCCCTCTACCAGCCCTATCCGGCGGTGGAGGTACTCGACGGCGTGGCGCGCTGCGGATCCGCAACCGCCCGGGTCACCGGCGGCGTGTTGGAGATTTCCGGGAACCGCGGCGACTTGGACAGCTGGCGTGCCGCCTGTGCCGCGTGGTGGAGCGCCCGCCCGGCCGAGGAAAACGCCACCGCACCCGAGCTCAGCTGGAGTGTCAGCAGCGACGGATAAGCTGGGATCCAAACGTCGGCTCAAGGGATGGATAGACGCCGCATGCAGAACATTAGCGAAGATCTCCGGGTTGCCGCCGGCCCCTGGCCCGACGCCGGGGCGCAGACGGAGGATCCGGCGGTCAACGCTGCCCTGGCGGTACTTGGACAGCTCGGGGACCTGCCTTCAACCGGCCACCACGCCGTCTACTCCGCGCTCCATGACAGCCTGATGGCCGAACTGACCGCCGAACCGCCAGAGGAGCGATAGCACGTGCCAAGACTCGACCAGGAACTGGTTGCCAGGGGACTGGCCCGCTCCCGGACCCATGCGGCCAAGCTGATTGCCGCAGGCCGTGTGTCCCGCGGGGGCTCCGTCCTGGGCAAAGCCTCGGTATCGGTGACCGGTGAGGACGCGCTCTCAGTGCTCGACGACGGCGTGCCGGACTACGTCAGCCGCGCCGGACACAAACTTGCCGGCGCCCTGGATGCTTTTCCGCAGGTGCAGCCGGCCGGACAGCGCTGCCTGGATGCCGGAGCCTCCACCGGAGGTTTCACCGACGTCCTGCTGCGGCGCGGGGCCGCACATGTGGTGGCGGTGGACGTAGGCCACGATCAACTGGTGGATGTCCTGCGCCGGGACCCCCGGGTTGAGGTCCATGAAGGCCTGAACGTCCGCTACCTGGATCCGGAGGCAATCGGAGGACAGGTGGACCTCACCGTTGCTGATCTGTCCTTCATCTCCCTAACCATGGTGGTGGCTGCGCTGGCCAAGGCGACGCGCCCCGGCGGCAGCATGCTGCTCATGGTCAAGCCGCAGTTTGAAGTTGGCCGTGAGAAGCTGGAGAAAGCCGGCGTGGTCCTCGATCCGCAAAAGCACCGGCTGGCTGTGGCCCGCGTGGTTGTATCCGCCCTGGCGGAAAACCTGAACATCGCCGGACTGGCGCCCAGCCCGCTGCCGGGGCAAAACGGAAACGTGGAGTTTTTCCTGTGGCTGCAGGTTCCAAAGCAGGGAGAGCCTGCGCCGGAAAAGCCCGCCGATGCACAGGAAGCCGCACGGCGTTTGGTGGATGAGGCCTTTGACGGGTTTGATGGAGCCGGACGTCATCCGGCGGATCGGGTTGCAGGCGGGGAACGGACCGCAGAAGACTGACGGATTTCCAACCAGCTCCCTCGGGGGCGGAACAGGACACAACGGACATGAGCAGACGGATACTCGTGCTGGCCCACACCGGCCGGCAGGCTGCCATGACTGCGGCCCAGGAAGCCTGCACGCAGCTTCACGCCTCCGGGCTGATCCCGGTCATGCGGCGCAAGGATCTGGAGGACATCCAGGCGGTCTACGGCGTCTTGACAGCCCCAACCGAGATCCTGGATGAAGACGTCTCCCTGGACGGAGTGGACCTGGGCATGGTCCTGGGCGGAGACGGCACCATCCTGCGTGCAGCCGAGCTGGTGCGCGACACCAACGTTCCGCTGCTCGGGGTGAACCTGGGACACGTGGGATTCCTGGCCGAAAGCGAACGCGCCGATCTGGAACAGACGGTCCACTGGGTGGTGGAGCGTGCCTACACCGTGGAAGAACGGATGACCATTGACGTCAAGGTCTGGTTCGAAGACCGGCTCATCGTTCACACCTGGGCGCTGAATGAAGCGGCCGTGGAAAAGGCAGACCGGCAGCGGATGCTCGAAGTGGTTGTGGAGGTGGACGGCCGGCCCATCAGCTCCTTCGGCTGCGACGGTGTTGTCCTGGCTACGCCCACAGGCTCCACGGCCTACTCGTTTTCCGCCGGCGGTCCCGTGGTCTGGCCCGAAGTGGAAGCCCTCCTCATTGCACCGATAAGCGCCCATGCGCTGTTTTCCCGGCCGCTCGTCGTCGCGCCGGATTCACTCCTGGCCGTGGAAATCCTGACCCGGACCAATGCTTCCGGAGTGCTCTGGTGCGACGGGCGCCGCAGCGCCGAGCTCCCGGCAGGTGCGCGGGTGGAAGTGACCCGCTCCAACATCCCCGTGCGGCTGGCCCGCACCCATGCCACGCCGTTCTCCGAGCGGCTGGTCCGCAAGTTCCAGCTGCCCACCCAAGGCTGGCGCGGGCCTGTCGGCAGCCCGGGAGACCTCTCGGACAGCGTGGAACTGACGCGCATGGCCGAGCGCGGAGGGCCGGCACATGATTGAGGAAATCCGGATCCGCGACCTCGGTGTCATCACGGATGCCACCCTGGAGCTTGGCCCTGGATTCACCGTGGTCACCGGTGAGACAGGTGCCGGTAAAACCATGGTCATCACTGCCCTTGGCATGCTCCTGGGCGCCCGGACCGACGCCGGTGCCGTGCGCACGGGCGCCAAGGCTGCACTGGCAGAAGCCGTGGTCCGGCTTCCTCCGGACAACGCCGCAGTGTCCCGTGCTGAAGACGCCGGTGCCGAGCTGGAAACGTACAACGGCATCACCGAGCTGATGCTTGCCCGGACCGTGAACGCAGCGGGGAGAAGCCGTGCCCACGTGGGCGGGCGGTCCGCTCCGGTGGGCGTGCTCGCTGAAGTGGGCCAGCATCTGGTCGCAGTCCACGGCCAGTCGGACCAGCTTCGGCTCAAGAGCACTGCCGCGCAGCGTGAGGCGCTGGACAAATATGCCGGCCCTGCGCTTGCATCCCTGCTCTCCTCCTACCAAACGGATTATTCCCGCTGGCGTGCAGCGGTGACCGAGTTGGCGGGCCTGCGGGACCAGGCGCGTGAACGGCTGCGGGAAGCCGAATACCTCTCGGCATCGCTGGAGGAAATCGATGCGCTGGAACTGCTGCCGGGCGAAGACGAAACACTGAAGACCGAAGCGGTCCGCCTGAACAACTTCGAGGAACTGAGAACCGCTGCGGAAGGCGCCCATCAGGCCCTGATCGCAGGGGACTTTGCAGACGGCACCGATGCCACCTCTCTGGTGGACGGTGCCAAACGCCAGCTTGAGATGGCCGGTGAACATGACCCTGCCCTGGCCGACTCCGCAAAGCGGTTGGCGGAGGTCGGGTATGTCCTGGCCGACATTGCCACCGAGCTGGCCAGCTACAGTGCCTCCCTGGACGGGGAAGGTCCCGAACGGCTGGCTGAAGTCGAATCCCGGCGTGCGGAAATCTCCGCTCTCACCCGGAAGTTCGCCCCGTCCGTGGGTGAAGTCCTGGAATGGGCGGAAACCAGCCGGATCCGGCTGGCCGAGCTGGGGGATGACAGCACCAGAATCGAGGCGCTGGAAGCGGAAATCACCGGCCTCCAGGCGACCCTCACCGACGCCGCGGCGGACCTGACCAAACTGCGGACCGAAGCTGCCGCTGACCTGGCCCAGCGGGTCAGCGACGAGCTCTCGGCCCTGGCCATGGCCAACGCCAACCTGGTCATCGAAGTGACGCCGGTTGAGGAGCTGAGCGTGCACGGTGCGGACAGCATCTCCTTCCTGCTCCAGCCGCATCCCGGTGCCCCGGCGAGGCCGCTGGGCAAGGGAGCATCGGGCGGTGAACTTTCCCGGGTCATGCTCGCGATCGAGGTGGTGCTGGCCGCCGTCGACCCCGTGCCGACCTTCATCTTCGATGAAGTCGACTCCGGCGTGGGCGGCAAGGCCGCGGTGGAAATCGGCCGCCGGCTGGCCATGCTGGCCAAGCATGTGCAGGTGATTGTGGTCACCCACCTTCCCCAGGTGGCGGCGTTTGCCGATCATCACATCCGGGTCATCAAAATGTCCGCGACGGGGGAAGATGGAACAGGGGTCACCGCCAGCGACGTCACCGTTCTCGATGATGCCGAGCGGATCAAGGAACTTGCCAGGATGCTTGCGGGCCAGGAGGACTCAGAGTCCGCCCGGGCACATGCCGTCGAGCTCCTGGCGGCGGCGGGACATCCGCCGCAGAAGCAGTCCAGTGCAGACAAATAACCAGTGCAGACAAACTCAGATCTACAAAAGGTGATAGGCTCGAACTCCGTGGTGCAGCGATCAAATTCCAGGTTTCCCAAGTCGTCTTCTACGACCAAACACATCTTCGTCACCGGTGGCGTGGCGTCCTCACTTGGCAAGGGACTGACAGCGTCAAGTCTCGGCCATCTGTTGAGGTCGCGCGGCATAGCGGTGACCATGCAGAAGCTCGATCCCTACCTCAATGTGGATCCGGGCACAATGAACCCCTTCCAGCACGGCGAAGTCTTCGTGACCGACGACGGCGCCGAGACTGACCTCGACATTGGCCATTACGAGCGGTTCCTGGACGAGAGCCTCGACGGCTCCGCCAACGTAACCACCGGCCAGGTCTACTCCACGGTCATCGCCAAGGAACGCCGCGGCGAATACCTGGGCGACACCGTGCAGGTCATTCCGCACATCACCGACGAGATCAAGCGCCGGATGCGCCTGCCCTCCGAGGCGAAGAAAACCCCCGACGTCATCATTACCGAAATCGGCGGCACGGTTGGCGACATCGAGTCCCAGCCCTTCCTGGAAGCCGCACGCCAGGTGCGCCAGGACATCGGCCGCAACAACGTTTTCTTCCTGCATGTTTCCCTCGTGCCGTACATCGGTCCGTCCCAGGAACTGAAGACCAAGCCGACGCAGCATTCCGTGGCTGCCCTGCGTTCCATCGGCATCCAGCCTGACGCGATCGTCATCCGTTCGGACCGCCCGGTTCCCGACGCCATGCGCGCCAAGATCGGCCGCATGTGCGACGTCGACATTGACGCCGTTGTTGGCTGCCCGGATGCGCCGAGCATCTACGACATCCCCAAGACCCTTCACTCCCAGGGACTGGACGCGTACATCGTCCAGCACCTGGACCTGAAGTTCAAGGACGTCAACTGGACCAAGTGGGACAAGCTCCTCGAGGTTGTCCACAATCCCAAGCACCACGTGAACATTGCCCTCGTGGGCAAGTACGTGGACCTGCCGGATGCCTATCTTTCCGTCACCGAAGCACTGCGTGCCGGCGGTTTCGCGAACAAGACCAAGGTCAACATCCGCTGGGTTCCCTCTGACGAGTGCGCAACACCCGAAGGCGCCGCAGCTGCGCTGGGTGACGTTGACGCCATCTGTGTTCCCGGCGGCTTCGGCATCCGCGGCCTGGAGGGCAAGCTCGGCGCGTTGACGTACGCCCGGGAGAACAAGCTCCCGACCCTGGGCCTGTGCCTCGGCCTGCAGTGCATGGTCATCGAGTACGCCCGGAACGTGGTTGGCATGGAAGGTGCGTCCTCCTCGGAGTTCGAACCCGACACCAAGTTCCCGGTCATCGCCACCATGGCGGAGCAGAAGCATATTGTCTCCGGCGAGGGTGACATGGGCGGAACGATGCGCCTGGGCCTGTGGGACGCCAAGCTTGAAGAGGGCTCGGTTGTTGCCAAGACGTACGGCAAAACAGCAGTGGCCGAACGCCACCGCCACCGCTACGAGGTCAACAACGAGTACCGCGACCAGATTGCCGAGGCAGGCCTGTCCTTCTCCGGCACCACGGTTGACGGCGGACTCGTGGAGTTCGTTGAACTTCCGGCAGACGTGCACCCGTACTACGTCTCCACGCAGGCGCACCCGGAGCTCAGCTCCCGTCCGACGCGCCCGCACCCGCTCTTCGCCGGTTTGGTGAAGGCCGCCCTGGCTCGCCAGAACGGAAAGGGCTAGCACCTGATGAGTGAGACCAGAGGGTTCGCCGACGAACGCAGTCCCCGGCGCCTGTTGGATTCCCATGTGGAATACACCGGGCGGGTTTGGGACGTGGTCAGCGAGACATTCAAGCTGACCGACGACGGCGAACCCCTGGTCCGCGATTACATCCGCCATCCCGGCGCAGTCGCCATCCTGGCGCTGAACGATGCCGGACAGGTGCTGATGATCAATCAGTACCGCCATCCGGTGCGGATGACCCTCTGGGAAATCCCTGCCGGCCTGCTGGACATCGACGGCGAGGACTTCCAGACGGGCGCAGCCCGTGAGCTGGCCGAAGAAGCGGACATCCAGGCCGCTGAATGGAATGTCCTCACCGATCTGTTCCTTTCCCCGGGATCCTCCCGCGAAGCTCTGCGGATTTATTTGGCCCGCGGGATTACCGAGGTTCCGGAAGAGGACCGCCATACGCGGACCGATGAGGAAGCGGAAATCCATTCCATGTGGGTGGATCTGGACGATGCCGTGCAGGCAGCACTGGACGGCCGGCTGCATAGCCCCTCCGCGGTTGCCGGAGTCCTGGCTGCAGCGGCAGCGCGTCCCTCCGGTTTCGCGAACCTGCGCCCGGGCGACGCTCCCTGGCCTGAACACCACACCCAGCATTCCACGTGGCCGCAGGGCCCTGTTCTTTAGGATTTCAGACCGTTATGGCCGCCTCCGATCTACCTGCTGGCGGACATCATGCTGCGCCGGCACCGGCGAGCACTCCTTCCCCGCTCCAGCCGCCGCCCGCTGCCGTGCACAATGACACGGAAGTGTTTGGGTTCCCTCCGCTGAATGCCACCATGCGCCTGGACTCGCCCGCGGAACTCCTCCGGGCTGCCCTGGCACAGGACGCGGCCCAGGCGTCCGCCTCGACCGAGGGTGCAGCAGCCGCGCCCGGCACCGCATCGGCTCCTACGCGGCCAGCGGCGGATAAACCGGCCTCGGCGAAATCATCGAAAACCCCCAAGGCTGTCACCCCCAAAGGCCCCTCAGCTGCGGAAGAACTCCGCAGCACCGCCGTCGGCCGCGAAATCAGCGGCTACCTGCAGCACATGGCCGTGGAACGCGGCCTGGCCGTCAACACTCTGGATGCCTACCGCCGCGACCTGCTGCGGTACGCGCGATTCCTTGCAGCGCGCGGCGTGGAGGACATCGCGCGCATTTCCCGCCATGACGTCACCGCCTTTGGACAATCCATCGCGGATGGGTCCGACGGCGCCTCCGCCCTCAGTGTCCGCTCCGCGGCCCGCACCATTGTCGCCGTCCGCGGCCTGCACAAATTCTGGGCGCTGGAAGGGCTGGCCACCACGGATCCGGCCGCCGACGTGCATCCGCCGCTTCCGGGCAAGCGGCTGCCCAAGGCCATCAGCGTCAACGAAGTCACGCGGATCCTCGAAGCCGTGTCCACCGAAACACCCACCGGGCTCCGTGACCGGGCACTGCTGGAATTCCTGTACTCGACCGGAGCCCGCATCAGCGAAGCCGTGGGCCTGGACATTGACGACCTGTCCCTGGAACGCATTCCGGCCAACGGCCCTGACGTAGTGCGGCTCTTTGGAAAGGGCTCCAAGGAACGGCTGGTGCCGCTGGGCTCCTACGCGGCACGTGCCCTGGACGAGTACCTGGTGCGCGGCCGCCCCGCTGCAGCAGTGAAGGGCAAAGGCACCCCGGCTCTGTTCCTGAACGCCAGGGGCGGACGCCTGAGCCGGCAGAGCGCCTGGACCATCCTGAAGAACGCCGCGGAAAAGGCCGACATCGGACGGGACGTTTCCCCGCACACCCTGCGCCACTCCTTCGCCACCCATCTGCTGGAGGGCGGCGCCGACGTCCGCGTGGTCCAGGAACTGCTCGGCCACGCCTCCGTGACCACCACGCAGGTCTACACCTTGGTCACCGCCGAAACCCTGCGTGAGGTCTACGCCGCCGCACACCCGAGGGCGCTGTGAGCGGCGCTGAGCCGGACCGAATGTCACAGGTGCCGCCTCCCCGAGCCGTGCCCGTAGTTCTGTGTTTCCTGATGCGGGGCATCTCGGATCAGGCCGAGGTTCTGATGGGCCTGAAACAGACCGGCTTCGGCGTCGGACGTATCGTCACCCTCGGCGGGCATGTGGAACCGGGGGAGAGCGCCGCGCAGGCCGCCGTGCGGGAAGTCTTTGAGGAATCCGGGGTGACCTTGGCCGAAGCGGACCTTGAGCACGCAGGCACCATTGAGTTCGTTTTCCCGGCCCGCCCGGAATGGGACATGTCCACGGTCGTTTACCGAGCTCGAAAGTGGACGGGCGAGCCCGTGCCGTCGTCGGAAATCATCCCTGCCTGGTATCGGGTGGGGGAGGTTCCCTATGCCCGGATGTGGCCGGACTCGGCCCACTGGATGCCGGAGGTGCTCGCCGGGCGGTACTTCGACGCCGTCGTCACCCTGGGCCCTGACAACGAAAGCGTTGCCGGCATCGTCTTTTCCTGATGCCTTTCCCGGCTCCTGAGCCGCCGGCTGTTCCTGCCCAGAAACGCTCTGCTAGGTCGGTCCCGCACCAACTGAGCTGAACTCCACGGCCCAACGGGTGTCCGCCTCGGAGGCCACGGTAATCATGAGACCGGTGCCGAGCTCATAGGGTTCAACGCTGCTGAAGATCTTCACCTGCCCGCAATCAACGTCGGCAGGCGCTCCTCCGGCCACCGAGACGGAGACGGTGCCGGTGTCACACAGGAAGCTCGCTGCTATCGGCCCCGAAACAATGGGATCGAATCTCAGGCTGCTCTCGTCACCGGCAGCGACAGATCCTCCGCCCACGCGGGTCTCTGCCAATTCGCCGCCCCCGCGGTGGGACGCGATGTCCTGCTGGAGCTGATAAACCTGGTCAGCCCAAGCGGCTGCGGAATCCGGTGCCGCTGGCCGCTCCTCGGCGCCGGTACTGCAGGAGGCCGTGAAAACCGTTGCAGCAGCAAGGATCATGACACGTGCCGGGATGTGTTTCATGGTTCTTCCTTCCGGGTTGCCACGAAAGATATACGGCCGGACGGGAAAGCGCGAATACACAAGCGGCCGCCGCAGGAATCCCTGCGGCGGGCGCTTGCGGAGTGCGAAGCTGTGGCTGGTTAGCCCACGTGCCGTTCCTCAGGGCCGTCATAGGCGCTGAGCGGACGGATCAGTGAGTTTGCTTCAAGCTGCTCCATGATGTGCGCCGTCCAGCCGGTAATCCGCGCGGCCACGAACAGCGGCGTGAAGGTGGGTGTGTCAAAACCCATCATGTGGTAAACCGGTCCCGCCGGGTAGTCCAGGTTCGGCAGGATGTTCTTGCGCTCACCCATGGCGGATTCCAGTGCGGTGTACAGCTCGCCCAGATCCTCCCGGTTGTAGTGCTTGACCATCTTGTCCATGGACGCCTTCATGGTGGGCACCCGCGAGTCGCCGTTCTTGTACACGCGGTGGCCGAAGCCCATGATCTTCTTTTTGTCCGCCAGCGCGGCGTCCAGCCAGCCCGCCGCGTGGGCGGCAACATCGCCGTCGCCCGCACTGGCGGTGATCTCTTCGAACGTGTGCATAACGGCCTCGTTTGCGCCGCCGTGCAGCGGGCCCTTGAGGGCGCCGATGGCACCGGTGACCGCCGAATGCAGATCCGAGAGGGTGGAGGTAATGACGCGGCCCGTGAACGTGGACGCATTGAAGGAGTGCTCCGCGTACAGGATCATCGACACGTTGAACGCTTCCACCACTTCGGGGGCAGCTTCCTCACCGAAGGTCATCCAGAGGAAGTTCGCCGAGTAGTCCAGGTCGTCACGGGGTTCCACCACGTCCTGGCCGCGGCGGCGGCGCTGGTCATAGGCCACCACTGCAGGCATCGCCGCGAAGAGGCTTACCGACTTCTCCATGTTGGCCTGCACCGAGGAATCCTCGGCCAGCTCATGGGATGCCCCCAGGACGGAGGCGGCCGTGCGGCAGACATCCATCGGATGGCAGGTCACCGGCAGCGCGTCGATAACGGCCTTCAGCTCGGGGGAGAGGGCCCGCTGGGCACGCTCGCCCGACGTGAACTCGGCCAGCTCATCAGCGGTGGGCAGCTCGCCGTTCCACAGCAGGTAAGCCACTTCCTCGAAGCTGCAGTGCGCAGCCAGTTCCTGGACCGGGTAGCCGCGGTACAGCAGCGAGTTGGTTTCCGGGTTGACCTTGGAGATCTTGGTGGTGTCGACAAGGACACCGGCCAGTCCCTTGTGGATTTGCTCATCTGTCATAACGAAAGACTCCTTTGTCGCGGTGGGGGTACTGCTGGCGGATTCCGGTGCCCGTATTAGTGCTTGCCCGGAACCTGGAAGTTGAAGACCGAGGTGTCGAAGCGGTTATAGGCTTCATAATCCACCAGATCGTACAAACGTGCACGCGTGAGCATGTTCGGGACGTCATCCTGCTGGGTGCCCTTGGCCTTGATGGTCTCCAGTGTCCGCTCGGCTGCACCCATGGCGCTGCGCAGCAGGGTCACCGGATAGATCACCATGTTCACGCCCACCGAGGCCAGCTCGTCGTAGCTGAACAGATCGCTCTTGCCGAACTCGGTCATGTTGGCCAGGATCGGCACGTCCACGGCGTCGCGCATGGCAGCGAACTCTTCCAGCGTCTTCATGGCTTCGGGGAAGATGGCGTCCGCTCCGGCATCAACGAGGGCACGGGCACGGTCCTGCGCCGCTTCCAGGCCGTCCACGGCACGGATGTCGGTGCGGGCCATGATCAGGAAGTTTGGATCCCGGCGGGCATCGGCGGCGGCGCGGATCCGTTTGGTGGCGGTGTCCAGGTCCACCACGTTCTTGCCGTCCAGGTGCCCGCAGCGCTTGGGGTTGAACTGGTCCTCGATGTGGCAGCCGGCCAGACCGGCGTTCTCGAGTTCCTGAATGGAACGGGCTACGTTCATCGGCTCACCGAAGCCGGTGTCGGCGTCCACGATGGCCGGCAGGTCCGTCATCCGGGCGATCTGCCCGGCGCGGGTGGCCACCTCGGTCAGGGTGGTTAGGCCGATGTCCGGCAGGCCGAGGTCATTGGCGAGGACCGCGCCGGAGATGTAGACGCCGTCGAAGCCTTTTTCTTCAATCAGGCGGGCCGAGAGCGGGTTGAACGCTCCCGGGAACTGCTGGAGCGTGCCGGAGGCAAGGCCTTCGCGGAAGGCGATGCGCTTGGCTTCGGGGGTTACTGAGGAGTACAGCATGTTAGAAGAGTCCCTTCGGGGCGTTGGCCGGGTCAATGACGCCGTCAGCTGCGGTGATGTTCAGGGCATCCAGTTCGCCGGCGGCCAGTTCGGGCAGGCGCTGGACGGTGGTGAGGAAGCGTTCGATCTCTTCCTCGGAGACCAGGCCGGCGGCCAGGGTGCGGAACTTGTTGATGTACTGCTCGCGGGCAAACGGCTTGGCGCCCAGCGGATGCGCGTCGGCGACGGCGATTTCATCTGTGATCTCGGTGCCGTCGGTCAGGACGATGGTGACCTTGCCGCCGAAGGCCTTTTCGTTGATGTCCAGCGAGTGGTAGCGGCGGGTCCATTCCGGATCCTCCACTGTGGTGACCTTGTTCCACAGCTCCACGGTGTCCGCGCGGCCGGCACGTTCGGGCGCATAGGAATCCACGTGGTGCCAGGAGCCGTCCTGCAGGGCAACGGTAAAGATGTACGGGATGGAATGGTCCAGGGTCTCGCGGGAGGCCGTGGGATCGTACTTCTGCGGATCATTGGCGCCGGAGCCAATGACGTAGTGGGTGTGGTGCGAGGTGGCGATCAGCACGCTGGCCACCTTGGAGGCGTCGGCCGCCTCCGGATGTTCGCGGTGGATCTTGCGGGCCAGGTCAATCCACGCCTGTGCCTGATACTCCGCGGAGTGTTCCTTGGTGTAGGTGTCCAGGATGGCGCGCTTGGCTTCGCCGGCCTCGGGCAGCGGAACCTCGTAGGCGGCGTCGGGACCGTCCAGCATCCAGGCGATGACGCCGTCTTCACCCTCGTAGATGGGGGTGGGGGAGGTCTGTCCGCGCATGGCGCGGTCCACGGCCTCCACGGCCATCTTTCCGGCGAAGGCCGGAGCGTGTGCCTTCCAGGTGGAGATTTCGCCTTTTCGGGACTGGCGGGTGGCGGTGGTGGTGTGCAGCGCCTGGCCCACGGCCTGGAAGATGGTGTTGACGTCCAGGCCCAGCAGGGTTCCGATGCCGGCAGCTGCGGACGGGCCGAGGTGGGCCACGTGGTCGATCTTGTGCTTGTGCAGGCAGATCGCCTTGACCAGGTCAACCTGGATTTCATATCCGGTGGCGATGCCGCGGATCAGGTCCGCGCCGGAGGCTCCGGTGTGCTGCGCGACGGCGAGCAGCGGGGGAATGTTGTCGCCCGGGTGGGAGTACTCGGCGGCCAGGAACGTGTCGTGGTAGTCCAGTTCGCGAACGGCAACGCCGTTGGCCCAGGCAGCCCATTCCGGAGAGGTCTTCTGCTCCACGCCGAACACAGCGGAACCGTTGCCGTGCGCGGAGGGGGAGAATGACAGTGCCTGGGCGCGGGCAGCGACGATGGGCGCGCGGTTCAGGGAGGCAATAGCAACCGAGGCGTTGTCGATGATGCGGTTGATGACCATGTCCGTGACCTCGTCAGTCACGGCAACGGGGTCAGCGGCGACCTCCGCGATCTTATAGGCCAGCTGGTCTTCGCGGGCCAGGTTCTCATCGCTGCGGTGGACCCGCACCTTATGGAGATTCATGGGATGTCCTTTCGGGGACGCGTTGTTTGCTTTGCTGTGGAACGTTCAGTGATGCCGGCCGGCTGCGGATCAGCGGCGGCGAGGAAGTGTTCAAGGCTCTTGTGCAGGTGAACGGACGTGGCAGCCGATGCCAGGGCAGGATCACCGGCAGCGATGGCGTCGGCAATGGTGGCGTGTTCGCCGGCCGTGGCGAGCAGTCTGCGGGGGTTGTCCTTGGCCAGCCGGCGGACGCGGGCCAGGTGCAGGCGCACGTTGGCCAGCGCCTGGGTGAGGTAGGCGTTCGCTGCGGCGGAGTCGATGGCCTCATCCAGGCGGGCCACAAGGGCGTAGTACCCGGAGCGGGACGGATCCGCCTCCGAGTCCTGAACGATGAGGTCGGCCGCATTCTCGAATTCCCGCCGCAGACCGGCGAAGACTTCCGGGACCCCGCGGGTGGCGGCCAGCGCCGCAGCTTTGCACTCCAGCGCCTGGCGCAGCTCAAAAAGGTCGGTCACGGTTTCCGGGGAGATGGAGGTGACGACGACGCCGCGCCCGTTGTGCGCGGCGGCCAGCCCGTCCGCAGTCAGCCGGCTGAGGGCTTCACGCAGCGGGGTGCGGGAGATTCCCAGACGCTGGGACTGTTCCACCTCGCCCAAGACGGTTCCCGGAACAAGCCTGCCGGCCACGATGTCTTCGCGGAGCGCCCGGTAGGCGCGGTCACTGGCCCTCACAGGTGCTCCTTTCCGGCGGCGGACAACCTGCTGGCAGGCGCCCGGTGTGATGTTGCTCATCAGTGTATACACAAACAGGCCTACTGGGCACCAAAAGCCCCCAGGGCGCGTCGTTGCATGACGTCATGTATACAGCGGGTGGTTGTGAGCCGCATGTGCACTGCCCTAGGGTGATGGCTATCACATCGAATCGAGGAGGATTCATGAGCTCTGGCCTGGATGCAGGAAATGAAGCACCCGTGACCGCTGCCGCCCGCCCCCAAGGCACTGCCGGGGCAGCGGACGCCGGATATGCGCAGGCCTATGCCCGCAGCCTCGAAGATCCCGAAGCCTTCTGGCTGGAGGCTGCCTCGTTGGTGGACTGGGACAGCGCCCCGCAGCGTGCCCTCGATGATTCCACCGCTCCGCTCTACCGCTGGTTCCCGGACGCCTCCCTGAACACCAGTTACAACGCCCTGGACCGGCATGTGGCGGCCGGCAGGGGAGAGAGCGCGGCTCTCATTTATGACTCCGCGATGCTGGGGAGCTCCCGCACCTACAGCTACAACCAGCTTTTGGCCGAAGTGGCAACCTTTGCCGGAGTGCTCCGCGGGCTCGGAGTGGAGTCCGGGGACCGGGTCATCATCTACCTGCCCATGATTCCGCAGGCCGTCATTGCCATGCTCGCAGCAGCCCGGCTGGGTGCCGTCCACTCCGTTGTGTTCGGCGGCTTTGCCCCCAAGGAACTGGCTGCGCGAATCGACGACGCCAAGCCCGCCGTCGTCGTCACCGCCAGCGGAGGCATGGAGCCCAAGCGCACCGTGGAGTACCTGCCCAACGTTGCTGCCGCGCTCGCCGCAGCAACACACCGTGTAAACCATGTGGTGGTTGCCGAACGCGGGGGATTCACCCACGGCATCTCCGAGTACGACGGCGCGGACGGCGCCGCCTGGCACGACTGGGATGCGCTCGCCGCAAACGCGCAGCCCGCCGGGCCGGTCTCCGTAGCCGCCACGGATCCGCTGTACATCCTGTACACCTCCGGAACCACCGGCGCGCCCAAGGGGGTGGTGCGCGACAACGGCTCCCACGCCGTCGCGCTGGCCTGGTCCATGCGGAACATTTACGACGTCGGCCCGGGCCAGGTGATGTGGACCGCCTCGGACGTGGGCTGGGTGGTGGGCCACTCCTACATTGTGTATGCGCCGCTGATCGCCGGAGCCACCACCGTCCTGTACGAAGGAAAACCTGTGGGGACGCCGGATGCCGGTGCCTTCTGGCGGGTGGCCGACGAGCACCGGGTGGATGTCCTGTTCACTGCGCCCACGGCGCTGCGGGCGATCCGGAAGGCCGATCCTGACGCGGCCCTGATGGAGAACTATGACCTGTCCGTGCTGCGGACCCTGTTTGTTGCGGGGGAGCGGCTGGACCCGGAGACCTTCGCCTGGGCAGGCCGGGCGCTGGGTGTGCCCGTGGTGGACCACTGGTGGCAGACCGAAACCGGCTGGGCGATCTGTGCCAATCCGATGGGGCTGGAGCAGCTGCCCGTCAAAGCCGGATCCGCCACCGTGCCCGTCCCGGGATTCTCGCTCGCAATTGTGGACGGCTCCGGTGCGGAGGTTCCCGCCGGGCAGGAGGGCAACATTGTCCTGCGGCTGCCGCTGCCGCCGGGCACCCTCACTACACTGTGGGGCAGCGATGACCGCTTCCGGTCCTCGTACCTGGAAATCTTCGAGGGCTGCTACACCACCGGAGACTCCGGTTATGTGGATGAGGACGGCTACGTATTTGTGATGGGCCGCACCGACGACGTCATTAATGTCTCCGGGCACCGCCTCTCCACCGGGGCAATGGAGCAGATTGTGGCATCGCACCCCGCCGTGGCCGAGTGCGCCGTGATCGGAGTGGCGGATTCACTCAAGGGCCAGCGGCCGTGCGGGTATGTGGTGCTCAAGTCAGGCTCCCTGGTGGGTGTTCAGGAGCTGCGCGCGGATCTGGTGAAGCTGGTGCGCGAATCCATCGGTCCGGTGGCCGATTTCAAGGACGTGCAGGTGGTGGAGGCGCTGCCCAAGACGCGCTCCGGCAAGATCCTGCGCAAGACCATGCGCCAGATTGCCGACGGCGATGCCTACACGGTTCCCTCCACCATCGAGGATCCGGGGGTTATTGATGCGCTGCTGCCGCTGCTGCGTCCGGACAGGTGAGGGCCCCGGCGGATGGTGTGCGTCTAGGCGGTCGCGATCCAGTAGCGGCGCTTGCCGTGGCGGATGTCCTCCAGGATGCCGCCGTTCTTCTCGATGGTTGCCCGGGACCCGGCATTGTCTTCATCGCAGGTGACCAGGACCGGGGAGATTCCCAGCTCGCGGGCGACGGGCAGGGCATTCTTCAGTGCCTGGCCGGCATGTCCGCGGCGCCGCGCCGACGGCCGCACGCTGTAGCCGATGTGACCGCCTTCGTTCAGCAGAAAGTCGTTCAGCTCATGCCGGATGCCCAGGAACCCGATGACGGTTTCATCCTCGACGATCCACAGGTGGGTGCAGGAGACATAGCCGGGCTTAAGGGCAGTGCCCGGCAAGGCCTGGGCCTTGAGTTCCGCCACGAGCCGCCGGAATGCCCCCGGATCCCGAAGGTCTTCCAGCAGCCATTCTTCGCCGCCTGCCCCGTCCCGGCGGGCGCCGTCGAACTCGGCGGCACACTCCAGCCAGGAGACGTGGAACTTTTCATCCGGATGCGCAAGGGAAGCCATCCGGCGATCGTAGCGGCCCGTGCCGCGCGGTTCCTGCGCCGCGCCGTCGGAAGTCATCCGCCGTCGCCGGCGTGGTCCAAACAGCAGCACAGGGGAGCAGCAGCGGCTACCGCCGCCAGTGATACTCCAGCTCGGGCCGGCCGCGGGTGCCGTAGCGGGGATTCCGAGCCACTGCCCGCTGCTCGTCCAGATGCTCCAGATAGCGCCGGACAGTAATCCGGGACATCGTCAGCGCGGCGGAGACCTCACTGGCGGACATGGGTGCGGCAGCATTCTTCAGCGTCTCTGACACTGCCTCGAGCGTCTCGGGTGACAGGCCTTTGGGCAGCGCTGCAGCCACACTGGGACGAAGGGCGGCCAGGGCGCGGTCCACCTCCGACTGGGTGGCGGACAGGCCCTGCCCGGCAAGGTTTACATGGTATTCACGGTAGGAGGCCAACTTGGCGCTGAAGGCCGAAAACGTGAACGGCTTGATCAGGTACTGGGCGATGCCCGCGGACATGGCGCTGCGGACGACGGCGAGGTCCCGGACTGCGGTAACGGCAATAACATCAGCGGGAACCCCTGCGCCGCGGATCCGCCGCAGGACATCCAGCCCATGGAGGTCCGGCAGGTTCATGTCCAGCAGGATCAAATCCACCGCCGGCTCGGAGGTTCCACCGCCGTACACGGGCAGCCCGCCGTCCGAGTCCGTGCCGCTTCGCCCGGTGGCGGAGGCATTGAGGAACGTGATGGCCTCCGTGCCGGTGTGCACGACGCCGGCCAGCGCAAATCCCGGGCTGCGGCGCACATACTCCGCGTGCGCCTGCGCCGCTATGCCCTCGTCTTCCACCACGAGGACGCTGATGTCCCGGTCAGCGTTCATGGCCGGCCGCCACTGCGAGGGGGAGCAGGACGGTAAAGCAGGCGCCGCGGCCCGGCTGTCCGCCGGGGTCAAGCCGCAGCGTGCCGTTCAACCGCAGCACTGCTTGGCGGACCAGCGGCAGTCCGATGCCCCGTCCGGTGCCCGAAGCACCACCGGCACCGGAGGGGAGCAGCACCTTGGGGTCCTTGGTGCTGAAGCCCTGGTGGAACACCTGTTCCGTGGAGAGCTCCGGAATGCCCGGGCCGTTGTCCTGCACCGTGATCTCGAAGCCGGCGGTGCCGCCGTCGTCCTCCACGAGGGCAAACCGTGTGCTCACCGTGGGCGCCTCGGCCCCGGACACGGCGTCGAACGCGTTGTCGATCAGGTTTCCCGCTATGGTGACCAGCTCTGACGGATCCAGTCCCAGCGGAGTGCCGGTTTCAGATCCGGCCGCAGAAAGATCGATAAGCAGGCTGATCCCGCGCTCGCGTGCCTGGACCGCTTTGCCGGTCAGCAGGGCGGCGAGTGCCGGTTCGCCCACGGCGGCGACGACGTTGTCCGCCAACTGCTGGGACTGCTCCAGATCGCGGGTGGCGAACGCCAGCGCATCTTCGGGGCGGTTCAGCTCGATGAGGGAGACCAGCGTATGCAGCCGGTTCGCATGTTCATGTGTCTGTGCCTGGAGCGCTTCGGTCAGGGTGTGCATGGACTGCAGTTCTCCGGTCAGTGCTTCTATGTCTGTGTGGTCCCGCAGCGTGGTGACCGTACCGATGCGTTTTGCCGGTGCCGTCCGCCCCGAGCCGCGCAAGATCCCTTTGGACGTGGGCGCGAGGACCGGAGACTGGTTCACCACCAGGATCCGTTCACTGGCAAAGTGGAATTCGTCTTCCGCCGTGCGGCCGCCGCTCAGCAGCTCGGCAAGGGGGAGCGGCAGGCCCAGCTCCCGGGGATTCCGGGGCCGGTCACCGCGCTCGGCCGGGAGTCCCAGCAGCGCGGCTGCCCTGTCGTTGTACAGCACCAGGTCGCCGTCCCGGTTCAGCAGCAGCACTCCTTCACGCAGTGAATGCAGGGCCGAGTCATAGAACGCAAACATTCTCAGCAGCTCGTCCGGCCTCCGGTCCAGGGTGGTGCGCCGGAGGTAGCGGCTGAGCACATAGGCAGCGAGCGTCCCGGAAGCAAGGGCGGCCACGGAAATCAGGAATACGGTTGGCAGTTCGGCATTGCGGGCGACGGCGACGCGGTCAACGGTGATGCCCGCTGCGACCAGGGCCTTCACCTCGCCGTCGGTGCCGAGGACGGGCACGACGGCGCGCACGGACGGACCCAGGGTGCCGGCGTAGGTTTCGGTAAAGGACTCTCCGGAAAGTGCCCGCTCCACCGATCCCAGGTAGGGCTTGCCGATCTGGTCCTCGTTGCGGTGGGTGAACCGGGTGCGGTCCGGTGCCATGACCGTAAGGAAATCGATGCCGGACGCACCCATCACATCCTCGGCGTAGGGCTGCAGGTTGGCACCCGGCGGATTCGCGGTCACGGATTCCAGCACCAGCGGATCCGCTGCTGCGGTTCCGGCCACGGCAAGCATCATGTCTGCGGTTTCTTCAAAGCTGTGGCGCTCGGCCTGCTGGTAGAGCGTCCAGGACAGCCCTGCCGAAAAGCACACAATAAACACCAGCTGCCCCACAAGCAGCCGGCTGGCCAAACTCCATTTCTGCAATGATCTTCTTTCCTGCTTGGTGTTTCCACGGCCGGTATGCCCGGATAAAGTTCCCGGGCCGGGAACAGTATGACCACAATCGTGACAGTGGTCACAGGGACGGGACACGATGGCTGCTGAAGACTTATTGTTCCCGGCGATTTCCGCACGGCTCCGCACCCGGAGAACCGCAGTCCCGGTGCCGCTCAGGAACAGATCAGCAACCAAGCCTAGGAGCAGCACACCATGGCATCTGCCACCATTTCCGGACGCGCGGGCTCACCGAAGAGCCCGCGCAAGAAGGACAAGACACACTTTCTGTACATTGCGGTTATTCTCGCGGTGGTCCTCGGTGCTGCACTGGGACTCATGGCGCCTGAGTTTGCCAAGGGCCTGAAACCGATCGGGACCGCATTCATCTCGCTCATCAAGATGATGATCGCGCCGATCATCTTCTGCACAATTGTCCTCGGCATCGGCTCGATCGCCAAAGCAGCCACGGTGGGCAAGGTGGGCGGCCTGGCCCTGGGCTACTTCATTGTCATGTCCACCTTCGCCCTGGCCATCGGCCTGGTGGTGGGAAACCTGATCCATCCGGGCGAGGGCCTGGACCTGGCTGCCGGCGCTGAGAGCGCCCCGAAGGCAGCCGAAGACGCCGAAGGCCTTTCCGGCTTTGTCCTGAGCATCATTCCCACCACGCTGCTGGCCTCGCTCACCGGCGAGAGCATCCTCCAGACCCTCTTCGTTGCACTTCTGGTCGGGTTTGCCCTGCAGAAGATGGGTTCGGCGGGAACTCCCATCCTCACGTTCATCGGCCACCTGCAGAAGCTGGTCTTCCGCATCCTGGTCATGGTGATGTGGCTGGCGCCCGTCGGTGCCTTCGGCGCCATTGCCGCCGTCGTCGGCGAAACCGGAATTGACGCCATCAAGAGCATGGCCGTGCTGATGATTGCCTTCTACATCACCTGTGCACTGTTCATCGCCGTGGTTCTCGGCAGCGTCCTGAAGGTCTGCACCGGGGTGAACATCTTCAAGCTCATGCGCTACCTGGGCCGTGAGTACCTGCTGATCTTCTCCACGTCTTCCTCCGAGGTGGCCCTGCCGCGCCTGATCGCGAAGATGGAGCACCTGGGTGTTTCCAAGCCCGTGGTGGGCGTGACCGTACCCACCGGGTATTCCTTCAATCTGGACGGCACCGCCATCTACCTGACGATGTCCGCCCTGTTTGTGGCCTCCGCCATGAACATGCCGCTGGAACTGGGTGAGCAGATTTCCCTGCTGGTCTTCATGATCATCGCGTCCAAGGGTGCCGCCGGCGTCACCGGCGCCGGTCTGGCCACCCTTGCCGGCGGACTGCAGTCGCACCGCCCGGATCTGGTGGAGGGTGTTGGCCTGATTGTCGGCATCGACCGCTTCATGTCCGAAGCCCGCGCGCTGACCAACTTCACCGGCAACGCCGTCGCCACCGTCCTGATCGGTACCTGGACCAAGGAAATCGACAAGGAACAGGTCACTGCCGTGCTGAACCGTGAACGGCCGTTCGACGAGGCGACCATGGAAACCGAAGGCCATGGTGAGCCGCAGGCTCCCGACGCCGAACTGGAACCCGCCGCGGTCCGCTAACCGCACGGTCTCAATGACCTGATTCGGCCCAGGACTGAGGGCGCTTCCGCTGCGTGCGGAGGCGCCCTCAGCCGTATCCACCGCGCCGCAGCGGTTGCTGTACCCGGCATCGAAGGGCGGCTAGGGTGGCGTCCAAGGAGCTGTCCGGCGTTTCCGCCATTTCAGCTGGCCCCGCCGGAAGGTTGGATCATGAAGTCCGTCCCGATGCAGGAGATTTACCGCGGTGCATTCGCGCCGGTGCTGGCCGGAATGGTTCTGCTGGGCCTGGCCTCGATCTCCATCCTGCTTCTGTCCGATCCGCCATACGTGGACCGGGTGGATCCCCGGACCATGCTCCTGATTGAGGTTGCCCTGCTCGCCCTGGCCGGCGTCATCATCCCGGCCGTTCTCCTGATGAGCAAAAGGATCCGCCGCGAGCCCCGCACGGCGGTGGGTGTTGCCTGCGTGGCTGCGCTCATGGTGCACGCCTTCGTCCTTGGCGAGCCGGTCCGGAGGGGAGCCCAGGGCGTTACTTCCGCCGTTGCCTCGGTCCTCGCCGCGGCCTTCTTTTTCGTCTCGCTGTTAGCTGTGATGGAACGCCTCGATGCGCAGCGGCAGGACAAACGAGGTCCCGGCGGCGCCGCAAACCCAACATTCGACCTCTAGTTGAGAGTAAAGGCTCGCGGGCCCTCCGCGGCGCCGATTCGCGGTATAGGTGTTGCACGGCTGTAATCTTGACAGGGACAGCCGGCAGGACAGCTAGAGACGGAAGCGTGGATTAATACGTGAGCAGCGATCAGAGTTCAACAACTCTGCAGGACGCAACACTGGACGGGGCCGATTCCGTGATGGGACCGACAGGACGCCCGCTGACGGAATTCCCCGAACCTCCGGTGCTCAGCTCGCACGGTCCCGCACGGATCATCGCCATGGTGAACCAGAAGGGCGGCGTGGGCAAGACCACGTCCACCATCAACCTCGGCGCTGCGCTGGCTGAGGCCGGCCGCAAGGTCCTCCTCGTGGACTTCGATCCGCAGGGCGCGCTCTCCGCAGGCCTGGGCACCAACCCGCACGAGCTGGACCTCACCGTCTACAACGTGCTGATGGACCGCAAGGTGGACATCCGCGAGGCCATCCACCGGACGGGCATCGAAAACATCGACCTGCTGCCCGCCAACATTGACCTCTCCGCCGCCGAAGTGCAGCTGGTCAACGAGGTGGCCCGCGAGCAGGTCCTGGAGCGCGCACTGCGCAAGGTTTCAGATGAATACGATGTCATCCTCATTGACTGCCAGCCGTCCCTGGGGCTGCTGACAGTGAATGCCCTGACTGCAGCACACGGCGTGATCATCCCGCTGATCTGTGAGTTCTTTGCCCTGCGCGCCGTAGCACTGCTCGTGGAGACCATCGAGAAGGTCCAGGACCGGCTCAACCCCGGACTGCAGATCGACGGCGTCCTCGCCACCATGTACGACGCACGCACACTGCACAGCCGCGAAGTCATCTCCCGCCTGGTGGAAGCCTTCGGCGACAAGGTCTTCGAGACCGTTATCAAGCGGACCATCAAGTTTGCCGACGCCACCGTGGCCGCAGAGCCCATCACCACCTACGCCGGCAACCATCCCGGCGCCGACTCCTACCGCCGCCTGGCGAAGGAACTGATTTCACGCGGCGGTGCCCCCTAACCGCTGTGGCAGCAGGCATTGTGGATTTTGCGGCAGGGGAGCCGGCTGCGCCGGCCGTGCGTGGCTTCCGGGTCCGGCTGGAGAACTTCAGCGGACCGTTCGACGTCCTCCTGGGGCTGATCTCCAAGCATGAACTGGATATCACCGAAATAGCCCTCGCCGCCGTCACGGACGACTTCATCGGCTACATCCGTGCCCTCGGCACTGAAGAGCAGGCCTGGGCGCTGGATGAAGCCAGTGAGTTCCTGGTGATCGCCGCCACCCTGCTGGACCTGAAGGCAGCCCGGCTGCTGCCGGCCGGGGACGTGGAGGACGCTGAGGACGTAGCGGTGCTGGAAGCCCGCGACCTTCTCTTTGCCCGGCTCCTGCAGTACCGCGCGTTCAAGGAGATTGCCGGCCTCCTGGACAGCAGGCTCCGCGATGAAGCGGACCGTTTTCCGCGGCAGGTGAGCCTCGAACCGCACTTTGCAGCCATGCTCCCGGACTTGATCTGGCGCACCGGCCCGCAGGATTTCGCGACTCTGGCCACCAAGGCGCTCACTCCGCGGGAGCCGGCCCCCGTCACGGTGGGCCTGACACATCTGCATTCGCCGAAGGTCAGCGTGCGGGAGCAGGCGGACATTGTTGCCCGCCGCCTCATGGCAGCGGGACAGCTGACCTTCACCGCACTGGTGGACGACGCCGGCAGCTCGGTTGCCGTGGCCCGGTTCCTGGCGCTGCTGGAATTGTTCCGCGACGCTGCCGTGTCTTTTGACCAGCCCGATCCGCTGGGCGAACTGATGATTCTGTGGTCCGCGGCGCCCGGAACCTGGCCTGCCGTCAGCCGGTCAGGCAACCTTGCGAACAGTGACCCCTTGGAGAGAAATGCAGCAGAACCCGTTGACTGAACCGGATCTTCCCGGCGCACCCGGCTCGGATTCCGAACCAGCAGCCGAAGCCGAAGCGGCAGCTGACCTCCGAGCCGCTGTGGAAGCGGTGCTCATGGTGGTTGACGAACCGGTCACGCCCGAGGAGCTTGCAGGCGTCCTTGAGGTTGCGGTGCCGCTGGTGCAGGAGGTCCTCACGGAACTGCAGCGTGAGTATGACGGTTATACTGGGGGAGGACCCGGTGGCACAGTACGTAGTTTTCCTTCAATGCGAGGTTTTGAACTGCGGGATGTGGCCGGCGGCTGGCGGATCTACTCCCGCGCCGAGTTTGCACCCGTGGTCTCGAAGTTCGTCCTGGGCGGCCAGAGTGCTCGTCTGACTCAGGCAGCACTGGAAACCCTGGCCGTGATTGCCTACCGGCAACCTGTCTCCAGGGCGCGGGTATCTGCCATCCGGGGTGTCAATGTTGACTCCGTTGTACGAACCCTGGTTCAGCGCGGACTCATTGACGACGCCGGTGTGGAAGCCGAGACCGGATCAATGATGTACCGGACCACGCCGTATTTCCTGGAACGGCTGGGGCTGGGCAACCTGAACGAACTTCCGCGGCTCGCACCGCACCTGCCCGGGCTGGAAAACCTGGCTGAATTTGAAGACACTACTTACTAACCGCTACACCCGAAGGACTTTTGATGACACAGGCACCCCGCTCCGGATCAGGCCGTAACAACCCGCGCAGCGGCGGGGGAGCAGCCGGCGGCAAGTCCTTCGGCAAGGGCTCCAAGCCCGCTGGCTCCCGCACCGGCGCACCCCGCGGCGGCCGTTCGGCCCAGCGCGATCCCGGCATGAGCGCCGGAGAATTCCGCGCCAACGGCTACCGTCCCCGCGAGGAATCAGCCGAAACCCGTCCCGAGAAGTTCCGCTCAGCGGCTTCCCGGGCCTTTGACGGCAAGGGATCCGGCGCGCCCAAGGGAGCGTCCAGGGGCTCCGGCGAGTCCAGGCCTGCCGGCTCCGGCCAGTTCAAGCCCGAGGGCTACAAGGCCGGCGCGCCCAAGTCCGCCAAGCCGTACGGCACCAAGGGCGGCGGTTCACGCACCGGAGGTCCGCAGTCCGGCCAGCGCAAGAGCGGCGACCGCGCGTTCCGCAACGAGCGCTTCGGGCAGAACCTGGGCACCGTCAAGCGCACCACCACTCGCCGTCCCGCCAAGCCCGTCATCTCGGATCACCACGATCCCGAGGGCGTCCGCCTGCAGAAGGTCATGGCCCAGGCGGGCGTGGCTTCGCGCCGGGTCTGCGAAGACATGATCCGCGAGGGCCGTGTGGAGGTCGACGGCGAAGTCGTCACCGAGGTCGGTGTCCGCGTTGACCCCTCGCAGGTTGCCATCCATGTGGACGGCATGCGCCTGCAGCTGGACGAACACCTGAAGTACTACGTCTTCAACAAGCCCAGCGGCGTGGTCTGCACCATGGATGACCCTGAGGGCCGCCCGTGCATCAGCGACTTCCTCAAGAGCACCAACAAGCATGAGCGCTTGTTCCATGTGGGCCGCCTGGACACCAACACCGAGGGCCTGCTCCTGCTGACGAATGACGGCGAGCTGGCCAACCGCCTGACGCACCCGTCCTACGAAGTGCCCAAGACGTATCTCGTGCAGGTCCGCGGGCCGATGGCCCACGGCGTCGGCGCCCAGATGCGTGAAGGCCTGGACCTCGAGGACGGCTTTGCGCAGGTTGACTCCTTCAAGCTGGTGGATTCCACTCCGGGCCACCTGCTGGTAGAGGTTGTGCTGCACTCCGGCCGCAACCGCATTGTCCGCCGCATGTTCGAGGCCGTCGGCCACCCGGTGGAGCGCCTGGTCCGCACCCAGGTTGGCCCCATCCGCGTGGGCGACCAGCGCCAGGGCAGCATCCGCGTGCTCGGCCGCACGGAAGTTGGCCACCTGCTGGCCTCCGTAGGCCTCTAGGCAGTGGGCGCGGCACAGGGCTCCGCCACGCATCTGTCCGGTCCCGTTCTCGTGATCGGCACCGGACTGCTCGGCACCAGCATTGGGCTGGGACTCAGTGCGCGCGGGGTGGACGTTGCATTGTCGGACATCTCGCCGTCCACGGCGGCCGTGGCCCGGGACATCGGTGCCGGCCGCCTGCTGGAGACGGTGGAGGAAGGCTTTGCCCCGGAACTGGTGGTTGTTGCTGCGCCCCCGGACGTCACCGCGGCTCTTGCCGAACAGGCGCTGAAGGACTGGCCCCACGCAGTCGTCGTCGACATTGCCAGCGTCAAGGGCGCGGTGCTGTCCGACCTGCGTGCCTCCGGCGCGGACCTGAGCCGCTACGTGGGCACCCATCCCATGGCGGGCCGGGAGAAGTCCGGGCCCGTTGCCGCGCTGGGTGAGCTGTTCACTTCCATGCCGTGGGTCATTTGTGCTGCGGCCGAGAGTTCCCCGGCGGCGGTCAAAAGCGCCGAGGCGCTGGCGATCGACCTGGGCGCCGTGGTCTCGCGGATGAGCGCCGAGGACCACGACCAGTCCGTGGCGCTGGTCTCGCACCTGCCGCAGGTCATGTCCTCGCTGGTGGCCAGCCGCCTGCAGGACACCCCCGGCCAGGCCATGGCCCTGGCCGGAAACGGGCTGCGGGACGTGACCCGGATTGCAGCCAGCGACCCCAAACTGTGGGTGCAGATCCTCTCCGGCAATGCGCCGCGGCTGGTGGAAATCCTCTACGGCGTCCGTGATGACCTGAACCGTCTTATTGCCACGCTGGAGAACCCGGTGGCCGACGGCGCCCGGCTGGACATGGCACAGCTGATTTCCGAAGGCAACACCGGCCAGGCCCGCATTCCGGGCAAGCACGGAGCGCCGCCGCAGTCCTTCGTGTCCTTCACCGTCCTGGTGGATGACACGCCGGGGCAGATTGCCCGGCTGTTGACGGAGATTGGCGAGATCGGCGTGAACCTGGAAGACCTGCGGCTGGAGCATTCCTCCGGCCAGCAGGTGGGCCGGGCGGAAATTTCCGTCCTGCCCAGCCGGGTGCACAACTTGGTACATGAATTAAGCGCCCGCGGGTGGAAGGTAGTGCAGTGAGTGTAGAACGCAATCCGGCCGAGTTCCGGCTGGGAAAGCCCCTGGTCGTGGCCATTGACGGCCCGTCCGGATCCGGCAAATCCAGCATCAGCAGGGAAGCCGCACGCCGGCTCCGTGCGGCGTACCTGGACACCGGCGCCATGTACCGCGCAGTAACGCTGTACTGCATGGAAGCCGGCATCGACCTGGCGGACGCCGCTGCGGTTGAGGCCGCCGCCCGCGCCGCGGACATTGACCTGAGCACCTCTCCCGACGCCGAATGGGTGCGCGTCAGCGGCCGCGACGTCACGGATGCCATCCGCGAACCGATCGTGTCCTCCTCCGTCAGCGCCGTTGCCACCGCGCTGGGGGCCCGGGCCGAACTGGTCCGCCGCCAGCAGCAGATGATTGCCGATTCGGGACTGCGGATCGTGGCTGAGGGCCGTGACATCACCACCGTCGTCGCGCCCCGGGCCGAAGTGCGTATCCTGCTCACCGCCTCCGAAGAAGCCCGCCTGCGCCGGCGCGGCGTCCAGCTGGGCGGCACGCAAAGCGCGGCGCAGCTTAAGGAACAGGTCCTCACGCGCGATGCCAAGGACTCCACGGTGGTTAATTTCCAGCAGGCCGCCGACGGCGTGGTCACCATCGATTCCTCCGATCTGGACTTTGAACAGACCGTCCAGGCGGTGCTCGACGTCGTGTACACCAGCACGCACTAGGACCAACACCACAGACCAAGCAGCCGTGCACCGGCAGGGCCCAAATGCCCTGCCGGTGCCGCGCGTGTTTCAATGGACTGGTGGAACTGCGGTGTTAACACCCGCGGAACCCACACACACTTACCGGGCTGAACGTCCGGAGACGGCCTGCTTGCAGTGCTGCAGACCTCAACGGAAAGAAAGCAAAAATGACTAACTCCTCATACTCCGGCGCTGCCGGCGACGAGACTGGCCAGGAAGAATACGTTCCGGCCGGAGAGGACCAGGTAAACGAACGCCTGGCCAACATGGACGACGCCGAGACCGAGCTGCGCGCCGAAACCCTGCGCGCCGGCCTATCCGACTATGAACTTGACGAAGAAGACGCCGCGCTGCTTGAGGGCGGCTTCGAGGAATACGACGACGACGCACCCCTGCGCCAGGATCCCGTCGTTGCCATCGTGGGACGCCCTAACGTGGGCAAGTCCACGCTGGTGAACCGTATCCTGGGCCGCCGCGAAGCCGTGGTGGAAGATACCCCGGGCGTGACCCGTGACCGCGTGTCCTACCCTGCCACCTGGAACGGCGTGAACTTCACGCTGGTGGACACCGGCGGCTGGGAGCACGATGCCCGCGGCATCCACGCCCGTGTGGCCGGACAGGCCGAAGTGGCCGTCGACGTCGCCGACGCGGTCCTGCTGGTAGTGGACGCCACCGTTGGCATCACCGCCACCGACGAAGCCGTGGTGCGGATGCTCCGCGGCAAGGGCAAGCCCGTCATCGTCGTCGCCAACAAGGTGGACGACATCCAGAACGAAGCCGACGCCGCCCAGCTCTGGGGTCTCGGCTTCGGCGAGCCGTACCCCGTTTCCGCCCTGCACGGCCGCGGCACCGGTGACATGCTGGATGCCATGATGGAGGTCCTTCCGGAGTACTCCGCCTACGGTGGACTGGACAAGACCGGCGGCCCGCGCCGCATCGCGCTGATTGGCCGCCCGAACGTGGGCAAGTCCTCGCTGCTGAACAAGCTGGCCGGTACCGATCGCGTGGTTGTTGACGACACCGCCGGAACCACCCGTGACCCGGTTGATGAGCTCATCGAGCTCGGCGGCCGCACCTGGCGCTTCGTGGATACCGCAGGTATCCGCCGCCGCCAGCACATGGCCCAGGGTGCTGACTTCTACGCTTCGCTACGTACCCAGTCGGCCCTGGAAAAGGCCGAGGTTGCCGTGGTGCTCCTGGCCGTGGACGAAGTTCTTTCCGAGCAGGATGTGCGCATCCTGCAGCTCGCGATCGAGTCCGGCCGTGCCCTTGTCCTGGCCTTCAATAAGTGGGACCTGCTGGACGATGAGCGACGCCGCTACCTGCAGATCGAGATTGAGCGCGACCTGGCCCATGTGGAATGGGCCCCGCACGTGAACATCTCGGCCATGACCGGCTGGCACAAGGACAAGCTTGTTCCGGCATTGGACAAGGCCCTGGAGAGCTGGGACAAGCGAATCCCCACCGGCAAGCTCAATGCCTTCCTGGGTGAGCTCGTGGCAGCCCACCCGCATCCGGTGCGCGGCGGCAAGCAGCCCCGTATCCTCTTCGGCACGCAGGCATCCTCGCGCCCGCCGAAGTTTGTCCTCTTTACCACCGGATTCCTGGATCCGGGCTACCGCCGCTTCATCACGCGCCGCCTGCGTGAGACGTTCGGCTTCGAGGGAACCCCCATTGAAGTCAACATGCGCGTGCGCGAAAAGCGCGGCAAGAACCGCTAGCAATTGGGGCCCCGGATGCCTGTGCGGCGTCCGGGGCTTTCCCGATTCGGGAAATTCACCAATCATGGGGTAGAGTATTCGAGTTGCTTCGGCCGAAAATAAACCGGCAGAACAGCGGGTTGTGGCGCAGCTTGGTAGCGCACCTGACTGGGGGTCAGGGGGTCGCAGGTTCAAATCCTGTCAACCCGACAAATAGCCCGGCAGAACGAAAGTTCTGCCGGGCTTTTGTTGTTTAACGCGGCGTTGTCCTTCCGGGCAGCTCACTCCTCTAGGCGATCAGCGCGGCAACGTCGTCAGACACCGCGGACATTCTGTCCTGGAACTGGTGGCCGCCCGTCTCATGCCGGCGGAAGACCGCGTGAGGCATCCGGGGTGCAAAGCGGGCAAGATGATCAAACGGCACCGTGGAATCATCGCGGCAATGGTGGAGAAACAGCGGGAGATCATCGGGAGGGGTGAAGCCGGCCGGCAGTGCGTACTCCGCCTGCCATCCCTCAGATCCCCAGAACGGAGCCGCCAGGAGGACCAGTCCGCTGAGCCTCGGGCCGGACCAGCCATCCGCGAGACGGAGGAGGGCCATCGATGCCCCAAACGAATGCGCCACGGCTACCACATCCGGGCCCATGAAATTCAGCTGCCTGTCCAACTGCTTGAGCCAGGCAGCAGCCGACATGTCCTCATCCGGAAAGTGCGGCATCTGGACGGCGGCATTAACCAGCGGATTGGAATCCAGGAGCGCGCGCAGTTCTGTAGCCATGGGCTGGTCGTCCGTCCAGCCGCCGGCGCCATGCATAAAGAGGACGTCCATCGAGGGCTCCGTTCAAGTGCCGCTGGTCAGGTCATGGGCGTCTCACCAGTGTAGGGAGCAGCTGGGTATGGCGGGTGATCCGGCGCGACGGCGTTAAGCGCACCCCTGTCAGCGCGGTGGCGCGTCAGCGCTCTGCTTCCCTCCGGCGGTGACGCTCAGCTTGAACTGGAGACCGAGCGTCTGTTGCTGTTCTCGACGGGCTGGCCCTTCACGCAGCTATGCGTCCTGCAAGCGCGGCCGCCGGCCGTTTGTCCGCTGTTATGAATCATCATTTGGAACAACTTGCGGTTATGCCGACTGATTGATGCGGATGAGGTTGCCGGCCGGATCGCGGAAGGCGCAGTCCCGGACCCCGTAATCCTGATCGATCGGTTCCTGGACGACGTCCGCCCCGGCGGCTTCCATCCGTGCGAAGAGCCCGTCCAGATCCTCGGAGGCCAGCGTCACCGAGGCGTAAACCCCTTTGGCGATCAGTTCCAGGATGGTGCGGCGCTCGTCGTCGGTAATCCCCGGATCAGCGGCCGGCGGCTGCAGGACAATCGAGGTTTCCGGATGCCCTGCAGGCCCGACGGTAATCCACCGCATGTCCTCGTAGCCCACGTCATTGCGAACCTCAAAGCCGAGGATGTCGCGGTAAAAGCCCAGCGCGGCCTCTGCATTGGTGTGGGGAAGGAAAGCGTAGTGAATGCTGAGATCTGTCATGTGCACCACGCTACGGCGATGTTCGGCGGCGCGCTTCTTGATTCCTGACCGGCCTGGTGACCTGCTTGGCCAGGCAGGGTGGAATGCCTGCCGCAGAGGAAGAATAAGTACGGCGGTAAACGCTCGGCGGCACTCCGGCCAGTTCAGTGAACCGTGTGCTGAAAGTGCCCAGGGACGAATAACCCACTGCAAAGCAAATTTCCGTCACGCTGAGGTCTCCCCGGCGCAGCAGCGTCATGGCCCGCTCGATCCGCCGGGTCATTAGGTAGGAGTAGGGGGACTCTCCGTAAATCCGGGAAAACTCCCGGCTCAAATGTCCGGCGGATATGTGGGCGCCGCGGGCCAGCTCTTCCACATTCAGCGCCTCGGCGTAGTCGCGGTCAATTCGGTCCCGGACCCGGCGGATCGAGGCAATGTCGCGCAGCTTCCCGGCGGAACCACTCTCGCTGTCCATGCAGGCCATTGTGGCACCGTCCGGACGCCGCCGGACAGCCCGCCGGATGCCGGCGTTCGCCCGGACGTCAGTCGGGACTCATCCCGCAGGTCAGGTTTACTGCGGATCCGTTCATCGTCTCGGCACCGCCGTCGGCCAGGAAGACCGCGGTGCGGGCAACCTGCCCCAGGGTGGGCAGGGTCCGGCGTGGTCAGCGACTCCTGGAAGGAACGGAACTCAGCCACCGGCATCGGCAGGGCCCAGGAGGCTACCAGGGTGTCGGAGATCCGCTGCGGACGCAGGCACACCGTGCGCACGCCTGTGGGGCCAAGCTCCGCAGCGAACGTTCGGGTCAAAGCCTCGACGGCGGAACATGCCGCCCGAAAATCCGCCCATGCCGCCGATTGCCAGCCGGGCAGGTGACGCGGACGGCATCAAATAGTGCTTTGGCTCGAGCACACACCTTCCGGGGACGTGCAGCCACCCCGCCACTGTCAGTTTGGGATCCGGCAGGGGCTTGCGGCAAGCCCCCTGCCGGCGGAGACAATGAATCGCCTGAGCTGGGAATACGGGGATGAATCGAGGTGAGTCATGATCGATGTTCTTATTGCCGGCGGCGGCCCGACGGGCATTATGCTGGCCTGCGAGCTGCGGCTGCACGGGGTCGGCGTCGTCGTCCTGGAGAAAGACCCGGAGCCAAGCCCAGTGGCCCGCGCGCAGGGGCTGCATGCGCGCAGCATTGAAATACTGGACCAGCGCGGCCTGCTGGAGCGGTTTTTGCCGCTGGGAACGCAGTATCCGGTGGGCGGCTTCTTTGCCGGCATCACCAGGCTGGCGCCGGAAGATATGGGCACCACACATCCCTACGTGCTGGCCATTCCGCAAACCACCACCGAACGGCTGCTGACCGAACGTGCCCTCGAGCTTGGTGCCGTTATCCGGCGCGGCAGCGCACTGGCGGGGCTGAGCCAGGACCCGGGGAGTGTGACTGCGCGGCTCGAGGACGGCACCACGCTTGACTCGCAATACCTCGTGGGCTGCGACGGCGGGCGCAGCACTGTCCGAAAGCTGCTGGGAATCGATTTCCCCGGTGAGCCGGCCGGAAAGGAGTGGCTGCTGGCCGAGGTGTTCCTGAGTGAAGATCCGGAAACCGTGGCTGCCGCTGTCGCTGACGTTCGCGCGGTGCATAAAGATTTCGGCGCGGTTCCGCTGGGGGAGGGCCTCTACCGAGTCGTCGTGCCGGCAGCCGGGGTGGCGGAGGACAGGGACCGGCCGCCGGCCCTGACAGACCTGAGGAGGCAGCTTCACTCCTTTGCCAATACTGACTTTGGAGCACACTCTCCCCGCTGGCTTTCCCGGTTTGGCGACGCCACCCGGCTGGCGCAGACCTACCGCTCCGGGCGGGTCCTGCTGGCCGGGGATGCCGCACATGTCCATCCGCCACTTGGCGGGCAGGGGCTGAACCTGGGCTTGCAGGACGCCTTCAACCTGGGCTGGAAACTGGCAGCCGAGGTGTGCGGATGGGCGCCGGAGGGGCTGCTGGACAGCTACGAGGCGGAACGGCACCCCGTAGCTGCCGATGTCCTGGACAACACCCGCGCCCAGTCCGCACTGCTGTCCACCGAACCGGGCGCACAGGCCCTCCGGAGGCTCTTGACGGAACTGATGGAGTTCGACGACGTCAACCGGCATGTGCTTGAAAAAGTCACCGCCACAGCTATCCGCTACGACTTCGGCGGGGAGCACCCGCTGCAGGGCCGGCGGATGCGGGACATGGACCTGTCCGCCGGCAGGCTGTACGAACAGATGCACACCGCACGCGGAATCCTGCTGGATTCCACCGGCGTTCTCTCGGTGGCGGGGTGGGCGGACCGGATCGACCACATTGTGGACAGCCGCGCTGAGCTGGAGGCACCCGCGGTACTGCTGCGGCCGGACGGCCACGCGGCGTGGGCAGGCGGGGACCAGCAGGATCTGCTGGCCCACCTGCCGCGGTGGTTCGGTTCCGGGTCCTAACGTTTACAGCAGTGCCGACTCGTGTTTGTTGTAGTCGTACTGGGGCAGCGGCTCACCGGCCCTCAGGGTGCGGACCACTGCGGGGTCGGCGAGGTGCAGGCGGCCGATGCCAATGAGGTCAAACTCGTCAGCCGCCAGGCGGCGCAGCAGGTCTTCGCGGTTGTCGAGGATGGGGTTGCCGCTGCTGCGCCGGTCCTTGAGGGCCGAACCGATGCCAACGCTGCCCACCGCCATCGCAGCTGCACCAGTGAGCTGCTTGGCCCACCCGGCGAGCCCCAGGCTGCTGCCCTCGAACGCAGGATCCTGGAACCGCCGTGCGCTGGCGTCCAGCACGTCCACGCCGGCCGTCACGAGCGGGCGCAGCAGGGCGCCCAGCTCTTCCGGGGTGTCTGCCAGCCGTGCGCTGAAGTCCTGCTGCTTGTGCTGGGAAAAGCGGAAAAAGATGGGCAGATCCTCGCCAATTTCCGCGCGGATGGCCCGGACCACTGCCGCCGGGAACGCGGCGCGGCGTTCGGCGTCCCCGCCCCATTCGTCATCTCGGCGGTTGGTATCGGCCCACAGAAAGGAATCCAAGAGGTAACCGTGTCCGCCGTGCAGGGCGACGCCGTCGAACCCTGCCTCAATGGCGCCGCGGGCGGCAGTCCGATATGCCTCAATGACGGCGTCGATGTCCGCCGTTGTCATGGCCCGCGTCGCCGGTTGGGAGGCGCGTACCAGGTCTGATGAGTAGCTGGTGATGCCCGGGGTGCCCCACAAGCCGGAGGGGCGCATGGGGGTGACATCAGTGCCCCCGCCCATGGCCCCCCACAGGGGGCCCACATGCCAGAGCTGCGGAATGATGCGGCCGCCAGCTTCGTGCACACCGTCCACGACGGCGCGCCAGCCGGCCAGGGCCTTGGCACCGAACATGCGGGGCACCGACGCGTGGTCAACGGAAGCGGGATGGTCGATGGCCACGCCCTCGGTGACGATGAGGCTGGTACCGCCCTCCGCGCGGCGGCGGTAATACTGAGCTACGTCCGGGCCGGGAACGCCGCCGGGGGAATACGCGCGGGTCATCGGCGACATGACAATCCGGTTGCGCAGCTGAAGCGACCTGACGGAGAAGCCGCGGAAAAGCGGATCTGCCGCCTCGCTGGGGCCGTTCTTCCCGACGGAGTCCGGCGCCGCGGTCACAGCGCCACGCTCCGGGCACCGGCCAGCAGGGCGCGGGATGCAGCGCGGCCGTCCAGCAGCGAGTTGGTCCGGGCCGTAACCTTCCAGCCGGTGTTGGTGCGTGCCAGCTCCCAGCGGTTGGCAGCGAGGCGGTTGACGTAATACCCGGGTTCCTGCCCGTCACGGTGCCGGACCAGCATCGAGTAGCCGGTGGCGACGGCGGTGTCTGCGTCCACCCGGATGTCCGGGATGCCCATGAAATGGCTTGAGCCTCCCGTGATGATTTCCTGGTGGGAGGGGCCTTCGACCATGGTGCGGAAGTCGTCGGCTCCGGTCAGCGTGCGCTCGCCGTCGCCGTAGCTGAACGTGTAGCTTCCGTCCTCGGTCCACAGCCCGGCCACCTCTTCAGCACTGCCGGAATCCACGGCGGGACCGTAGGCGGCGAGCACAGCCAGGATCTCTCGGTGGTCTTCAAGCCTTTGGATGCGGTCGCGCAGCTCGGCGATCTCGGTCAGTGGACTCATCAGTTGCTCCCCTTCGGTTCCCTTTAGCGTATTCAATATCACTGATGGCTCAAGATGCAAACAAGCGCTTGATCGGCATGAAGGGAACTGTGGAATGAGCGGATTCGAGAAGTACGGGCCTTGGGCACTGATCGCCGGCGGATCGGAGGGCGTGGGTGCGGCCCTGGCCCACCGTCTGGCCGAGCAGGGACTGAACGTGGCGATCGTTGCCCGCAAGCCCGGGCCGCTCGCGGAGGTGGCGGAATCAGTCCGCTCCGCCTACGGCGTGGAAGTCCTGGCCATCGAACAGGACCTGCTGGCCCCCGGCGCCGTCGCCTCGATTGCCGAGCAGCTGGGAGACCGCGAAGTAGGCCTGCTGGTGTCCAATGCCGGTGCCAACACTTACGGCGGCGAGATCGTCACGTCCGACGCCGACCGCGCACAGATGGTCATCGACCTGAACATCACCGTGACCCTGGAACTCATCCGGCGTTTCGGGGCCCCCATGCAGGAGCGGCAGCGCGGCGGCATCCTGCTCACCGGATCCCTCAGCGGTTTCGCAGGCACCGCCGGGATCGGCTTCTACTCCGCAGCCAAGGCTTTTGTCCACAATCTTGCGGAGGCGCTGTGGGTGGAGATGCGCCCGTACGGCGTCGACGTCCTGGAACTCTGCCTGGGGCTGACCCGCACACCCGCGATGGAACGCCTGGGCTTCTCCTTCGATGCGCCCGGCGTGCGTGCCTCTGATCCGGACACCGTGGCGCGTGAGGGGCTGGAGCACCTCACGGACGGACCCAGCTGGATCGTGGATGGCTTTGCCGGGGATGCCGAAACCCGCTCCGCCTTTCCCCGCCGTCCCGTAGTCGAGGCAGCCAACACGCATTACCGGTCACCGGCGCCGGTTGCCTGATTCCCGCCGGGGTGCCGCTCCGGTTGGGGCCCGGCGGCGTCCCGTGCAGGGCAGCCGGAGACCGCACGCCGGGCATTCATTTGAGCCGAAGGGGGTCCCCGGCGGTTGCAGGCCGCGACTCAGGCCCGGCGGTCCGCTAGGATCGATCAACATCGAGAAAGGGCCCGAAATGTCCGATGTCGTTGACTTCGCCATTGTCCTGAATGTTCCGGACCCACCGGCCTCCGTTGATTTCCTCTCCCGGTACTTCGGCTATCGGCCGGTGATGGGCACCTCGGGATATGCCTCCCTGAAGCATCCCGACGGCGGACCGAGCATCATTTTCCTCCGTACCGGCCTGCCGGTGTTCAAGCCCGCGGAAGTTGCGGGCAGCGCGGGCCAGGGACTGCTGCTGGTGCTGGCTGTAAGGGACCTTGACCAGGAGCACGAGCGCCTGGCGGCAGCCGGCGTCGAAGTCGTGACCGCTCCCGAGCCGGAGGGCTGGGGGCAGCGGTTTGCACAGTACCGCGACCCGAACGGTCTCATTGTGCACATGGTCCAGTGGGTGTGAACCCGGCGCGCGTCCTCTCCATATCGCCGCAGGTCGCTCCATAAACTGTGCGTAAAGTCCTCAGTGCCGTGAAAGCGCTCCAGCAGGTAGGCTAGGACAGCCGGTACGGCGAGATTTGTCAGCAGGAACTGTGCGGCCAGCCAGTATGTGAGTGGTTGGCCGCATCTTTTGGGGAGGATGAAGGAAATGGCGCGCGAGGACTACAACGCCGGACAGACCGAAGATCGGCGTGAATTGGGTGCCGAGGACACTACGTCCATCAGTCTGCCGCCTCAGACCGATACGACGTCGGTTGAGCCCAAGCTCAGCATGGATGAGCGCGCGGCGGTAGCTGCCCTGCCCGCCGGGTCAGCGCTGCTGATCGCCCATTCAGGCCCCAACAGCGGTGCGCGGTTCCTTTTGGACCAGGATGTCACCACTGCGGGTCGTCATCCCAATGCTGATGTTTTCCTCGACGACGTGACGGTGTCCCGCAAGCATGTGGAGTTCCGCCGGTCCCCTGAAGGGTTCCGCGTAGTGGATTCCATGAGCCTGAACGGCACCTACGTCAATAATGACCGTGTGGACACGCTGTTGCTGCGGACGGGCAATGAGGTCCAGATTGGAAAGTTTCGGCTCACCTTTTACGCAGCCCGGCCCACGGCCAGCTGAGCATCAAAGAAACACGGCGGATAAAATCCCGCTGCATGTCCAGGGAACACTGAGGGAATAGGTACAAGCATGTCAGCATCACAGCCCATCAGGCGGACCCTGGGCACGGGGAACGAGCGTCTGCGCGGCCGTGTGCTCAATATCGGGGAAGTCCTGAGCGATCTCAGCACGGACTTCCCTGGAATCAGCGCCTCCAAGATCAGGTTTCTGGAGGAAAAAGGCCTGGTCACGCCGCAGCGGACGGCAGCGGGGTACCGCAAATACACCACCGCCGACGTCGAGCGGCTGCGCTTCGTCCTGGCACTTCAGCGGGACCAGTACCTCCCGCTGAAGGTCATCAAGGATTATCTGGACGCCATTGACCGGGGCGAGCGCCCGGAATCCCTGCCCGGGGGGCTCTCGCTGACCCCGCGGGCCGTCTCCGAACAGCTGGCCGGAGAATTGTCCGCCCGGACGTTTGCCCGGGGGCTGACCTTCAACGAGCTGGTCCGTGAATCAGGCGCTTCGGCGGACCTGGTGCGAAACCTCGCCGAGTACGGCCTGATCACGGCACCCGAGAGCGGTGCTGACCCGGCCGTCTATGACGAACATGCGCTGAAAGTGGCCAAGGCCTGCGCAAAGCTCCAGGCTCACGGCATCGAGCCCCGCCATCTGCGTCCCTTCCGGGCGGCAGCGGACCGCGAACTCGGCCTGGTGGAAAGCGTGGTGGCACCGCTGGCCTCGCGCCGCGACGTTGCATCCAAGGCACGGGCTGCGGAAACAGCCCGGGAAATCAGCGATCTCTGCCTGAACCTGCACAGCGCGCTGGTGAACGGACATATTGCACGAATGGAAGGTTGAGGAATATGCGCGAAGTCGAAGTTGTCGGCGTCCGGATCGAACTGCCCTCCAACCAGCCGCTTGTGCTGCTCAAGGAAACCAACGGCGAGCGGCACCTGCCCATCTGGATTGGCGCACCTGAGGCCAGCGCCATCGCCTTCGTCCAGCAGGGAATCGTTCCCCCGCGGCCAATGACCCATGACCTTTTGGCTTCGGTGGTCCTTGCCCTGGGCCGGACCGTGCAGGAGGTCCGGCTGGTGAGTGTCGAGGATACGGTCTTCTATGCGGAACTCGTGTTCGACAACGGCGTTACCGTGAGTTCCCGGGCTTCCGACGCCATTGCAGTAGCCCTGCGGGCTGCCTGCCCCATCTTCTGCGCCGACGCTGTGCTCGATGAAGCAGGCGTGCGGATCGCGGAGGCTGAGGACGGTGAAGACGATGAAGCGGACACGGAAAACGCCGAACAGGAAATGCGGCAGTTCCGCGAGTTCCTCGCCGATGTCGAACCCGAAGACTTCGAGCGCTGAGCCCGACACGCCTTCAGAAAAAGCGCCTGCATCTTTGACCTTGGACGTGGTCAGATCTAACGTCGAAGCATAGAGAGTTCCCACTCCACGGAGCTCCGCCATTCCTCTCCACGGGTTCTTCCCCTCAGAGGTCCCGCGGGGCACACTGAAGGTAGTCGTTCCCGACACCCAGGTCCCGTGCCCACCCCCCCGGGAACCGCTACAAGGAGGCACAAGTGAGTCCGAAAGGCGATGCCGGCGAGCATGTCCACGCCGCTGCGCCGGGTAAGGTTCCCGGAGCCCAGGGCTTGCTGTTCACTGAGGATCTGCCCGTTCTCGACGAGGACGCCGGCTACCGAGGTCCAACAGCCTGCAAAGCAGCGGGAATCACCTACCGCCAGCTGGACTACTGGGCACGGACCGGACTGGTGGAACCCGCCGTCCGCGGCGCCTCCGGTTCCGGAACCCAGCGTCTGTACGGCTTCCGCGACATCCTGGTGCTGAAGGTCGTCAAACGCCTTCTGGACACGGGCGTGTCGCTGCAGCAGATCCGCACCGCTGTTGAACACCTGCGGGAGCGCGGCGTGGAGGATCTCGCCCAGATCACACTCATGAGTGACGGTGCCAGCGTCTACGAATGCACGTCCGCAGATGAAGTCATTGACCTTGTTCAGGGCGGTCAGGGAGTGTTCGGCATCGCCGTCGGACGGGTGTGGCGGGAAGTTGAGGGGAGCCTGGCTCAGCTGCCCAGCGAACACGTCAGTGAGCACGGGTTTCCCGGTGATGAACTAAGCCAGCGGCGGAACGCGCGCAAGATCAGCTAGGCCCGCTCCGCTTTTACCTCCGCAAGGGCAGCCAACCGATATCATTGCCCGTTTGTGCTGCCCGGCCCCGGCCGCTGCCTGCTTGCACTGCCCGTTGTTCAGGGCATTCGCAGGACGAGAAGCAGTCGAGGCGAATCGGTTGGCCGATCAGCCGGCCCGGCGTACATGGTTGCTGCCGGTGTCCACGACATTCTTCAGCAGAGCATCAAACGTGCCTGCCGCCTGCCGGGCAGACTCGCCGGGCCAGTGATGCACCGAGTGGGCTGCTCCCTGAATCTGCTGCCAGTTGGCCTGATCCGCAACGATCGGGCTCAGGAGCAGGCTGCCGAACATCTGCTTCATTTCCGCCAGCCTGAACGTGTGCTCACCGGATGTCGAACGCACGCGGTTGGCAATAACCCCCGCCGTGGCAAGATTCGGGGCAAACTCTTTGCGGAACAGCTCCAGGGCTCGCATGGTCCGTTCGGTCCCGGCCACTGAGAACAGTGCAGGTTCAGCAACCAGCAGGACCTGGTTGCTTGCGGTCCAGGCCATGCGGGTGAGGCCGTTGAGGGACGGAGGGCAGTCGATGAGGACCAGCCCGTAGCCGCTGACCCCGGACAAGAGGGTGGCAAGGCGCCTCAGATCGCGCCGTCCGAGGTCCGGGCGGTCATAGATGCCCGAATAGGCCGATCCCATGGCAACGTCCAGAACAGGTCGGCGCCCGGGATTCGGATCCGCCGATCGCCGGTCATTGGCTACCCAGCCGCTGGGAACAACGTTGTCAGCCAGCCGGGTTCGGCGTGCCGCTTTGAGCATTTCGCCGATGCCGGGCTTGTTGGCAGCGCTCACGCCCAGACCGGTGGTGGCGTCTGCATGGGGATCCAGATCCACGACGAGGGTACGAATTCCTGCCGCCATTGCCGCCGAGGCCAGTCCGAGCGTCACCGAAGTCTTGCCCACCCCGCCCTTCAGGCTGCTGATGCTCACTACTTGCACTTCTTGAACCAAAACCTAACGTGTCTAGTGGATCACGAGCGGGGCCCCTGTGAGGCTGCCGTTTCATTCTATGTGACGTCCGGCCCCTGCTTCGGCATGCATTGGTTTTGCTCGACTGCGCGGAATAGGCACAATGATGGCAAGTGAGACAGGACTCCCAAGGTGCCTGCAACGAATATAGTCTGAACTAGAATCCGACGAGGGCGGCAAGATGCTGCTGCCCCCGCCCCGCAACGATGCAGGAGAGCAATGTTCTCGAAGATACTGGTAGCCAACCGCGGAGAAATCGCCATCCGTGCCTTCCGTGCCGCCTATGAGCTGGGTGCAAAAACGGTTGCAGTGTTCCCGCACGAGGACCGCAACTCCATTCACCGCCAGAAGGCTGACGAGGCGTATCTGATCGGCGAGGAAGGCCACCCTGTCCGCGCCTACCTGGACGTCGATGAGATCATCCGTGTCGCGAAGGAATCAGGCTGCGACGCGATCTACCCGGGTTACGGCTTCCTTTCGGAGAATCCGCAGCTGGCGCGGGCAGCCAAAGAAGCGGGTATCACCTTTGTGGGCCCCGCAGCGGACATCCTCGAACTGGCGGGCCACAAGGTGCATGCCATCAACGCTGCCAGGGAGGCCGGCATTCCGGTGCTGCGCTCCACCCAGCCGAGTTCGGACGCGGAGCAGCTGCTCCGCGAGGCAGAGGAGATTGGTTTCCCCATTTTCGTCAAGGCTGTAGCCGGCGGCGGCGGCCGCGGCATGCGCCGGGTAGACACGGCCAGGGAACTTCCCGAGGCACTAAACGCCGCCATGCGTGAAGCTGACACCGCCTTCGGTGATCCCACTGTCTTCCTGGAACAGGCAGTTCTCCGGCCCCGTCATATTGAGGTGCAGATCCTGGCTGACGGCCAGGGTAATGTCATCCACCTGTTTGAGCGTGACTGCTCGCTGCAGCGCCGCCACCAGAAGGTCATTGAAATTGCTCCGGCCCCCAATCTGGACGAGAGCATCCGGCAGGCCCTGTACCGGGACGCCGTCAAATTCGCCAAGGCCCTGAAGTACGAGAACGCCGGCACAGTGGAGTTCCTCGTGGACACCGTGGGGGAGCGCGCCGGACAGCACGTCTTTATTGAGATGAACCCGCGCATCCAGGTGGAGCACACGGTCACCGAGGAAATCACCGACGTGGACCTGGTGCAGTCGCAGCTACGCATCGCGGCCGGTGAAAGCCTCGATGACCTGGGCCTGAAGCAGGATGAGCTGCGGGTGCGCGGAGCCGCGCTGCAGTGCCGCATCACCACGGAAGACCCGTCCAACGGATTCCGTCCGGACGTCGGAAAGATCAGCGGCTACCGCTCCGCCGGCGGAGCCGGTGTGCGGCTCGACGGCGGTACGGTGTACGCCGGCGCCGACATCAGCCCGCACTTTGATTCCATGCTGGTTAAGCTGACCTGCCGCGGCCGCAACTACCCCGCTGCCGTCAACCGTGCCCGTCGTGCGCTGGCCGAATTCCGCATCCGCGGAGTCTCCACCAACATTTCCTTCCTCCAGGCTGTCCTGGACGATCCGGACTTTATTGCCGGGGACGTAGCGACCTCCTTCATCGAGGAGCGCCCCGAACTGCTCAACGCCCGTGGTTCCGCGGACCGCGGTTCACGGCTGCTGAACTGGCTGGCGGATACCACGGTGAACAAGCCGAACGGCGAGCTGCCCGTCCACATTGACCCGGCGGACAAACTGCCCTCGGACCTGCCCGAAGTCCGCCCAGGCTCCCGGCAGCGGCTGCAGGAACTGGGGCCGGTTGGTTTCGCTGCCGAGCTCCGCGCCCAGCAGGCGCTGGCCGTCACCGACACCACCTTCCGGGACGCACACCAGTCGCTGCTGGCAACCCGGGTCCGCACGCGTGACCTGCTGGTGGCTGCACCGGCCGTGGCGGCCCTGACCCCCGAACTGCTTTCGGTCGAGGCCTGGGGCGGAGCCACGTATGACGTCGCACTGCGGTTCCTTGGTGAAGATCCCTGGGAGCGGCTTGACTCGCTGCGCCGGGCGCTGCCCAACATCTGCATCCAGATGCTGCTGCGCGGGCGCAACACCGTGGGTTACACCCCGTACCCGGCGGAGGTAACCGAAGCCTTTGTGCAGGAGGCGACCGACGCCGGCGTCGACATCTTCCGTATCTTCGACGCGCTGAACGACGTCGAGCAGATGGAACCGGCCATCCGCGCCGTACGCGCCACCGGAACTGCAGTGGCCGAAGTCGCGCTGTGCTACACGGCTGACATGCTGAACCCGGAAGAAAAGCTCTACACGCTGGACTACTACCTGAACCTCGCCCAGCAGATGGTCGACGCCGGGGCCCACATCCTGGCGATCAAGGACATGGCCGGACTGCTGCGGCCCGCTGCCGCCGCCAAGTTGGTGGCCGCACTGCGGGAACGGTTCGACCTGCCCGTGCACCTGCACACGCATGACACCGCCGGCGGCCAGCTGGCCACGCTCCTCGCCGCAGCCAACGTTGGTGTGGACGTCGTCGACGTTGCCAGCGCCCCGCTGGCAGGCACCACCAGCCAGCCTTCGGCGTCGTCCCTTGTGGCCGCGCTGGCGCACACGGACCGCGACACCGGGCTCAGCCTGGAGGCCGTCAGCTCGCTTGAGCCGTACTGGGAGGCGGTGCGCCGTGTCTACGCACCGTTCGAATCCGGCCTGGCCGGACCCACCGGACGGGTCTACCAGCATGAGATCCCCGGCGGACAGCTCTCCAACCTCAGGCAGCAGGCCATTGCCCTGGGCCTGGGCGAGAAGTTCGAAGCCATTGAGGACATGTACACAGCGGCGGACCGAATCCTGGGCCGCCTGGTCAAGGTCACGCCGTCGTCCAAGGTGGTGGGAGATCTCGCCCTGGCGCTTGTGGGCACCAAGGTCTCACCGGCGGACTTCGAAGAGAATCCGCAGAACTACGACATCCCCGATTCCGTCATCGGCTTCCTCAGCGGCGAGCTCGGAAACCCGCCCGGCGGATGGCCCGAGCCTTTCCGGACCAAGGCCCTGCAGGGACGCACCGTGAAGGTGCGCGACGTCGAACTCACCGAGGTTGACCGGGACGGTCTGGCCGGAGACTCGTCCACACGCCGCGAAACCCTGAACCGCCTCCTGTTCCCCGGGCCGGCCAAGGAATTCGCCATGGTGCGCGAAACGTACGGCGACGTCTCGGTCCTTGACACGCGCGACTACCTCTACGGGCTGCAGCGCGGCTCCGAGCACGTGGTCGAACTGGAGAAGGGCGTGCGGCTGATTGCCACCCTTGAAGCAGTGAGCGAGCCCGATGAAAGAGGCATGCGCTCCGTCATGACCACCCTCAACGGCCAAATGCGGACCGTGCTGGTCCGCGACCGCAATGTGCAGTCCTCGGTCAAGGTTGCCGAGCAGGCGGATCCGGCGAACGCCGGACACGTGGCGGCTCCGTTCGCCGGTGCGGTGACCATTACGGTCAGGGACGGCGATTCGGTCACGGCCGGACAAACGGTGGCCACCATCGAGGCCATGAAGATGGAAGCCTCCATCACGGCGCCCGTTTCAGGTACCGTCTCCCGGCTGGCGATATCCACCGTTGAACAGGTACAGGGCGGGGATCTGCTCGTGGTGATCGACCCCCAGAAAGACTAGGCGCAGCCTGCGGGCCGGGTGCAGCCGCCCAGGCTGCAAATCCGGTCCCCCGCAAAGGCCCCGGAATCCGCACGTCGGATGCCGGGGCCTTTGCGCGGTCCTAGACTGGAAGGGTGACTCACTTTGATTTGGCCATCATTGGCTCGGGCTCCGGCAATTCACTCATCACTCCGGATTGGGACGGCAAGAAGGTTGCCATCATCGACGGCGGTGTTTTCGGGGGCACCTGCCTGAACGTGGGGTGCATCCCGACGAAGATGTTCGTCTATCCGGCGCAGCTGGCAGCGGCCGGATCGGACGCCACCCGCCTGGGCGTGGACGTGACCCTGGACAAAGTGCACTGGCGGGACATCCGCGACCGCATCTTCACCCGCATCGATTCCATCTCCCGGGGCGGGCGGAACTACCGCGCGGAGGAACTGGACAACGTCACCCTGTATGAAAACCGGGTGCGGTTTGTCAGCGAACATGCCCTGGAGACCGAGGACGGCCAGCGGATTACCGCGGACCAGATTGTTGTGGCCGCAGGTTCCCGCCCGGTGCTGCCCGACATCCCCGGCATGGACCTGCCGCAGGTACACACCTCGGACACCGTAATGCGCATCCCCGATCTGCCTGAACGCATCCTGGTTATCGGCGGCGGCTACATTGCGGCCGAATTCGGTTTTGTGTTCTCCGCCTTCGGCGCGAAAGTCACGATGGCCGCACGTTCCGGCACCCTGCTGCGCGCACTGGATGAGACCGTGGCGGAGCGTTACACCCGGGAAGCCTCCAAGAACTGGGACGTCCGGCTGAACACGCAGGTGAAGTCTCTCGCGGAAAACGCCGACGGTTCCGTTCGTGTCAGCCTGGACGGGCCGCAGGGGCCAAGCGAACTCGACGTGGACCTGGTGCTTGCTGCGACCGGCCGGGTGCCCAATACCGACCGCCTCGACGTCAGCGCCGCGGGTTTTGACCTGCATCCCGACGGACGGCTGGCCGTGGACAAGTTCCAGCGGGTGCTGAAGGACGGCAAGCCGGTGAGCGGTGTGTGGGGACTGGGAGATGTCAGCAGCGATTTCCAGCTCAAGCACGTGGCCAACCATGAGGCCCGCGTGGTGGCCCACAATTTGGTGCACCCGGAAGATCTTCGTGCCAGTGACCACCGGTACGTTCCCTCCGCTGTTTTCAGCAGCCCGCAGATTGCGTCGGTGGGGATGACGGAGGAAGAGGCCTGCGCGGACACGGAGGCGCGGGGCGTGGAATTGGCCCTGGCGGTTCAGGAATACGGATCCACCGCCTATGGGTGGGCCATGGAAGACAACACCGGTTTTGTGAAGCTGTTGGCCGAAAAGGAGAGCGGAAAGCTCCTGGGCGCCCACATCATGGGCCACGAGGCCTCCATGTTGATCCAGCCGCTGATCCAGGCCATGTCCTTTGGGCTGGACGCGCAGTCCATGGCGTCCGGCCAGTACTGGATCCACCCGGCACTGACCGAGGTTGTGGAGAACGCGCTGCTCTCGCTGAAGACCGGGGCTGGCAGCTAGCGGCGGACGCAGAAAGGCCGGCCCGGTAATCCCGGACCGGCCTTTTTGCAGCGGCAGGTGAAGCTAGACCTTCTGTCCGCTGTAGATGCTGTCCACCACGGCGGAGAAGTCCCGAAGGACCTGGGCGCGCTTGATCTTCATGGACGGCGTGAGATGGCCGCTGGCTTCCGTGAAGTCGGTGGGAACCACGCGGAACACCTTGATGGCTTCGGCCTTGGACACATGCTTGTTGGCACGGTCCACCAGGGCCTGGATCTCGCTCTGCAGCTGCTCCGTTTCGGCCGCCTCGGCCACTGTCATGCCGGCCGGCAGCTTATGGCGCTCCAGCCAGCCGGGAAGGGCTTCCTCATCCAGTGTCACCAGTGCCGAGATGAAGGGGCGCTGGTCGCCCACCACCACGCACTGGGAGACGATGGCGTCAGCGCGGATGCTGTCCTCCAGGACCGCCGGCACCACGTTCTTGCCGCTGGCCGTGACAATGATTTCCTTTTTCCGTCCGGTGATCTTCAGGAAGCCGTCCTCGTCCAGCTGTCCGATGTCGCCGGTCCGGAACCAGCCGTCGGTAAAGTTCTCAGCTGTCAGGTCCGGACGGTTGTAATAGCCCTTCATGACGCTGAAGCCTTTGGCGAGGATCTCGCCGTCGTCGGCAATCTTTACCGCATTGCCCGGCAGCGGAGTGCCCACGGAACCAATCCGAACCCGCTTCGGGGTGCTGCTGGTGATCGGAGCGGTGGTTTCCGTCAGCCCGTAGCCTTCAAGGACCAGGACACCCACGCCGCGGAAGAAATGACCCAGCCGGTCACCCAGGGGAGCACCGCCGGAAATTGCGTACTGCACGCGGCCGCCCATGGCATCCCGGATCTTGGCATAGAGCAGCTTGTCGAAGACCGCATGCTTGATTTTCAGCCCCAGCGGGATCTTTCCGGTTTCCTTGGCCCGGGACCAGGCAATGGCTGTGGCGGCGCCGGCGTGGAAGATCTTTCCCTTGCCGCCGTCCTCGGCCTTGAGCATGGAGCTGTTGTAGACCTTTTCGAAGACCCGGGGGACCACCAGGATGAAGGAGGGCTTGAAGCTCTGCAAATCCGGCAGGAGGTTCTTGACATCGGCGGTGTGCGCCACGGTGGCGCCCGATGCGATGCAGAGGATGGAAATGAAGCGCGCATACACATGGGCCAGCGGCAGGAACATGATGGTCTGGGCACCTTCGCGGCACACTTCGGGCTGCGCCGCCGCGGCGTTGCGGGACAGGTTCACGAAGTTGCCGTGCGTCAGTTCGCAGCCCTTGGGCCGGCCGGTGGTTCCTGAGGTGTAGATGATGGTGGCAAGGTCATCCAGCCCGGCTTTGGAACGGCGGGTTTCGAGTTCGTCGTCGGACACCGGGGATCCTGAGGTCCGAAGTTCATCAAGGCCGGAGGCATCCAGCTGCCAGACGCTGGTTACCGCTGCCAGGTCCTCGTCAGCTGCGGCTTGCCGGACCACGTTTTCGTGACGGGCGGATTCAACCACCACGGCCACTGCACCGGAGTCGCTGAGGATCCAGGCCACCTGCGACGGAGAGGACGTCTCGTAGATGGGGACCGACACGGCGCCGGCATACCACAGGGCAAAGTCAACGAGCGTCCACTCATACCGGGTGCGGGCCATCAGGCCCACCCGGTCGCCGGCCTGGATGCCGGCGGCAATAAAGCCCTTGGCCAGCCGCCGGACGTCTGCGAGGAACTCCGTGGCGGTGATGGGCTGCCAGATGCCGTTCGCGTCCCGGACCGAGAACAGTGCCGGATTGGAGGCTTTGCCTGCCTGTTCCAGCAACAGGTCTGTAGTGTTGCTTTGCAGTGGCGATTCCACCAGAGGCGGCACACTGTATTCACGCACGATAGCTCCTTTGATATCCGGCTGCCCCGCGGACGTTCGGCGCAGACATTACCCGACAGCCTATAACGTGGATCACATAAAATACTGACGGGTAGCTTCTCGAAGCAATAACGCTTTCGCGGCGGGGGCGGCCGGTGAATAGAATGGTTGGTTGATGCGTCCCGTAACCCCAGCGCCCGTTCCCCGTTCCTCTCCGATTCCTTGGCAGCGCCGCGCCATTGAGCCCTTCCCTGCGCGGCGCCCGATGCGGCTGCCCAACCGGATGCGGAGGCGCGGGCTGGCCATCGGGATCGACATTGGCGGCACCAAGGTTGCCGCCGGACTGATCGACGGCGACGGCAGGGTTCTCGCCGAGGCCCGGCGCTCCACCCCCGGGCAGGATCCGCGCGAAGTGGAATCCGTGATCGTGGACCTGGTGGACGAGCTTTCCGCCAACCACCATGTGTGGTCCGTGGGCATTGGCGCTGCCGGCTGGATGGACCTTGCCGGCAGCACGGTGCTTTTCAGCCCCCATTTGGCGTGGCGCAACGAGCCGCTGCGAGAAAACCTGGAACGGCTGCTGCGGCGGCGCGTCTACCTGGTCAATGATGCCGACGGCGCGGCCTGGGCTGAGTGGCGCTTCGGATCCGGCATGGGCCAGAGCCGGATGGTCTGCGTTACCCTGGGCACCGGAATCGGCGGAGCCATGGTTATGGATGGCCGGCTGGAGCGCGGCAGGTTTGGCGTGGCCGGTGAGTTCGGCCACCAGATCATCATGCCCGGCGGCCAGCGCTGCGAGTGCGGAAACCGCGGCTGCTGGGAGCAGTATGCGTCCGGCAATGCGCTGGGCCGGGAAGCCCGGGAGCTGGCCGCCGCCAACTCACCCGTGGCCCAGGAAATCCTGCGGGCCGTGGACGGAGACATCAGCGCGATCACCGGTGCGGTTGTGACCGGAATGGCGCTCGACGGCGATCAGGCCTGCATCGAGCTGCTGGAAGAAGTGGGCCAGTGGCTCGGCCTGGGGCTGGCCAACCTGGCCGCTGCCCTGGACCCCGGCATGTTCGTAGTGGGCGGCGGACTCAGTGCAGCCGGGGATCTGCTGCTCGAACCGGCACGGCGCTCCTTTGCCCGCAACCTGACCGGCAGGGGCTTCCGCCCGGCGGCCCGGCTTGAACTCGCGGAACTGGGTCCGGCGGCCGGAATGATCGGTGCCGCGGACCTGTCCCGCATAGCTGCCCGGCGCTGACGGGCAGCTAAACGGCGGCGCCGTCGTCGTCGTGGTGGGACGGGAGCCGGAAGAGCAGGTAGCCCGCCGACGCCACGAACACGGCAACCACTCCCGCAAAGACGGCCAGGGGGGCGCTGCGCCAAAACATGGCAAACAACAGCAGCAGGATCGGGCCGCCCACCGCTCCCAGCCAGGCAAGCAGCACCAGCGGTTCGCCCGTGCTGAAGGGAGGGGGATCCGGCGGCACGAACTCGCCTTCGGATTCCAGCTCCTGAGGTTCGTCATAGTCCCGGGGCCCGCGCGGCGGTGCCGCCCGAAACGGCTGGTTGTCGAAGATGGCGCGGGTCCGCTCCGCTGCAGAGCGGCCGGCCGGCGGAGGGGTGTCGGCAGGGCGCGGACCGGCAGCCTGCGCGTCGCCCGGGGGAATCGGTTCTGCCGGGTTGCCGGCAGGATCCGCTGTTGGGCCGGTGCCGGTGTCCGCCGCCCCGGCAGCCCCGGGCGCCGGCGGTGTGTCCCTGCCGCCATGGGTCTCATCGGCCGGCATATTCTGCAGGCGGGAGACGAGCTCCAGCCAGACCGCGTCGTCGGTGGACTCATTGCGTTCCGGTTCACGTTCTTTCATGCTGCAGCACCTGCGCTGATTCTTTGGATGAACTGGTGGGAACGGTCAAAAATCAAGGGAGCATCATGGTCCATAGTGGCCACATGGTAGCTGTTTTCCAAGGGCACTACCTCCAGCTCGCTGACCAGATGCCGGCGCAGGACATCCATGCTGGACTCCGGGACCACCGTGTCCACCGTGGACCGGAACACCATCACCGGCGCGCTGATGCGGGGCAGCGCTGCCGTGGTGTCCTTGAACAGCCTCATCAGCTGGTGGACGCCGCCCACCGGAGTCCGCAGGTAGGCGCCTTCGTCCCGGCCTTCGAGCTTGATGTTGTTGCCGATCGCCGGCACCGACCGCAGGACATACTTCAGCAGGCCGGAGTAGCGCGCCCTGGGATCATCGATGGTGAGACCGGGATTGACGACGGCGACGCCGGCCACCGGGCGGTGCGCGGCCAGGCGCAGGGCAAGGGTTCCGCCCATGGACAGTCCTGCCGCAACCACTCGGTCCGTCCGCGCGGCCAGCTCCGAATACGCCGCGTCGTACGCGTCATACCAGAGCTCCCAGGGGGTGCGGGCCAACTCCTGCCAGGTGGTGCCGTGTCCTGGCAGAAGGGGAAGGCTCACGGCATATCCCTGGTCTGACAGGTGCTGGGCCCATGCCGCGAGGCTTACGGGCGAGCCGGTGAATCCATGGCTCAGGAGAACTCCGGTTGCGGCGTTTGCACCGTGTCCGTCGCTGGAGAAGGCGGCTGCGCCCGGTGGGGAAGTCATATCTCTATAGTTGCATTGATAGGGGCCTTTTCCACCCCTGCAGGTCCCAAAGCCGCGCCGCTTCCGAGCGCCGAAATTCGGTGCGGGCAAGCGGGCGCATAGAGTAGTAGAAGGGGACACCAAACCGGGTCCCTGATTTGTTTTGTCCGGACGGGAGAGCTGGCTTACGTGTTCTATTGGGTGATGAAGACCATTTTCATCGGGCCGGTGGTCAATCTGCTCTTCCGGCCCTGGGTCAAAGGCATGAACAACGTGCCGGAAACTGGTCCGGCTGTTCTGGTGAGCAACCACTTGTCCTTTTCCGACTCGATCTTCCTGCCGCTGGCGGTGCCCCGTCCCGTAAGCTTCCTGGCCAAGTCCGAGTACTTCACCGGCAAAGGCCTCAAGGGCAAGCTCACCGCAGCTTTCTTCCGGCTCACCAACCAGCTGCCGATGGACCGTTCCGGCGGCGCAGCTTCGGCAAACTCCCTGAGCGCAGGCGTGGACGTGCTGGAAAACGGCGGACTCCTGGGCATTTATCCCGAGGGAACCCGCAGCCCCGACGGCCGGCTGTACCGGGGCAAGACCGGGGTGGCCAAGCTGGTGCTCAAGACCGGCGTCCCGGTAATTCCCGTTGCCATGATCGGAACGGACAAGGTTCAGCCGATCGGCCGCAGGATTCCCAATATCCGCCGGATCGGAATCATCGTTGGCGAGCCGCTGGACTTCTCCCGCTATGCCGGCATGGAGAATGACCGGTTTATCCAGCGTTCGGTGACCGATGAAATCATGTATGAGCTCATGCGCCTTTCCGGCCAGGAATACGTGGATGTGTACGCGAGCACGATGAAAGAAAAGCAGGCAGCCGCCCGCAAGGTGTCCAAGGGGGCGGAGGCCCGCAGCGCCGCGGTGCGCCTTTCGGATTCCGGGGCTGTGCCCGCCGCCGGTGACGATGCCGGACAGGCAACCCGGCCCGGCGGCCGCGCCCGGCCCGCCGAGCAGGCGTCGGGAAAAGACTCTGCTCCCGTGGAAGATCAGGCGGAGCCTTCCTCCACCAGCCGCAGATCACACCGCAAACCCGGAACCGTCACCACCATCGGGCGCCGGAAGGCGCCGCGGGCGGACACCGGCACGGCCGGCGTCGAACCCGAAGACACCGAGCCCCACAGCGCCTAGTTCCGGTGCGTTCGCGGCCTCAGTGAACCGGTGAGCCGACGGGTGTCCCGGCGGCCGCAGCAGCGCCGGCACGGCGGCCAAAGAAGGTCCCGTCGCCCAGGGATGTGCCGCTGATGTATCCCAGGCCGTGCAGTCCCGAAGCGGCCCGCCCGGCCGCATACAGCCCGGGTATCGGCGCGCCGGACACATGCAGAACCTCCCCGTCATTGCCGGTTTTCAGGCCGCCGAGGGTGAAGATTTTAGCCCCGCCCCGGGACGCCCCCAGATCGGGTGAGCTCATGCCGCGGCTGACGTCGATCGCCGCAAAAGGAGCCTCCAGCGTCCGCAGCCAGCGTTTGTCCTTATGAAAATAGGGGTCCTCGCCCCTTGCAGCATGCCGGTTGTATTCGGCGAGTGCAGCTCCGTACCCTGCTGTGTTGCGGTCAAGCCGCTCCACGTTACGTCTCACACCCGGCGGCTTCTGCCTCCGCGGGCTCCAGACAGTACCCTTAAAGGCGTGACATACACTCCAGTTGATATCGCACTAGATTCATCTTCCGCTGCACGGAAAGGCGCGGCGGATTATCCCGGCCTCGATGACTGGCGGGCGCTGCCGATCGCGCAGCAGCCCACGTGGCGGGAGCACCCGGGTTATCAGGCCGCTGTAGCCGAGCTGTCCGCTGTACCTCCGCTGGTATTTGCCGGTGAAGTGGACATCCTCCGCAGCCGGCTGGCCGCAGCTGCCCAGGGAAAGGCCTTCCTCCTGCAGGGCGGAGACTGCGCGGAAACCTTTGAGGACGCCACTGCGGACAAGATCAGTTCGCGTGTGAAGACCATCCTTCAGATGGCGGTTGTCCTCACCTACGGCGCATCCCTGCCCGTCATCAAGATGGGCCGCATGGCGGGACAGTTTGCCAAGCCGCGTTCCTCCAATGAGGAGACCCGGGAAGGACAGACCCTCCCGGCCTACCGCGGCGACATGGTGAACGGCTATGAGTTCACCCCCGAGTCACGGGAGCACAACCCGGCACGGATGGTCCGCGCCTACCACACGTCCGCATCCACCCTGAACCTGATCCGCGCCTTCACCCAGGGAGGTTTTGCGGACCTCCGGCTCGTGCATCACTGGAACAAGGGATTCACCTCCAACCCGGCCCACTCGCGTTATGAATCACTGGCCCGCGAAATCGACCGTGCCGTCCGTTTCATGGATGCCTGCGGAACCGACTTTGAGGCGCTGAAGCGGGTGGAGTTCTTCGCCAGCCATGAGGCACTGCTGCTGGATTACGAGCGGGCCCTGACCCGGATCGACTCCCGCACCGGGCTTCCGTATGACACGTCTGCACACTTCCTCTGGATCGGTGAACGGACCCGGGACCTGGATTCCGCACACGTGGAATTCCTCTCCAAGGTCCGCAACCCCATCGGCGTGAAGCTGGGCCCCACCACCAAGCCCGAAGACGCCCTGGCCCTGATCGACAAGCTGGATCCCAACCGAGAGCCGGGACGCCTTACTTTCATCACGCGGATGGGCGCGCAGAATATCCGCGAGAAGCTGCCGCCGCTGGTGGAGCGGGTCACCGCTTCCGGCGCCCAGGTTCTGTGGGTGACGGACCCGATGCACGGCAACACCGTCACCTCACCCAACGGTTACAAGACCCGGAACTTCGACGACGTCATGGATGAAGTCCGCGGCTTCTTTGAAGTCCATGACTCGCTGGGCACTTTCCCTGGCGGGCTGCACGTGGAAATGACCGGAGACGACGTCGCCGAGTGCTTGGGCGGAGCCGATCCGATTGACCAGGAAGCATTCCTGGAAGGGTACGAATCGGTTTGCGATCCGCGCCTGAACCACATGCAGTCCCTGGAAATGGCCTTCCTGGTGGCCGGAGCGCTTTCCCGCCGGGGGGAGTAAAGCCAGCCCCGGGACCGGCATCCTGACATACCGACAGATACAGCCAGCCAAGCACTGAAGGTGCACACCCTGCAGGGTGTGCACCTTCAGTGCTTTCCGGAGACGTTGCTTTCCGGGGGATGTTACTTCCCGGAGTGAGTCCGCAAACCGGGGCGCGGGTCCGCGGAACAGTCAGCTAGACAACGCGCAGCGTGATCAGGGATCCTTCCGGTGCCATGGAACCGCCGCTGGGATCCTGCGACTGGACGATGCCCAGCAGGCCGCCCAGCAGTTCATTGATCTGGACCCGGAAACCAAGGCGTTCCAGCTGCGCCTGTGCATCTTCGGGGGACTGGCGCACCACATTGGGGACAGCCACCATCACCGGTCCCTTGGACAGGGTCAGCGTCACTGTTGAGCCGCGGTCCACCAGTTGAGGGCCGGGAGCCTGGACGGCAACGGACCCGTCCGGGATGTCGCTGCTGTTGATTCGGTCCGGAAGTACCTTTGCGGTCAGCCCGGCCTCTTTGATGAGCCGCTCTGCCTCGTCCTTGGTCTTGCCGACAACTGACGGAACCTGCACCGGAGCCGGGCCGAGGCTGAGGACCAGATTCACAGGTGTGTCGCGCCGCAGCTGGGTATCCGCTGCCGGAAACTGGCTGATGATTTTTCCTGCGTCAACGCTCTCGCTGTATTCCTCGGTAACCGCTCCCACGGCAAGACCGGCATCCGTAATGTTCTTCCGGGCAGCCTCCGCCGTGCGGGAGACGACATTGGGGACCTCGAAGAGTTCGGGTCCTTTGCTGATGAGCAGGGTCACGGGCTTGTAGCGCCGGATTTCAGCCGGTGCATCGGGATCCGTTCCCACGGCGAGGCCCGCGGCAACAATTTCGTCGTGCACTTCGCTGGTGGAGTACTGCAGCCCTTCTCCGCTGAGCAGGGCACCGGCTGCCTCCTGGGAGACATTGGCGACGTCCGGAACGGAGACCACGGCGCCGGGGCCGCGGCCAAAGAACCATCCGGTGAACACGGCGGCGGCAATGAGCAAAACTGCCAGCACCACCAGGAGCGCACCGCGCCTGCGCGGCCGTCCGGGGCGCAGTGAAACTTCGGGGCGGTGTGCTTCTTTGCTGCTTTGCCGCTGGAATGCTTTGGCATCCCTGCGGTCCTGCCGCCGCTGGGCAATGGTTCCGGTCCGGGAGCCGGCCGAAGTGTCCTCGGCCGGATCAACGGCCTCATAGTCGTTCTCCTGCCCCGCTCCGGCAAGGCGCCCGGTAGCCGGGACTGCCCCGCCGGCGGGAAACACCGCAGTGGCGTTGTCAGTGCGGCGGATAACCTCGGTGGGGTAACCGGGACCGGGCACTGCGCCTGACGGTGAGATGACCTCGGTGGAACCGGCCGGCGGCCTCGGAAGGGCGACGGTCTCTGTCTCGGGCGATCCCGCGGCTTCCGCGGAAACTGACGGACGGCGCTCCGGCGGGAGAGGCTGTCCAACGGGGGCGGAAAAATGGTAGTCGAGTTCCTCATCGCTGAGGGACGTGCGGATGTGGCGGAGTTCGCCCAGGAGGGCCCTGCCGTCCACGGGGCGGTTGTCAGGATCCGCAGCCGTGCACCATTGGACCAGTTCGTCCAGATCGGCAGCCAGCCCCGGACAGGCCCGGGAAGGCGCCGGAACGGTGGAATGGACGTGTTGGAATGCAATCTGGATGGGAGCCGTGCCCGTGAAGGGCTGCTTGCCGGTAAGCATCTCGTAGAGCATGATCCCGGCCGAATACACGTCGCTGCGCTTGTCCCCTCCGCTGCCGGTCACCAGTTCAGGGGCGAGATAGGCAACGGTTCCCACCAGCGTGCCGGTGTTGGTGCTCGTGGAGACAGCGCGGGCCAAGCCAAAGTCAGCAATTTTGATGCTGCCGTTGTCCGCGAGCAGGACGTTTTCGGGTTTAACGTCACGGTGGACCAGCCCGGCGTCGTGTGCTGCCGCCAGGCCGTCCACAACGGCGTCGAGCAGGGCCAGGGCGAGCCGGGGGGACAATCTGGTCCGCGTCTCCAGCAGCTCGCGCAGGGTCTTGCCGGGCACGTATTCCATCACCAGATAGGCCAGGTTTTCCTCGAAACCCTGATCGAGGACGCCGACGACGTGCGGGTGCGAAAGGCGGGCGGCGGACTTGGCCTCCCGCTCAAAACGGTCCAGGAAACCCGGGTCGGCGGCCAGATGCGGATACAGCACCTTCAGCGCAACGTTGCGGTCCAGCCGCAGGTCGGTGGCCAGATAGACCGTGGACATTCCGCCGCGGGCAATACGGGAAAGCACCTGGTAGCGCTCATCCACTACGGTGCCAACTAAGGGGTCATTCACGGTTTCATGCACTCTACGATCCTACGTGTGCAAAAGGGCAGGGTCCGGATCGACACCCGATCCGGACCCTGCCCTGCTTGCGGCTGCTGCAGTTAGGAGAAGGACTGGCGGTGTGCCAGGACGGAGGCGACGTAGTTGCGGGTGTCAGGGAACATGCCGTGCGTGTCCACCGAGTACTGGCCCTGGTAGTAGGAAGCCACAGCATCTTCAAGGCTGCCGGTTGTCCTCATCAGCGAGCTGATGATGGCTACGCCCGCGGTGGCGTTGTCATACGGATCCAACAGGTTCAAGTCGCGGCCCACGAGGTCTGAAGCCCAGTCGCCGGAGCTGGGGATGACCTGCATGGCTCCGATGGCGTTGGCGGGGGACACCGCTCGCTGGTCGAAGCCTGATTCCTGGTAGGAGAACGCCAGAGCCAGGGCTGGATCAACACCCATTTCCGCCGCTGTCTGCGCGACAATCTGCTGCATTTCCGCACGGTCCGGAACGGCGGAATTGTTCAGTGACTGCTTATTGACGTTGGCGTCGGCAACCACTGCGTCCGGGTAGGTGTAGTGCAGGAACGTGCTGGGGACCAGATCTGCCGGGGCTGCTTCCGCGGGTGCGTAGGCAAGTGTCGTCACGGACGCGCCGCCGGAAAGAACAACCACGTCGCCCGGGTGCAGGACGGTGCTGCCGTTCATGCCGTTGGCGGACATGAGCTCGGCGAGGCCAATGTTGTGGCTGGCTGCGATCCCCGTCAGGGTGTCACCGGGCTTAACCGTATGGTTTGCTGCGGGAGCGGCGGAAACCGGTGCAGCTGAAGGAGCGGAACCGCCGGAAAGCGAGATCTGCTGGCCGGGGTGGATGACGGAGGTCATCGTCAGGCCGTTGGCGGCCAGGACGCTGTCCAAACTGACACCCTGAGCAGCGGCGATGCCGCCAAGCGTATCGCCGGCCACCACTGTGTAGCCGGAGGCAGCGGAAGCGGAAGCGGCAGGGGCTGCGGGCGCGGCGGAAGGGGAGCCGGTCAGGCGCAGCTCTTCACCGGCAAAGATCAACGAGGTCGCCTGGAGGTTGTTTGCGCTCAGGACTTCATCCTGGGACAGTCCGTAGCGGGCGGCAATGGAGCTGACGGTGTCTCCGGCCTCGATCCGGTGCGTTGCGGGCACGCTTGTTTCGGCGGTGACGGTGACCGGAATCTGAGCGGTCACCTGCGACGGGATAACAACTGTGGCTGCCTTCTGGGGAGCCTGTGCCGGCATTTGCACAAAAGCGGCTGTGCGGTTGCCCGCGGGAGCTGCATGCGCCGGGTCGGCGAGCGCGAGTGCCGACAGTAGGAAAGCGGGAATGGCAGCCGCTGTCACGGCAACACTCAGCTTCCGGGGCATTCCCCGCGGGATAAAACGCTGGGAAGTGCTTCCCTGAATCGCCTGTGCAGTCATAAAGGGCTATTTCCTCATCTGTGGACGGCGCGGCTTTACCGCAACTCCGGGACAATTGTTTAGTGGTGGTGCGAGTGTGACAGGAGTGACTCCGGTGACGTAAGCGAATTTACACTACGTAGGCGCCTATCAGTACCTGAGTAGATGACATTTACGGTTTCAGCACCGCAATGAACCCGAAACTGGCCCGGGAGCGGGTTCTCATGGGAACCTAGGGGAGTGACTGAACTTGAGGAACTAGTTTCCGACTGGCTGACCCTGCCCGATGTGGCTGAAAAACTTAACGTATCCATTACCAAGGTGCACAGCATGCTCGAAGAGCGTGCGCTGGTGGCCGTACGGCTTGGAGACCGGAAAATCCGCAGTATTCCCGCCGCGTTCATTGACGACGGCGCTGTCCTGGACAGCCTGAAGGGGACAATCTCCGTGCTGATCGACGCCGGCTATAACGACGTCGAAATGGTCCGTTGGCTCTTTACGGCTGACGATTCCCTGCCCGGGCGCCCTGTTGACGCCCTGCGCGAAGGCCGCAAGACGGAAATCCGCCGGCGGGCGCAGGCTTTGGGCTGGTAAACCGGAACACCGAAAATATGTAGAAGCATAAAGTGCATGAAAAAGCATAAAGCAGCGGTTCCCTTAATAAGGGAGCCGCTGCTTTGTTATTGCCCGGTGCCGAGTTTCTTTGCTGCTTTCGCCGGCAGTGGATCCGTCCCGCCCTGATCAGGCTTTGCGGTTAACCGCCGCGAGTGCGAGCGAGTGCAGTGCCGCACGGGTGACGGCGTTTACCGGCATTTGCTCCAGTGCGTCAAATGCTGCCCGGGTATGGCCCTCAATGAGGGTTTCAGTGGCCGCAAGGGCTCCCGAATCTTCGATCAGGGAACGCAGCGCGGTAACGCCGTCGTCGTCGAGGTCTTCACGGCCCAGGCTGTCCGCAATGACCTTTTGGGCGGAGGATCCGCCCAGGGCAAGGGCATAGGCGACCAAAACGGTGCGTTTTCCTTCCCGCAGGTCGTCACCGGCGGGTTTTCCGGTCTGCACGGGGTCGCCGAAGACACCCAGGACATCATCGCGGAGCTGGAATGCTTCCCCCAGCGGAAGCGCAAAGCGGGAGTACCAGTCCATGAGCTCATCGGATGCTCCTGCAAGGGCACCTCCCAGGGTCAGGGGGTGCTCCGTGGTGTATTTGGCGGACTTGTAGCGCAGGATGTTCCGGGCGCGGACGACGGCGCGCTCGGGTTCGTGAGTGGGGCCCACCACTTCCTCGAGGATGTCGAGGTACTGCCCGGCCATCACCTCGGTGCGCATGCGGTTGAAGATCCGCCGCGCCGGAGTGCCGTGAGCCGCTTGGGCGCCCACTGCAGCGAACATTTCCTCACTCAGCGACAAGCACAAATCGCCGGCAAGGATAGCTGCGGATGAACCGAAATGGGTTCCATCCAGGTGCCAGGCGGCCTCGCTGTGGGCTGTGCTGAACCGCCGGTGGACGCTGGGCCCGCCCCGGCGGGTGTCTGAGCGGTCGATGATGTCATCGTGGATCAGGGCAGCGCTTTGGAACAGTTCGAGTGCAGTTCCTGCCCGCACGGCAGCGGTCCCCAGCTCGGCCCCGCCTGCGCCCCGCCAGCCCCAATAGCTCAACAGGGCGCGCAGGCGCTTACCGCCGCGGGCGAGGGATGACACGGCGTCCAGGAGCGGGAGCGATTCCACTGACACATCCTGGAGAACGGCCTGCTGCTCACCCAGGAAGGCTTCGAGTTCCGCGCTGAGGTGCTCACGGTAGGAGGACTGTTCCTCGGCGGCAGCCGCCTCGGCGGCTGAGAGGGTATTTTCCACGGCCGGCCTACTTGGCTGACTCTGGCAGGGTGTTGATGCTGGCCGTGTAGGTGTTGCCGCCCTCGCGGGGAACGACTGTCACGTTTGCGGTGTCATCGGCACCGGAGCGCAGGAACTGCTGCACGGTGGCGGTCTTCTGGACCTCGGACTCACCCGCTGTGAACCCCTGCGCGGTGAACGTCTTGGCGTAATAGTCAAGGATCTCCTGCGCGGAGGCGGCCGTCGTCGCGCTCAGGGAAGCGGTGAACAGTGCGGGGGTTTCCTCGAAACTCGTGGTCAGCGGGGTTGACCCCGGCATCACCGGAATGAGGTCGGAGGGAAAGCCCTCGGCAATGGCGGAGGACGTGGACGTGGCAGAGGGGGAGGCGCTGCTGCCGGCGGACGACGGGCTGCCGGAGGCTGAAACGGAGGGGGAGGCTGAGCCGCTGGGTGACGGTGACGCTGAAGACGGTGACGCTGAAGACGGTGACACTGAAGACGGCGACGATGACGTGGATGCGGACGCTGAGGCGGTGCCGGCGGAATCCGAGTCCGGGGAGCATCCGGCGGCGACCACCAGCAGGGCGGCGGAGGCAAGGGCGATCAGGGGCTTATTCATGGGTATCCGCTTCGTGTGGGAGTCAGGATCTGGTCCCCAGTCTAGGGGAAGCCCGAATGTCAGTGCCGTTGTCTACCATGAAGGAGTGAGCAACGGCCCCAGCGAAAACCGCGACTGCACCATAATGCACGTGGATATGGATGCGTTTTACGTCTCCGTGGAATTGCTCAACCGGCCGGAACTGGCGGGCCGGCCCATCATTGTGGGCGGCCTGGGCGGCAGATCGGTGGTGCTGTCCGCCTCCTACGAAGCCAGGCGCTACGGGGTCCATTCGGCCATGCCCATGTCCGTGGCCTACCGGCAGTGTCCGCAGGCCGTCATCCTGGAACCGCACCAGGAAGATTACCGGGAGGTCTCCGGGCGGCTGATGGGGATCTTTGAATCCATTACCCCGCTGGTTGAGCCCCTCAGCGTGGACGAGGCTTTCCTTGATATTGGCGGTGCCATGCGGCTGCTTGGGCCGCCCCGCGCCATTGGTGAGCTGATCCGGCGGCGGGTGGCCGCGGAGCTGGGCATCACCGCCAGCGTGGGCATCGCCGCCACCAAGTTCGTGGCAAAGATTGCCTCCACCCGGTCCAAGCCGGACGGGCTGCTGCTGATTCCGCGCGGCGAGACGGTTCCCTTCCTGCACACCCTGGATGTTTCGGCCCTTTGGGGCGTGGGCGCCAAAACACGGGAAACCCTGGGACGGGTGGGCATTTCCACTGTCGAGGACGTTGCCCGCACTCCGGTGAGCGTCCTCAAGCGGCTGCTCGGCTCAACCGGGGAACACGTATACGAACTGGCGTGGGGACGGGATCCCCGAAGCGTTACTCCGGTTCGGACAGAAAAGAGCATCGGTGCGGAGGAGACCTTTGCGCAGGATGTCTCCGAGGATGAAGTCCTGCACACCGAACTGCTTCGGCTGGCCCATCGGACGGCCGTCCGGCTGAGGGCGGCGGGCATGCAGTGCCGGGCGGTCTCCCTGAAGCTGCGCTTTGCGGACTTTTCCACGATTACCCGGACCCGGACCCTCCGGGAGCCGGTGGACAGCGCCCAGCTGATCTACGAGGAAGTGCGCGGACTGCTGACGGCTCTCGGCCCGCGGCGGATGAGCGTGCGCCTGATCGGCCTGCGGACCGAACGGCTCGAACCGGCGGGGAATGCGGCGGTCCAGCTGACGCTGGACGGGCGGGACGACAACTGGCGGTCGGCAGAAGACGCGCTGGATAAGATCAATGCCCGCTTCGGCGAGCTCGGAGTGGTGCCGGCCCGGCTCCTGGGCCCCTCCGGGCGGGCCCGCCCCGGCCGCAATCCGGGGCAGGGTTCTGCTCCGCCCCCGCCGCAGAACTAAGCCCTAGGCGGAATGGTTCCCCGCAGCGTGCCCACCGCTTTCCCCGGACTAAATTGCCACCTATCCTTAGAGGTAAGCACAACTTGCGTTCTGTCCGGGTCATCGGTCCAGGTGGTGTCTCCGGGTTCCCGGGGCTCCTCCGCAGTCATCCGGGCTACCGGAGGCGGGAACCGCCCCGGTACCGGGATCGTTGGTTGGTTTACATGGGAATTTCGGACCGCAAGGAGGCAGTAATGGCACTCTCGGAACACGAGCAGCGCTTGCTGGACCAGTTGGAGCAGCAATTACACGCCGAGGACCCCAAATTTGCCAATTCCATGGCTACCCCGGCGGGAACGGGCATTTCAACCCGGCGCATAGTGCTTGGAGCGCTGGTGGCCGTCGCAGGCATCGGGCTGCTGCTCGGCGGCGTAGCCTCCAATTCTCCCTTTAGCTTGATCTTGGGAATATTGGGCTTCCTGGTGATGGGGTCGGGCGTTTACTACGCAACGACGCGTGGCAAGCGTGGTTCAAAGTCAGTCTCGCCGGCACGCCGGAAGGAACGCGAAGCAAGTTCCCCGAAAAACTTCATGAGCAACCTGGAAAACAAGTGGGATGAGCGCAAGCGTGACCAGTAGCCGGAATCGTCCGTAAACAGGGACAGGCTCCACTTCCCTCCACGGTCAGCCCGTCAGAGAAAAAGACCCGCTTCGGCGGGTCTTTTTTGTGGCCAAAGGGAGCAAAAAGGGGGGTGGCAGGCCCGGGGTTTGCTCAGGATTCCCTCCACCCGGCTCCCGGCTCGCAAATATGCGGAATAAAAGGCGCGGCGCGCCGTATATCGGTGCGCCGCTTCGTTGACTGTGGAGGGAAGTGGAGTAAAGTGGAGGCCATAAGAGTGCAGAGGCAGCGCAGGAGGAAATTCTCCTCATCAGACGGGTGGTGACCGATGTTCCTCGGAACACACTCACCGCGCCTGGATGAGAAGGGGAGGCTCATACTGCCGGCCAAGTTCCGCGAGGAGCTGGCCGAGGGCCTAGTCCTGACAAGGGGCCAGGAACGCTGCATCTACGTCTTTAGCCAGAAGGAATTTGAACGGGTCCACGAACAGATGCGGGAAGCTCCGCTTTCTTCGCGTCAGGCGCGTGACTACATTCGGGTTTTTCTGTCAGGAGCATCAGATGAAGTCCCGGATAAGCAGGGTCGGATCACCATTCCGCCGGCACTGCGGGCCTATGCCGGACTCGGCCGTGAACTTGCCGTGATCGGAGCGGGGACCAGGGCTGAGATTTGGGATGCCGCTGCATGGCAGACCTACCTCGAAGCGCAGGAAACGGCGTTCTCGGAAACAGATGAGGACACCATCCCCGGCATCTTCTAGTCCACTCACTGCATGCAACACCAATTCAAAACCCCAGCAATACCACCACCCAGACCCACCACCACGCAGAGACCGGACAGCAGCGGTTTCTTGCATGAGATCTCCAGCCGCCCCGCAGGGCCGGCACCTGACTCACTTCCCCGGAGCCAGGCGTCACAGCGTGAGGCGCGGATGGGGGTCTGATTCAAGAACTACGCCGCCGTCCCCGGACGCGGAAGGACAGCAGATGAGCGAAGACCGCCCAACCGAAGAACGGCACGTTCCGGTGCTGCGTGACCGCTGTATCAATTTGCTGGCGCCCGCCATCGAAAAGGCAGTGGCGGATCACGGCAGCGCCGTGGTGGTTGACGCCACGCTGGGCATGGGCGGACACACCGAGGCGATGCTTTCCCGGTTTCCCCAGCTGCATGTCATTGGCATTGACCGCGACCAGCAGGCACTGGCCCTGGCCGGAGAGCGGCTGGCTCCCTTCGAGGACCGCATTGACCTCGTGCATGCGGTCTACGACGAGATTGCCGACGTTGTCCGGGACCTTGGTTTTGCCGGCATCGACGGCGCGCTCTTCGACCTGGGAGTCTCCTCCCTGCAGCTCGACGAGCGGGACCGCGGATTCGCCTACTCCTATGACGCTCCGCTGGATATGCGGATGGACACCAGTCGGGGACGCACCGCGGCGGACATCGTCAACACGTACAGCGAAGCAGACCTGGTCTCCATCATCCGCAAGTGGGGCGAGGAGAAGTTTGCTGGCCGCATTGCCAGCACCATAGTCTCCACCCGGGCAGTGAAGCCCTTCACCACCACGGGCGAACTGGTTGACGCCATTCGTGCGGTGGTCCCTGCCGGAGCGGCACGTACAGGCGGACACCCCGCCAAGCGTACGTTCCAGGCGCTGCGGATTGAGGTCAACGAAGAGCTGGATGTCCTGGAGCGCGCCATCCCGGCCGCTCTTTCCGTCCTCAATCTTGGCGGCCGCGTGGTGGTGATGTCCTACCACTCGCTGGAAGACAAGATTGTCAAAGGTGTCTTCGCCGCAGGTTCACGATCCTCCGCTCCCAAGGGTTTCCCCGTGGAACTGGAACAGCACAAGGCTCAGCTTCAGCGCCTCACCAAGGGAACGGAAGTTCCCACGGATGAAGAAATTACCGAAAACCCACGTGCTGCCTCTGCAAAGCTGCGGGCCGTGGAACGAATCCGCATTTCCACCGACGGGGCAGAATCATGACACAGGTACAGACGCGGCCGCATGCATCGGCGGGTACTGTCCGCCGAGTGACTCACGGCAACAACGCCCGGGCCTTGAACTGGGCGCCCACGCCGGGCGGTCCGGGACACGTTCCTGCTCCCGCGGCGCCCGAACCGCGCCGCCGCACACCGTTGTCGGTGGTACCCGCAGCGCGGCGTCGGCGCCGCGCTCCTGTGGTGGTTTTCTGCTTTATTGCCCTGATCCTTGGATTGGGAGCAGTGCTCCTGCTCAACATCTCTGTTTCCAGCGGTCAGTACAAGCTCGTGGAGCTGCAAAATGAGCGCACCGAACTGATGCAGCGCAACGAGGCGCTGACCCAGCAGCTGGAAAACCATCAGGCTCCCCAGATGCTGGCGGCCCAGGCTGCGGAGCTGGGAATGGTGACCTCTTCATCGTTCGGCAGCATTGACCTGCAGACGCTGAAAGTAACAGGGAACCCTGTCCCGGCCGAAGAAAGCGAAGGTCCGGCGGTGTTGATTCCTGCCCCCGAGGTGCTGACGCAGCCGGTTGCGCCCCAGGCGGCCGGCGCGGAAGCGGAAGCCACGGGGGAGTCGGCCCGGGCAGTGCAGGCGCGGGATGAGGAAGTTGCGGAAACCACTCCGGCGCCGGTCGGTCCTGCGGACGGCTGGACGGCTCCGGCCGCCCCGGAAGCTGACCTGAACGGCGGCACCGTTCCCGCACCCGCACAGATCAACGAGCAGTAGTTTTACCAGGCAGTACACGAAGCACTAACGAGGATACGTTGTGGCAAAAGCGCAGGGCAGGGAAAACCACAGGGTAGCCGTCGTTACCGGCAGGCTCAGGACAGGGCTCATCCTGGCGCTGATCCTGTTGACGGGTTTGGGTGTTCGCCTCTTTCAGGTGCAGGCGCTCGATCCGCAGGGCATGGCTGAAACAGCGGTCAGCGAACGGATCCGGAGCACCACGGTGCCGCCCCTGCGCGGCAGCATTCTTGACTCCAACGGCAACTACCTGGCACGCAGCGTGGAGCGCTTCGACATTGTCGTGGACCAGACGCTCTCGCATGACTACGTCGAAGAGCAGGCGTATGACCGGCGCACCGCTGACGGCAAGGAAACCGTCTCCTTCGACCAGGCATTTGATGAGCTGTCCGAAATCCTCGGCCAGGACCCGGAGACCCTGCGGGGAGCCGTACTGGGGGACAACTCCTTCAATTTCGTGGCAAAGACGGTCACCCCCGAAACCAAGGACAAGGTCCTGGCGGTTAAGTTCCCCGGCATTTACGCGGACCGGACCACGCTGCGTACCTATCCCTCCGGTGCAGTAGCGGGCTCCATCGTGGGTTTCCTGGGCACCGACGGTCCCCAGGAAGGCCTCGAGCTGACTCAGGATGACATCCTGGCGGGGAAGGCCGGCAGCAAAACCTACGAAATCGGCGGCGACGGCATCCGCATTCCCTACGCCACCAACGAGGATGTTCCGGTGCGTGACGGAGATTCGGTGAAGCTCAGCATCGACCAGGACCTGCAGTGGTTTGCCCAGCAGACCATTGCCAGCCAGGTGGAGGACTACAACGCCGAGTGGGGCAACGTGGTGGTGGTGGAAGTGAAGACCGGGCGCATCATTACCATGGCGGAGTCCACCACCGTTGACCCGAACAATCCGGGTGACACGCCTCTCGAGTTCCGGCAGCCGCTGTCGGTGACGGTTCCGTTTGAGCCGGGCTCCACTACCAAGGTCATTACCATGGCGGGTGCCCTGGAAGAGGGAATCATCAACCCGCTGTCCCAGTTCGAGATTCCGCCCACCTACACGGTTGACGGGCAAACGTTCAAGGACGCGTTTGACCACGGCACCGTGCATATGACGGCAGCCGGAATCCTGACGAAGTCCATGAATACGGGCACGGTCATGATCGGGCAACAGCTCACAATGCAGGAACGCTATGACTGGCTGAAGAAGTTCGGGATCGGGCAACCGCTGAACGTGGGCCTCAACGGCGAAACGTCAGGCCTCCTGGCTCAGCCGGAGGAATGGGACGGCCGGCAGCGGTACACGGTCCTGTTTGGCCAGGGACTGGCCCAAACGGCGCTGCACACGGCCATGGTGTATCAAACCATCGCCAACGACGGCGTCCGGCTGGCACCGAGCCTCATCGACAGCTACATTTCAGCGGACGGCACTGAAACTCCCACGGAAAAGGAAGAACCCACCCGCGTGGTTTCAGAGGAGACCGCACGTGAAGTCCAGCACATGCTGGAGACCGTGACGGCCGAAGGATCCGGCAAGGGAGGCAAACTGGACCAGTACCGGGTGGGTTCCAAGACCGGTACCGCCGAGGCGCCGGGAGCCAATGGTGGCTATGACGGCTACACACTCTCCTATGCTGGTATTGCACCAATGGACGATCCGCAGTACGTGGTGGTCGTGACGCTGCAGCGCCCCGAGGGTTCCCTGCAGGTCCTGGATCCGGGCAAGACCTTCAAGAAGGTCATGCAGCAGGTCCTGACCACCCGGCACGTGGCTCCGTCCGACTCGGAGCCGGAGCTGTACCCCGTGGAGTACTGACCCCGCGTCACGGCACGGGGCAGCGCCGCTTACGCTGCCCGGCTGATTCTATTTCGAGTACCACGTCAATTTTCTGGAGCAATGCAGTGCCTACAAGTGATCAACGCAATCCGCAGCTGCCGGGGAGCGGAATGCGTCCGTCCGCTGTCGAGCCGGTGTCCCTGCGGGCGGCAGCGGACACACTCGCCGCAGCCGGCCTGCCCGGTGTTGAACCGGCACGTGCCGCAGACGCCGAAAGGGACGTCATGCTCACCGGACTCACGATCAATTCGCGTGAGGTCCATCCGGGCGACCTGTACGTTGCGCTGCCCGGCGCCCGCCACCACGGCGCCGCTTTTGGCGCGGCGGCGGCCGCAGCCGGTGCTGCCGCAGTGCTGACCGACGCGGACGGCGCTGCCCAGCTGGCAGAGCTGCCCGTTCCCGTGTACGTCACTGACGAGCCCCGCCGCCTGGTGGGTCCGCTGGCCGCAGCGGTCTTTGGGAGCAGGCCGCAGGACGGCAGCGCCCCCACGCTTTTTGGCGTGACGGGCACCAACGGCAAGACCACCACCACGTACTTCATCAATTCCCTCCTGGGTGCGCTGGGCAAGACCACGGGGCTGATCGGAACCATCGAGATCCTCGCCGGCGGACAGCCCATCGCCAGTACCCTCACGACGCCGGAGTCTCCGCAGGTGCACGGGCTGCTGGCACTGATGCGCGAAAAAGGCCTGGATGCGGCGGCCATGGAGGTGTCATCCCACGCGATTTCCTACCGGCGCGTGGACGGTGTCGTCTTTGACGTTGCCGGCTTCACCAACCTCACCCAGGATCACTTGGACCTGCACGGGTCCATGGAAGAGTACTTCGCGGCCAAAGCCGGGCTCTTCCTGCCGGAACGGGCTCAGCGCGCCGTCATTTGCGTCGATGACGAGTGGGGTGCACGCATGGCGGCCCAGGCGCCTGTCCCGGTGTGGACGCTGGCAACGCACGACGGCGGTGCCGAGGCGAACTGGCGCGTCACCGACGTCGTGCGCGCCGGGCTGGGCCACCGCTTTGTGCTGCGGGGCCCCGACGGCGCCGTGCTGCGGGCCGGAACCGGGCTTCCCGGGACGTTCAACGTCTCCAACGCCGCGCTGGCAGCCGTCATGGTCCTGGCATCGGGCGTGGACATCGCCCGGCTCCAGGAAGCCCTGGACCGCAGTGATCCGTTTACCGTGGAGGTTCCCGGACGGATGCAGCTGGTGGGCGAAGCGCCCGCCGCAATCGTGGATTTTGCCCACAACCCGGATGCCCTTGCGCGCACACTGGAATCGGTGCGCCGAGAGGCCTCCGAACCCGAAGCCGCGCGCGCCGCAGGCGTGTCCGCCGCCGAGCCGCCGCGCGTCATTATTGTCTTCGGCGCCACCGGCCAGCGTGACCAGACCAAGCGCCCGCTCATGGGCGCCATCGCCGCACGGCTCGCCGACGTGGTGATCGTCACCGATGACGACCCCCATGACGAGGATGAGGCAACCATCCGAGCCGATGTCCTGGCCGGAGCGCGCGGCGCCCTTGATGACGGCGATGCCTCCTGTGAAATCCTTGAAGTGGCACCGCGGGCAGCGGCAATAGACCGCGCCGTGGCAATGGCCCGCCCGCAGGACACCGTGCTGGTAGCCGGCCGCGGACACGAAGTATTCCAAGAAGTAAAAGGAGTGAATTTGGCCCTCGATGACCGTGTTGAACTGAGGAAGGCTTTGACACGGTACGGATTCCCTGTGCTGTCCGGCAACGGGGTAGAGTCCTAAAACGTCATGATTGAACTTAGTGCAGCAGATATAGCGGCAATTACGGGCGGCGAACTGATCGGCGGGGCCGCACAGGCAGCCGGGACGATCGTGAACTCGGCCACAACCGACTCCCGGGAAGTGTCCCCGGGTTCCCTCTTCATCGCCAAACCCGGCGAACAATCCGACGGCCATCTTTTCGTGGAAGCAGCATTTGAGCGCGGGGCTGTCCTGGCACTGGTCGAGCGCCCCGTGCAGGACTCCTCGGGCGCCGTCTATCCAGCCATTCAGGTTCCTGACGCGGTCCTGGCCATGGGCACGCTCGCTGCGGAGATCGTCCGCAGGCTGCGCGCATCCGCGCCGCTGACCGTCATCGGCATCACCGGTTCAGCAGGCAAGACCACCACCAAGGACCTGCTTGCCGGCATCCTGCGTGCCGAAGGCGAAACCGTGGCTCCCGTGGGCTCCTACAACGGAGAGGTTGGCGTACCGCTGACCATCTTCGGCGCGGATTACGGCACCCGGTACCTCGTCATGGAAATGGGTGCCACCGGCGTCGGGCACATTGAGTACCTCGCCTCCATGGTCCAGCCGGACATCGGCGTGGTGTTGTGCGTGGGCACCGCCCACGCCGGCGAATTCGGCGGAGTGGAGAACATAGCCCGGGCCAAGGGCGAAATGGTGGAGGCGCTTGCCCCCGGCGGCACCGCAGTCCTGAACGCCGATGACATCCGCGTGGCCGCCATGGCCTCCCGGGCCGGCAGCGGCGTCGACATCCTCTACTTCACCTCTTCTCCGGAAGAGGCACACGGCGCAAAGTCGGCGGTACGGGCCGTGGACGCCCGCACCGACGATCAGGGCCGTCCGGTCTTCACCCTCCGGTTCCCTGACGGCAGCGAGTATCCGGTGGAATCCGGCCTGATTGGTGCCCACCATACGGCCAACCTGCTGGCAGCCGCTTCGGCGGCCTTCGCAGCCGGCGTCCCGGCCGAACGGATTGCTTCCGGACTCTCGGGCCAGAAGGCGGCGAGCCGCTGGCGCATGGAACGCACCGACCGGCCCGACGGCGTCACCGTCATCAACGATGCGTACAACGCCAATCCGGAGTCGATGCGCGCTGCCCTGCGCACCCTTGCCGAACTCGGCCGGGGGCGCCGCACCTGGGCCGTGCTCGGCGAGATGCTGGAGCTCGGTGATGCCTCGGTAACGGAGCACGACGCCGTCGGCCGGTACGTGGTGCGCCTGAACATTTCCCACCTCATTGTGGTGGGAACCGGAGCCCGCGCCATGCACACCGGCGCCGTCATGGAAGGCTCCTGGGGGGACGAGTCCATTTTCGTGGACACCCCCGAAGACGCAGAACGCCTCCTGGCTTCCTCCCTGGAGCCCGGTGACCTTGTCCTTTTTAAATCCTCAAACGGCGCTGCACTGCGCCACCTCGGTGATCGGATAGCCTTGAACGCCCCATCTTCAACCTCCGCCCTGCCGCCGGCGTCCGCGCCGCAGCAAACCAGCCCGGGTACTGCCGGGGAAGCCGGAGGCGTTCAGTAGTGGTTTCCCTGCTTATCGGGTCGTCACTGGCTCTGATCCTTGCCCTCGCCGGCACCCCGCTGTTCATCCGTTTCCTGGTCAAGAAGAGTTACGGACAGTTTGTCCGGGACGACGGCCCGACGTCGCACCACACCAAGCGCGGCACGCCCACCATGGGCGGTGCCGTTATTGTGGCCTCGGTGGTGGCCGCGTACTTCATCACGCACCTGGTCAGCTTTGCGATCAACCCGGGCAGCTTCGGGCCGTCCGCGTCCGGGCTGCTGGTCCTGTTCCTGATGGTCGGCATGGGGCTTGTGGGCTTCATTGACGACTACACGAAGATTTCCCGCCAGCGCAGCCTGGGGCTGAACGCCAAGGCGAAGATCATCCTGCAGACCCTCGTGGGGGTCGCGTTTGCCATCCTGGCCCTGAACTTCCCCAACGGAGAGGGCCGCACCCCGGCCTCCACCAAGATCTCCTTTATCCGCGACACCGGCCTTGACCTGGCCTTCGCCGGCACGCTGATTGGCGCCATCCTCTTCATCCTGTGGGCCAACCTCATCATCACGGGAACCACCAACGGCGTGAACCTGGCGGACGGACTGGACGGGCTGGCCGCAGGAGCCTCCATCCTGGTGTTCGGTGCCTACTTCCTGATCGCGTTCTGGCAGTCCAACCAGAGCTGCGGGGCGCCGACCTCCGGCAGCGTCTGCTACGAAGTCCGTGACCCGATGGACCTGGCCCTGCTGGCCGGTGCCATGGTCGGTGCGCTGATCGGTTTCCTCTGGTGGAACACCTCCCCGGCCAAGATCTTCATGGGGGACACAGGATCACTCGCCATCGGCGGCGCCATCGCCGCCTTTGCCATCCTCTCCCGCACCGAACTGCTCCTGGTGATTCTTGCCGGCCTCTTTGTGATCATCACGCTGTCAGTGATCATTCAGGTGGGGTACTTCAAGTTGAGCGGCGGCAAACGCGTGTTCAAGATGGCCCCGCTGCAGCACCACTTTGAGCTCAAGGGCTGGGCGGAAGTTACGGTGGTGGTCCGTTTCTGGATCGTCGCCGGGCTGTGCGTTGCCCTGGCCCTGGGCATCTTCTATGCGGAATGGGTGGTAGGAAATTGAGCGAACGCACTGATGCCGCGGCCGGAAGTTCCCGGCTGGATGAGCTGACCACCTGGGATGCGCCCTGGCGGGGACTGCGCGTCGTGGTGACGGGAATCGGACTGTCCGGATTCTCGGCAGCCGACACCCTGATCGAACTCGGCGCCCGCGTGGTGGTTGTGGACGCGCGGGACAACGAGGAAAACCGGGCCAAAGCGGACACCCTGCGCATCGTCGGTGCTGCCGACGTCCTGCTGGGGGCCGGGCACGCAGAAGCGCTTCCGCTCGTGGAAGGCGAGCCCGCTGACCTGGTCGTAACCTCACCGGGCTTCAGCCCGGCCCATCCGCTGATGGCGGCCGCAGCTGACGCCGGAATACCGGTGTGGGGCGATGTCGAACTGGCGTGGCGGGTCCGCATCCGTGAAGGCCGCAAGACCGCGGAGTGGCTGACGATTACGGGAACCAACGGCAAAACCACCACCGTTTCCATGACCGAAAGCATGCTCCGGGCCGCAGGCCTGCGGGCCGTCGCCGCAGGCAACGTGGGAACCCCCATCCTGGATGCCATCCGTGACCCGGAGGGCTTTGACGTCATTGCAGTGGAGCTGTCCTCCTTCCAGCTCCACTGGTCCCACTCACTCTCCCCGCTGGCGAGCGTGTGCCTGAACATCGCAGAGGACCATGTGGACTGGCACGGGTCCTACGAGGCCTACGCCGCGGACAAGGCGAAGATCTACGAGAACACCCGCGTCGCCTGCATTTACAACGCCGAGCAGGCCGAGACCGAGCACATGGTTGAAGAGGCGGACGTCATTGAAGGCTGCCGCGCCGTGGGCTTCACCACGGGTATGCCGGCAGTCTCCATGGTGGGCATGGTGGAAAACCTTTTGGTGGACAGAGCGTTCATTGAACAGCGAAAGGACTCCGCCGCCGAGCTGGCCTCCATGGCCGATCTGGGCGAGTACGCCCCGCGGCACATGGTGGCCAACGCCCTTGCCGCGGCGGCACTGGTCCGCGCCTGCGGGGTGGAGCCCGTCGCAGTGCGGGACGGACTGCGGGCCTATGATCCCGGCGCCCACCGAATCCAGCCGGTTGCCCGCCTGAACGACATTCTGTGGATCAACGATTCAAAGGCAACCAACCCGCACGCGGCTTCCGCCTCGCTGTCCGCCTTCCCCTCCGTGGTCTGGATTGCCGGGGGACTGTCGAAGGGGGTCACCTACGATGACCTCATCCGGGACCACGCGTCCCGGCTTCGCTCAGTCATCCTGATCGGCACCGACACGGCGGACCTTCGGACCGCACTGGCGCGACACGCCCCCGAAGTCCACGTGATTGACGCCGTGCCGCCCCACACTGGTGGGAAGGATGCAGCGGCAGTTCCCAGCGGGGAAGAGGTGATGGCCCTGGCCGTCGCCGCCGCAGCATCACAGGCCCAATCCGGAGACACTGTCCTGATGGCGCCCGCAGCGGCGTCCATGGACCAATTCGCGTCCTACGCGCACCGCGGGGACGCTTTCATCGAGGCCGTCCGCGGGTACGTGGAAGGACAGGCGCCGACTCCTAAGGAGCCCTAGATGGTCACTTCGTCCTCCGGGAAACCCCGCAAACCAGTGCTCCGTTCCAGCCGTCCGGCAGCCCCTGCAGCCGGAGCCGGTGCTCCGGGCCGAACACAGGCACCGCCCGCTCCGGAGCAGCCGTCCGCCGGGCGGAAGACAACCGGCCGGGGTCCTGCCTCAAGCCTCGGTTCCCGATTCCGGAATACACCGGGCAAAACGCCGTCCCTGCTGGAACGCGGCATCGTGCTCCTGGAAGGGAGCAGGCGCAAAGCAACGGGCTCGGCCTACTACACCATCCTCGGGGCCTCACTGGCCCTGACGGCCATTGGCCTGATGATGGTGCTGTCCGCGTCCTCAGTGGAATCCATCGCTGCCTCGTCGGGCGAGTCCATCAGCAGCACGTTCGGCTTTTTCATGAAGCAGGCCATGTTTGCAGCCCTGGGCGTCGTGGCGATGCTGGTGCTGTCCCGGCTTGGTCCCCAGAGCTACCGGAAGCTGGCCAAATGGGGGATGGTGGGAGCCCTCTTCCTGCTGATCCTGGTCTTTATCCCCGGCATCGGCGAGGAGGTCAACGGCAACCGGAACTGGATCAAAATCGGCCCCCTCGGCGGACAGCCCTCGGAAGCGGCCAAGCTGGCCATGGCCATCTGGTTTGCCTCGGTGCTGTCCCGGCGGCAAAAGCTTTTGACCAACTGGAAAGATGTCCTTGTTCCGGTGGTCTTCCCGGGCGGAGCCCTCCTGCTGGGGCTGGTGCTTATCGGCAAGGATCTCGGGACGGTCATCATCATGGGCCTGATCATGATTGCAGCCCTGTTCTTTGCCGGCACGCCGCTGCGGTTCCTGGCCGGGATGGCGGGCGCGGGCGCGGCGGCGGCCTTCCTCATGTCCCTGGTCAGCGGCAACCGCACCAGCCGAATCAGCGCCTGGCTGGGGAAGGACTGCGGTGCCGGACTCTGCGACCAGGCCAACGCCGGCATGTACGCACTGGCGTCCGGAGGCTGGTTCGGTGTGGGCATCGGCCAGAGCCGGCAAAAGTGGAGCTGGATCCCCGAAGCGCACAATGACTTCATCTTTGCCATCATCGGAGAAGAATTCGGTCTCCTGGGAACACTGTTGATCGTGCTGCTCTTCGGCATCCTGGCGGTAGCCACGGTCCGGATGACCATGCGCCACACCGATCCGTTTATCCGGATCCTCTGCGGCTCCATCCTGGTGTGGATCGTCGGTCAGGCATCCGTGAACATCGCCATGGTGACGGGCCTGCTGCCCGTTATCGGCGTACCGCTGCCGTTCATCTCCTACGGCGGCTCCTCGCTGACCTTTACGCTCGCGGCGGTGGGCGTGCTGCTTTCCTTTGCCCGCAAAATTCCAGAACACAAATTTTCCGAAAGTGAACCATCAGCTCCATGACGCAACGTCCCCTTTCCCTCGTCCTCGCCGGAGGCGGCACCGCCGGGCACATCAGTCCGCTGCTTGCCGTGGCCCGTGCCGTCCGGGAGTCCGCGCCTGATGCCCGCATCAAAGTAGTGGGCACGGCCGCAGGCATGGAAACGCGGCTGGTGCCCGCAGCAGGATTTGAACTGGCCGTCATTGACCGCGTTCCCATGCCCCGGAAACCCGGCGGAGACCTGGTCCGCCTGCCGGGCCGGCTGCGGCGCGCCATTGCGCAGGCAGGCGACATTCTTGATGAAGCCGCTGCCGACGTCGTCGTGGGAGTGGGCGGGTACGTGTCCACTCCGGTGTATCTTGCCGCCCGGCGCCGGAAACTCCCGATCATCGTGCATGAAGCCAATGCCCGCCCGGGTCTGGCCAACCGCGTAGGTGCACGCTTCGCCGACGTCGTCGGCACAGCCTTCGCTGAAACCAAACTGCCCGGTGCGCAGCTGGTGGGAATGCCGATGCGCCGCGAAATTGCGGAACTGGACCGCGCCGGCGCCCGCGCTGCCGCCCGGAAGGCCCTCGGCCTGGAACAGGACCGGCCCACGCTCGTGGTCACCGGAGGCTCGTCCGGAGCGGCCAGCATTAACCGGGCCGTGGAAGAGGCGCTTCCCGCCCTCGCAGCGGCCGGCATCCAAACTCTGCACATCACCGGCCGCGGCAAGCAGCTGGAGGCGGCCGACGGCGGATTGCTCGCCGCTCCCTTCTACCGCCAGGTCGAATACGTGGACGGCATGGAACAGGCCTACGCCGCTGCGGACCTGCTGCTGGCCCGTTCCGGTGCGGGCACGGTGTGTGAAATCAGCGCCGTGGGCCTGCCCGCAGTCCTGGTACCACTGCCGCACGGCAACGGAGAGCAGGCGCTGAACGCTGCAGGCCTCGTGGCCGCCGGGGGAGCACTGGTGGTTTCCGACTCACTCTTCACAGCAGCATGGATCTCGGACAAGCTGATACCTTTGCTGGCCGATCCCGCTGCGCTGGAGGCCATGTCAGCCGCTTCGGCGGCCGAAGGCATCCGCGATGCCGACCGCCGAATGGCGGAATTCATTCTCGACGCAAACGTAAGGTCACGCGCATGAGCAGGCTGAAGCTGCAGGACCTGGGACGGGTGCATTTCATCGGACTAGGCGGTGCCGGCATGTCCGCCGTCGCCCGGGTCATGATTGGCCGGGGAATATCCGTTTCCGGTTCGGATTCACGGGATTCGCCCGGGCTGCGCGCCCTGGAAGCCCTGGGTGCCACTGTGTTCGTGGGCCAGGAGGCAGCAAATGTGCAGGGCGCTGACACCGTGGTGGTCTCCACCGCGATCCGTGCCGAAAATCCTGAACTGGCTGCTGCCCGCGAGCTCGGCCTGCGGATTATCCACCGCTCGGTGGCCCTCGCCGCAGCCATGGGCACCCAGGATGTGGTGGCCGTTGCCGGAACCCACGGCAAAACCACCACGACCGCCATGGTGACCGTCCTGCTGCGCGAAGCCGGGATGGATCCCTCCTTCGCCATCGGCGGCGACGTTGCGGCCCTCGGAGTCAATGCGGCCTTCGGCAGCGGCAATGTGTTCGTGGCTGAAGCTGATGAATCCGACGGCTCCTTCATGAACTACCAGCCGCGCATTACCGTGATCACCAACGTTGAGGCCGACCACCTGGACCACTACGGCACCGAGGAAGCGGTCTTCGCGTCCTTCGACAAGTTTGTGCGCCTGCTGCCGGCCGACGGCCTGCTGGTGGCGTGTGCCGATGATCCCGGTGCTGCGGACGTGGTGCGCCGGTCCGGTGCCGCACGTGTATGTACCTACGGCTACAGCGAAAATGCCGACATCCGGATTACCGATACGCGCCCGCTGTCCAGCGGTTCCGTGTCCGTGCTCCGCTTCAGCCTTGACGGGCTGGAGTGCGAGCAGGAACTGCGGCTCCTGGTCCCCGGGGCGCACAATATCCGCAACGCGGCCGCCGCTTTTGCCGTGGGCCTCGGACTGGGCGTGGATCCGGCCCTGGCAGCAGCAGGACTGTCCGTTTTCTCCGGTGCGGCGCGCCGGTTCGAAGCCAAGGGCGCCGTCCGGGGGGTGCGTGTCTTTGACGACTACGCGCACCACCCGACCGAACTTGTGGCGGCACTGGAAGCGGCACGGACCGTTGCCGGAGAGCACCGGGTGCACGTCCTGTTCCAGCCGCATCTGTTCAGCCGAACGCAGGCCTTTGCCGCCGAATTCGCCTCCGCCCTGGAACTTGCCGACAGCGCTACGGTGCTGGACATCTATGCCGCCCGGGAGGACCCGGTGCCCGGAGTCACCAGCGAACTGATCACCTCCCGGGTGAACCGCCCCGGAGGCTACGCCCCGGATGCGGACCGGGCCGTACAGGATATCTGCCGCCGTGCGGAGCCCGGAGACATCATTCTGACCGTGGGAGCCGGAGACGTGACCCGGTTTGGCGCCATACTGGTCCAAGAGCTGGCCGAAACGGCTGCAGATGGCATCGCCGCAGCTGACAGCAATGACGCCGGAAATGCCGCCGCCGCGCAGGCGGTGCCGCGGCAGGTTTCCCGTGGTTAGCCGGAAACCGCGCCGGCCCAAGGCTGCCGGCGCTCCTCCGGTTCCGGAGTCCCGGGGCAGGACCCCTCAGCGGGCTGCCGCCCCTTCCTCGCCTGCGGGACAGGCGATTGGCCGGGACAACGGCTATTCCCGGACCATTACCGATACGACTGCGCCGGACACCGTCACCGCAACGGTTTTGGCCTTTCCCGAGCCGCCGGTCCGCCGGCGCCGGCGCTGGGTCATCATCTCCGTCGTCTCCGTGACGGTAGTGGTTGCTGCGTTCCTGGCCTTTCTGTTCCTGTCTCCGGCCCTGGCGCTGAAGACAGTGACCGTGCAGGGGATTTCCCTGCTGTCCAAGGAACAGGTGAACAGTTCCCTGCAGCCCCTGATGGGCCGGCCCCTGACCACTATTGGTGATGACGACGTCGCCGCGCTCCTGGCGGACCGCCCCGAGGTGGCCGGAGTGCACGTTGTTGCGAAGCCGCCGCATGAGATTGAAGTGACGATTGCCGAACGCGTTCCGGTGGCCGTCCTGCAGAGCGGCACGGAGTTCCTGCTGATTGACCAGGAGGGCATGGTCATCGGTTCGGCTGCCAACCGGACGGATGCCCGGCTGCCGCTGATCGACGGCGGGACCGAGGCCGTGAACAGTGCCGTTTTCAGTACAGTCACCTCAGTGCTGTCCGTTCTTCCGGAGAAGGTGCTCGCGGAGCTGGACCATGCCTCCGCGTCGTCGGTTGATTCAGTGGAACTTAAGCTCATCAACGGACAGACGGTATTCTGGGGGAGCGCCGAAGCCAATGTGGCCAAGGCGCGCGCTGTGGAAGCCATGCTGCAGATGCCGGAGAAGGACCCACCAGTCCGCGTTTTCGACGTCAGCACCCCCACTGCTCCTGTGACACGGTGATTTTTACCTCCTGCGGTAAAGAAAATTCCGACACGCGGCAGAGGTAATTGCACAACGGGTTTTAGCCCCATAGCGTCACAGGTAGAGCATTACTTGACATAACTATAACCTTCAACCAGAAGCTTAGGCTTGCGGGTTGAAGGTTACAGGTCAGGTTCAAGGTTTTCGGCCGGAAATTATCCGGCCACCCAATGATCAGTTGCACAGATTCGAACAAGGGACACAGGACGTGGCAGCACCGCAGAATTACTTGGCCGTCATCAAGGTCGTCGGCATCGGCGGCGGTGGCGTGAACGCCGTAAATCGGATGATCGACGTGGGACTCCGCGGCGTGGAGTTCATCGCCATCAACACCGATGCGCAGGCACTGCTGATGAGCGACGCCGACGTGAAGCTCGACGTCGGACGTGAGCTCACGCGCGGCCTGGGCGCCGGTGCGGATCCCGAGGTGGGCCGCAAGGCTGCCGAGGACCACGCCGAAGAAATCGAAGAGGTCCTGCGCGGAGCGGACATGGTCTTCGTGACCGCAGGCGAGGGCGGTGGAACCGGTACCGGCGGCGCGCCCGTCGTGGCCCGCATCGCCCGTTCCCTCGGTGCCCTGACCATTGGTGTGGTGACGCGCCCCTTCACCTTCGAAGGCCGCCGCCGCTCCAATCAGGCTGAGTCGGGCATCGATACGCTGCGCGAGGAAGTCGACACGCTCATCGTCATCCCCAATGACCGCCTGCTTTCCATCAGCGACCGCAACGTGTCCATGCTGGACGCCTTCCGTTCCGCAGACCAGGTGCTTCTTTCCGGTGTCCAGGGCATCACCGACCTCATCACCACCCCGGGCCTGATCAACCTCGACTTTGCCGACGTGAAGTCCGTCATGCAGGGTGCCGGTTCCGCTCTCATGGGTATCGGTTCCGCACGGGGAGAGGACCGCGCGGTCAAGGCTGCCGAGCTGGCTATCGCTTCTCCTCTGCTTGAAGCCTCGATCGACGGTGCACATGGCGTACTGCTGTCCATTCAGGGCGGTTCCGATCTCGGCCTGTTCGAGATCAACGAGGCCGCCCGCCTGGTTCAGGAAGTGGCGCACCCCGAAGCCAACATCATCTTCGGTGCCGTCATCGACGACGCCCTGGGTGACGAAGCACGGGTCACAGTCATTGCTGCCGGATTCGACCAGGTGGATGTAACGTCCCAGCCGATCTCGCACAAGCCGGCCGAGCCCGTTGCACCGCCGGCCAGCGCTCCCGCAGTCGGCTATGCCGGTGCTGCGCCTGCTTCCGCCGGACTTTCGGCATGGTCGCAGCGCCCCACCCAGCACACCGACGTTCCCGCCGATGCAGGTTTTGACGTAGACCTGCCGGCAGTCGTTGAGTCGGACCTCTCCACAGGCCGGAACGATGACCTGGATGTCCCTGACTTCCTGAAGTAGCACCCGGTCCGGACAACAGTCCGGTCCAACACACAGCAGCGAGGTTGTTCGACAATGTTTTGGTGGCAGGCACAGGCCGGTGACGGTCTGACGGTCGCGTTCACCAATACGGCGGCGGGCAACCTCGCTTTGCATGTGGGGGACGATCCCGCACAGGTTCGACGGCGCCGGGCAGCGCTGGAGCAGCATATGGATGTTCCCGCCGGTTCGCTGGCGTTCATGAACCAGGTTCATTCCAACGTGGTGGCAACAGTTCCCCGCTTGCGGACGCCCCGTACGGATTCCTCCCCGGTGTCATCCGAAGGGGAGTTTTCTGCGGCGGAGGGCCCGGCTGGGGATGCCCCGACGGCGGATGCACTGCTGAGCCCGGACGGCTCCGTGCCGCTGGCTGTCATGGTGGCCGACTGTGTCCCCGTGGTCCTGGCTGGCCGGTCCGGCACCGGTGTGGTGACCGCCGTCGCGCACGCCGGCCGGCGCGGCCTGCTGACCGGCATCCTGGCCAACACCGTACAGGACATGCGTGCAGCCGGCGCGCTCAGCCTGCGGGCCTGGATTGGGCCGGCTGTCTGCGGCTCCTGCTACGAAGTTCCCCCGGCCATGCTGGAGGAGGCAGCCGAAATCCTTCCCGCAGTACGCTCACGTACCCGTTGGGGCACGCCGGCCCTGGATCTGCCGGGCGGCGCCCAGGCGCAGCTGGTGGACCTGGATGTGGATGTCCTGCGCGTCGGCGGATGCACCCTGGAATCGGATGACCTTTACTCGCACCGCCGCAGCAGCGCCGCAGGGCGCTTCGCCGGCCTCGTTTGGAGATGAGCCCATGACGGACAGCACCACCGCTGCGGAGAGATCCGCTGAACTCGCAGACCGGCTGGACCGGGTGCGCACGCGCATCCGGTCAGCTGTGCACGGGCGGGCCGCTCCCACCCTGATTGTGGTCACCAAGTACTTCCCGGCCAGCGACGTGGAGCTGCTGGCCGGCCTGGGTGTCACGGATGTCGGGGAGAACAAGGACCAGGAAGCCGCCGCGAAGGCTGAAGCCACCGCGGGGCTGCCCCTGAACTGGCATTTCATTGGGCAGCTGCAAACCAACAAGGCCAAATCAGTGGCCCGTTACGCCGCGGCCGTGCACTCGGTGGACAGGGACTCGCTCGTCCGGGCACTCGCCAGGGCGATGGCCGGCGAACAGCAGCGGCGCGACGCGGCAGGGCAGCCTGCCCGGGACGCGCTGGAGTGTTTTCTCCAGGTGGACCTGAGGACGCCGGAAGCCGCCGGTGCCGCTGACGGAACGCCGTCCGCGGCCGGACGCGGGGGAGCGCAGCCCGGGGAGATCCCGCTTTTGGCCGAAGCTGTGGCGGGCGCTCCGGGATTGCGGCTGGCTGGCCTGATGGCCGTGGCTCCGCTGGGCGCAGACCCGGGGGAAGCCTTTGCCATGCTCAAGGAGTTGTCCGGCCAGCTGCGCAGGAGCCACCCGGAAGCAGATGCGATCTCTGCCGGCATGAGCGGGGATCTGGAGGCCGCGCTGTCGCACGGGGCGACACACCTGAGGGTCGGCTCCGATATTCTGGGGCAGCGACCCCCGGTGCGGTAGCGTTTATTGGAAGTAAGTCTCTCATTTGGCGAGAGACGGGTGCTACGGCGCTGAAGTTTTATGAAGGAGCAACCATGGCTGGCGCAATGCGCAGGACAATGATCTATCTTGGGCTTGCCGACGGTGAAGAGCCCTACGAGTCTGAGCAGAAGAGCCAGCGGGAAGCTCCGGTGCGCAGCACCGAGGAGTATGTCCCTGAGTACGAGCGGACGGAGCGTGTCGAACGTGCCGAGCGGCCCGAAGAGGCCGAACCCGCCGCCGCACCCGTGGCACGGACTGCGGTCGAAGAATACCGAGCCCCGGTTACCCCCATCAAACGAGTTCAGTCATCCCGAGAGGAAGTGGATGGCTTGCGCCAGATCACCACAGTCCATCCCCGTTCCTACAACGACGCCAAGATCATTGGTGAGAGCTTTCGCGACGGTATCCCCGTCATCATGAACGTCACTGACATGGGCGAAGCGGATGCAAAGCGTCTTGTCGATTTCTCTGCTGGTCTGGTCTTTGGCCTGCGCGGTAGCATTGAGCGCGTGACCAATAAAGTCTTCCTCCTGTCGCCGTCCTACGTGGAGGTGTTGGGAGATGACAAAAAGGTCAGCGAATCCCAGTCGGCATTCTTCAACCAGAGCTGACCGCATCCCCGCAGCAGCGGGGTCACTGCGGATCGCTGAGGCTTCCCCGGAAACGAAACCACACGCGTGAGTATTATTTTTTCCCTGCTGTATGTCCTGCTGGTGCTCTTTCAATTTGCCCTGATACTGAGGATTGTCTACGACGCAGTGCAGATTTTCGCGCGCCAGTGGCGCCCGAAGGGTCCCGCACTGGTTCTCGCCTCGGTCATTTACGGCGTCACCGATCCGCCGATCCGCCTGTTGCGCAGGTTCATCCCTCCGCTGCGGCTCGGCGGAATCTCACTGGACCTGGCCTTCATTGTGCTGTTCATCGTGGTGGCGATCGCCAAAGCGATCGTGGCCAACGGCATCGCCTAGCACCGGGCCCGAATCCGGCGGACATTAGTATTCCCCACCCGGCAGATATACTGTGAAAAGCAATAAGTCTCCTTGGAATTTATGTTCGTTGGATTCTGTACGTAGAACCGTCTGCCTGACTCGCAGGCGAATCTTATAAACCAGTGTGAGGTGACCAGATGGCTCTGACGCCAGAAGATGTTGTTAATAAGCGGTTCCAGCCGACCAAGTTCCGTGAGGGCTACGATCAGGACGAGGTGGACGATTTCCTCGATGAGATCGTCATTGAGCTCCGCCGCTTGAACGCAGAGAATGAAGACCTCCGCACCCAGCTCGCTGAATGCGTTGCCGGTTCCAAGAATGAAACTTCAGCCGGCACCAAGAGCGAAAGCTCCGTTCCTGCACCGGTTTCAGCCGCCGCCAAGACCGGACAGGTCACGGCGCCGGTCAAGGAAGAGAAGAAGCCGGTTTCGGCCAAGGCCGGGTCTGCCAAGGCCGATGCATCCAAGACTGCTGCCGCCCCGGCTTCCACGGCCAAGCCGGAGACTGCGGCTGCCGCGGCTTCCGCACCTGCCGCCGGCAGTTCCGCCGGTGCCGTCAGCGAGACGGAGACCGCCGCCGGGATTCTCGCCATGGCCCAGAAGATGCACGACGACTACGTCGGTGCCGGTGTTGAGCAGCGCGACAAGATCATTGCTGAAGCGCAGATCGAAGCCACCGGCCTCATCACCGATGCCGAGGACAAGAGCGCCAAGATCCTCAGCAGCCTCGAACAGCAGAAGGCTACCCTGGAGCGCAAGGTCGAGCAGCTGCGCGGTTTCGAGCGCGACTACCGTTCACGCTTGAAGGCCTACATTGAAGGCCAGCTGCGTGACCTGGACGCCAGCGGCACCATTGCTTCGGAGACGGCTGACGCCTAACCTGCGGAGCCGTGGCAGCACGGGTGCACTAAACTGAAAATATGCACGGGCCGGCTGGCCGGGACGCCCCGGTCCGCCGGCCCGTTGTCTTGGCGCCCCGGCGTCTTCCGGTGAAGCGACACAACGAATGAAAGCACCATGACTAAATCTTCTGAGGAACCCGTGGCCGCAAGCGCCGCAGGCGGTCCCGGCGCGCATGTCCGCCCGGCCTGGTCCGGTTATGCCCTGCTCATGGCAGGTTGTGCCGTTCTGGGACTGGGTATCGACCAACTCACCAAATGGTGGGTGGAGAGCACCATGCGCCTGGGCGAAGTCACGGACGTCCTGCCGCCCGTGCTGCGGTGGCACTACATCCTCAATCCCGGTGCCGCTTTCTCCATCGGCACCGGCCACACCTGGGTGTTCACCATCATCATGGTTGCCGTCTGTGCCTTCCTGATCTACCTCATGCTCAAGGTCCGGTCCGTATCCTGGGCGGTTGCCCTGGGCCTGGTTCTCGGCGGAGCGATGGGGAACCTCACGGACCGATTGTTCCGTGAACCCTCTTTCGGCCAGGGACACGTGGTGGACTTTATCGCCCTGCCGAACTTCGCCATCTTCAACATTGCCGACTCCTGCGTGGTCTGCGGCGTGATCCTGGTCTGCCTGCTGACCCTTCGAGGAGTGGGCATGGACGGACAGCGGACCCCGTCCGAGACACAGCAGGACCCTGCGGCGGAGGCAGCGGAAGGTTCAGGCCACGCCGCCGGGGGCGGAACAGCACGACATGCACGGGAAACCGGCACCACAGATACAACGAACGGCGAAAGCAACAAATGAACGAGATCCACACCGTCCTTTCGATCCCTGACGAGGCCGACGGCAAACGCGCCGACGCGGTCCTGGCCAAACTCCTGGAAGTCTCGCGTTCCACCGCCGCCGTATGGTTCACCGACGGCTACTTCAGCCGGGCGGGGCGGCCGCTGGACAAGTCGGACCGGCTCTCCGCCGGGGACGAAGTCGCAGTGGACATTCCGGAACAGCGCGACCCGCTCGCCGTCGTCGTCGAGCCGGTGGAGGGCCTGAAGATCCTGGCGGACGACGAACACTTTGTGGTCATCGATAAGCCCGTGGGCGTGGCTGCCCACCCCTCACCGGGCTGGGTGGGCCCCACCGTGGTGGGCGGCCTGGCCGCTGCCGGCTACCGCATTTCCACCTCCGGGTCCCCTGAACGGCAGGGCATAGTCCACCGCCTGGACGTGGGGACATCCGGTGCCATGGTGGTGGCCAAAACCGAACATGCCTACACGCTGCTGAAGCAGGCCTTCAAGGAGCGCACGGTAGAGAAGATGTACCACGCCGTTGTCCAGGGGTTGCCGGATCCGCTGCGCGGCACCATCGACGCGCCGATCGGCCGCCACCCTTCCTATGACTGGCGCTTTGCCGTATTGGAAGGCGGACGGCCCTCCGTCACCCACTACGAGGTGCTGGAAGCCTTCGGAAAGGCCTCCCTGGTGGAAGTTCACCTGGAGACCGGACGCACGCACCAGATCCGTGTGCATTTCTCCGCGCTGCGCCATCCCTGTGCCGGAGATCTCACCTACGGTGCGGAGGCCAAGCTCGCTGCCGAGCTGGGCCTGACCCGCCAGTGGCTGCACGCCCGGAAGCTGGCGTTCACCCACCCGGGCACGGGCGAACGCGTGGAAGTCACCAGCGAATATCCCCAGGACCTCCAGTACGCCCTGGACGCCCTGCAGCGCGGGGACGTCTGAGGCACTGAGCACATGCCGGGCGGCCGGGCGGCGTGCCGTCCGGCCGCCGCTTTAACCGGGCCTAGAATGGTTCGGTGGCTTCAGCAACTTCTTCGAAATCGTTTGTCCATCTTCACAACCACACCGAGTACTCCATGCTGGACGGTGCGGCCCGCCTGACGGATCTCTTCAGCCACGCTGATGAGCTGGGCATGAACGCCGTGGCCACCACCGACCACGGTTTTGTGTTCGGGGCCTTCGACTTTTGGAACAAGGCCCGCAACGCCGGCATTAAACCGATCGTCGGCGTGGAGGCCTACCTGACTCCCGGTACGGCCCGGGCGGACAAGACCCGCGTGAAATGGGGTGACGGCGGACGCAACGACGTCTCCGGTGCCGGCGCGTACACGCACATGACCATGTGGTCCGAGACCACCGAGGGCATGCACAACCTCTTCCGGATGTCCTCCCTGGCGTCCCTTGAAGGATTCCTCTACAAGCCGCGCATGGACCGGGACCTGCTCCAGACGTACGGCAAGGGCCTGATCGCCACCACCGGCTGCCCCTCCGGTGAAGTCCAGACCAAGCTGCGCCTGGGCCTGTACAAGGAAGCGGTCCAGGCAGCCTCGGACTTCCGGGACATTTTCGGGAAAGACAACTTCTTCTGCGAGCTGATGGACCACGGCCTGGACATCGAGCGCAATGTCCAGGCAGACCTGATTAAGCTGGCCCGCGAGCTGCAGCTGCCGCTGGTTGCCACCAATGACCTGCACTACACGCACGCCGAAGATGCCTCCGCCCATGCCGCGCTGCTGTGCGTGCAGTCGGGTTCCTCCCTGGCGGACCCCAAGCGCTTCAAGTTCGACGCCGACGAGTTCTACCTGAAGTCCCCGGCGGAAATGCGGGCCATCTTCCGGGACTACCCCGATGCCTGCGACAACACGCTGCTCATCGCCGAGCGGTGCGACGTGGAATTCAACACCAAAGCCAACTACATGCCGCGGTTCCCCACCCCTGAAGGGGAAAACGAGGAATCCTGGTTCGTCAAGGAAGTCGAAAAGGGCCTGCATTACCGCTACCCGGCCGGCATTCCCGACGCGGTCCGGAAGCGCGCCGACTATGAAGTGGGCATCATCGCCCAGATGGGTTTCCCGGGATACTTCCTGGTGGTGGCCGACTTCATCAACTGGGCCAAGGAAAACGGCATCCGGGTGGGCCCGGGCCGTGGCTCCGGTGCCGGTTCCATGGCCGCTTACGCCATGCGCATCACTGACCTGGACCCGCTGCAGCACGGCCTGATCTTTGAGCGCTTCCTGAACCCGGACCGCGTTTCCATGCCTGACTTCGACGTCGACTTCGATGATAGGCGCCGGTCCGAAGTGATCCACTACGTCACCGAGAAATACGGCGACGAGCGCGTGGCCATGATCGTCACGTACGGCACCATCAAGGCCAAGCAGGCGCTCAAGGACTCCTCGCGGGTCATGGGTTATCCGTTCTCCGTGGGAGAGCGCCTGACGAAGGCCATGCCGCCGGACGTCATGGGCAAGGGCCTGTCCCTGCAGGATGTCCACAACAAGGAAGCCAAGCGCTACGGCGAGGCCGAAGAACTGCGCGAACTGCTGCGCACCGATCCCGACTCGCAGCGCGTCTTCGACACCGCGCTCGGACTGGAAGGCCTCAAGCGCCAGTGGGGCGTGCACGCTGCCGGTGTGATCATGTCCTCCGATCCGCTGATCGACATTGTCCCGATCATGCGCCGCGAGCAGGACGGGCAGGTCATTACGCAGTTCGATTACCCCACCTGCGAAGGCTTGGGGCTGATCAAGATGGACTTCTTGGGCCTGCGAAACCTGACGATCGTCTCCGACGCCGTGGAGAACATCAAGAACAACCGCGGCGAGGACCTGGTCCTGGAAGACCTGCCGCTGGACCTGAAGGAGGCCTATGACCTCCTGGCCAGCGGCGACACCCTCGGCGTGTTCCAGCTCGACGGCGGGCCCATGCGGTCGCTGCTCAAAAGCATGCGCCCCGACAACTTCGAAGACATTTCCGCCGTCATCGCCCTGTACCGGCCGGGCCCCATGGGTGCGAACTCGCACACCAACTACGCCCTGCGCAAAACCGGGCAGCAGGAAATCACTCCGATCCATCCGGAGCTTGAGGAACCGCTGGCGGAGATCCTGGGAACCACCTACGGCCTGATTGTCTACCAGGAGCAGGTGATGGCCATTGCCCAGAAGGTGGCCGGGTTCAGCCTCGGCCAGGCCGACATCCTGCGCCGTGCCATGGGTAAGAAGAAGAAGTCCGAGCTGGACAAACAGTATGCCGGATTCCACCAGGGCATGATCGACCGCGGCTACTCGGAGGCGGCCATCAAGGCGCTCTGGGACATCCTGCTGCCGTTCTCCGACTACGCCTTCAACAAGGCGCACTCGGCCGCCTATGGCGTCGTCTCTTACTGGACTGCCTACCTGAAGGCCCAGTATCCGGCCGAATACATGGCTGCCCTGCTCACCTCCGTGGGTGATGACAAGGACAAGCTGGCCATGTACCTGAACGAATGCCGCAAGATGGGCATCACGGTGCTGCCGCCGGACGTGAATGAATCCTCCGTGAACTTTACCCCGGTCGGCAAGGACATCCGCTTTGGCATGGGGGCCATCCGCAACGTCGGCGCCAACGTGGTGCAGTCCATGGTGTCCGCCCGCGAGGAAAAGGGTGCGTTCACCAACTTCAAGGACTTCCTGATGAAGGTCCCTGCGGTGGTCTGCAACAAGCGCACCATCGAATCCCTGATCAAGGCAGGCGCCTTTGACTCGATGGGCCACGCGCGGCGGCCGCTGGCCATGATCCACGAAGAGGCGATCGATTCCGTCGTCGTCCTCAAGCGCAACGAAGCCGTGGGCCAGTTCGACCTCTTTGCCGCGATCGCGGACCAGGAGCCGGAAGACTCGATCAGCATTGAGATTCCTGACCTGCCGGAGTGGGAGAAAAAGGACAAGCTGTCCTTCGAACGGGACATGCTGGGCCTGTACGTCTCGGACCATCCGCTGCAGGGACTGGAGGGCATCCTCAGCCAGCACGCGGACTCCTCCATCACGAACATTGTGGGAGAGGAAGGCCCGCCCGACGGCGCCATCGTCACCATTGCCGGCATGATCACCTCGCTGCAGCGCAGGATTGCCAAGAACAGCGGCAACGCCTACGCCCGGTGTGAGATCGAGGACCTGGCCGGCTCCATGGAAGTCATGTTCTTCGGCCAGGTGTACGGCCCGATTGCCGCGGTCCTGGCCGAGGACCTCATTGTGGTGGTCCGCGGCCGGCTCCAGCGCCGCGACGACGGCGCCGTCACCCTGAACGCGCAGGAGCTCACCGTTCCGGACCTGAGCGAGGGCCATTCCGGGCCGGTGGTGATTTCCATGGCCACGTACAAAGCCACGGAAACCGTGGTGAGCCAGCTCGGGGACGTGCTCCGCACCCATCCCGGCACCTCCGAGGTGCAGATCCGGCTCAACGGATCCCGCACCGTGGAAGTCATGAAGCTGGGCGTGGACCTGAGAGTGAACCCCACGCCGTCATTGTTCGGCGATCTCAAGGTGCTGCTCGGTCCGGCCTGCCTGGATGTCTAGGCCCGGCACCGCCGGGCGAACCCCGTAACGAAAGACCTCCGGATCGGCGGCTCAGAGGAGCCCGCCGGTCCGGAGGTCTTTTTGGGTGCCGGCACTGCACCCGTGCCGCTGCGGCACCGTAATGCTCCCGCCCCCAGCGGCGGGAGAACAGCTGCTTAGGTAGACTGGAAGGCGTGACCCCTCCTTCCAGCTCAGAGCCCGTCTTCGAATCCTTCCGCACCATCGACCTGCGCGGCCAGCACCTCACCCCGGCCGGACTCAAGCACGCGATGCCGCGTGCGGAGACCACCACGGATGTGGCCTCGGACGCCGTTGCCGCCATTATTGGCGATGTCCGCACCCGCGGGTATGAAGCACTCGCTGAACTGGCGGAGCGTTTTGACCATGTGGAGCAGGATTGCCCGCTGGTTCCCCGTGCGGCGCTGAAGGAAGCCCTGGAGCAGCTGGATCCGAAGATCCGCGCCGCCCTGGAGGAATCCATCCGGCGTGCCCGGCTCTTCGCCGAGGCCCAGCGTCCGCGGGACACCGAACTGCAGATCGGCCCCGGCGCCAGCGTCAGCCAGAAATGGCTTCCCGTAAACCGGGTGGGCCTCTACGTCCCCGGAGGGCTCGCTGTGTACCCGTCCTCGGTGATCATGAACGTGATCCCCGCCCAGGCCGCCGGTGTTGCCTCGCTCGCCCTGGCTTCGCCGCCGCAGCGGTTCTTCGGCGGCCTGCCGCACCCAACCATTCTGGCCGCGGCTGAACTCCTGGGCATTGAAGAGGTCTATGCCATGGGCGGCGCCCAGGCGATAGCTGCCTTTGCCTATGGTGTTCCGGCCTCCGGCGACAATCCGGAACTGGAGCCGGTGGACGTGGTGACCGGGCCGGGCAACGTTTACGTGGCCACCGCCAAGCGCCTGGTCAAGGGAGTGGTGGGGATTGACGCCGAAGCCGGGCCGACGGAGATTGCCATCCTCGCCGACGCGGGTGCGGATGCGAGGCTGGTGGCGGCTGACCTGATTAGCCAGGCCGAACACGATCCCAATGCGGCCTCTGTCCTCGTTACCGATTCTCCGGATCTGGCGGAGCGGGTCCGGGAAGAACTGAGCCGCCAGGTTCCGGCGACCCGGCACAGCGGACGGGTGGCCACCGCGCTTTCCGGTCCCCAGTCCGGAACCATCCTGGTGGATGACGTGGAGCAGGGCGTTGCCGTCTGCAACGCCTACGGAGCCGAACACCTGGAAGTCCAAACTGCCAACGCTGCGGACGTCGCAGCCCGCATCACGAGTGCAGGCGCCATCTTTGTCGGCAATTACAGCCCCGTCAGCCTTGGCGATTACTGCTCCGGTTCCAACCACGTGCTGCCCACCGCCGGAACCGCTGCCTTCTCTTCGGGGCTGAACGTCACCACGTTCATGCACGCTGTCCAGGTCATCAACTATGACCGCGCTGCACTGGAGGAAGTGAGCGGACACGTTGTGGCCCTGTCACAGGCCGAGGACCTCCCGGCCCACGGCGACGCCGTATCGGCCCGTTTTTCCTCCTGACACGGGAACTGCAACCCCCACATGTAGTACCCGCTGGTACAACATGTGGGGGTTGCAGTTGGTGCTGACCGGCTTGCGGCCCTAGAATGAGTGCGCAGCCGGCGCAGTGCCGGATGAACCGGGCTTGTGGGGGATGCAGCAGTCACCGCAGATGCTGTCCCGGGCCCTGAACGCCAGCGAAAGGACACCGGATGTATTGTCCGTTTTGCCGCAACGCTGATTCGCGCGTCGTGGACAGCCGCCTCGCCGATGACGGCTCCGCCATTCGCAGACGCCGCCAATGCCCTGACTGCGGGCGCCGGTTCAGCACAGTGGAGACCACCAGCCTGAGTGTCATTAAGCGCTCCGGCGTGGGGGAACCTTTCAGCCGCGGCAAGGTCATCAACGGCGTACGCAAAGCCTGCCAGGGCCGTCCGGTCAGCGAGGATGACCTGGCCATGCTGGCGCAGGAAGTGGAGGAATCCATTCGTGCCAGCGGGGTGGCGGAGATTGACGCCCATGAGGTGGGTTTGGCCATCCTGAAGCCTCTCAAGAAACTGGACCAGGTGGCTTACCTTCGGTTTGCGAGCGTCTACCAGGCGTTCGATTCCCTGGAGGATTTTGAGGCAGCCATCGCGGTGCTGCGCGAAGACTCCCTTCAACCCCAGTCCCGCACCGAGTCAGCGCAGCGGCCCCTCACTGCACGCTGAAGCGGCATCCGGCCCCGGCAGCATCCGGGCACTGTTTCCCTCACCAACGTCGCTTGCAGGGATTCCGATAACGGGGAAACGCGTCATCTGTACAACCGGTTGCGGGCCGGCACGGGAATCGGCGGTACAGCATCAGCAGCTCCGGCACAGCGAAGCGGCGGCAGGTAATCCTGCCGCCGCTTCGCTCTGTCTTCCCTGCGGGTGGGTCTGCAGGGCCTACTTGATGTAGTCGAAGTGCAGGGCAGCCTGCAGGGCGGCCCCCACAATGCCGGCGTTGTTCTTCAGATTGGCCGTGACCAGGGGAGTGCGCAGGTCAAGCAGCGGCAGGAAGTCCTCACTGCGCTTGGAGATGCCGCCGCCCACAACAAAGAGGTCGGGGGAGAACAGGAACTCCACGTGGGAGAAGTACCGCTGCAGGCGCTGCGCGTATTCTTCCCAACTGATGTCGTCGCGTTCACGAGCGGAGGCCGAGGCCCGCGTTTCCGCATCCACACCGTCAATCTCCAGGTGGCCGAGCTCGGCGTTGGGCACGAGCTGGCCGTTGGAAATGAGTGCCGATCCGATGCCGGTGCCCAAGGTGATGATCAGGACGGTGCCGTCCACGCCGCGGCCGGCGCCGTAGCGTGCTTCGGCCATCCCGGCGGCGTCGGCGTCGTTCATGACCTGCACCTCGCGGTTCAGGGCGTTGGTGAGCAGGGCATCAACATCGGTGTCCACCCAGCTCTTGTCCACGTTGGCGGCGGAACGGGCCACGCCGTGCTGGATGATCGCCGGGAACGTCACGCCGATCGGGACCTCGGTCCCGGGGCCGTCCGGACGGGAGGAGAGCTCGGCAACAATCTGGCCGACGACGCCGGCTACGGCTTCCGGGGTGGCCGGCTGCGGCGTCGGAATGCGGAAGCGGTCACCGATCAGCTTGCCCTTGGTGAGGTCGACAATGCCGCCCTTGATGCCGGTGCCGCCAATGTCAATGCCGATTACAGCGTTTCCGTCGCCGTGTTTGTTCTTGTGCTTCTTCGCCATGGTTCTCCAGTGGTAGGTCTGTCTCGTGTCGTGGACGCTGCTAGGGGAGGGTCAGAACTTCGGCTCCGGTATCCGTCACGAGCAGTGTGTGCTCAAACTGGGCGGTGCGTTTGCGGTCCTTGGTGAGGACTGTCCAATTGTCATCCCACATGTCCCACTCAATGGTGCCGAGAGTGAGCATAGGCTCAATGGTAAACACCATTCCCGGTTCAATGAGCCGGCTGTAGGCCGGCGCGGCGTCGTAGTGGGGAATGATGAGTCCGGTGTGGAAGGCTTCGCCCACTCCGTGGCCGGTAAAGTCACGGACCACGCCGTATCCGAACCGCTTGGCGTACGACTCGATGGTCCGGCCGATGACGTTGATTTCGCGTCCCGGCATGACTGCTTTGATGGCCCGGCGCAGGGACTCCTGGGTGCGTTCCACCAGCAGGCGGGATTCTTCGTCCACGTCGCCCACGAGGAACGTCCAGTTGGTGTCACCGTGCACGCCGTTGATGTAGGCGGTGATGTCGATGTTGATGATGTCGCCGTCCTCGAGCACCGTGGTGTCCGGGATGCCGTGGCAGATGACCTCGTTGACGGAGGAGCACAGCGATTTGGGGAAGCCGCGGTAGCCCAGGGTGGAGGGGTATGCATGGTGGTCCAGGAGGAACTCGTGCCCTACCCGGTCCAGCTCATCGGTGGTGATGCCCGGAGCAATGTGCTTGCCGACTTCCACAATCGCCTGGGCGGCAATCTTGGACGCTGCACGGATCTTCTCGATGGTTTCAGGGGACTTGACCTCGGAACCGGTGAAGGGGGCCGGAGCTTCCTTATTAACGTACTCCGGACGCGGAATCGACGCCGGGACTTTGAGCCGCGGGCTCACGTTTCCCGGGCTCACATGGCCGAGGGGTGCAGTGTCAACAGTGTGGGGCATACCATCGATCTTATCGCCGCAGGGCCCCTGCCGCGGTACGCGGGAGTCCCGGCGGGGAATGCGCGGGCGTTTTGCCGCAGCAGTTCCGCTCCGGTGATGTCCGCAGCGGGTAACAAGAGCACCACGATCAAGGAGACCGAACTATGGCCGAGTACTGGTTCAACGTTGTCACGCACGAGGTCGAAGAGGGACCGCAGTCCGACTGGACCAAACTGCTGGGCCCGTACAAGACGCAGGAGGAGGCCCAGTCGGCGCTGTTGAAGGTCCAGCAGCGCAATGAGGCCTGGGACAAAGAGGATGACTAAAGCCGCCGCCCGCAGGGACCCGGCTGGCCGCCGCAGGAGCTAGGGGCTAAAAGCTGTGCTCCGGGCCGGGAAAGGCACCGCTGCGGACTTCATCCGCGTAGGTTCGGGCCGCGTCGGCCAGCACCGACCGGACATCGGCGAACGCCTTGACGAATCGAGGCTGCTTGCCGCCGCGCAGGCCTGCCATGTCCTGCCACACGAGTACCTGGCCCGTGGTCGCGTTGCCGGCGCCGATGCCGATGGTGGGAACGCCGACGGCGGCATCCACCTCGGCAGCCACCTCGGCCGGAACCATTTCCATCAGGACGCAGAACGCACCCGCATCAGCCAGGGCTGCGGCGTCGTCGAGCACTGAACGGCGGGCATCGCCGCGGCCCTGCACCCGGTAGCCCCCCAGTGCATGCTCGCTCTGCGGGGTGAAGCCCACGTGCGCCATCACCGGAATGCCGGCCGCCGCGAGCGCCCGGACATGCGGGGCATAATGCGCACCGCCTTCCATCTTCACGGCATGCACCAGGCCTTCCTTGAGCAGCCGGATCGAGGATTCCACTGCCTGGGCAGGGGAGACTTCGTAGGAGCCGAAGGGCAGGTCGCAGACCACCAGGGCGCGCTGTGCGCCGGCGGTGACGGAGCGGGCAAAGAGGATCATTTCATCGAGCGTGATCGGCAGTGTGGTGGCGTGTCCCATGACATTGTTGGCCGCTGAATCGCCCACCAGCAGCACTTCAATTCCTGCCTCGTCGAAAATGGCCGCAGTGTACTGGTCATAGGCGGTGAGCATTGCGAAATGCTCACCGGCGTCCTTGATCTGCTGCAGGTGCGGGATGCGGATCCGGCGCGGGCCCCCGGGATTGCCGGGACGCCCGGGGGCGGCGGAGGCGGAGGCATAGGGTGCGGGATGTTCGGCATCGGTCATTCCCCGAGCGTACTAAAAACGAGGACGGTTGCGGCCCCTGTCCCGGAAGCTCCTTCAGGCGGTCGTAACGCAGGGCCGTAACTCACGGGCAGCTGCCGGCTCGGCGCGGCAAACGGCGCAGGGATGGGTAGAGTAAACGCAGGCTTGTAACACTGGGAGGGCCCGGAGGATCCGGGCCCTCCCACCGTCCGGAAAGAGGTAGGGATGAACCGCCAGCAGGAATTCGTTTTGCGCACCATTGAAGAGCGAGACGTCCGGTTTGTGCGGTTGTGGTTTACCGATGTTGTGGGCACGCTGAAATCCGTGGCGCTGGCTCCGGCCGAGGTGGAAGGCGCATTTGAAGAGGGCCTGGGCTTTGACGGATCCTCCATTGAGGGACTGGCCCGCGTCTTTGAATCCGACATGCTGGCACAGCCGGACCCGTCCACCTTCCAGATCCTGCCCTGGCGCGGAGAGTCTGAGCAGACATCGCGCATGTTCTGTGACGTGCTCACTCCGGACGGACAGCCGTCTGCGGCGGATCCGCGGAACGTGCTCAAGCGCCAGCTGGCCAAGGCCGCGGACATGGGCTTCACCTGCTACACGCATCCGGAAATTGAGTTCTACCTGCTGAAGTCCGATGAGCTCGGACCCGACGGCGAACCGGTCCCCGTGGACCGTGCCGGGTACTTTGACCATGTTCCCGGCGGTGTGGCCCAGGACTTCCGCCGCACCGCGGTATCCATGCTGGAAGCCGTGGGGATTTCCGTGGAGTTCAGCCACCACGAGGCCGGTCCCGGCCAGAACGAGATTGACCTGCGCTATGCGGATGCGCTGCAGACAGCGGACAACATCATGACCTTCCGCACGGTGGTCAAGGAAGTGGCCCTGACCACCAACTGCTACGCCACGTTCATGCCCAAGCCGTTCTCCGACCACCCGGGCTCGGGCATGCACACGCATCTTTCCCTGTTCGAAGGGGACACCAACGCGTTCTTCGAAGCCGGTGCCCAGTACCAGCTGTCCCGCACCGCCCGGCAATTCATCGCCGGTATCCTGCGCCACGCTCCGGAATTCACCGCTGTCACCAACCAGTTCGTGAACTCCTACAAGCGGCTCTGGGGCGGCGGGGAGGCTCCGAGCTATGTGTCCTGGGGCCACAACAACCGCTCCGCCCTGGTCCGGGTCCCCCTGTACAAGCCGGGCAAGGGCCAGTCCGCCCGCATTGAATACCGCGGCATCGACTCCGCCGCCAACCCGTACCTGTCCTATGCCGTACTGCTCGGTGCGGGCCTGAAGGGCATCGAAGAAGGCTACGATCTTCCCGCCGGCGCGGAGGACGACATCGAGAGCCTCTCCGCCGCCGAACGCCGTGCCATGGGCCTGGATCCGCTGCCTGCCTCGCTGCATGACGCCGTGCGCGCCATGGAGGAATCCGAACTGGTGGCGGACATCCTGGGCGAGCAGGTCTTCGAGAACTTCCTGCGCAACAAGCGTGCCGAGTGGAACGAGTACCGCCAGCACGTCACGCAGTTTGAACTGAAGAAGAACCTGGGCATTCTTTAGTCCGGCCCCCAATGATCTGCGGTACTTAACGGCATGGAGGAATGAGCGATATGGAGGACCTCCGATGAGTCTCACCCGCCGGCTGATTGCCGCAGGCTTCACTGACCTGGAGAAGAGCAGCCGCTTCCTGCAGGCTCCGGAACTGGAGGGCCTGGACGAATCCGCGCTGTTCACCGGCTTCCTGCAGGCCGCGGATCCCGACCTGGCCCTGCAGTCACTGGTCCGGCTGCTGGACCGGGTTCCCCCGCTGCGGGAACTGGTGGAGGGCGGCGAGGAGGAAAGCGAAGCACTGTTCCGGCTGCTTGGAGCCTCCGAGGCGCTCGCCGAGTTCCTCATGCGCCACCCGGAGGCAGCGGAAAGCCTGAGGTCTCCGCTTCGCGCGGAGCCCGCGGAGGTAGCCGGTGACATCCTGCGCGCGTCGCTGCTGGAATCCGTGAAGGCCGGCACCGGAGACGCCCCCGTGGCGGGCATGACCGGCACCGAAGCCTACGTGGCGCTTCGCTCCCGCTACCGCAGGCATCTGCTGGATCTGGCGGTGCGGGATCTGGGCGCAGCCTCACCCACCGATGTGCTGCCCGCCGTCGGCCGTGAGCTCGCCGATCTTGCCGGTGCGGCGCTGGAAGCTGCACTGGCGGTGTCGCGTGCAGAATTGGCCGCCAGCTATCCGGCGGAGGACATCTCCCGTGTCCGGCTGGCCGTGATTGCCATGGGCAAATGCGGTGCCCGGGAACTCAACTACATCTCCGACGTGGACGTCATCTACGTGATGGAGGCACCGGACCTGGATGGAACCGCCGCGGCCCGGATCGGCACCGCACTGGCGGCCGGGATCTCCCGGGCCATCAACGCCTCCGCGCCGGAGCCCGGGTTGTGGGAAGTGGACACCAACCTCCGCCCCGAGGGCAAGGACGGGCCCCTGGTCCGCACCCTGGACTCACATCTGAGCTATTACGCCCGCTGGGCGCACACCTGGGAGTTTCAGGCACTGCTCAAGGCCCGCGCCGCAGCGGGAGACCCGGACCTGGGACGGCGCTACGAGGAAGCAGTTGCCCCGCTCATCTGGTCCAGCACCGAGCGTGACGGCTTCGTGGAAGCGGTGCAGGCGATGCGCCGCCGCGTCACGGACAACATTCCGGCCCACGAGGAGGCCCGGCAGCTCAAGCTCGGCAGCGGCGGGCTGCGCGACGTCGAATTCACCGTCCAGCTGCTGCAGCTGGTTCACGGACGCACCGATGAGTCCCTGCGCGTGCGCAGCACGACGGCGGCCATCGCCGCCCTGAGTGAAGGCGGCTACATTGGCCGCACCGACGCCGTGGACCTGGACGCCGCCTACCGTTACCTGCGCGTCCTGGAGCACCGCATCCAGCTGGTGCACATGCGGCGCACGCACCTCATGCCGGAGACCGAACCGGCCCTGCGCGCCCTGGCCAAGGCCGCCGCCGGCTCCCTCGCTGTCGGCCGTCCCACCGCGGAGCGGCTGACCGACACCTGGCAGCGGACCAAACGGCTGGTTCGCCGGCTGCACGAGAGCATTTTTTACCGCCCGCTGCTCAATACCGCTTCCAACCTCAGCGTGGACGAGGTGAAGCTCTCCCCGGCAGCGGCCCAGGCACGGCTGGCGGCCCTGGGATATGCGGACCCCAAGGGCGCCATGCGGCACATTGAAGCGCTGACCGCTGGAATCAGCCGCCGGGCCGCCCTGCAGCGCCAGCTCCTGCCCGTACTGCTTGGATGGCTGGCCGACGGCGTGGACCCCGACGCAGGCCTGCTGGGCTTCCGGCGGCTAAGCGAGTCGCTCGGGGAGACACACTGGTACCTGGGCATGCTGCGGGACTCCTCGGCAGCGGGGGAGCGGCTGTGCTCCATCCTCTCGTCCAGCCGGTTCATCACGGACCTGCTGGAAGTCTCACCGGAAGCCACCGCCTGGCTGGACACGGACAAAGACCTGGTGCCCATGAGCTTTGATGCACAGTGGCAGGAAATCCGGTCCAAGATGTCCCGCCACCCCAAGCCGCAGGAAGCCATGCGCCTGATCCGCCTGATCCGCCGGCGGGAAATGCTGCGGATCGCCCTCGCGGACAGTGCCGGGCTGCTCTCGCAGGAGGACGTGGGGCTGGCGCTCGCCGACGCGGACCGGGCTGCCGTCCTGGGAGCCCTGCACGTCGCGGAGGGTGAAGTGTTCAGTGCGGAGGACAGGCTAACCGAGATGCTGGTGGTAGCCATGGGCCGCCAGGGCGGACGCGAAATCGGCTATGGCTCCGATGCCGACGTCCTCTACGTCCACCGTGCCCTTCCCGGTGCCGAAGCGGGGGCAGCCCAGTCGCAGGCCGAACGCATTGTCGGGCAGCTCTCGGCGCTGCTGCAGCAGCCGTGCACCCCCGCCGTCCTGGCGGAAAAGGTGCTTGTCCTGGATGCCGGGCTGCGCCCCGAAGGCCGCAACGGGCCGCTGGTGCGCAGCCTCGGTTCCTACCGGGAGTATTACAGCCGGTGGTCGCTGATCTGGGAAGCGCAGGCGCTGCTCCGTGCCCGCCCGATGGCCGGCAGCGATGACCTGGCGGCTGACTTCATTGACCTGATCAACCCCATCCGTTATTCCGCCGGGGTCACCGAGCACGACGTGGTGGAAATCCGGCGGATCAAGGCACGCGTGGAAAACGAACGTCTTCCCCGCGGAGCGGACCCCTCACGCCAGCTTAAACTGGGCCGCGGCGCGCTCAGCGACGTGGAATGGCTGGTGCAGCTGCTCCAGCTTGAACATGCCGGCGAGCATCCGGGCCTGCGGACCACGTCAACGCTGCCGGCGCTCGACGCCCTTGCCGCGGCGGACCTGATTCCGGAGGCGGACGCCGCCATTTTGCGTGAGGCCTGGCTCCTGGCCAGCAGGATCCGCAGCGCCAACGTCATCCGGGGCGGACGCAACGCAGACGTGTTGCCTTCCTCACGCCGGGAACTGGAGGCGGTGGCCCGGTGGTGCGGTTACGGGTCCGGCCAGGGCGGCGTGCTTGAGGAGGATTACCTGCGGATTACCCGCCGTTCGCGGGCTGTTTTCGAGCGCTGGTTCTATGGATACGGCTCTCACTGACCCCTCCCGCAGAGCCTGGATGCCGCACGCCCGAGCCTGCTCCGGCGGCCTCCCGGTTAGTTCCTGAGCCTCACGCTGGGTAGTCTCTATGAGGCATTATCGGCATTTTTGTGCCGTTCCGGAACATCTAGGAGACGTTTTTACCTTGCATACAGGCAATCGGGTCCGTCGAGGCCCGGCCAAACTCGCTGCCCCGTTCATAGCGGCGACCGCGGCCATCGCACTGCTCCTTGGCGTCCCCGCAACGGGGGCCAGCGCTGCGGAAACTCCCAATGCGGCCGAGGGCCAGAGTTTCTCCGTCGGCACGGACACCACCTTTGCCCCCTTCGAGTTCCGCAAGGACGGCGAACTTGTGGGTATTGACATGGACCTCCTGAACTCCATTGCCGAGGAAGAGGACTTCACTGTTGACATCCGGTCCCTGGGCTTTGACGCGGCGCTCCAGGCGCTGCAGTCCAACCAGGTTGACGGTGTCATTGCCGGCATGTCCATCACCGAGGAACGGCAGAAGACCTTTGACTTCTCGGATCCGTACTTCGAGTCCGGGATCCAGATGGCCGTCGCCGAGAACAATGACGAGGTCAGCAGCTACGAGGACCTGGCCGGAAAGCGCGTAGCGGTCAAGACCGGCACTGAGGGCCAAACCTTCGCCGAGTCCATCAAGGACCAGTACGGATTCACCGTGGTGGCCTTTGCCCAGTCCGCCCAGATGTACGACGACGTAAAGTCCGGCGGTTCCGTGGCAGTCTTCGACGACTACCCCGTGCTCGCGTACGGGGTGAAGTCCGGCAACGGGCTCAAGACGGTCACGGAAAAAGAAGTCGGTTCCTCGTACGGCTTTGCAGTGAACAAGGGCACCAATCCCGAGCTGCTGGCAGCCTTCAATTCCGGCCTGGCCGATCTGAAGGCCAGCGGCGAGTACGACGAGATCCTGGACCGCTACCTGGAAGCCGGAGCCGAAGATTCCAGCTTCTGGTCCCTCGTCACCGACAACGCCCCGGCCTTTGCCAAGGGCATGGGCCTGACCCTGCTGGCCACCGCCCTGTCCCTGGTCTTCGCGCTGGTGCTGGGCGTGCTGTTCGGCTTCTTCAAGGTCAGCTCCAACGTGGTGCTGCGCGGCATCGCCACCACCTACGTGGCGATCTTCCGCGGCACCCCGGTGCTGGTCCAGGCATTCTTCTTCTACTTCGGCCTGCCGCAGCTGATCGGGCAGCCGGTGGACGTCCTGACCGCCGGTGTGCTGACGCTGTCACTGAACGCCGGTGCCTACATGACCGAAATCGTGCGGGGCGGCATCCAGTCCGTGGACCCGGGCCAGATGGAGGCTGCACGCAGCCTGGGCCTTGGCTACGGCAAGACCATGCAGAAGGTCATCATTCCGCAGGCCGTGAAGATCATGACGCCCTCCTTCATCAACCAATTCGTGATCACCCTGAAGGACACCTCCCTGCTGGCCGTGATCGGCTTTGCCGAACTCACGTACCAGGCCCAGCAGATCTACGCCGTGAACTTCCGCACCGCCGAGGTGCTGCTGATCGTGGGCGCCCTGTACTTCATCGTCATCACGCTGCTGACCAAGCTGGCAGATGTCCTGGATAAGAGGTTTAACAAGTGAGCAAAATCCAAACCCGCGGACTGCGCAAGTCCTACGGCACCAATGAGGTCCTCAAAGGCCTGGATGTTTCCATTGCCGAAGGCGAGGTTGTCTGCGTCATTGGACCCTCCGGTTCGGGCAAGTCAACCTTCCTGCGCTGCCTGAACAAACTCGAAGACATCACCGCCGGCGAGGTGGAGGTCAACGGCTTCAGCCTCACCGACCCCAAGGTGGACCTGAACAAGGTGCGCCAGAACATCGGCATGGTGTTCCAGCACTTCAATCTGTTCCCGCACATGAGCGTGCTGCAGAACGTGATGCTGGCACCGCTGGAACTGAAGAAGGGCTCCAAGGCGGAGGTGCGGGCCAACGCAGAGCGCCTCCTGGAGCAGGTGGGCCTGGCGGACAAGGCCGATGCGCGCCCCGCCCAGCTTTCCGGCGGCCAGAAGCAGCGCGTAGCCATTGCGCGCGCACTGGCCATGGCACCGGACATCATGCTCTTTGACGAGGCCACCTCAGCCCTTGACCCGGAAATGGTCGGTGAGGTCCTGCAGGTCATCCGCGACCTGGCCAAAGCCGGCATGACCATGGTGGTGGTGACCCACGAAATGGGCTTTGCCCGTGAGGTGGCGGACCGTGTGATCTTCATGGCCGACGGCCACATTGTTGAAGAAGGCGAACCCGAGGCATTCTTCTCCCAGCCCAAGCATCCCCGGCTGCAGGACTTCCTGGCCAAGGTGCTCTAGCGTTCCACGGCATTGCGGCGCCGCAATGCCGGCACCGCAACGACGACGACGGCGGCCCTCCCCCCCACGGGTTCGGCCCGCGGGGGGGGTTGTGATTTTATTGCGGGGCGGGGGCGCGGGGGGGGTTCGACAACACGGGGGAGGGGCGGGCCGGGGGCCCCAACAATT
>NZ_JBIWDW010000006.1:0-179288 GCF_044762205.1 Arthrobacter sp. NPDC097144 | reverse complement strand
ACCGAACCCCCACCTACGGCGGCCGACACCCTCCGGGTGAGGGCCGCCGTCGTCGTTTCTCTTTTAATGCCGTGCCGGTCCGGCTGCGGGTGAGCAAACCCACGTTGAGGTCGCGGCCGGAGGCACCTACAGTTAATGAAGCAGGAAGTACGGCGTGTCGGTCCAAGCCGACCACAAGCCGCCCCTGCACTGCAGCGGTTGCGCTGCACGTCAAAGACTGCACTGCAGCAGCCGCACTGCCTTCCCGGCAGGAGCAGGAACCGCATTCCCATTCCGGCGCAGAGCCGCCATGTCCGCGTGCCTTCGCCGCTGACCGGGGATGCCGCCACCAATTGATTGGAGAAGTGTCTATGTTGAAGCGTGCCGCCAAGTCCCGGCGCAGAACAGGGTCAGCCGTATCCATGCACGTGACAGCCATAGCAATCGGCTGTGCCCTTATTGCCGGAGGTGTGTCAGCTGCGGAGATCAGCATGCTGGACAACTCCCGTGCCGATACCTCCGTCAGCACACAGTTCGTTCCCTGACCCGCAGCAGCAGCTGTGCACGGAGGACCCGGCTTTTGCGCTGCATCGGATACGTTTGGTTCAACCACCTGTCCGTTAGCTCGCCGGCAAACGCCGGCTTCCTCACCTGGAGACTCCCATGACAACGCCACTGCCCGGCTGGTATCAGGATCCGGTTCAACCAAACCAGCAGAAGTGGTGGGACGGCAGCGCGTGGACGAATTACACGCTGCCGTTGGCAGAACAAGTACCGGCTGAACCAGCCGGGCAGTCAGCGGGGAGCTCCATTCCGGATTCATCCGGAACTGACGTTGATGATGTTCACGGCCAGGTGCCGCTTGCCCCGGCCGCCAGCGCTGATTCCACCGGCCGGGAGGACGGTTCCACGCCCTGGCCGGGCAATGCACAGGGCTACCCGGGGTACCAGCAGGGCCCGTACAGTAACCAGGGTTATGCGCAGGGATACCCTGGGTCAGCGCCTGCGTATCCGTCCTACCCGGGATATCCGGGCTTCCCCGGCAACCGGATGCTGCGAACCAACCCCCTCGCCCTGACCGGATTCGTCCTCGGGCTTGTCAGCATATTTCTTTTCTATATTCCCCTTTTCGGCACGGCCGTCTGCCTGGCCGCTGTAGTGTTCTCCGCCGTTGGGCTGGCCAAGCAAAAAGGCCGTGCGCCCAGGTACAAGGTCTTCGGCATCATCGGCCTCGTTCTGGGTATCATTTTCTCGCTGCTGTCGCTGCTGCTGATCATTGTGATTTTTTCCGGCCCTTACTACTACTAACTACAGGCAAGGCAGCTGCCGGAGAATTATCTGCCGGACAATCAACTGCCGGACAAGATTATTGCCGAAGCTGGCAGCAACGCCGTGCGTCCGATGCGCGAATCCCTGTCCTGAACCCCAAACCCTTTGACCCGCAGCTATTCAGCGTTACTATGTACTGGTAGGTAGTAGCACCAAGTAGAGGGGTGTGTTGATGGGCAGGCAGATGACCGAGATGCTCAAGGGGACCTTGGAGGGCATTATTCTTTCCCTGCTGGCTGTGCGCCCGGCGTACGGCTACGAGATCACGGCCAGGCTGCGGGAGCAGGGTTTCAGCGACATTGTTGAGGGCACCGTCTATGCGCTGCTGGTTCGGATCGAACGGCGCGGCCTCGTCGATGTTCAGAAGGTTCCTTCGGAAAAGGGCCCGCCCCGCAAGGTCTACTCACTCAACGCCCCGGGCCGGAAGTATCTTGAGGATTTCTGGGGGTCCTGGAGTTTCCTGGCAGACCGGATTGAAGTGATCCGCCGGCAGGCGGACCTCGGGCAGGAAGAAGGAACATAGCCATGGCTGCAAGATGGATTGAACAGGTGACCGGCTCATTCGAAGACAAGAAGCGGTGGCGGCAGTACAAGGCACGGAAGGAACAGCTGCCTCCCAACTACCGCACCGCCGTCGACGCGCTGGAGCGGTACCTGATGTACGCCGGTGCCATCGCCAAGGGCGACGTGCTCGTGCAAATGCTGGAGGACCTCGCGGACCTGTTTGAACGGGCAGCTGCTGACGCTACGCCCATCCGTGCCGTCGTCGGAGAAGACCCGGTGGAGTTTGCCGAGGCCTTCCTCCAGAACTACACCGACGGCCAATGGATCAACAAGGAACGCCGCCGCCTCAATGACACCATCAGGGAAGCCGCCTCGGACGCGTAGGCGCCCGTGATTGGAGCAGGGGACCATGACTGCAAACCCAACTGCGGGCCCCGCCATCCGGGTCCGCGGCCTCGAAAAATCCTTCAAGGGCCTGCGGGTCCTGCAGGGCGTTGACCTGGATGTGGCTGCCGGGACTGTCCTTGCGCTGCTCGGGTCCAACGGGGCAGGCAAGACGACGCTGGTACGTATCCTGGCAACAACCCTGCAGCCCGATGCCGGCAGCGCAGAGGTGGACGGCTGCGACGTCGGCACCGATCCGGGCGGGGTGAGGCGCTCCATCAGCCTCACGGGCCAGTTCACGGCCATCGATGATGTGCTCACCGGCCGTGAGAATTTGGTCCTGATCGCCAGGCTGCGAGGGGAAAGTGACCCCAAGGGCACCGCCGGCCGGCTGCTTGCCAGGTTCTCGCTCACCGAGGCAGGCGACCGGCCGGCCGCCACCTACTCCGGCGGAATGCGCCGCCGGCTGGATATCGCGATGAGCCTGATCGGCAGCCCGCCGGTGGTCTTCCTGGACGAGCCGACAACCGGCCTCGACCTGCAGGCACGCACCGAAGTCTGGGAAACCGTCCGGGCCCTCGCAGACGGCGGCATCACGGTGCTGCTGACGACACAGTACCTCGAAGAGGCTGAACAGCTGGCCGATCAGATTGCGATCCTTCACGAGGGCGTCATCATCCGGCAGGGCAGTCTTGCCGAGCTGCGGGCACTGCTCCCGCCGGCCAGGGCCGAGTACGCAGAGAAGCAGGCCACCCTCGAGGACATTTACCGGGTGTTCATCGGCGGCACCGGAGATCCGGGGAAGGGCCCGGATGCTGAAAGCTCCGCGCCCGTCGGGGAGGAACCGGCATGAGCACCCATGCGGTGAGCAACACCCGGGCATTGACCGGACGGTCGCTGCGCCACGTCCTGCGCAGCCCCGACACGATCGTCACCACGGTGCTGACTCCGATCGCGCTCCTGCTGCTGTTTGTCTACGTCTTCGGGGGAGCCATCACCACCGGTTCCGATGAGCCTTACCTGAGCTACATGCTGCCCGGGATCCTGCTGATCACCATCGCATCCGGAGTGGCCTACACTGCGTACCGGCTTTTTCTGGACGTGCAGAGCGGAATTTTTGAGCGGTTCACCTCCATGCCCATCGCCAGGTTGAGCGTGCTTTGGGCCCATGTACTGACGTCGCTGGCGGCGAACCTGATCTCCCTCGCCGTCGTCGTCGGGGTTGCGCTGATGATGGGATTCCGGACGGGCGCCTCCGCAGCGGCGTGGCTTGCCGTGGCAGGGGTCCTGGTCCTGTTCATCCTCACGCTCACCTGGATTGCGGTGTTCGCCGGTCTTTCGGCGAAGACCATCGACGGAGCGAGCGCGTTCAGCTACCCGTTGATCTTCCTGCCGTTCGTCAGCTCCGCATTTGTCCCCACCGGCACGATGCCGGGGCCGGTTGCGTGGTTTGCCGAGAATCAGCCGGTTACCGCAGTGGTGAACACCATCCGGGCCCTGCTCGCGCAGGAACCGGTGGGCACCGGAATCTGGGTTGCCCTCGCATGGCTTCTGGGCATTCTCATCCTGAGCTACCTCCTGGGGATCACGAAATACCGCAGCAAATTTCGCTAAGGCCATGCCGCCGGAACGCAAGAGCCCGCATACCCTGTCCGAAGGCGGGGTATGCGGGCTCTTCTGCTCGTCTGCGGGAAATCCCGCTTCCGGAACTAGGGCTTAGCAGCCGTAGTAGAGCTCGAACTCATAGGGGTTCGGGCGCATTGCCAGGGGCAGGATTTCGTATTCGCGCTTGTACTCGATCCAGCTGTCGATCATGTCCTGGGTGAACACGCCGCCGGCCTGCAGGAATTCGTTGTCATTCTCCAGGGCAACCAGCGCTTCCTCGAGGGAGCCCGGAGCCTTCTGAATATCCTTGGCCTCTTCGGGCGGCAGCTCGTAGAGGTCCTTATCGATCGGGTCCGCCGGCTCAATGCGGTTCTTGATGCCGTCCAGGCCGGCCATCAGCTGGGCGGCGAAGGCCAGGTACGGGTTGGAGGAGGGGTCAGGGGCACGGAACTCGAGGCGCTTGGCCTTCGGGTTGGAACCGGTGATCGGGATGCGGATGGCAGCCGAACGGTTGCCCTGCGAGTAGACCATGTTCACGGGAGCTTCAAAGCCCTTGACCAGGCGGCGGTAGGAGTTGACCGTCGGGTTGGTAAAGGCCAGGACGGCGGAGGCGTGCTTGAGCAGGCCGCCAATGTACCAGCGTGCGACGTCGGACAGGCCGGCGTAGCCCTTCTCGTCATAGAACAGGGGGGTGGAGCCGTTCCACAGGGACTGGTGGCAGTGCATGCCCGACCCGTTGTCGCCGAAAATCGGCTTCGGCATGAAGGTCGCGGACTTGCCCCAGGCGTCGGCCACGTTCTTCACGATGTACTTGAACTTCTGCAGGTCATCCGCAGCGTGGGTCAGCGTGGTGAACTTGTAGTTGATCTCGGCCTGGCCGGCACCGCCCACCTCATGGTGGGCGCGTTCGACCTCGAGGCCCGCATTGTCCAGTTCCACGCTGATGGCGTCCCGCAGGTCAGCCTGCTTGTCCACCGGTGCCACGGGGAAGTAGCCGCCCTTGTAAGGGGTCTTGTTGCCGAGGTTTCCGCCCTCTTCTTCGCGGCCGCTGTTCCACGGGGCTTCGATCGAGTCCACCTTGTAGAAGCTGCCCTTGGGGAAGGACTCGTACTGGACGTTGTCAAAGATGTAGAACTCAGCCTCTGAACCAAAGAAGGCTGTGTCTGCGATGCCGGTGGAAGCCAAGTAGGCTTCTGCACGTTCGGCCACGCCGCGGGGATCGCGGTGGTAGGGCTCGCCGGTGCGCGGGTTCACGATGGAGAAGTTCAGAGCCAGCGTCTTCTCGATGCGGAAGGGGTCGATGAACGCCGTGGTGACGTCAGGGATCAGCTGCATGTCCGATTCGGCGATGCCCTGGAAGCCGCGGATGGATGATCCGTCGAACAGTTGACCGTTGACGAAGAAATCGGCATCTACGGTTTTGGCCGGCACGTTGAAGTGCTGCTGCACTCCGGGAACGTCGGTGAATCGGATGTCGACGAACTTCACATCTTCGTCAGCGATGAACTTGAGGACTTCGTCCGCAGTTTTGAACATCGGTACTTTGCTCCTTATACACGATTTGATTGGATGACTCCGGACTGCACAGCCCCGGCCGCAGAGCCGGAAACAGCTCCCCGTCAACTCCTTAGAACTGTAGGGCCAGCTAATTTCTCATCCGTGTCGGCCGTGTTTCAGGCAAGTTACGCAACCCGAAGTCTCTCCTCTACCCTAGCGTGAACACCGCCACAGAGGGGCATTGCCGGCCCAGGCGGAGGCATTCCGGAAGCCGGGTAGTCTTAAACGGTGGTTGACAGAAGAAGCTTAGGTTCGTGGCTGGAAGGCCCTCCCTCCGACGAGAATTCCTGGCCGGGCAAGCGCCTGGGCCGGCCCAAAACGGGTCCCGGCAGCATAGGACGAGTAGGTCCGCGCCTCGGCGCCATCATTATTGACTGGGCCATTGCCTCAGTGATTGGCTACGCGTTTTTTGACGGTTCATCTGCTGCCGTCCTTGCCGTTTTCGCCGTTGAGCAGATTGTGCTCGTTTCCCTGCTGGGTTACGGCATTGGCCACCGGGCCTTCAGCCTGCAGGTCCAAAAGCTGGACGGCAGCCCCGCAGGCCCGCTGGCAGCCGTCGTCCGCACGCTGCTGCTGTGCGTGGTGATTCCCGCCGTCGTTTTCGACGAAGACCAGCGCGGGCTGCATGACCGCGCCATGGGCACCGTCCTGGTGAAGGTCAAGCACTAGCATCATCAAACACTCAACACCGGCTGTCCGCTGGTTAAGCCATGAAGGGTCCCTCCATATGGAGGGACCCTTCATGCGTTGGACAGCGCGTGTCCGTTGAGACTGAGGCTACCGTCCGCGGGAGGCCTTGCGGTCCGGACGTGCCTTGTACGGGTCAATGCCCTTGGGGATCGGAAGGCGCGTACCGAGAGCGGCCAGGCGCTTGTTGACGGCCTGGACTTCCTGCTTGGTCAGGGCCTTGGGCAGCTTCTTGGCTTTCTTCGCCACCTGTGAAAGGGGTGTCAGGTTCTCGCCGCGGCCGGTCTGGATGACGTGCACGGGTACGTTCGGGGCAATGCGGTTCATGCGCCGGCGTTCGCCGTCGGCCAGTGCCTTGGCACGTCCGGGGGCACCCTCGGTGACCAGGACGATGCCTGGGCGCCCGATGGCACGGAACACTGCTTCCTGGCTGCGCGGGTTCACGGCAACGGGCTGCTCTTCGAGGATCCAGCCCCGGCGCAGGATGCTCAGCGCGGCACCGGAAGCACCGGGCTGGCCCTCGATCTGTGTGAAGGCGGCGCGTTCGGCGCGGCGGGACAGCACGAAGACGGCCGCCAGCACGCCCAGCGGGATTCCGATAATGAGCATCGTGATCCAGTTGTCGATCAGCAGGCCGATCAACAGTGCGACGGCGACGATGCCCAGGAACGTGCCTGCCATCACCCACACCAGGTTGGGATCGTTGCGCCGCGTCATCTTGAAGACGTCGGCGATCTGCTTCATGCGGCCCGGGCCCTTTTTCTTCTTTTCCGCTTTGGGCTTGCGGGAGAGAAAGCCGCGGCGGGCGCTCTTGGATGCGTCGGAATCTGTGCTGTTGGCCATAATGGTTCAATTCTACGTGATAGCCGCCGCGGGTTTGTCCGTCCACCGCACGGGAAAACCCGGAATTCCGCGGTCTTTCGCGAAACAGGTTCGCGTCAGGCGTACACCCGCCCAGGTGCGGTACCTCAGCCCGCGGCGGGGAACATCAGCCGCGGGCAAGAATGGAGGAAGCCTCCTGCAGTGTTGAGCCTGAATCCTCGATGTGCGCCAGCAGCGGAGGCAGTTCCAGGCCCTTCTTGCGCATGGCTCCGGCCCACAGCCGTCCGGCCCGGTAGGACGAGCGCACGAGCGGTCCGCTCATCACTCCCAGGAAGCCCAGTGCGGTGGCCTCGTCGCTCAGTTCCACGAATTCCTGCGGCTTCACCCACCGGTCCACGGGCAGGTGCCGCTCACTGGGACGCAGGTACTGGGTGATCGTGATGAGGTCGCAGCCGGCATCGCGCAGGTCCCGCAGTGCACCGGAAATTTCCTCACGCGTTTCCCCCATGCCCAGGATGAGGTTGGATTTGGTGACCATGCCCAGTTTCTGGCCCTGGGTGATGACGTCCAGGGAGCGTTCGTAGCGGAAGGCCGGGCGAATGCGCTTGAACAGCCGGGGTACGGTTTCCACATTGTGGGCAAACACCTCGGGGCGGGCAGCACAGATTGCTTCGATGTGCTCGGGCTTGCCGGAAAAGTCGGGGATCAGGATTTCGACGCCGGTGCCCGGGTTCAGTTCGTGGATCTTGCGGATGGTCTCGGCGTAGAGCCACACGCCCTCATCTGCCAGGTCGTCGCGGGCCACGCCGGTGACGGTGGCGTAGCGAAGGTTCATCTTCTGGACCGAACGGGCCACCTTGACCGGTTCGAAGAGGTCTACGGCGGAGGGCTTTCCGGTGTCGATCTGGCAGAAGTCACAGCGGCGGGTGCACTCGGAGCCGCCGATGAGGAACGTGGCCTCCCTGTCTTCCCAGCATTCAAAAATGTTGGGGCAGCCTGCCTCCTCGCAGACGGTGTGCAGGCCCTCTTTTTTGACCTCTCCCTTGAGCTGCACGTACTCGGGACCAATGGCCACCTTGGCCTTGATCCATTCCGGCTTGCGTTCCACGGGTACGGCCACATTGCGCTGTTCGATGCGCAGCAGGCGGCGTCCTTCAGGGGCAAGAGTCATAGGAGTGCTCCTTTCGACCGTCCGGCTGCGGTGGCGCCGGTTTCCGGTGAGGGGGTGTCCGTGGCCCGAACAGGGTGTTCGCGGACAAGGTGTTCCCGGCGGCGGAAGAGTTCCTCTTCCACCCGGTCCACCAGATCGGCCGGTGTGACGGTGCGGCCGGTCTCGGCCGAGATTGAGGTGGTGCCGGCGTCGGTGATCCCGCAGGCAATGATTTGGCTGTATGGCGCGAGGTCATTGCTGCAGTTCAGGGAGAATCCGTGCATGGTGACGCCCTGGTTGACGCGGATGCCGATGGCTGCAATCTTGCGGTCCGGACCGCCGCCCCTAATCCATACCCCGGACCGGCCGGCAACGCGCTCGCCGGTAATGCCGAAGTCGGCAAGGACCGCAATCAGCACGTCTTCGAGTGTGGAGACGTACTCAGCGATCTTGCTGGGGTCCGGCAGGCGAAGGATCGGATAACCGACCAGCTGCCCCGGACCGTGCCAGGTCAGCTTGCCGCCGCGGTCCACGGACACCACCGGGGTGCCGTCGAAGGGGCGCTCATGCTCTTCGGTGCGCTTGCCTGCCGTGTACACCGGAGAATGCTCCAGCAGAAGCACCGTGTCCGGTGCCGTACCGGTGAGGACATTTTCATGCAGGGCGCGTTGCCGGTCCCAGCCGTCCAGATAATCCACATAATCCGGGGCAAGACCGATGCGCAGGAACTCCAAAGCCATGGGGACAGCCTAGACTGCCGCAGCCGAAGTTCCGACTATGGCCTTGGTCACACTGTTTCTGTGGCTCTGAGCACTGCCGGAAAAGGCCTGTGGATAACCCGGCAGACAGCAGCAATGGGGCTAGAACTGAGTCCATGGACAATAACGGAACGGCCGGAATCTCTGCCCTGCCGGTAATTGAGCAGGGTTATCAGGTGGTCGGGTTCCTGGGATCGGGGCGTACGGCTGCGGTGTGGCTGATCCAGCGGGAGGGGGACGGTACCCGCTTTGCGCTGAAGATTCCGGAAGGGGCAGCCGGAGGGCCGGGTACCACCTTTGAAACCCGGCGTGAGCTGAACATCCTGACCCGGTATGAACATGTGAACCTGCTGCGCCTGCACACCGTGCTGGAAACGGACCAGGGGCCCGGGCTGTTGATGGAGCGGGCGGCTGGGGGCTCCTTCGCCCGTCTGTCCGGTGCGCGGGGGGCCCTGTCTCCGGGGGAGGCTGTCACCGTGCTGGTAGGCATAGCATCCGCACTCGATTATCTGCACGGCCTGAACGTGTCCCACTCGGACGTGTCCCCGGGCAATATCCTCTTCACTGCAAACGGCAAGCCGCTGCTTGCGGATCTGGGCACGGCTCGGCTGTTTGGGACAGGTGCGGGAGTATCTGCAGCCCCGGAAGAGGACATCTTTGCCTTGGCAGCTGCGGGATGGCTGGCCCTGACGGGACGGGCGCTGCCTCCGGCAGAGCGGCGCCTGCCGTTGGCTGCGCTGGTGCCGGGAGTTCCGGGCGCGCTCGCCGAGGCGGTTGATGCCGGTCTGCAGGAAAACCCGGGACTCCGCCCGGATGCCGCCGAGTTTTCCCGCATGGTTTATGCCGCGGCCGCCGCGCAGCCGTTGGACCTGGCATTGTCCGAGGCAGCGGCCGCGTTTCCCGAGCCGCAGACACGGCGCGCCCGCCGGCACGCCAATCAGGCAGCGGGCAGGGTGTGGAAGCAGCCCGTGAGATTGCGGCGCGAACAACCGGACCCGGAAGAACCGAGAGGTTCCCGGCGGCCCGGCCCGCTGGTGCTGGCAGGAGCAGGGGTCCTCGTGGCGGCCACCATGGCGCTGGGAGCTGTGGCCGTAGCAGCACCGGAGCTCCTGCAGGGCGGGGACAGGGAGTCTGCTTCGGCACAGGAAAAGACAGAGGGGGAGAGCAGAGCATCCGGGAATCGTGAATCGGACATCCTGCCGGCACCCGCGCCGGACCCGGAACCAGACCGCGGCCCTGGCCACGGGCCAGGGAACTCCGCGCCGCAGCCGGGGCCTGTGTCTTTGGCACTCACGCACGACCTGGACCTGCGGCAGATGGTGCGCGGTGAAGACCCGGTGCAGGCCGCTCGGGCACTCGCGGAACTGCGGGCACGGGCCTTCAGCGCTGCCGACCGGGAGCAGCTCAACAACGTCAACGCACCGCGCTCGCCGGCCATGGAAACGGATCAGGAGGAGATCGGCAAACTCAAGGCATCAGGCACCGTACTCGCTGGTCTCGGGGTGGAGATCGTCTCCGCCGAGCCGCTCCGCCCGGGTCCGGAAGGGCGGATCAGCGTTCGGGCAGGAGTTTCCACATCCGCCTACGAGGAACGGGACGCCGGAGGCGGCGTGGTGCGGAACGTGGCTGCGGTGCCCGCTCAGGACGTGGTGCTGGTGCTGCTGCCGAGTCCGGACGGGTGGCGCATTGAGGACGTCCTGGCACCGGCTGCCTGAGGCAACCGGATTCCTCTGGCCCTGGTTCGGGGCCAGTCCTAAGCTTTTGAACATGAGTGAGGATCCAGTCCAGACCAATCCGGATCACTACACCGTGGTGTTCGAAAATGACCGGGTGCGCGTGCTCGAATATCGGGACAAGCCCGGTCATCGCAGCACCATGCACATCCACCCGGACAGCGTCATGATTACTGCCAGCACTTTCCGGCGGCGCCTCAGCTCCGGTACCGGTTCAATGGAGGTGGAACTGCCGGCCGGCAGCGCCAGGTGGCTGCCGGCCCAGGAACACTACGGGGAGAACATCGGGGACACCGATACCCATGCGTTCTTTGTGGAGCTCAAGGAGCCGGGCCCGGCAGCCGCCGCACGGGAGGGCGGTGTCCTGGGTCCGGGTCTTCCCGACCGGTAAAGGGTGCGATTCGGCTAGGTTTGGGAGATGTTGACCCTGGAAACTCCCCGGCTGCTCCTTCGCCCCTATACCGACGACGACGCCGCGTTCGTCCTCGACCTGTACTCGCGCCGGGAAGTTCAGCAGTTCCTGGGCGTTTCCCCGAAACTGATGAAGGATTCCGCCGAAGCGCTGGCCTTGATCGCCGCCTGGAACAGGTTGGATGACGGCACCTGCGGCGTCTGGGCCGTCCAGGTCATGGACGCCGCTGGTTCGGAGCACCTTGCCGGGACGCTGCTGTTGAAGCCCATTCCGGCGTCCGGGCCCGAACGAAAGCCGTCCGGGGACATCGAAATTGGCTGGCACTTCCACCCGGACAGCTGGGGAAAGGGATACGCGCCGGAGGCCGCAGCTGCTGTTTTGGACCATGCACTGGCCCGGGGCCTGCCGAAGGTGGTGGCCGTCATCAATCCTGCCAACGGAGCTTCCCGGCGGGTGTGCGAGAAAGTCGGCCTGCATCATCAGGGAACCTCGGACCGGTACTACAACGCCGTCTGTGAACTCTTCAGCACAGAAAGGCCGGCCTGTCCCTGAGCGGCCGGGACGTTCCTGAAAGATAGGATCGCACCATGAGCCCAACTGCCTACCTCCGTTATCCCGACCTGCACGGCGACCTTCTCACCTTCGTGGCCGAAGACGACGTCTGGATGGCTCCGGCCACCGGCGGCCGCGCCTGGCGCGTTTCGGCAATGGCATTGCCCGCGCGCAGTCCGAAGTTCTCCCCGGACGGCACCGCCCTGGCCTGGCAGGTGGTCCAGGGCGGGGCTCCGGAAATCGTCACGGCGGATGCGGAGGGCGGAAACTTCCGGCAGCTGACCTTTTGGGGCAGCCAGAGCACCCGTCTGAAGGGCTTCAATTCGGCGGGCCAGATCATTGCCACTACCTCGGTGGAGCAGGAGGACAATCGGCTGCGCTGGGCTTTCAGTGTGCCGCTGGACGGTTCGGCCCCCACAAAGCTCCCCTTCGGGCCGGTGGAAACGATCGCTGAAGGGCCCGCCGTCGGAGACGAGCGCCCGGTGGTCATTGGCAGCATGCTGACCCGTGAGCAGGCCTGGTGGAAGCGTTACCGCGGGGGTACGGCAGGGAAACTGTGGATCGATTCGGACGGCCTCGGGGAATTCGAACGCCTGGTTCCCGAACTCGACGGCAATCTTTCGGACCCGATGTGGATTGACGGCCGCATCGTCTTTCTCTCCGATCATGAGGGGTACGGCAACCTCTACTCGGTCACGCCCCGCGGCACCGACCTGCGCCGGCATACCGATTTCGACGGCTTTTACGTGCGGCATCCTTCCTCCGACGGGACGCGCATCGTCTTTGAGTCCGCCGGACAGCTTTGGCTCCTGACGTCGCTGGATGCGCACGCCCAGCCGGTGGAAATAGTCCTTGGCTCGGCAGGCAGTGCCCGCCGACCGCGGCCGCTGGACGTATCAAAGCACCTTGCAGAGGTTGTTCCCGAAGCCACGGGTGCGGCCAGCATCGTTGAATCCCACGGCACCCTGCACTGGCTGACGCACCGTGACGGGCCTTCCCGTGTTATTCGAGCGGACTCAGCCGTACGCGCCCGCCTGGGCCGGCCGCTGGGGAATTCCCGGGCAGTGTTTGTGGCCGACGACGGCGGCGAAGAAGCCCTTTACCTCAAGGACGTCTTCGCTGATATCGACGCCGGTGCCGCGGCCGCAGAATCGATGGGGAACCTGGCCCTGGACAGGCCCGCCGCGGCACACCGCCCGGAGGCCACCGGCGAAGGCACCGGCTTTGTCCTGCCCAGCCCGGTGCCCGCGGCCGGGGCGGCCGGATCGAACGTCCGGGAGCAGCGCGGCGCCGGCCCCGGGAATCCGGACGCCGAACAGCATCAGGAGGCGTTGGATGACCCGCGAAAGACAACGGGGGCAGGCACCGTCCGCGTTGGCTTCGAGCGTCCAACCCGGGTCAGCCAGCTGGTGCCCGGCCCGGACGGCCGGCACGTGGGCGTGGCGACCGAGTACGGTGAAGTCTTTGTGCTTGATGTTGCTGCGGCGCAGCTCGTCCCGGTAGCTGCCTCCCAGTATGGAGCGGTTGACCAGCTGGCCTTCTCGCCTGACTCCCAGTGGCTCGCCTGGGCTGAGCCCGTCAGCGCCGAGGGCCGCACCAAGATCCGCCTGCGCTCCGTACTGGACGCCGCAGCACCGGTGCTGGACGTGACCGACGGCCGGTTCACCGACCACGATCCGTCCTTCACCACGGACGGCCGATACCTGGCATTCCTCTCCGAACGCAGCTTTGATCCGGTGTATGACACCCACCGGTTCGACCTGAGCTTCCCGTCCTCCACCAAGCCCTTCCTGGTGGCGCTTGCTGCCGGGACGCCCTCGCCGTTCGGCCCGTCGGTTTCCGGCGGCGGGTTGCCGGACGCCACGAACCCGGCGGCGGAGGACACCGCATCGAAGGCGGACTCCTCCACGGCCAAGGTGCCGGCCGTAAGGGTGGACGCAGAGCGGATAGGGGACCGCATTATTGCCGTTCCCGTCCCGCAGGGGCGTTATGACAGGCTCCGTGCCGCTGAAGGTGCCCTGCTCTGGCAGGCCACGGACATATTTGGAGTGACCGGCGACGGGAGGGCCACTGCTGCAGACCGCGAACCGGCATCCCGGCTGGAACGCTTTGACCTGGCGAAGAAGGAAACTGCCGTCCTGGTGCCGGCCCTGGATAGTTTCGAGGTCAGCGGCGACGGCACCAAGGTGGTGGTGCGTCACGACGGCGGTGTCCGGGTGGTCCCGGCAGGCTCCAAGGTGGAAGAGGACTCCGCCGAGAGCATCCGCGTTGATCTGGACCGTATCCGCGTCCGGGTTGATCCGGTCAAGGTCTGGGGCCAGGCCTTCGACGAGGCCTGGCGCCTGCAGCGGGATTTCTTCTGGGCTCCGGACATGGGCGGCCTGGACTGGAAGGGCGTGCACGACCGGTACCGTCCGCTGGTGCAGAATCTCGGCAGCCACGATGACCTGGTGGACCTGCTGTGGGAGATGCACGGCGAGCTGGGCACGTCCCACGCCTATGTCACTCCAGCGCCCGTCACGGAACAGGGATCAGGGGGCCAGGGATTCCTCGGGGCAGACCTGCGGCCGGGAGTCCGCGGGTGGGAAGTGGTGCGTATCCTCGGCGCGGAGTCTTCCGACCCGCAGGCCACCTCGCCGCTGAGCGCGCCCGGCGCAGACGTTCATCCCGGGGACATCATCGCCGCGGTCGACGGCGTTCCGGTGCCGCCGGGCGAAGGCCCCGCCCCGCTGCTGGCGGGTGCAGCCGGACGCACGGTGGAGCTGACCATCGTCTCCGCAAACGACGGCGCCCCGCCCGCGCAGCGCCGCATTGCCGTCGTTCCCCTGCGCAGCGAGGAGCGGCTCCGCTACCAGAACTGGGTGCATGCGAACCGCCGCATGGTCCGTGAAGCGTCCGGCGGCGCCTTCGGTTACCTGCATATTCCCGACATGGTGGCCAACGGCTGGTCGCAGCTGCACCGGGACCTGGATCAGGAAGCATCCCTGCAGGCCCTGGTGGTGGATATCCGGCGCAACCGCGGAGGACATACCTCCCAGCTGGTGGCGGAACTGATCGGCCGGAAGGTCACGGCGTGGGCTAACCCCCGCGGCGGCCAGCCCTCCACCTATCCGGCCCATGCCCCGCGCGGGCCCGTGGTGATCCTGGCGGATGAATTCGCCGGTTCAGACGGAGACATCATCACCCAAACCGCGAAGCTGCGCAGCATCGGTCCGGTGGTGGGCACCCGCACCTGGGGCGGCGTCGTAGGCATTGACGGCCGCTTTGGCCTGGTGGACGGCACCGTGGTGAACCAGCCGCGGTTTGCCTACTGGTTCACCGGCGGCGTGGGGTGGGGCGTGGAGAACCGCGGGGTGGATCCGGATATCGAGGTGGCATTCCCGCCGCAGGCTTATGTGGCGGGGGAAGACCCGCAGCTGGAGCACGGCGTGGGAATCCTGCGAGAAATGCTCTCAGAACTGCCCACCGACCAGCCTCCGGCCTTTGCGGGCTACCGGTCCCTTCAGCCTGCTCCGCTTCCGCCGCGTCCGCAGGCGGAACTGGGGCCGGTGATATTGGATGAGGGGACGGTCCCCGGACCAATTGCGGCCTCCGGGTGGGGCCCGGACATTTCCTAGTTCCCGGGAGCCGGCGGCAGACGCGATCGGGCGTCTGCCGCTCAAGAGCGCCGGATGGCTTTGCCAGCGTTGTAGGGCGTTGGCGGCGCCGGTAAAGTCAAGCAGATGGGTACGTCTCCCGATTCCCCACCAAAGCACCCCGTCGCCGTCGGCGTTTTTTCCTGACCCCGCGCAGCCTCGGAGCAAGGAACAAGAATGAGTACCGGCACCCGCCCGTCATACCTGCGCTGGGCAGCTATCGCACTCGTCTTTGTGGGCGGCGGATTCGGTGCCGCCAGCCGCGAGGGCCTTTCGCTCGTTATCCCCAACCTCGGCCAGGTGCCGGTCGCCATCCCCATCATCAACGTGGTTGGCGCGTTCCTGCTCGGCTACCTCTACGAAGCCGTCACCCGTCTGGACAGCGCGCGTCCCACGGGCGCCAACCTCAAGCTGCTTCTGGGCACGGGATTCTGCGGCGGCTTTACTACCTACAGTTCCCTGGCCACCGACACCGCGGTGCTCTTCCGCGACGGGCTGCCGGGCTCCGCGGTAATTTACGCCCTCGCAACAGTGATCGTGGGCGCCTGCGCCACCTGGGCAGGCATCGCCATTGCGACTGCGGTCAACGACCGCAGCACAGGGCAGCGCAAAGACCAGCAGGAGGACGCGACATGACACCCGGAATTTTCCTGCTGCTCGCCCTGGCCGGCGGTGTGGGCGCCGTGGTGCGGTTCATGTTGGACGGATTCATCCGAGCGCACTCCAAGACACGTTTCGCGTGGGCGACGACGATCATCAACGTCTCCGGCTCCCTCGTGCTGGGCTTTCTGACCGGCCTCACCATCGAGCACCTGGTGTCAACCGATGCCAGCATCGTGATCGGCACCGGGTTCCTCGGCGGTTATACGACCTTCAGCACGGCGAGCTACGAGACGGTGCAGCTGATGAAAAAGGGCCGCTACGGTGCGTCATTCGTCAGCGGTATTGTCATACTCGTGCTTTCCGTAGCCGCTGCTGTGATCGGTCTTTGGGCCGGCGCGGAGCTGTAAAGAGCGTGCCGGCCGCAGGTTCGGCACCGTCAGCCCGCAGCCGGCGCGGCCGTACTGTCACGGATGACGAGCCGCGTTGCGAGGTCCATCCGGGGGATGGTTTCGAGGGTGCTCTCACTCATGCGGATCACGAGCCGCGCCGCTTCCTCGGCCATCTCCGTGAGCGGCTGATGCACAGTTGTGAGTGCAGGACTGGACCACTGGGCAAGCTGCAGATCGTCGTAACCGACGATGGACAAATCAGCGGGCACCCGCAGCCCAAGGGTTCTGGCAGCCTCGATGACGCCTAGCGCCTGAAGATCGCTTCCCGCGAAGATCGCGGTGGGGCGGTCGGGCAGCGTCAGGAGTTCGAGCGCGATGCTGCGGCCCCCGTCGACCCGGAAGTTGCCGAATCGAACGAAGCGTTCATCGATCTTGATACCGGCCGAGTTCATGGCGGATCGGTATCCGTCGACGCGGGCGAAGGAGCACATCATGTCGTCCCGGCCGGTGATCGCGGCAATCCGGGTGTGTCCCAGTTCGATGAGATGGCGAGTGGCAACGAGGCCGCCGGACCAGTTCGCCGACCCGACCGCGGGGACGTCGGGGGCCGGATCGCCGGCCGGGTCGATGACCACGAACGGAATGGCGCGGGATTGGAGGGCCGCCTTCGCTTCCGCCGCGAGACCGGCGAAGACGAGCACCACCCCCACCGGGCGCCGGCGGAGAACCCCGGTGATCCAGGCGGGGGAGGGGGAGTGGCGGTCACCCGATTCGGTCAGTACGACGCTCAAATCGTTGGCACTGGCGACATTTTCGACTCCACGGATAATCTCCATGGCCCAGGCTCTCTCGAGTTCGGGGAAAACGAGCTCGATCAAGGTGTCTCTGTTGGTCAGGCCCGGGCGGCGTTGGTATCCGTGCTTGCCGAGGAGCTCTTCGATTTTCGCCCGTGTCGGGGCGGATACATCTGACCGCCCATTGAGGACTTTCGAAACCGTGGAGAGTGAAACTCCGGCCTCATCGGCCAATTCAGTGAGTTTGACCTTGCGACCTGAGTCGGCCATGGGGGTCCAATCTGTATTTGTTGCGGAAAACACTTGCGTTTCACCGTGCCACTGCTAGGCTCACACCACACTAAGTGCTTTCGACGCAAATGTCGAAACTTTCGAGAGGCGTTCAAAGATGAACAAGCACCGTATCAGGAAGCTGCTGACAGTTGGGGCGGCGACGGCAATCGCGCTTGGCGGCCTGTCAGCGTGTGGCTCCGACAGTGGAGCAACAGAAGATGGTGAGGTCACCATGACGTTCTGGCATAACTCGACCACGGGCGCCGGCAAGGCGCACTGGGACAAGACGATCGCAGCGTTCGAGGAGGCAAACCCCGGCGTCAAGATCAACGCTCAGTCCATCCAGAACGAGGAGATGGACGGGAAGCTCCAGACGGCACTGAACTCCGGCGATGCACCCGACATCTTCATGGCGCGCGGCGGCGGCAAGCTTGCGGATGTCGTTGCGGCCGGACAGGCCATGGATATTACTGATTCCATCGACGACGCCACCAGGGCGGCTGTGCCCGAAGGTGTTTTGAACGCCTTCGCGGTCGACGGCAAGATTTACGGAATGCCGACCGCGGTGCTGCCTGGTGGCATCTTCTACAGCCAGGACCTCCTCACCGAAGCGGGCGTCGACGCGGCTCCGACAACTATGGATGAGCTCGGCTCCGCCGTAGACAAACTCAAGGCTGCCGGAATCGCCCCCGTCGCCGTCGGCGCCAAAGATGCCTGGCCTGCTGCCCACTGGTACTACTTCTTCGCGCTGCGGGCCTGCTCGCAGGACACGATGAATGAAGCGGCCGAGTCGAAGAAGTTTGACGACCCGTGCTGGCTCGAGGCTGGAAAGGAGATGGAATCGTTCGTGAAGACGGAACCGTTCAACGACGGATTCCTCACCACCTCGGCACAGCAGGGAGCAGGCAGCTCTGCAGGTCTCCTTGCAAATCACAAAGCAGCAATGGAACTCATGGGCGCATGGAACCCGGGTGTCATCGCATCGCTGACCCCTGATGAAAAGCCGCTGGAAGACCTGGACTGGTTCCCGTTCCCGGCTGTCGACGGAGGTGACGGCGCCGAGGGCGCCATGATGGGTGGCGTCGACGGATTCACCTGCTCCGCTCAGGCACCGAAAGAGGAATGCACGGCATTCCTGAACTTCTTCATGCAGCAGGAGTACCAGGAGGACTACGCGGAGGCGTTCCAGACCCTCCCCGCCAACCAGGATGCCCAGGCAGTTGTCACCGACCCGGCGCTCCAGTCGATTCTCCAGGCGTACAACGACGCACCGTACGTTACGGTGTGGCTCGACACCCTGTTCGGCCAGAACGTCGGGAACGCACTGAACAAGGGCGTTGTCGACATGCTCGCCGGTCAGGGCTCTGCTGAAGACATCGTCTCCGCTGTGAACGACGCAGCGGCCAAGGGATAGCAGCAGATAATGACTGAACCTGCAGGCGGTGCTCCGTTGATGACGGAAACGCAGCCACCGCGGGGCACGGCCACGGCAGGGGACGGCGCTCGCGTGTCGTCCCCTGCCGCACCGCGGCCCAGGCGGCGTCCAACGGACTGGCGCAAGCGCCTCGAGATCACGCTTCTGGCGGGGCCGGCCGTCTTCGTTTTTGTCGGCTTCGTCATCTTCCCGGTTGTCCTCGCCGGCTACTACGGCTTCTTCCGCTGGAAGGGCTTTGGGCCGGCCACAGACTTCGTCGGTTTCGAAAACTACAAGATCATCTTCCAGGACAGCGCGTTCCACGACGTGCTGCTTCACAACGGTTTCATCCTGGTGCTCTCCCTGGTCATCCAGGGCCCCATTGCAGTGGTCCTGGCCCTCTTGCTCAACCGGAGTATCCGGGGCCGCTCGCTCATCCGCGTCCTCATCTTCGTCCCGTACATCATCTCCGAGGTCATTGTCGGGATCGGCTGGGGTCTCATGCTGCAGACATCCGGTGCCGTCAATGGAATGCTCGACAGCATCGGGCTGGGAGCGTTCAAGGCGGACTGGCTCTCTGATCCGAAGATCGCCATCTGGTCCCTGATGGTGATCATCTCCTGGAAGTACATCGGATTTGCCGTCATCCTTTTCCTGGCCGGACTGCAAAGCATCCCCAACGAACTGTTCGAGGCGGCCGCGATCGACGGCGCCAGCTACTGGCAGATCCAGCGCGCCATTACGCTGCCGCTCCTCGGGCCGACCGTGCGGATCTGGGCGTTCCTGTCAATCATCGGTTCGCTGCAGTTGTTCGACCTGGTCTTCATCATCTGGGGCCAGTACGTCGCCTCCACTGCCGGGACCTCGACCATGGCCACCTACATGGTCGCCAACGGACGCACGTCGGGCAACTTTGGCTACGGCAGCGCTGTCGCCGTCGTCATGTTCCTGATCTCCCTCGTCATCGCATTGATCTACCAGCGGTTTGTTCTTCGGCGCGACACCGCCGGCGCCCTCACGTCAGGAAAGAAGTGATGACTGTTCTCGAAACTCCCACGCTCCAGCGCAAAAAGCGTCCGCCGAGGGAACGCCAGCCCTGGGGCAGCCCCGCGACCTACTTCGTCGCCTTTGTCTTCATCTCGCTCTGTCTCGGGCCGGTCATCTACATCATTCTCGGCGGGTTCCGCGACAACTCGCAGATCACCAATTCTCCCGCGGGATTCCCGAGCCCGTGGAATTTCAGCAACTACGCGGAGGTGCTCGCGAGCCCAACCTTCTGGCAGCAGGTCACCAACTCGGCGATTGCCGCGATCGCTACGACCATTGGCGTGGTGGTGCTCGGCCTGATGGCAAGCTTCGTCCTCGCGCGATACACCTTTGTCGGTCGCGGAGCGATGTATTCACTTTTCGCCGCCGGGCTCATGTTCCCGATGACCGTGGCGATCACGCCGCTCTACATCCTCGTCAGGGATCTGGGCCTGATGAACAGCCTGGGGGGCGTAATTCTCCCGCAGATCGCTTTCGGCCTGCCGGTGACGATCATCATCCTGGTGCCGTTCCTCAAGGCCATCCCCGATGAGATCGAAGAGGCGGCGTCGATCGACGGTACCAGCCGGCTGGGCTTCTTCTTCCGGATGGTCGTTCCTTTGTCGCTTCCGGGCGTGGTGACTACAGGCATTCTTGCTTTCGTGGCGAGCTGGAACAGCTATCTTCTGCCGCTGTTCATCCTCAGTGACCAGGCGTCGTACACCCTGCCGCTCGGAGTCCAGGCGTTCGCTTCGCAGTATTCGGTGGACACGGCAAAGGTACTCGCCTTCACCTCACTGTCCATGATTCCAGCACTGATATTTTTCACGCTGTTCGAGCGTCGCATCGTCGGCGGACTCACCGGCGCAGTCAAAGGTTAGGACTTTCCTTGAGCAACACGACATCCACGACGACGACGCCATGGCGCGACGTCAGTGCATCCGCTTCGGACCGCGTCGAAGCACTCCTCGCCGAGCTCACGCTCGAGGAGAAGATTGCCCAACTGTTCGGCGTCTGGGTCGGTGCGTCCAGCGAGGGCGGGGACGTTGCCCCGCATCAGAACGACATGGACGACCTCGTTGACCTCGACGCGCTCCTGCCGAACGGGCTCGGCCAGCTGACCCGGCCATTCGGCTCGGCTCCGGTCGACCCGGCGCTCGGGGCGCTGTCCCTCCTCCGCAGCCAGCGCCGGATTGCGGCAGCCAACCGGTTCGGCATCCCGGCTGTTGCGCATGAAGAGTGCCTCGCCGGCTTCGCTGCTTGGGGGGCAACCGCCTATCCGGTGCCCCTCGCCTGGGGCGCTTCCTTCAATCCCGCACTCATTGAACGGATGTCACGCCGCATCGGGTCTGACATGCGCTCGGTCGGCATCCACCAGGGCCTTGCCCCGGTGCTCGACGTGGTGCGGGATGCCCGCTGGGGCCGGGTCGAGGAGACTATCGGTGAGGACCCGTATCTCATAGGCACCATCGGAACGGCGTATGTCCGCGGCCTCGAGTCCGCAGGGATAGTGGCAACTCTCAAGCACTTCGTCGGATACTCGGCGTCGAAGGCCGGGCGTAACCTCGCGCCGGTCTCGGTCGGTCCGCGCGAACTCGCTGACGTGCTGCTCGTCCCGTTCGAAATGGTCATACGCGAAGGAAAGCCGCGTTCCGTTATGCACTCCTATACCGACTTCGACGGTGTGCCGTCCGCGGCTGACGAGTCGCTGCTCACCGGTGTCCTGCGCGACACCTGGGGTTTCGACGGTACCGTCGTGGCCGACTACTTCGGGATCGCCTTCCTGAAACTTCTTCACGGCGTCGCGGGTTCGTGGGGCGAGGCCGCCGCTCTCGCGCTCACTGCGGGCGTGGACGTCGAACTGCCGACGGTGAAGACCTTCGGTGCGCCGTTGACTGAAGCGGTTCGGTCGGGTGCCCTGCCCGAGGCGGTCATAGACCGTGCCCTCCGGCGTGTGCTGCGCCAGAAGGTGGAACTCGGACTGCTTGATCCTGACTGGGATGCCACGCCCGAAGCGTTGCGGGACGCCGACGTGGACAACGCGGAAAGCATCCGCGGCACCGTCGACCTGGACAGCACCGGTAACCGGACGGTCGCGCGCGAGATCGCCGAACAGTCCATCGTGCTCTTGAGCAACGACGGGACCCTGCCGCTCGCCGCCCCGCGCCGGATTGCCGTTGTCGGGCCGACAACCGACGACCCCTTCGCCGTTCTCGGCTGCTATTCGTTCCCTGCACATGTGGGCGTGCAGCACCCCGGCACGGCCCTTGGCATCGAACTGCCGACCCTGCTGGATAGCCTCCGCATCGAGTTTCCCGAAGCCGATATCGAGTACGTTCCCGGGACGACGATCGACGGAGGAGAAACCGCCGGGATCGCTGCGGCGGTGGACGCCGCAACGCGGGCCGACGTCGTCGTCGTCGCCCTCGGCGACCGGGCGGGGCTCTTTGGCCGCGGCACGAGCGGTGAGGGCTGCGACGTCGAATCGCTCCGGCTGCCCGGCGCCCAACAGATCCTTCTCGACGCCGTCCTGGCAACATCGACTCCTGCCGTTGTCACCCTGCTCGCTGGACGCCCGTACGCGCTGGGATCCGCCGTCACCGGCGCCGGCGCGATCGTGCAGGCGTTCTTCGCAGGAGAAGAAGGAACCGCCGCGCTTGCCGGCATCCTCTCCGGCCGCGTCAATCCGAGCGGACGCCTGCCTGTCAGCATCCCGGCCTCAGAGGGAACGCAGCCGTCCACCTACCTGGCCGCTCCGCTGGGACGCTCCAACGGAGTGTCGAGCATTGATCCGACCGCAGCCTTCGCGTTCGGCCACGGGATCGGGTATTCGACCTTTGAGTGGAGCGCCGGCCAGCATGGGCCGGGTACGGTCGGAGTCGACGGCACAGCGACCCTGGGACTGCGTCTCCGCAATATCGGGGACCGTTCCGGGACCGAAACCGTCCAGGTCTACCTCCACGATCCCGTCGCGTCAGTGGTGCGCCCGGTGCAGCGTTTGGTCGGCTTTCAGCGCGTTGACCTGTTGCCGGGTGAATCCGTTGAGCTTTCGATCCACATCCCCGCAGACGTCACCAGCTTCACCGGCCGAAACGGGGAGCGGATCGTCGAACCGGGGGAGATCGTCCTTAGTCTTGGAGCGTCGAGCACCGATCTGCGGATCACGCGGTCGGTGGAGCTCTCCGGTGAAACCCGCGTCGTGGGCTTCGAGCGGGCCTTCCACACGATTTTCACCGAGATCGCACGCAGCACCTCATGAGTGTCGACCACCGGCGGGGAACCACGCACGTCACCGTGCTGGACTCCGTCGGCAACCCTGTGCGCAACGCGGATGTCACCGTCGAACAGAAGCGCCATGACTTCGCCTTCGGCAACATCGGTTTCGACTTCATCCCGCTCGCGAATGGGGAGGCCGAGCAGGAAGCCTCGGCGGGGCCCGTTTTCGGCGGGGCAGGGCTTGCCGGGCCGCCGGATCTTAAGGCGATGTGGCTCGACCTCTTCAACACAGCGACCCTTCCGTTCTACTGGCGGGGATTCGAGCCGACCCGCGGCACGCCTGACACCCGAAGGCTTCTCCGGACCGCCTCGTGGTTCGCTGAGCACGGAGTGAAGGTCAAGGGGCATCCGCTGACCTGGCACACGCTCGCGCCCGAGTGGCTCACCGGTTTACCGGTTACGGAGATCGAGAAGCTGCAATGCGAGAGGATCCGCCGCGAGGTGACCGATTTTTCCGGGGTCATCGACACGTGGGACGCCATCAATGAAGCCGTCATCATGCCCGTGTTCACTGCGGAGGAAAACGGTATCACCCGGCTTGCGCAGAGCCTGGGCCGGGTGCCCATGATTCAGCTCGCGTTCGAGGAAGCCCGCGCCTCGAACCCTTCGGCGACGCTCGTCCTGAACGACTTCGACATGTCGAGCGACTACGAGGCTCTGATCGAGCGCGTCCTCGAAGCGGGGATCACTGTGGACGCGATCGGCCTGCAGACGCACATGCACCAGGGATATTGGGGAGAAGAGACCATGCAGGCGATGGTCGACCGATTCGCCCGCTTCGGGCTGCCCCTCCATCTGACCGAGACGACTCTGCTGTCGGGGGACCTCATGCCGCCGGAGATCACCGACCTCAACGACTATCAGATCCCGTCATGGCCATCGACACCCGAGGGAGAGGCCAGACAGGCGGACGAGATCGTGCGCCACTACCGCTCACTCGTAAGCCACCCGGCGGTGGAGGCCATCACCTACTGGGGGATCACCGACGACGGAGCATGGCTTGGTGCGCCGGGCGGGTTCGTTCGCGCTGACGGCACGCCGAAACCCTCGTTTTACGCGCTGCGGTCCCTCATCAAGGGGCAGTGGTGGCTGCCGCGAACGGTGATGCGCACGGATCATGAGGCACGCTTGCCGATCACGGGTTTCTTCGGTGATTACGTGATTGAGCACGACGGACAGAGCGCACCGGTCTCGCTCTCGCGGGGGCATGAAACGGCCACCGTACAATTCGGCTGACTCCGGCGCGACGAACGACTCAGGGGCGCTTGGCCGCGGGAAGGTAATGGGCAATGACCAGGAACACCCAGGTGGTGAGGATGTACGGCCAGGTGTAAGTGGGGGCGTCAAGGCGGTGCATCACCACCGTGACCACAGCGGTCACCACCGTTCCCACCACGGCCAGCACCCAGGAGATCGTGTTGCTGCGCAGAAACACCACGGCGAGCGCGATGGCGGTGAGGACACCGGAGTAGCCGGCGAGACCGTTTGCGGTTTCGGTGAGCGACTCGCCCATTGCCAGGGCACACAGGCTGCCCACCACGCTGCCGAGCAGCCCGGCCAGGCCGATTTTCCAGCCGGCCACGAACAGCCCGAGCAGGATGAGGGCTCCGGACCACTCGTTGTTGATGAGCACCACCTCAGACACATTTGTCAGCAGGGAGCGTGCGAAGGCCAGCGACGCCGAGTCGATGGTTTCAGACTGCGCGGCACTTACATGCATCGATTCGGTGCTGAGCAGTATCACCGTCGCTACGATGCAGAACGGTGCCGTCGTCGACGGCAGGTTGTAGACCTTCAGTGGCGTCTTCGTGAACAGCGCAACCACCAGCCAGGTCACGGGCGCGCAAAGCAAACCGCCGACGAGCGCGATCGGATACGACTCCCACCGCCCGCCGATGGCGGAGTAGGTCCCGGCACCGACGAGGGCGCCGCAGAATCCCTGCATGCCCGATGTCACCGAGGTGGAATCGGCCTTGAGCAGGCGCCCTCCCACTGTGTTTCCCGCGCAGCCAATCAGCACCAGCACTGCCATGCGCCAATCCGCTACGGCGAAGGCAACCAGAATCAGCAGCGCCGTATAGACATTGCTTTGGAAGAAGATTTGCGAAAGCCCCTCGCACCACCCTTTCAGCCATCCTGTACCTGAGATGGACGGGCTCGGTGCTGCCGCTGCTGCGCTGCTCATGTGATGTCCCCGCCCGGGGCGTCGTGCCGCGGCGCTCCTGTTTCTGTTTCCGGCTTCGGCTTTGTGCCTGGATCGGGTCCGCCCTGTGCAGCTGGGTCGCCCACGGCGCCCGCCCCGCTGCCCGCCAGCGCCCACCGCTGCTCCACATGGCCGAACCGCCAGTAGGCGGTGGAGGTGAACCAGACCAGTATCAGCGTGCCGACGACGATGTAGCCGGCGTTCTCAAGGTCGATGGCGGCCACCCAGCCGGTGAGGGGGTCGCGCAGCCCCAGCTTCTCGTTCAGCAGCCCGACCAGCTCGATGCCGCCGATCATGACGGCGATCATGACCGAAAGCCCGGTGATGGTGAGGTTGTAGTACAGCTTGCGGACGGCGTTGACGCTCGCCCAACCGTAAGCCTTCACCATCACGGCAGAGTCAAGGGTGTCGAACAGGCTCATGCCGGCCGCAAAAATCAGGGGCAGGCAGAGGATGGCGTACCAGGGCAACCCTGTCGCAGCCCCTGTTCCGGCCAGGACCAGCAGGGCGATCTCACTGGCGGTGTCGAAGCCGAGCCCAAACAGAAAGCCGACGGCGTACATCTTTCCCGGCCGGTCGATGGTCCGCAGCATCGGCCGGATGAGCCGGCTGATGAGGCCCCGGCCCTGAAGATGCCGCTCCAACTGCAACTCATCGAGGTCGCCGTTGCGGGATGCCCGCCAAACCTTGAGGATTCCTACGAATGCCACGGCGTTGATGAGACCGATCAGCAGCAGGAAGACGCCGGACACCAAGGTGCCGAACACGCCGAGCCCGTTGCGCACTTCATTGCCGTCGCTGCTCAGGCCCACCGCCCAGCTAACCCCGAGTGCCAGCAGAGCCGCCATCAGAAAGACGATGGTGGAGTGTCCGAGGGAAAAGAACAGGCCAACCCCTGCGGCCGGCTTGCGCAGGTCCACAAGTTTGCGGGTGGTGTTGTCGATGGCGGCGATGTGGTCCGCGTCGAAGGCATGCCTGACGCCGAGCACATAGGCCACAACAGCAATCCCCACTCCGAAGATGGAGGACCCCAGCTGCAGATGCAGCGGCTCGACCAGGAAGAAGAAGAGTCCGAATCCCGCGATGTGCAGGAGCGCAACCGGAATGAAGGCACGCACCACCTGCGCCCGGTAGGATCGCACCGGCTTCATCGCCGTATCTTGCGCCGTAGCCCGTTCTATCACCGTAAGTCCCCTCTAGCTCTTTCGAATGACGGGTGCCTGCCGCCCGGTCAGCAGTTCGTGGACCGCTGATGCCGCGGCGGTGTTCGCGGCAGCCACAGCCACGGTGTCATTGCCCACCAGGCGCATCCACACGCCGGCATCGTGCGGCAGCGTGCTCACCCCGTAGATGAGGTCGCCTCCGCTGTCACCGAGTACCCGGTGCAGCGTGTCAGCGAGCTGGGCCGGTGAAGCCAGCGGCGTGAGGACGTAGAGCATGGTGAGCACATCGTGGTCCGCGAGCACGCCCAACCCGTTCACGCCGTCGGCCGCTCCGCCGGGTTCCGCACCCTTCTGCGGGCACAGCCGCACCCGGTCGAGGGCGACCAGGCGGCCGTCCGGCCGCCGTACCTCGAGGTCCGAGGCGTAGACGTCGTACGCATGCCGCTCTCCGCGGGCGAGCCTGCCGGCATACACGGTCTCGCCCAGCAGCAGTGTTGCCGACTCGTCGAGTACCACCGAGGTTTGCTGGTAGAAACGCGAATCCGCGAAGGGCACGGTGGGCTCAGGCAGGTACTCAACGTAGGCGTCCTGCTCCACCTCAATATTCATGATCGCGGCGGCGTAGTCGTGGTCCATGCGGTAGACCCGGGTGTGGGTCTGTGTGGCCAGGTATGCCGACGTTCCGGGGCCGAAATGAAGGTCCGTGCGCAGCCGGTCTCCCTGCAGGATGCCGCCGCCGGAGGACATGAGGTAGGTGTAGGCCATGTCGGGACGCAGGGGATTGAAGTAGAGCGGATGCATGATCTGCAGCGGCGACTTCTGATAGTGCTGCACGAGCTCGGTGCGCCCGCGGTTACGGGCAAACCCCAGCTGCAGCACGCCCACCTTGCCCGGGCTGCCAACGGGCAGGGTGGGCACCCCGGCATGGCGCAGCACTTCGGCAGGCACCCGGGCCGGCTCATAGTAGGCCGGCTGGAGCCGGTAACCTCCGGTGCTCGGTTCCCGGCCGCCGGTCTGCCGGGGCGGCAGGGCAGGCGCGGGGATTACGCCGTCGTCAGCCGGGGTAGCCCCGGGGGGTGTTGGCGCATTCCGCGGTTCCGTCACCTTAACCGTCATCCGATGAGCTCGGTTCTGGCGCCGTTCCACTGGGTCATGATCTCCCGGTACAGTTCGTCGACCCCGTGCCCGGTGAGCGAGTTCGTCAGCACCACGGGCCGGTTCTCACGCACCCGGTGCGCATCGGACTCCATCACGTCCAGGTTCGTGCGCACGTACTGCGCAATGTCGATCTTGTTGATCACCAGGATGTCGCTGTCCGTAATGCCGGGCCCGCGCTTGCGCGGCATCTTCTCGCCCTCGGCGGTGTCCAGCACGAACACGAACACATCTGCGAGCGCGGGCGAGAAGGTAAGCGTGAGGTTGTCGCCGCCCGATTCGTAAATCAGGGTGTCGATATCGGGAAACCGTTCCAGCATTTCCGCACCGACGGCCAGGTTCATGGTCGGATCATCACGTACGGCAGTATGCGGGCAGGAACCGGTCTCAACACCCATCACCCGCTCGGGGTCCAGGATGCCCGCCAGCTCCCGGCGCACATGGTGGGCGTCTTCCTGGGTATAGATGTCATTCGTGATTACGCCGGGTGTGCGCCCGGCTTCAATGAGCAGCGGCACCAGTGCCTCTGTCAGCGCAGTCTTCCCGCTGCCTACGGGACCGCCGATGCCAATCCTCAAAACGTTCTCGCTCATCAGTTCCTCATTTCAGTGATCTCTGGTGTTCTTCTGCCTGTCCGTGCGGGCGTCAGCTGGCAAACAGCCGAGCCTCGGCTCTCTCGTGCCGGGCCGACATGATGTCGGCCATGGGTGCGCAGCCGCCAATGTCGGCAAGATCGCGCTCAAGGGCTTCCTCCGTCGCCCGCTCGATCACCGCGGCCGTCTCCAGCAGGATTGCCTGGGCGTGCCGGTGGTCGGTCAGCCGCAGCCGCAGGGCGGCTCCAACAAAGCTCGCCGAAAAAGCGAACAGGTCCGATGCCACTGCCTGCCGGGTGGTTACCCCGTTGGCGGCATACACCACCGCCGTCGCGACCGGCTGGCAGCCGGGTGTGCTGCGCAGCCGCACCCGTTCGCTGTACTCCGCGAGCAGCACGTTATCGATCAGTTCGGCACCCAAATCGATCAGCTGGTGCCCGCTGCGCACGGAGGCGGTGCGCATCTCCGCGTTGAGTTTTGAGGCGAACAACCGTTGGTCGATCTCCTGGACGAGTTCGACGTCGCCTCCTGCCGCCGCACGGTGAGCGGCGGCAAGCGCAGTGCCGTCCCCCGGCCCCACGGAGTGCAGCAGCAACTCAGCGAGCAGCTGCTGCACTCCGTGCCGGGACACAAGCCGGGCCTGGCTGTAAGCCTCGAGCCCGTGGGACATGGTGTAAAAGCCGCTGGGAAAGGCCGAATCTGCGAACTGCAGGCTGGTCAGCAACTGGTTTACATCCGTCATCCGGTGCCCCTAGGCGAGGAAGAACAGCTGAGTCAGCGGCAGTGTCTGCGCCGGCGGAATCGTGGCCAGCGTCCCGTCGTATGTCACGTCGTACGTCTCGGGGTCAACTTCGATATGCGGCGTCGCGCTGTTGCGTACCATGTTCTCCTTCCCGAGGCCGCGGCACCCGTGGACCGGAAGGATCTGGCTTTCCAGCCCGAGCCGCTCCGGAACGCCTTTGTCGATGGCCGACTTGGACATGAACGTCGCCCGCGTGCTCTGCAGCGTCTTGCCCTGCGCGCCGAACATGGGACGGTAAAACACCGGCTGCGGTGTCGGCAGCGAGGCGTTCGGGTCTCCCATCAGGGCCCAGTTGATCAGGCCGCCCTTGACGATCAGTTTGGGCTTGGCGCCGAAGGAGCCGACTGGCCAGAGCACGATGTCGGCCATCTTGCCCTCTTCCAGCGAGCCGATGTAATCGGATACGCCCTGGGTGATGGCCGGATTGATCGTGATCTTGGCGAGATAGCGCAGTACCCGGAAGTTGTCGTTGTCGGCACTGTCTTCCGGAAGGGCGCCGCGCTGGTCCTTGCAGTGGTGGGCAATCTGGAAGGTGCGCATGAACGACTCTCCGATGCGGCCCATGGCCTGGGAGTCGGAGGAAACCATCGAAATGATCCCCTCGTCATGGAAGACCGTCTCGGCCGAGATCGTCTCGGCACGCACGCGGGAGTCGGCGAAGGCTACGTCTTCGGGGATGTCATGGGAGAGGTGGTGGCAGACCATCACCATGTCCAGCAGTTCGTCAACCGAGTTGGCGGTGTAGGGCAGGGTGGGGTTCGTCGAGGACGGGAGTACGTTGGGATGACCGGCCACCTTGATGATGTCCGGTGCGTGCCCGCCGCCGGCACCCTCGGTGTGGAAGGTGTGGATAGTGCGGCCGTCGATGGCATCGAGCGTGTTTTCGACATACCCGGCCTCGTTGAGGCTGTCCGTGTGCACTGAAACCTGCACGTCGTACGCGTCAGCAACGGAAAGCGCGTTGCTGAGCGCGGCCGGTGTGGAACCGTAGTCCTCATGCACCTTGAGTCCGCATGCCCCGCCCTGCACCTGTTCGATCAGGGCTTCGGGCAGCGATCCGTTGCCCTTGCCGAGGAAACCCATGTTCACCGGCATCGCCTCGGCCGACTCCAGCAGCCGGGCAAGATTCCACACCCCCGGGGTGGTCGTGACGCCGTTGGTGCCGTCGGTTGGTCCCGTACCGCCGCCGAAGAGGGTGGTGATGCCGTTGGAGAGGGCGGCCAGGGCCTGTTCCGGCGAAATGTAGTGCACGTGCGAGTCGATGCCGCCGGCGGTGGCGATAAGGTGCTCGCCGGCCAGCAGCTCGGTGCCCGGGCCAACCACAAGCCGCGGATCCACTCCGCTCATGGTGTGCGGGTTGCCCGATTTGCCGATGCCGGCGATCTTCCCGTCGCGCACACCGATGTCGCCCTTAACAACGCCGAGCACCGGATCCAGGATGATGGCGTTGGTGATGACCAGGTCAAGCACGCCCTCCGCGTCAGTTGCAGACGGGTCCGCAGCCATGCCGTCACGGGCTGTTTTCCCGCCGCCGTAGACCACCTCGTCGCCGTAATGGCCCTCGTTGTAATCCTTCTCAATCTCGATCACCAGATTGGTGTCGGCCAAGTGGACCCGGTCGCCAACCGTGGGACCAAAGAGGTCCGTGTACTGCTTGCGCGAGATGATAGCCATTACTTGTTCCCCTTAGATGCGTCGCCGGTTGCGTTGGCACTGGGTTTGGCGCTCGGTTTACCGTTTTTGAATTCGAGTTCTTTCATGCGTGCCATCGCCCGGATTTTCGTTGCAGCGGAGTCGAGCCCGCCGTCCACGAGGTTGTTGAAGCCAATCACCCGCCGGATTCCGGCGTACGCGGTGAGTGTCACTTCACGGGTGTCGCCGGCCTCCAGCCGGATGCCGGTCCCCGCGGGCACATCCAAATGCATGCCGTAGGCAAGTTCCCGTTCGAAGAGGAGTGCCTTGTTGGCCTCGAAGAAGTGGAAGTGCGAGCCAATCTGCACGGCCCGGTCGCCGGTGTTGCTTACCAGCAGGGTGACGCTTGGCCTGCCGGCGTTAATCTCGATGTCTTCGTCTTTATGGTGATAGGTGGGGCTGCCCAGCATGGTGTTTCCTTCCCTTGCGGCGCGATGCGGGGTCGCTGCGCGCGGCATTGCGGTGTAGGAGGGATCCGATCAGCTCGAACGGATGGGGGTGGGATGGTGGTGCGTGTGAGAGTCGGCCTGCCCGTACTGATGCGCATGGGAGTGGCCACTGGCCTCCTCGAAGGCGTGCGAGTGGGCGTAACCGTGCCCGTGGTCAGCCGTCAGGCCTGCCTCAATGCCGTTGCGGCCGTGGCGCAGGTTGTGCAGAGCATCGCGGACCCGTTCGCGGATGACGCGCAGCGCGGCCTGCTCGCTCAGCAGCGCACCGTAGAACCCGGCATCGGCGAACCCGCCTTCCCCGAACGGCACGGGTTCCCCGCGCACGGTCGCTGTCCGTCGGAACCCTGCGGGGACGACGATCGTTTGCGCACTGCCGAGCAGCCGCAACCGGTTTACGGCCGCCAGGAGTCCGGTGGCGTCATCAACGGTCGCCGTATCCACAGGGTTGCCGGCCCCGTGGGTACGCACCAGATGTGCGATGCGGTGGAGCTCGGCGTCGTCGAAGGGGTTGGCAGCATCCGCGAAGATCAGGACAGCCGCCTCCGGTGCGCGCCGGCGCACCTCGGTGGCGGCAGCCCGAAGCCATGCCGTGAGGTGGTCAGCGCTGCCAAAGGCGTCGGCCAGGACCATTGGCGCGGGGGAGGATGCGGTGCCGTGACTCGGGGGTGCCTGGAGGCCGAGCCAGCTGAGCGTCTTGGCGATGTCCGCGACCAGGGTCGGATTCCGGCCGAAAGTCATTGGGAGCACGACGATCGGAGCCGGCTCGGCGCCGGAACCTGAACGGCCGCGCGCGCGCAGCTGTGTGAGCATGTTGTGCAACGGCCGGCCGGCCGGGGTGATGAGGGCACCGGGAACCAAATCCGCCGCGAAGGAGAGATCCGCTCCGTTGTTACTCTCGTGCCCTCCGACCAGCACCACGGTCGCTTGGGACTCGAGGAGCTGAGTCAACTCATACCCCGATGGGATCGTGGCAGGAGACGAGCTTGCTGCCGTCCACGAAAGTTGCCTCGACCTGCAGGAGCGGCAGCCGCTGCCGGACGCCATCCATGCACTGGCTTTCGGAGACGATGGTTTTGCCAAGCTCCATCACCTCCGCGACGGTCCGGCCGTCACGGGCGCCTTCCAGAATCGCCTCGCAAATGAGAGCGGTGGCTTCGCTGACATTCAGCTTGGTTCCGCGTTCTCGCCGTTTTCGGGCCAAATCGGCCACTTGGTATATGTACAGCTTGTCTATTTCTTTTGGAGTGAGGTCCATTGCTTCACCTTCAGCCGCAGTTGCGATCGCTTTGTTGGTGCTCGGCGCACCGGCCGAGCCCGCGTAAAAGAGACGCTACCCGCAGCAATTGGCAGTCAACACCCCGCTGTCCGGAACTGGGGTTGGTACAGTGCAGACAAATATCAGCGTTCATCCTGCACCCCGGACGGGTACAAAAAACCCGTGCTTCCCTTGACTTTCCAAGGGGAACACGGGTTGTTTGCGTACCGGCGCCGAGCCGGCTCGGACTTAGGACTCCAAGGCTTAGGACTCCAGGGTGGCGTCCAGCGAGATCTTGATTCCGGCGAGCGCCTGCGACACCGGGCAGCCGCTCTTGGCAGCCTCGGCGATGTCGGTGAATTCTTCGGCGGAGAGGCCGGGAACCACGGCAGTGACCTTCAGGCGGCTCTCGGTGATGCCGGTGCCGGGGACGAAGGTTACGTCAGCGGAGGTCTCGATGCGCTCAGCGGTCTTCCCGGCTTCGGCCAGTCCGTTGCTGAAGGCCATGGAGAAGCAGGCAGAGTGGGCTGCGGCGATCAGTTCCTCCGGGCTGGTCTTGCCGTTGGCTTCCTCTGCACGGGCCTTCCACGTGACGTCGTAGGTGCCGAGGCCGGAACTGTCGAGGGTGACATCACCCCTGCCGTTGAAGAGATCGCCGTTCCAGACGGTGTGGGCTGAGCGGACTGTAGCCATGGGAAGCTCCTTAAATGAGGATGGGATGAAGGCCGGCAGGTGCCGGGACTTCATCCCATCCTATTCAGTGACGTACAGCGGGTTCTACTGTCCTAGTGCCACATGGTTGCAACGGCGATGTTTACGACGGCCAGAATGCCCACGCTGTTGGCCAGGGCGGAGCTGACGGGCTCGTTCTTCTTGTACTTGCGCTGGCCGATGAACGCCAGCACGGCGATAACCAGGGCCACCACAAGCTTGACGGTAATCTTCGGGTAATTGACTTCGTAGTCATCCATCTCGGCCAGGCCGACGAGGAGGAGCCCGGTCAGCAGTGCCAGCAGCGCACCGTGGAACTGTCCGGGCATGACCGTGGGCTTCTTGATGTTGGCAAGCCAGATGCCGACGACGATAGCTGCACCGAGAATGTGCAGGAAAACAAGAAAGTTGTGTAGGAAGTCCATGTCTCCACTTTACGGAAGGCCCTGTCCGCATCAACCAGCAGACGGCGGGAGCAACGGTAACTTTTCGACAACATGTAGAAATTATGAGGGCAGCCGGTTCATGGCCGGGTTCCTCGGAGCTGGCCGGAGACGGAAAGCAAAAAGGGCGCTTCCCCGAGGGGAAGCGCCCTTTTAGGCGGTATTCAGACCGGGACTAGAGGCCCAGATCCGAGGAGAAGTTGCCTTCTTCAAGGCGGGCCTTCAGCGTCTGCAGGAACCGGCCTGCATCAGCGCCGTCCACCAGGCGGTGGTCGTAGGACAGGGACAGGTACATCATGGAGCGGATGGCGATGGTGTCATTGCCCTCGGCGTCGGTGAGGACGACGGGACGCTTGACGATCGCGCCGGTGCCCAGGATGCCCACCTGCGGCTGGTTGATGATCGGGGTGTCGAACAGGGCACCCACGGAACCGATGTTGGTGATGGTGAAGGTTCCGCCGGACAGCTCGTCCGGTCCGATCTTTCCGGCCTTGGTGCGCGAACCGACGTCGCCGATGCGCTTGGCCAGGCCGGCGATGTTCAGGTCGCCGGCATCGGTGATGACGGGGACCAGCAGGCCCTTTTCGGTATCCACGGCAATCGCGAGGTGCTCGGCGTCGTGGTACGTGATCTGCTGGGCGTCCGAGTCGTAGGACGCGTTCAGCTTCGGGTGCTGCTTCAGTGCCTCGGTGACTGCCTTGGCAATGAAGGGCAGGAAGGTGAGCTTGGCCCCGTTCTGCTCCTGGAAGGAGTTCTTGGCCGAGGCGCGCAGCTTGGCGATGCGCGTCATGTCCACTTCCTGGACCTGGGTCAGCTGGGCCGAGACCTGCAGCGATTCGACCATGCGGCGGGCGATCGTCTGGCGGATCCGCGGTGCCTTGACCGTGGTGCCGCGCAGCTTGGCGCTCTCATCGCTGATCTTTGCCGGAGCAGCCTTGTCAGAGGACGCCGATGCAGCAGCAGGAGCAGACGCGGCGGCCGGAGCAGCTTCGGAAGCCTTCTTGGCTTCGGCGGCTTCCAGGACATCCTGCTTGCGGATGCGGCCGGCTACGCCGGAACCCTTGACGGTGGACAGGTCCACGCCGTGCTGGTTTGCCAGTTTGCGCACCAGCGGCGTGACGTAGGTTCCTTCGGACTCGGAAGCTGCGGGAGCTTCCTGCTGGGGAGCCTCCTGCTTCGGAGCTTCGGCCTTGGGCTCAGGCTTCTTCTCTTCCTGCTTCGGGGCTTCCTTCTTCTCCGGCTCAGCGGCCGGAGCTTCGCGCTCGTCCTTGGAAGCGGCTGCTACCGGCTCGGCTTCCTTCGGCTCGGCCTTGGCCGGAGCGCCTGCACCCGAACCGATGACGGCGAGGACAGCGCCAACCTCGGCGGTGTCATCCTCATTCACGCGGATTTCCAGCAGCTTGCCGGCCACCGGGGAGGGGATCTCGGTGTCAACCTTGTCGGTGGAAACCTCAAGCAGGGGCTCATCCACCTCGACGTCGTCGCCCACGGCCTTGAGCCAGCGGGTGACGGTGCCTTCAGTGACGGACTCGCCCAGGGCCGGAAGGGTTACTTCGGTGCCTTCGCCGGAGCCCGACTCGGAGGCGGATGCCTCTTCGGCCGGAGCTTCCTGGGCCGGGGCTTCCTGAGCAGGAGCTTCTTCGGCGGGAGCTTCCTGGTTGGCGGCGCTGCCGCCGTCGTCCTTGGCATCGGCGGAACCGGAGCCGTCGCCGATGCGCACGAGCGCCTCGCCAACCTCGGCGGTTTCGTCTTCGGCGACGAGGATTTCCTCGATGACGCCGGCCACGGGGGAAGGAATTTCGGTGTCAACCTTGTCGGTGGACACTTCCAGCAGCGGCTCGTCTACCTCGACGCTGTCTCCGACTGCCTTCAGCCAACGGGTAACGGTACCTTCGGTAACGCTTTCACCAAGGGCGGGTAAGTTCACGGTTTCAGACATATTGTCCCCGTTTCTCCTTATTAGATCTTTTGAACCAGCCGTGCCGCTGGTGCTGGTGGTGGAAAGCCTAGTGCACCCGGGTTTTGTGAACCCGGGTGCACCGGGCAGGTAATTCTTTGTTTAGCCGTGCAGGGGCTTGCCGGCGAGGGCCATGGCGGCCTCGCCGAGTGCTTCGTTCTGCGTGGGGTGGGCGTGCAGCAGGCTCGCCAGGTCTTCCGGGTAGGCTTCCCAGTTCACGATCAGCTGTGCTTCACCGATCTGCTCGCCGATGCGGCCGCCGATCATGTGGACACCCACAATGGGGCCGTCCTTCTCGCGGACCATCTTGATCAGGCCGGAGGAGCCCAGGATGGAGGTCTTGCCGTTGCCGGCCAGGTTGTATTCCTGGACCTCGACGCTGTCATCACCGAACTTTGCCTTGGCAGCCTTCTCGGTCAGGCCCACCGAAGCGATTTCGGGCTCGCAGTAGGTGACCTTGGGGATGTTGACGTCTTCAACGATGACCGGCTTGAGGCCGGCGATTTCCTCGGCCACGAAGATGCCCTGCTGGAAGCCGCGGTGGGCCAGCTGCAGGCCGGGAACAATGTCGCCCACGGCGTAGACGTTGCCGACGCCGGTGTGCAGGCGCTCGTTGGTGATGACGAATCCGCGGTCCATGGTGAGGCCGGCTTCCTCGTAGCCCAGGTTGGCGGTGACCGGTCCGCGGCCGACTGCCACGAGCAGGAGGTCGGCTTCGTACGTCTTGCCGTCCGCCAGCGTGACGACGACGCCGTCGTCGTTCTGCTGGACGTTGTCGAAGAAGATACCCGTGCTGAACTTGATGCCGCGCTTCTTGTAGGCGCGCTCAAGCTGCTTGATGATGGCTGCGTCTTCGTTCGGGACCAGGGAGGGCAGGCCTTCCACGATGGTGACGTCCACGCCGAAGGAGTTCCACACCGAGGCGAACTCGACGCCGATGACGCCGCCGCCGAGGATGATGGCGCTCTTGGGCACGGTGTCCATCTTCAGGGCCTGGTCAGAAGTGATGACCTTGCCGCCGATTTCCAGGCCGGGCAGTGAACGGGAGTAGGAGCCGGTGGCCAGGATGATGTTGGCGCCGGTGTACGTCTCGCCGTTGACCTCAATGGTCTTTTCGCTGGTGAGCTTGCCTTCGCCTTCGATGACAGTGATGCCCTTGGACTTGATCAGGCCCTGCAGGCCGCGGAACTTGCCCGCAATGATGTTGTCCTTATAGGAGTTCACAGCCGTCATGTCGATCGAATCGAAAGTGGCGTTGATGCCGTACTTCGATGCGGTCTTGGCATTCTCGGCAATTTCGGCCGAGTGAAGCAGAGCCTTGGTGGGGATGCAGCCGTTGTGCAGGCAGGTGCCGCCCAGCTTTCCCTTTTCAATAAGTCCTACGGAGAAACCCAGTTCCACGGAACGGAGAGCAGCGGCATAACCACCGCTTCCTCCTCCAAGGATCAGGATGTCGAATTCTTGCGCAGTTGCCTTTTCGGCCACTTGGACGCTCCCTCGCGTAATCGGTGACGCACATGGGCGCGTCGTTTTAGTGATTTGGGCGGTTGTGATCGTCTCTCACACTATCCCGCCGGCAGGGCTCCATCCACTCGGTGATGGGCCGCCGGCGGGAAGTGTAAGGAGAAACACGAGCCGTATTGCTTGTTCCCGGTAGTCCCCGAAGGGTGCCGGTGCTATAGGTACGCCTTAGGCGGAGCGGGAGACAACGTCTTCCGCGTAGGCCACCAGTGTGCGGACGGCGACGCCGGTCCCCTCCTTGGGCGTGTAGCCGTAGGGTGAGCCTTCGTTGAATGCCGGTCCGGCGATGTCCAGGTGGGCCCACGGGATCTTCACGCCGTCGACTTCTCCGACAAACTCCCGCAGGAAGCTTGCTGCGGTCATCATGCCGCCGAACCGCTCGCCGTGGTTGGCGATGTCGGCAACCTGTGAATCCAGGGATGCCCGCAGTTCCTCGGGGATGGGCATGGGCCAGAACAGCTCTCCGGCGCGGTCCGCGGCGACCTTTACGGCGTCGCGCACCCCTTCCTCGCCCATGACGGCCGAGACCCGGTTGCCCAGGGCGATCATCTGTGCACCGGTGAGGGTGGCAACGTCGATCAGGACGTCGGGCGCTTCTTCAGAGGCTGCTACCAGGCCGTCGGCCATGACCAGCCGGCCTTCGGCATCAGTGTTCAGAACCTCAACGGTGCGTCCGCCGTAGGTGGTCATGACGTCGCCCGGACGCTGCGCGGTGCCCGAAGGCATGTTCTCGGCCAGGCACAGCCAAGCGGTGACCTTGACCGGCAGGCTCAGTTCGGCGATGGCGAGCAGGGCGTTCAGGACGACGGCGGCCCCGCCCATGTCGCACTTCATGGTCTGCATTCCGGCGGCAGGCTTCAGCGAGAGTCCGCCGGAATCGAAGGTGATGCCCTTGCCCACCAGGGCGAGCTTGGCCTTGGCACGCGTGGGGGCGTATTCCACCTTGACCATGCGCGGCGGGCGGGAGGAGCCCTTGCCCACGCCCATGAGCCCGCCAAAGCCGTCACGCTCCAGCTTCTTTTCGTCCATGACGGTGATCTTGACCTTGGATGAGAGAGGCTTGGCCAGGTCCTTTGCCGCCTGCGCGAAAGTCTCCGGATACAGGTGGCTCGGCGGCTGGTTCACCAGGGTCCGGGTGGCGTTGACCGCGCGGCCCAGGATCCGGGCGCGGTCCAGGGCAGGCTTCAGCGCCTTGTCGTCAGCGGCCGGCGTGACAACGATGATGTTGCTCACCGGGTCCTTGAGCTTGGCCTTGTCCGTGCGGTGTTCGGTGTAGCTGTAGGCGCCGAACAGGGCGCCCTCGGCGACGGCTGCGGCGTCGGCCACGGTGGCGGCCGGCAGGGCAAGGGCGACGGTCTCGGTGCCGGCCAGCTGCCGGACGGCGGAGCCGGCGGCGCGGCGCAGTGCCTCGGAGCTCAGGGGGACGCCGGCGCTGACCTTGCCCACGCCGGTCAGGACCAGCATCTGTGCGTCGAGTTCCGGCAGGCCCGGAAGGCGCAGGACCTCGTCAGCGGCACCGGTGGCACCGAGCAGCGGAAGGGATGCCGCGAGGGCGGTGGCTGCCTTGGAACTGAGCGGGCTGTCAATCAGAACCGGACCGCCGGGGGTCTGGCCTATGCCCACTACCAAAGCCTGGGCCGGCACCTTTTGCACGTCCCGGGAGACCACCGTCAGATTTGGTTCGTTCGTTTTGACCACGAAGTTACATCCTTAATATTTCCGAATATTGGCTGGTGCCGCTTTCCCGCGTCCCGCTTTATGCCGGAGCAGCGCCTTATTACCGATCGTAGTCTCTTGGCAGTGGTGCACAGGTTTGCTAAGCCACGCGCGTGCGCCCTCGGCGGACGGGAATGAAACGCAGGGGCAGCGGCGTTTACCCTTGAGTAAAGAGCGCAGCAAGCGCTGGCCCGCTGTATTGGGCGGATTCCTCCCACATCGGGAGCACATCCTTATATTTCTCGAACGACCCGAGCGCATGGAAGCACAGAAGGGGAAGACATGCTTGACCCGCTGACCCTGTTCAACCTGAATCCGGAGGTGGCCGACGATTCCGGCCTGCACGGATTGCAGCTTCTGATGGGCTTCACCGGCTTCGCCGAGGCAGGCCATGTGGTCTCCCAGATCCGCGATGAGCTGCTGGAAACCCTGGACCATGACCTGGTGGCCACCTTTGATTCGGACCAGCTCATCGACTATCGGGCGCGGCGTCCGCAGATCGCCTTTGTCCAGGACCACCTGGCCGACTACGAGCCGCCGCAGTTGAACCTGTACCGGCTGCATGACGGCCTGGGCGAACCCTTCCTTTTCCTGACCGGGTTTGAACCGGACGTGCAGTGGGAACGCTTCGCTGCCGCCGTCGTCCACCTGGCCAAGAGCTTTGACGTGCAGCGGGTGAGCTGGATCCACTCGATCCCCATGCCGGTGCCGCATACCCGGCCCGTGGGCGTGACCGTCCACGGGAACCGGCCCGACCTGATGGCCGGCATCAGCGCCTGGCGTCCCAACGCGCAGATCCAGGCAGCCGTGGGGCACGTGCTGGAACTGAGGCTGATGCAGGCGGGGTTCGACGTCGTCGGCCATGCCATGCACGTGCCGCACTACCTGGCCGAAGCCGAATTCCCGCCCGCCGCCGTGGCGGGCCTGGAATACCTCGGTGCAGCCGCCTCGCTGGTGCTGCCCACCGACCGGCTGCGTGAAGCCGGCCGTGAAGTGGAGCGCCAGATTGCCGAACAGGTGGAAGCCTCCGCAGAGGTGAAGGGCGTGGTGGCCACCCTCGAAAAGCGCTATGACGAATACACGGACAGCACGGTTCGCCGCTCCCTGCTTGTTAAGGACAATGACGAGTTGGCCGATGCAGAGGAACTTGGTGCCGCCGTCGAAGCCTATTTGGCGAGCCCGCAGGCGGAGGAAGAATCCGAAGCCCTGCGGCCTGAAAACAATCTGGATACAACGGAGGACGCAGAAACTCGTGGGAATGCCGATACATCCGGAGAAACGAAGTCTTCCGGCCCGTCCGACCGGGAAGCCGGGACAGCTACGGGGGACTAGTCCGACGGCGGTGCGGCCATGACCTCGAAACGCGCCTGGATTGTATGGGGCGTCAGCGTCCTGGCCTATCTTGTTGCGGTGACCCAGCGGACCACCTTTGGTGTTGCCGGTCTGGAAGCCACAGCCCGCTTTGACGCCACCGCCTCGATTCTTTCGGTCTTCACGGTGGTGCAGCTGCTGGTCTACGCCGGGCTTCAAATTCCGGTTGGCGTGCTGGTGGACCGCTTTGGCCCGCGGCTGCTGATCGCCGCAGGTGCCGCACTGATGGTGGCGGGGCAGCTGCAGCTTGCCACTGCCGATACCGTGGGCGGGGGCATCCTGGGCCGGTCCCTGGTGGGCGCCGGTGATGCCCTGACCTTTATCAGTGTCCTGAGGCTTCTGCCGGCGTGGTTCTCCGGACGGCAAATCCCCGTACTGACGCAGTGGACGGGAATCATCGGGCAGCTGGGCCAGATTGCCAGCGCCGTTCCCTTTGCCTTTGTCCTGCACCGCTTCGGCTGGAGCACAGCCTTTGTGTCCGCCGCGTCCCTGTCCGTGCTGGTCCTCGCGCTCACGCTCGTCTTTGTCCGCAACCGGCCCTCCGGTGCTGAGGCCCCGGTGCTGCTGCCCCTGCGCCAAACCGCGACCTCCCTGGGCCAGGCCTGGCGCCAGCCGGGCACCCGGCTGGGAATGTGGACACACTTCACCATTCAGTTCCCCGGCACCGTGTTTGTCATGATGTGGGGCTTCCCGTACCTGGTCAGCGCTGAGGGAGTGGAGTCCTCCTGGGCATCGGCCCTGATGACCCTCTTTGTGGTGGTAGCCGTCATTTGCGGGCCATGTCTGGGGTCCTGGGTGGGGCGCCATCCGCTGCGCCGGTCCACCATGGTCCTGCTGATCGCTGCCGCCATGGCCAGCGCCTGGCTTGCGGTGATGCTGTATCCCGGCCCGGCGCCGCTGTGGCTGCTGGCACTGCTCGTCGCGGTCCTGGCCGTTGGCGGCCCCGGCTCAATGATTGGGTTCGACTTTGCCCGCACCTACAACCCGGGCCACCGGCTGGGCACCGCTACCGGGATAGTCAACATTGGCGGGTTCATCGCTTCCCTGGTGTCCATGTACCTGATCGGTGTGGTGCTGGACTTCCTGAATGCCCGCGGCTTCTCCGGCGGAGACCTGTATGCGCTGGATTCCTTCCGCATAGCGCTGGCAGTCCAATTTGCGGTGATGGCTGTGGGGGTCGCCGGAATCCTGCGCACCCGCTCCCGGGTGCGGGCGCGGATGGCCGACGACGGACTGCGGCTTCCGCCCCTGCGCGAAGCTATGGCCCGTGAACGGCGGCGCAAACAGGCAGAACGCGCCGCCCGGCAGGCTGCCCGCGGAGCTGGCTCCGATGGGACCGAAGCGGAAACCGAAACGGAAACCGAAACGGTGGCCGGACGCCGGGCCAGCTCCGGGAACGGCACGTTCGGCGGACACGGCCCGGATGGCGGCCCCGACGCGAACTAGGATCTGAGCGGGCGGTGCAGCGGGGATTTATCCTGGGGGATGGCCGTTTTTCGGCGGGTCGAGTCCTCCTCCACCGGGACGGCCGCGCGGCCGCGGAGAATGCTGTATCCACAGCAACGGCTTCGGCGCCGCTGCGCGCCTTCCACGCCGCAATGCTGGGGTTCATGACGAATTCTCCCAGCGGCCGGCGGCCCCAGGAACCGTTCCCAGTTCGCGGACCTGAGGACATTCTGGCCTTTATACCCCACAGCCTTGGTTTCGTTCCTCGGAACTCACTGGTCCTGATGACGGTCGACACCGTCCGCCTCGGGGCCACGCTGCGCCTGGACCTCCCGGCGTCAGCCCTTGATTATTCGGACTTTGCTGCAAAAGTCTGTGAAATCCTGCGCACAGACCTCTCCGCAGACGGCGTGTTGATGGCCCTGTATACGGACCGCGCCTGGAAGCGTCCGGATGTTCCGCCCTACCGCAGGCTCGTTTCAGCCCTGGGTCAGTGCCTGGCCGATGCAGGCATGCCTATCCGGGACGGCTGGGTGGTGTCCGCCGCTGCATGGCGGGAGTACTTCTGTGTTGACGGCAGCTGCTGCCCCTGGCCTGGACATCCGCTGGGTGATATCAGCGCCAGCACCCTCAGCGCCGAAATGGTGTACCGCGGAAGCGCCTATGCCCCTTCATTGGGTGAAGCTGTGGACATGGACCTTCCGCCGCGGTGGGCGGACGCTTCAGATGCTGCAGCCCATTGTGCTGCCTACGCACGCCGTTTGAAGGGCAGGTGGTGCGGGTACGAACAATTTGAGGACACTTTACGCATTTGGGACTGGTTCATTTCCGCTGCGGCAGCGGATGCCCGGTCCCTGCCCGGTGCCGAACCCGGCTGCCCCCGCGTTCGCGCCCACCCGGAGGCAGCCGGTTTCCTGCTGGCGAGTCTGCACGCCCGGCCGGTTCGGGACACGCTCCTGGTCATGGCCGCCCTGGGCCTGAAGCAGGCGCTGACCGGTGCTGCCGACTGTAACCTCCTGTCGGCAGACGGGAAGCCTCCGCTCGTGCCTCCGGGTTTCGGTCCTGCCGGTGCCGTGGAAAACGCCGGGGGTCCGGGCGGAGGCCCCCTGCAGCAGCGGTCGGACAGTGCGGCCCAAACCTTTCGTGATGTGCTGGTGGGACAGTGCCTCCGCGCACCGCAGTGGCGCGGCATGGACGCTGCTTTTTCCGTTTTCGCGGAACTCCTGGCGGCAGCTGCAGCTGATCAATGCGCAGACCGGGAGGCAACAGCGGCCCTGCTGAGCCTGCTGGCCTGGATTGAATGGGCCCGGGGGAGAGGATCCAGGGCACAGGTGTACCTGGTGCGGTGCCTGGCTGCCTATCCGGGATACCGGCTGGCCCAGCTCCTGGAGGAATTGCTGGCAACCGGCCTGTTCCCCCTCTGGGCGCGGTCAGCGGGGACGGCCTGGAAGGGGTCGTCGGAACAACACCCCGGCGCCGCCCGGACATGAGGACCGCGCCGTCCGGATACTGGCCCTGCGCCACCCGCCGAATGGGGGTCCGTTGCTGGCAGCAGCAGGAAATCGTGAGACAATGGGAACCGAGACCCGGTCGGGTTCGTGTATCAAGTGTCGCTTTTGATTCCTTTGCCTTGCGGCGGGGGAACAGAAACCGGAGCGTGAGTGTTCTCTTAAGGAGCACTACTGCAGACGGGATCGCTTGAATCCAAGCACGGACTTGACAGGGTCATAGTGGTGTTGCCCCTAATGGCGATTCCACAGCCCGCCGTATGAAAGGTTTTCTGTGTCGCCGAGAAAGTCAACTGCAGTCGAAGAGACTGACACTGCAAGCAAGCGCACTGCCGTAGAGGAAACGCCTGCTCCGATGGAAGCGGCCGCCGGCGAAAAGACCGCGGTAAAAACCGTCCGCAAGGCCGCGGTGCGTAAGCCTGCCGCAAAGTCAGGTACCGCTGCAGCCGGCCGCAAGACGCCCGCCAAGTCTGCCAAGGCCGCAAAGGCTGCCGCAGCCGAAGAGGAGGAGTCGCACAACGACTCCGAGGCTGAGCCGGAGGCTGACGCGCCTGACGCACCCGAAGCAGCGCCGACCGGCTCCGGATTCGTCTACTCGGATGCCGACGACGACGACGCACCTGCCCAGCAGGTCGTCTCCGCCGGTGCCACTGCCGATCCGGTCAAGGACTACCTGAAGCAGATCGGCAAGGTCGCCCTGCTGAACGCTGAGCAGGAAGTCGACCTCGCGCTGCGGATCGAAGCGGGGCTTTTTGCTGAAGAAAAGCTTGCAGCCGATCCGAACATGGACCCCAAGCTCAAGCGCGAGCTTGAGTTCATCGTCCACGACGGCAAGCGCGCCAAGAACCACCTGCTGGAGGCCAACCTCCGACTCGTGGTCTCCCTGGCCAAGCGCTACACCGGCCGCGGCATGCTCTTCCTGGACCTGATCCAGGAAGGCAACCTGGGTCTGATCCGTGCGGTCGAGAAGTTCGACTACACCAAGGGCTTCAAGTTCTCCACCTACGCCACATGGTGGATCCGCCAGGCCATTACCCGCGCCATGGCCGACCAGGCCCGCACCATCCGTATTCCGGTGCACATGGTTGAGGTCATCAACAAGCTTGCACGCGTGCAGCGCCAGATGCTTCAGGACCTGGGCCGCGAGCCCGCTCCGGAAGAGCTGGCGCTGGAACTGGACATGACGCCTGAAAAGGTTGTCGAGGTCCAGAAATACGGCCGCGAACCGATCTCACTGCACACTCCGCTGGGTGAAGACGGCGACTCCGAGTTCGGTGACCTCATTGAGGACTCCGAGGCCGTGGTTCCGGCTGACGCAGTGAGCTTTACGCTGCTGCAGGAACAGCTGCACTCCGTGCTGGATACACTCTCCGAGCGTGAAGCCGGCGTAGTGGCCATGCGTTTCGGTCTCACCGACGGCCAGCCCAAGACGCTGGATGAGATTGGAAAGGTTTACGGGGTTACCCGTGAGCGCATCCGCCAGATCGAGTCCAAGACCATGTCCAAGCTGCGTCACCCGTCGCGGTCACAGGTTCTGCGCGACTACCTGGACTAAGTATCAGCAGTACCAGCTGCAACTCTGGTGGTGTGCCCCCTGTTCCGCCTCGGCGGAACAGGGGGCACCGCTTTAAGCGGCCGGGACCTCAGGACGTGGTGCACCCGCAGGACCGCGGGCATGGAAAAGGCTCCCCCCGCTGAGCGGGAGGAGCCTTCCAAGCTGTACGCGGTGTCCGGGCAACCGGTTCCGCCGTCACTGCGGCACTAGTCTGCCGGGACTGCTTCTGCCTTCGTCATCAGGCGGGACGTCTCGTCCTGCCATTCCGAGGTCAACGGGCGGAGATTCGTCTCCACTGCCCGAGCATGATGTCCGCAGAAGAGAAGTTCCCCACCCGAGGATTCAAGTACCGCACGTACGTACGCCTGCGCGCCGCACCGGTCGCAGCGGTCCAGCGTATTCAGTTCACGAGTAGCTACTGCTGCTGTCATGAAAGCCTCCTAAAGGGTGTTGATACTTCATATAACCATCTTTGAGGTCGAAGCCTTTGCATACAGGGCGGTCTTTCGCTCTGCGCGTAGCAACCCGGCGGACTGTTGTGAGGTATTTCACCGCTGCTGAGTCGCTGGCGCGCAGTGTCAGTGGCGGGCCTTAACCTAGGAAGTAGCCCGGACCCTTCCGGGCAAGAGCTGGATCGGCGATCTGCCGGCCAACGGTCCCAAGGCCTGAGGAGTTTCAAACACGTGGCGCCCCCGAACACTGAGTACAACGCCCGCCACCTTTCCGTTCTGGAAGGGCTCGAAGCTGTCCGGAAACGCCCGGGCATGTACATCGGTTCCACAGACTCCCGCGGACTGATGCACTGCCTGTGGGAGATCATCGACAACTCGGTGGACGAGGCTTTGGCCGGATACGGCCAGAGCATCAAAATCATCCTCCATCCGGACGGCTCGGTGGAAATCCATGACGACGGCCGCGGCATCCCCGTGGACATCGAGCCCAAAACGGGTCTGTCAGGCGTGGAAGTCGTTTTCACGAAGCTGCACGCCGGCGGCAAATTCGGCGGCGGTTCCTACGCTGCCTCGGGCGGCCTGCACGGCGTTGGCGCCTCTGTGGTCAATGCGCTTTCCTCCCGCCTGGATGTCCAGGTGGACCGCTCCGGCAAGACGTACCAGATGAATTTCCGGCGCGGCGAACCGGGCCACTTTGCCGACACGGGCAAGACTCCCCGCCCCGACGCGAAATTCACGCCCTTCCTTGAAACCTCCAAACTTGAGGTGGTTGGCAAGGCCAAACGCGGCGTCACCGGCACCCGGATCCGCTATTGGGCGGACCGCCAGATCTTCACCCCCGACGCCAAGTTCTCCTACACGGAACTGCAGTCCCGCGCACGGCAGACCTCGTTCCTGGTTCCCGGCCTGCGCATCACCCTGCGGGACGAGCGCCGGCTTCCCGGCACCGCCGGCGAAGCAGGACCGGTGGAAGAAGTCTTCCAACACGACGGCGGCATCACCGAGTTTGTGGAATTCCTCGCGGCGGACGCTCCTGTCACCGACATCTGGCGCCTGCAGGGCAGCGGCAAGTTCAAGGAATCCGTGCCCGTCCTCGATGACTCCGGCCACAGCAAAATCGCAGAGGTGGAACGTGAGTGCGAGGTGGACATTGCGCTGCGCTGGGGGATTGGCTACGAAACCAACATCCGCAGCTTCGTGAACATCATCGCTACACCCAAGGGAGGAACGCACCAGGCCGGTTTTGAGCAGGCACTGCTCAAGACCTTCCGCAAAGTGATCGAGGCCAACGCCCGCAAGCTCAAGGCCGGCAGTGACAAGATCGAGAAGGACGACGTGTTTGCCGGACTCACTGCAGTCCTCACCGTCCGTCTGGCCGAGCCGCAGTTCGAGGGCCAGACCAAGGAAATCCTCGGCACTTCCGCTGTCCGCGCCATTGTGGCCAAGGTGGTGGACAAGGAAATCACGGCCCGGTTGAATTCCACCGCCCGGGCGGACAAGCAGCAGTCCGCGCTGCTGCTGGAAAAAGTTGTCTCGGAGATGAAATCCCGTATCTCCGCGCGGGTCCACAAAGAAACCCAGCGGCGCAAGAACGCCCTGGAGACCTCTACCATGCCGGCCAAACTGGCAGACTGCCGCATCGACGACAGCGAGCGTTCAGAGCTGTTCATCGTCGAGGGTGACAGCGCGCTCGGCACGGCCAAGCTGGCCCGCTCATCGGATTACCAGGCACTGCTGCCCATCCGGGGGAAGATCCTGAACGTCCAGAAGGCTTCCGTGGCGGACATGCTGTCCAATGCCGAATGCGCCGCCCTGATCCAGGTGGTGGGCGCCGGTTCCGGACGCAGCTTCGCCCTGGAGGCCGCCCGCTACGGCAAGGTCATCTTCATGACGGATGCAGACGTTGACGGCGCCCATATCCGCACCCTACTGCTGACGCTCTTCTTCCGCTACATGCGCCCGCTGGTGGAGGCCGGACGCGTGTACGCGGCGGTTCCGCCGCTGCACCGTGTGGAGGTCATCAATCATGGTTCCAAGGCCAACGAGATGATCTACACCTACAGCGAGAAGGAACTGCACCAGTTGCTGGCCAGACTGCAGAAGGAGGGCAAGAACTACAAGGAGCCCATCCAGCGGTACAAGGGCCTGGGCGAAATGGATGCGGACCAACTGGCCGAAACCACCATGGATCCGCGCCACCGGACGCTGCGGCGCGTGCGCATTGACCAGGCAGCCGACGCCGAACGGGCCTTTGAGCTGCTCATGGGCAGCGACGTGGCCCCGCGCAAGGACTTCATCATTGCCGGTGCCGCCATGCTGGACCGCGACCGCATCGACGCCTAGCAGGAGACAGGCCAGAGGGAACAGGCCAGAGGGAAGACACCAGGGGAGACACGCCAGGTGGAGCCGGCCGGAGGAATCCGGCCGGTAGCCTCGGCCGGGCGGAATCGGAAGACCCGCCCGGAATCCTGGGTCACTCCGGAATCAGAGGATGCCCGGAATGACCAGAAGCGTTGTGGGCACGGCCAGCAGCAGCCCGGACAGGATGAGCACAGCCGTGCGTTGCCAGGCAGGCAGCGGGGGCAGGGGGGTCAGCAGTCGGGTCAGCCGGTGCACCGTACCCAGTTTTTCCTGCTGGTCCGGGCTGTCCGGCAGAAGCCCCCGCGGTTCGTGCGCATTGAGTGCCTCCGGGGCCGCTGCACCGGTTCCCACGATTGCCACGGCCCGGATCAGGGTTTCGGGCTGCACTGCGCGCAGGGCGTCGTCGTCCGCCAGCATTTCGATCAGCTCATTGACCGACTGCTGGGCGAGCTGGGAGGTGGGCAGCCACGGAAGGGCCGCGCGCCACGCCGCAAAGGCCCAGAGCAGCAGGTGATGGTGCTGGGACAGATGCGCCTTCTCGTGGATCAGGACTGCTGAGAGCTCGTCGTCTGAGAGCATTTCCAGCAGCCCGTCCGAGAGGACTGTGACTGAACGCGCGCCGCCCGGAAGGCAGTAGGCCACAGGCGCGGGGTGGTTGATGACCACGGTGGCGGGCCGGGTGGCAGAGGGAGAACTGAGCAGCGCCAGCATGTCCCGGTGCCTGCGGCGGCCGCGATGGATCCGGTAATAGGTCAGCAGCAGGGTGAAAATGAGGTGGGCGCTGAGCAGCAGGGCAGCGCTGAGGGCAAAAACATGCACCAGGCCCAGCGTGGTGGCGGGTGCGCCGTTGATCAGGATGTTCCAGAGCCCGCGGAGCGCATCGACCAGGTTGTCGCCCAGGGGCTCAAGGCCCCAGGTGAGCATGGCGCCGATCATGGACAATCCGCCGGCGAGGGCGATGGCCTGCCAGAGCACCATGGCGGTGAAGGGCGATCGGGCAGGCCACTTGGCCCGGGACAGTGCTATGGGAACAGGCCACGCCAGCACGAGGGCCAGCGCGGCCAGAGCATATGAGGCCCAGAACACCGGGGCGGAATGTAGCTGCCGGTACCGGGTTAGACGCCGCCGAGCAGCCGGCGAAGGGTTTCGGCCTCGCTGATGGACACTGATCCGATGAAGCGCGCCAGTACGGCTTCGCGGTCACTGACGGATCCGAGCACCTCGTGCATCAGTTCCGCTGTGTGCTCGGCCTTAGTGGTGATGGCACGGTAGCGGTGCGGACGGATGTTCCGCTCACGCTCCACCAGTCCCTTTTTCTCCAGCCGGGAGAGGACCGTGAGGATGGTGGTGACCGCCAGGCCCTTGCCGTCGCCCGAGCCGGCCGCGGGGTTGGCCTCGGCCAGTTTTTCACGCAGTTCGTTCGCTGTGGACGCTTCCGCGGACTCCCAGAGGATGTCCATGGTTGCCCGTTCCAGCTCGCCGAGGGTAGCCATCTATTGTTCCTGTCCTTCACATTGCAATCCGCCCGAGCCTGTCCCTGGTCCCGCGTCCGAGGGGACGGCAGGGGCAGCGGCGGATGAGGTCTGACTCTCTAATGTACAGGGTTTTGCCGCTGGGTTCTACGTCACGTAGAAATCTTTTGGCATCTGCTCTACGATCGGAAGCAGAATGATTTTCTACGCTCTGTAGAAGTTCTGGTCCTACTGAAGGAATCCTCCCTTGGAAGCACTCGATATTGCCCGCTGGCAGTTCGGCATCACCACCGTTTACCACTTCCTCATGGTGCCGCTGACCATCGGCCTGGGGCTTGTGGTGGCCACCCTGCAGACCATGTGGGTACGCACGGGCAAAGATGAATACCTGCGGATGACCAAGTTCTGGGGAAAGCTCTTCCTCATCAACTTCATCATGGGCGTGGCCACCGGCCTGGTCCAGGAGTTCCAGTTCGGCATGGCCTGGAGCGAATACAGCCGCTTTGTGGGGGACGTCTTCGGCGCCCCGCTGGCCCTGGAATCGCTGCTGGCCTTCTTCACTGAATCCGTGTTCCTGGGGCTGTGGATCTTTGGTTGGAAGCGGCTGCCCAAGAAGATCCACCTCGCCACCATCTGGATTGCCACCCTGGCTTCCGTCCTCTCCGCCTACTTCATCCTGGCTGCCAACTCGTGGATGCAGCACCCCGTGGGCGTGGAGATGGTGGACGGCCGTCCGGTCCTGACCGACATCTGGGCCGTGCTGACCAACAACACCCTCCTGACCGCGTTCCCGCACCAGATCACGGCAGCACTGTCCGTTGCCGGCGGCTTCCTGCTGGGCATCGCCTGGTACCACCTGTGGAAGCGCCGCCGCGACGGCATCGACACCGTTGATGAAAACGGCAAGGTAGTGGTTGGCTCCCGTCCGGAAACCGGCCGGGACAAGTCGGACTACAGCGTGTGGATCAAGTCCCTTCGCATCGGCGCAGTGGTGGCCATGGTGTCTTTCGCCGGAACCGCCATCACCGGTGACCTGCAGGGCAAGCTCATGTTCGAGCAGCAGCCCATGAAAATGGCCGCCGCCGAGGCAGCCTGCCATGACGGCACATCCTTCTCGATCCTCTCCGTCGGCGATGTCGGGGCAAAAAACTGCGACGACGTCACCGCCGTGATCGAGGTCCCCGGCCTGCTGTCCTTCCTGGCGAACAACGACTTCGACACCGAAATCAAGGGCGTCAACACGCTGATTCCGGAATACCAGGAAGCCTACGGCACCCACATTCCCGACGATCCCAAGTACGGCGCACAGGCCGGGACGGAAATTGACTACCTGCCGGTCATGTCAGTGACCTACTGGGGCTTCCGCATCATGATCGGCTTTGGCGGCATTGCCGCCGCCGCATCCGCCGCCGCGCTCTGGGTAACCCGCAAGGGCACCGTGCCGCAGTCCAAGTGGCTGATGCGCCTGGCCGTGTTCGGCATCCTGGCACCCTTCGGCGCCAACAGTGCCGGCTGGATTTTCACCGAGATGGGACGCCAGCCGTTCGTGGTGGCTCCCAACCCGAGCTTCACCGGTATTGACCAGGTGTTCATGTTCACCGCGGCCGCAGTGTCTCCGGGCGTCTCTATGGCTGAGCTGATCTTCTCGCTGTGCTCATTCGCCCTGGTGTACCTGGTGCTGCTGGTGGTGGAAGTGCGGCTGCTGTTCAAGTTCACCCGCGGCGGGGTTCCGTCCGCCATGCCCGAACTGCTGCACGGCGGGGGGCACGACGGCGGTTCCTCCGGCGGCATGGATTCCGCCGGCGGTGATGACGGCACGGGCAGCGACGGGTCCGACACCAAGACCAAGCTGCCCGACGATGTCCTCGGCTTTGCCTACTAAGCGATCTGGAGCACAGAAGTGATTTCGCTACCCACCCTTTGGTTCATCGTCCTGGCCTTCCTCTGGACCGGTTACCTCTTCCTCGAAGGCTTCGACCTCGGCGTCGGCATGCTCATGAAGCTGATGGGCCGCAACGAGAAGGACCGCCGGGTCATGCTGAACACCATCGGCCCGGTCTGGGACGGCAACGAGGTCTGGCTGATCACCGCCGGGGCCATGACGTTTGCCACGTTCCCGCTCTGGTACGCCGCACTCTTTTCGGCACTGTACATCCCGCTGGTGCTGGTCCTGCTGGGACTGATTTTCCGGGCCGTATCCATCGAGTACCGCGGCAAGCACAATGATGACCGCTGGCGCAGCCGCTGGGACTGGGCCATGGCCCTGGGCTCCTTTGTCTCCGCCTTCGGCGTCGGGGCAGCCCTCGCGCTGACCACCACCGGCCTGCCGTTGAACGAAAACGGCGACCGGGTGGGCGGAGCCTTCGCCTGGTTCAACGGCTATGCGGTCCTGGGCGGCCTGGCCGTGGTGGCCTTCTGCCTGGTCCATGCCTGCGCCTTCCTCGCGCTGAAGTCCCGCGGCGACATCGAGATGCGGGCCCGCCGCGCCGTCGTGCGCTGGCTGCCGCTGGGCGTGCTGCCGATGGCCGCCTGGGCCATTGTGGTCCAGCAGCAGAACGGCAAGGTGCTCACCCTGATTCCGCTGGTGATCGCCGTCGTGGCCGTGGTGCTGGCCTGGGTTACGGCACGCCGCGGCCGCGAAGGCTGGAGCTTCACCTGGATGGGCCTGTTCCTGGTGGCCGGTGTCTTCACCATCTTCGCCTCGCTCTACCCGAATGTCCTGCCCTCCACCCTGGACCCGGCCTGGAACCTGACCGTGGACAACGCATCCTCTTCGGACTACACGCTGACCGTGATTTCCTGGGTCTCGCTCTTCGGCCTGCCGCTGGTGGTGCTCTACCAGGGCTGGACCTACTGGGTCTTCCGCAAGCGCATCACGGCTGACTCCATCCCCGCTGCCCACTCGGTGACCGCCCAGTGAAACCTGTTCTTCCGGTCAGCTCCGCCAGCCGGCGGGCGCTGTATCTCCTGGGGTTGCTGGCCGCCGTCAAGGCGGCCGGACTGGTCCTCCTGGCCACGGGCGTGGCTGCGGGCGTTGCCGGACTTGCGTCCGGCGAGCCGGACTGGCGCTGGGTGTTCGCCAACGGCATCGCCGGTGCCGTGCTGCGGTCCCTCGCGGTCTGGGGAACCGAAACGGTGTCCCAGCGCGCCGCGGCGGGCGTCAAGGAGGAGCTGCGGGCGTCCCTCACTGCGCGGGCGCTCGACGACGGCGGCAGCGTTGCCGGCATGGGCAGCGGCGCGCTGAGCGTGCTGATTACCCGCGGCCTGGACGGGTTGGACAACTATTACGCCAAGTACCTGCCCGCGCTGGTGACCTGCGCCGTCGTACCGCTGCTGGTGGGCCTGCGGATCCTCTCCGCTGACTGGCTCAGCGCGGTGGTGGTTGTCCTGACCGTGCCGCTGATTCCGGTGTTCATGATCCTGATCGGCCTGCACACGGGAGACAAGACTGCCGCAGCAGTGGACGCCCTGAACCGGCTCTCGGACAACATGCTGGAACTGGCCAAGGGACTGCCTGTCCTGGTGGGCCTGGGCCGCGCCCGGGCCCAGACCCGTGCCCTGCGCGACGTGGCCGAGAACTACCGCACCCGCACCCTGGAAACCCTGAAGGTTGCGTTCCTGTCCTCCCTGGCGCTGGAACTGATTGCCACCATCTCCGTGGCACTGGTGGCCGTAGTGATCGGCGTGCGGCTGGTTCACGGCTCCATGTCCCTGGAACTGGGCCTGCTGGCATTGATCCTGGCCCCGGAGTGCTACCAGCCGCTGCGTGACCTGGGCACGGCCCACCACGCAAGCGAAGACGGACTCGAGGCGCTCAAGCGCACCAACGCCGTCCTGCACGCGCCCGCTGCAACGCCGCTCGTCCCGGCAGCTGAGACCCATGCGCCGGCTGACACCAATGCCTCAGCAGGCCTCACCGGGCCTGCCCCTGCTCCTGCCGCGCTGTCCGTGGCAGGGCTGACCGTCCGCTACGCGGGGCGGCCCCGGCCCGCAGTGTCCGGCCTGAGTTTCGACGTGCCAGCCGGCAGCATTGCGGCACTGACCGGATCCAGCGGCAGCGGCAAGACCTCCGTCCTGGAAACTCTCGCCGGACTGCGCCGCAGCGGCGGCGACACCACGCTGGAAGGGACCGTCACCGGCGTCGACCGTTCCGGTATTGCCTGGATTCCGCAGCACCCGGTGCTCGTGGAAGACACCACCGTGGATGAGATAGCCCTGTACTCCGGCCTGGACTCGGCGGAGGGAGGACGGCAGGCTGCCGCAGATGCGCTCGCCGCCATTGACTCGGGGCACCTGCTGGACACCCGCACCGCGGACCTGAGCCCGGGTGAACAGCGCCGCGTGGCCGTTGCCCGGGCGCTGGCGCGCATTGCCTGCCAGCCGCAGGTGCACGTACTGCTGGCCGACGAGCCCACCGCCCACTTGGATGCCGCCAGCGCCGCCTCAGTCATCCGCGCACTGGACAGCCTGCGCGGAACCGTCACCGTGCTGCTCGTAGCCCACGACCAGGCGGCAGCGGCCATTGCCGACCGGCTGATCCCCGTGGATGCCGGGACCCCGGAAGCGCCGGCACCAGGTTCGCCGACGGTTTCGGATGCTGCAGTCCACGCCGCCGGGGACACCGCGGCCCTGCCTGCCGGAGCAGCTGCAAGTTTCGCCGGAACACATGCCGCGGCCGGCCGGGAAGCCGTGCGCTGGCAGGATGAGCTGGCCGAGACCGAACTTCATCCGGTGCACCAGCCGCTGTGGAAGAACCTCTTGGTCCTGCGGCCCTGGAGCGGCCAGTTCCTGCTGGCACTGCTGCTGGGCACCGGTGCCACCCTGTTTGCCGTGGCCCTCACCTCGCTGTCCGGCTGGCTGATTGTCCGGGCCTCAGAACAGCCTCCCATCCTGCTGCTGCTCGGCGTGATCGTGGGTGTCAGGTTCTTCGGCATCGGCCGGTCCGTGCTGCGCTACCTGGAGCGGCTGCGCCTGCATGACGCCGTCTTCCGGGCCACCAATGCCATCCGGATCCGCCTGTGGAACGGACTTCTGCAGCGCCCCGAGGGCTGGCGCCGGCTGGCCCGCGGCGGAGGAGCACTGGAACGCCTGGTGGGCGACGTGGACGAGCTGCGCGATATTGCACCGCGCGTCGTTTTTGCACCCTTGACCGGCTTCTTTACCGCGGTGGCCGCATGTATCGCCACCGGCCTGCTGGTTCCCGGGGCCCTCGCCGCGCAGATCCTGGTGTGCGTGGTGGGGCTCATTGTTGCACCCCTCGCGGCCGTGGGGGCCGACGCCGCCGCACGGGCTGCAACCGTGCGGCTGCAGTCCCGGTCCATGGCGGCCATGGCGCGGCTGCTCGAGGCGGCACCGGACCTGGAAGCCAACCGCAGCGCCGCCCCGGTGTTTGCCCGCCAGCAGGAGCTCGACGCGCGGGCCTCGGCTGCCGTGCGGCGCAGCGCCTGGGCCCAGGGCCTGGCCAACGCGCTTACGGCACTGGCCTGCTCTTTCGGCGCCCTGTACATGCTGACCGTGGCAGGGAACGTCTCCGCGACCGTAGCCGCCGTCGTGGTGCTGATGCAGCTGGCCCTGATCGAAGCCTTCGTGGCCGTCAACGGCTCCATCCAGCAGTTCTTCGCGTGGCGGACCCTCGGTGACAAGGTGCTGCCGGACCTGGGCACCGACACCGTGGAGCCGGAGGCAGAATCCGGGGACGAGGCTCCGGTCCCCGCCGTGGAAACCATTGAACTGCGCGGTATCAGCTACAGCTATCCCGGCTCCGACACTCCGGTATTCGAGGATCTGGACCTGGACCTGCGCCCGGACAGCTGGCTGGCTGTCACCGGACCCTCCGGCAGCGGAAAGTCCACGCTGTTGGGTGTCCTGCTGGGCTTCCTCACCCCGCAGGAGGGAACCTTCCGGATCAACGGCCGGGCAGCTGCGGACCTGCCGCCCGCTGCACGGCGGATGGCCTGGTGCCCGCAGGAAGCCCACTTGTTCGACTCCACGCTGCGCGGCAACCTGCTGCTGGCCCGGGACCGCCGCCACGCGCCCACCGAGGCGGAAATGATTGCTGCCCTGGACGCCGTCGGCCTCGGTCCGTTCCTGGCCGACCTGCCCGAGGGACTGGATACCCGCGTGGGGGGCGGCGGACATTTCCTGTCCGGTGGGCAGCGCCAGCGCCTGGCCGTTGCGCGCGCCCTCCTCACGGAAGCCGACGTCGTCCTCCTGGACGAGCCCACGGCGCATCTGGACGCGGAAGCGGGCGAACGGCTGATGGCCGATCTGGCATCGGGCCTGCGCGGCAAATCCGTGGTGGTGGTGACCCACAATCCGGCAGACACCGTCTGGTGCGACCGCAGAGTGAATCTGGGACAGCCGGCATGCGCTGGGTCACACCGATAGGAAACGCCCGAAGCAGGTGTCATAGTCTGGAAAGATGAGTATCTCGACACCACCGGAAATTCCTGGTCCCGCAACCGGTCTGCGCTGGCGGGCCATCACGGCGGAGGACACAGAAGCCTGGCTGGACCTGGTTCGGCGCATCGCCGCAGTGGACAAACCCGGCTATGTCCAGCAGCGGGCGGACCTGGAACACGTCCTGGAGGCCAGTGCCGACACGCCCGCCCGCGACACCCTGCTGGGGCTGGACCGGGACGGCGTGCCGCGAGCCTACGGATACCTGGTCCGGACCGAGGGATCGGACAAGATCCACGGTGCCGGGGGAGTGGACCCGCAGTGGCGCCGGCGCGGGATCGGCACCGCACTGCTGCGCTGGCAGCAGCAGCGTGCCCGCGAGCGGCTGCTGGAAACAGGCCATGAAAAAGGCCTGCTGCGGTTCATGGCCGAAGAGGACAACGCCTCGCACGTTGCACTGTTCCACGCCGCCAACGCGTCGGTGGTTCGCTACTTCACTGAAATGAGCCGGCCCCTGGATGCGGACATTCCGGACGCCGCGCTGCCGGAGGGGCTGGAATACGTGACCTTCAACGAGGACATTTCCGAGGCGCTGCGCGTGGCCCATAATGAGGTCTTCCAGGACCACTGGGGGAGCGAAGAGCGGGACCCCGAGCGCTGGCGGCACAACATCGAACACCCGCACTTCCGCCCCGACTGGACGTTCGTGGTGATGGACACCGCAGCCGGGGAAATTGCCGGCTACAACATTGCTTCCTTTGACCCTGAGGGACAGAAGCTCAACGGTTACAGCGAGGGTTACACCGAACTCCTCGGCGTGCGGCGCAGCTACCGCGGCCTGGGCCTGGCACCGGCCATGCTCGGAGAAGCCATGCGCCGTTACAAGGCCTCGGGCATGGAACGGGCCGGTCTGGGCGTGGACACCGAGAACCCGTCGGGAGCCCTGGGACTTTATGAGAGCCTGGGCTACACGCCCACCTACCGCGAGGTGGTCTTCGACCTGCACGTGCTGCCCTAGCTGCCCCGGGCATCGAATTCAGCCCTGCCCGGTGTCCTCCCCAGCGGCGGGCGCCGGCAGGACCCAGATGGACTGTGCGGCCGGAAGGCCCAGTTCCAGCTGGCTGCCGTTTGCCGCAACGGTGAGGGTTCCGGCGTAGGCCTGGCGGGAGAGAACGTGCACCTGCACGTCCAGATGCAGTCCTAGTCCGGCCAGATACCGCAGCAGTTCCGGGTCCGAGTCCGAAACCCGGGCGATGCTCACTCTGCTGCCCGGCTCGCAGCCGCTGAGCCGCACTGCCGCCAGCGGCGGAAAGCTGCCGTCCCGTGTGGGGATGGGGTCTCCATGCGGGTCGCGGACGGGATAGCCCAGGCGCCGGTCAAGGGCGTTCACCAGCTTTTCCGAGACGGCGTGTTCCAGATGCTCGGCTTCGTCGTGGACCTCGTCCCAGCCGTAGTCCAGGTACTCCACCAAAAATGTCTCGATCAGCCGGTGCCGGCGCACCATGGCCACCGCTTCACGCGTACCCTCTTCCGTCAGCGCGATCGAGCCGTAGCGCGCATGGGTCAGCAATCCCCGGGTTGTCAGCTTTTTCACGGCCTCCGAGACCGACGACGGCGAATTCCCCACGTGTGCGGACAGCGCGGAAACCGTGACCGGCGCGTCGGTCCATTCCTGGGCGGTCCAAATGACCTTGAGATAGTCCTCGGAAGCGGCTGAAAGCGAATTGGTACCCACGCCTCCACCTTACGTGGTGCGGCTGGCCGGGCTCCTGCGGGTGTCCAGCCCTTCGTGCACCAAACCTTCGTGCACCAGTAAAAGCTGCGTGCTGCCCCCGTCCGGGGTCAGCTCGATGCGCAGAAGGGAGAGCGGCTCATCGGGGAAATCCCAGGTCATCGCCAGCAGCCTTCCCGGTTCCCACCCTCGGACCTCGCTGATGCAGGAACAGTCCCCGGAGTGCTGGACGGTGACCGTGCTGCCTGCAGCGAATGCACCGGAGGTCACGGTCCCCATCCAATGCGGCAGCGCTTCCGGGCTTGTCAGCGCGTCCCAAACTCGGTCCGGGGACGCCGGCAGGGACCACCACAGGGTCACAGACCAGGACACGGTGTCCAACAAGTGGCTGGTCAGAGGCATGCCCGGAGCCTAATTGACTTCATCTTCCTCCACCAGCGTCCAGGCATCTCCGTGTTGTGGGCGGTGCCAGTGCTGCCTGGGGCTGCCGGTTTCCCGGACGACGTCGGTCAGCCAGATGGTCCGGTCCGGGTCCCAGCCGGCGATCACGGAAGCCCACTCCTCATCCAGGTGAAGCGCGCGCGCTGCACTGCTGAGATAGCCCAAGGTGCTCAGGTGGACGGCGTCCCATTCTCCGGCCACACGCTCCCAATCCGGGATCAGCCAGCGGCCGTCGCGTCCCGTGACACGGAACCAGTCGTTGCGTCGGGATGCTGTCACCTCGAGCGGGAAATTGCGGCATAGTGCTGTCCAATCGTCCTCAGCTCGAATTTCATAGGTCCTGCCCGCGCCGCGGACCGGAATGGTGGTGGCGTCCTTCCAGCCCGGTGAATCCTCGATGAGGTTCAGCCCCGCAGGGATGCTGCCCACGGTGCCAACAAGTCCGAGGGGGATTGACCACCAAGGCCCGGAGCAGTCCGGCCCTCGTGCACTTTCCTTCCATTTCATTTCCTCGGCACGGATGTTCCGGCCCCACTGCGCCAGTTTCTGCTGTGGATCCTGGTCCAGCGGCGCCGGGTCATCCGGCCCCCGCCAGTCGACGGCCCACTGTTCAGTGCCGCGGGGGGCCGCAGCGTGCTGCATGGCCGGCGTCGCCAACACCCTGGCGGCCAATGGAACGAGTGCTTCCCGGATGACCGGCAGCGCGGCGAGCACGTCCTCACCGTCGGGAGCCTGCCAATACCTGGCAGTATCCACTGCGGTCTCGAGAGCCGGCTGGATCAGCTCATTGCTCAGGCCCGAGAAATCAAGGCAGCGGAGCGAGGCGGCCAGCTCCTCGGGCGAGGTGACAACAGGGACACCGGCGTCGTCCTCATCGGCGTCATTGTGGGTTTCTTCAGGACTCATGAGGCCGAACATCACCGGGGAGGTTCCTTTGCCGGGATCGAGCTCGTAGCCCAGCCGGAACACGGCCATGCTGACGTCCGGGTCCAGTTCCGCCGCGAGCTGCAGGCACATCCGGCGTCCCCGGGGGCCGGCGAGCAGCGGTTCAATCTCTGCGTTCATTCGGTCATCCTTGCACGCGGCGTCCGCGGAGGAGGAGAAGCCGTGCAGGGGAAACGGGGGACGGGGGGGCACCAGGTATGCAAAGGTAACCCCATGGTTTCTCCTCAAACGCTGAGCGAAGCAGACCGGCGCATTTTGGCTGTTTGGGCCGCGGACTGCGCCGAACGCGTCCTGCCATTGTTCGAAGCGGACGTTCCCGATGATGGTCGGCCCCGGGATGCCATCGAACGCGCCCGGGCTTTTGGCTCCGGTGAACTCAGTGCCGCCGGTGAGATCCGGCGTCGTTTTCTTGCCTTCAGGGCCGCCGGTACTGCCGCAACGCCTGCCGGTGCTGCTGCAGCCAGAGCGGCGGCGCAGGCCGCAGCTGTTGCGCACATGGGGGCACATGCCCTGGGCGCCGCGGCATATGCCGCCAAGGCTGCCGCCCTCGCCGATGCCGGCCTGTCCGCCGTGGGCGCAGAACTCCAATGGCAGGTCGCCGGCCTGAGCCCGCAAACCCGGAGCGCTCTCCGGCTGCTTCCGCCGGTAGGGGAGGACAAGGCTGGACCTCTGGGGCCGGGACTGCTCGCAACCGGTGAGCTGGGGGCAAACATCCGGGCCATTCAGTCCGCCGTCAGCACCGGCGACTGACGCGCTCAGGAGATGCCGCAGCAAGCTCCTGAGCCGGCCGCGCTCGCCGGATACGCTGACCTCCATGACAGCCCTGATCTCACATACGTCCTTTGACAGCCTCGATGCCTTTGCCCAGTCAGTGTTCTGGAAAGAAGTCCTCGGTTTCCATGACGATCCCCGCGACCCGAATTATTCCGGCGACGAGGAGTGCATGATCGCCTCCGATGACGGCTCCCAGCGCCTGCTGTTCATCAACGTCCCGGACGCCAAGCAGGTCAAAAACCGGGTGCATCTGGATCTCAGGCCGGCGGAAGGGACCCGCGACCGGGAGCTGAAGCGCCTGCTGGCCCTGGGAGCACGGGAAGTTGCGGACCGGCGCCTGCCCGACGGGACGGGTTGGGTGGTGCTTGCGGATCCGGAGGGCAACGAATTCTGCATCCTGCGCAGTGACGCTGAGCGTGCGTAACCGGCACCTCACCATCACCCTCCAGGCTGCCGATGCTGCTCACCCCAGCAGCCGCCACATACCCCCTAGGGGTACTTGACGCATACCCCAAGGGGGTATATCTTCGTGGTAGATCGAATCTTAGGAGCACACATGAGCACAACCCAGGAACAGGCCGCCGGCGGCCTCGCAGAGCAGGATCACTCCGGTGCCCACGGGTATGCCTCGGACAAGGAGGCCTACCTCAAGCGGCTTCGGCGCATCGAGGGCCAGGTCCGCGGAATTGCCCGCATGGTCGAGGAAGACAAGTACTGCATCGACATCCTGACCCAGGTTGCTGCCATCAACAAGGCACTGCATGCCGTGAGCCTGGGCCTGGTCCAGGACCACATGTCCCACTGCGTGGTGGGCGCTGCCCGCGAAGCCGACGCCACCGGCAACCCGGAACTGGTGCAGGCCAAGGTTCAGGAAGCCACAGACGCCATTGGCCGGCTCCTGCGCTGACCTTCCCGCACCGCAGTTTTCAACGCTTCCAAAGCAACCACTACCGAAAGAGGAACCCCCATGGAAACCACACTGAACATCTCCGGCATGACCTGCGGACACTGCGTTGCTTCCGTTACTGAGGAACTTGAAGCCCTGAACGGCGTCGAGAACGTCAGCGTCGACCTCAACGCCGGCGGGATCTCCACCGCCGTCGTCACCTCCAGCCGCGAACTTTCACCCGTCGAGCTCGGTGAAGCCGTGGCAGAGGCGGGCTACCTCGTGGTGGAACCCTCCGCCTAGCAGCGACGGCACCGACGGCGGGCGCGCCCGGCGGCCGCCCCACGTACCCGCGGGCCCGTGCCCGCACCGCAACATCCTTGGAAGGACAGCATCCCCATGAGTACCGAAAAACTGCTCCAGCAGCCGCAGCCACGCGTCATCGACCTCAAGGTTGAAGGCATGACGTGCGCTTCCTGCGTGGGCCGGGTGGAGCGGAAACTGGGAAAGATCGAGGGCGTCGAAGCCACGGTCAACCTTCCGCTGGAATCCGCGCGGGTGCGTGTTCCGGACGGTGTCACGGACGAGCAGATTCTGCAGGCCGTGGATTCGGCCGGCTATAAGGCCAGACTGGTTCGGCCCGCCGGATCGCCGCGTGCCGCCGCCGGGGCGCCGCACGGGAGCTCCCAGGAGCATGCAGCCCATGATGCCTCCGGCATGGAGCATTCCGGCGAGGACCACATGGCCCACGGCGGAACGGCCGCCACGCTGCGTCCGCGGCTGATCCTGGCCGCAGTGCTCACCGTGCCGGTGTTCCTCATCTCCATGATTCCGGCCCTGCAGTTCAGCAACTGGGGCTGGGTTGCTGCGCTGCTGTCCCTGCCGGTGGTTACCTGGTCCGCCTGGCCCTTTCACCGGGCCGCGGCCATCAATGCCCGGCATTTCGCCTCCACCATGGACACACTGGTGTCCCTGGGCGTCATCGCGTCCTACCTGTTCTCGCTGGCCATCCTCCTTGCCGATCCTGCCCTGACCGCCCACGGCGGCATGTCGGATATGCCGGGGATGGCCGACGCCGGACACGCCAACCTCTACTTTGAAGTTGCCTCCGTGGTGGTCACCTTCCTGCTGCTGGGAAGGTATCTGGAGGCCAATGCCAAGGCCCGCGCCGGCGACGCCCTGAAGGCCCTGCTCAGCCTGGGCGCCAAGGATGCCACTGTGCTGCGCAATGGCGCCGAGGTCCGGGTACCGGCGCAGGACCTGGTGGTTGGCGACGTCATTGTGGTCCGCCCCGGTGAGAAGATCGCGGCTGACGGCGTGGTCACCGACGGACACTCAGCCGTGGACGCCTCCCTCATCACGGGTGAATCCGTTCCGGTGGAGGTGGGCCCGGGAGATACCGTCACGGGTGCCACGGTCAACACCTCCGGCCGGCTGCTGGTGACCGCAACCCGGGTGGGCAGCGAAACCACCCTGGCCCAGATGGGCCGCCTCGTCAGTGACGCGCAGTCCGGCAAGGCACCGATTGCGCGGCTGGCGGACCGGATCAGTGCCGTTTTCGTGCCGATTGTGCTGGGCATCGCCGTGCTGACCTTCGTGCTGTGGCTGGTCTTCACCGGTGACCTGCAGGCAGCCTTCACTGCCGCCGTCGCCGTCCTGGTGATCGCCTGCCCGTGCGCCCTCGGCCTGGCCACTCCCGTTGGCCTGCTCACCGGCACCGGGCGCGGGGCCCAGCTGGGCATCCTCATCAAGGGCCCGCAGGTACTTGAAGACACCCGCACCGTGGACACCATCGTGCTGGACAAGACGGGCACGGTCACCGACGGCCGGCTGTCCGTGGTGCGGACCCTGGTCCTGGATCCGGCTATTGATGAGCAGGAACTGCTGCAGCTGGCGGGTTCCGTGGAGGCGGCGGGAGAGCACCCCATCGCCGTCGCCATCGCCGCTGCTGCTCAGGCTGCGGCTGGATCCCAGGCAACGCCCGACGGCGCACTCGCCCCGGTCACTGCCTTCGACTCGGCTCCCGGCGGCGGTGTCCGCGGAACCGTGAACGGCCGCGCCGTCGTCGCCGGCCGCCCCGGCTGGCTGGAAGACAACGGAATCCACCTGCCCGAGGACGCCCGGACAATGCTGCGGGCCGAGCAGGAAACCGGCTCCACGGCCGTCTTGGTGGCCGTTGACGGCCGGGCCGCCGGAATCATTAGCCTGCAGGACAACCTCAAGCCCGGTTCCGTGGCTGCCATTGCACGGTTGCGGGGCCTGGGGCTGCGGCCGGTGCTGCTCACCGGAGACAACGCCGTGGTGGCGGCCCGGGTGGCGGCCACCGTCGGGATTGCCCCGGAAGACGTGCTCGCCGATGTCCGACCGGAGGGCAAGGTGGAAGCCGTGAAACGGTTCCAGGCCGCAGGCGCCACCGTGGCCATGGCCGGAGACGGGGTGAACGACGCCCCGGCGCTGGCCCAGGCGGACCTGGGCATCGCGATGGGCTCCGGCACCGACGTCGCCATCGAGGCCGCGGACCTGACCGTGATGGGCAACGATCTGGGCCAGGTGGCCACGGCCATCGAACTGTCCCGGCGCACCCTGGGCACCATCAAGACGAACCTGTTCTGGGCCTTCTTCTACAACGCGGTGGGCATTCCGGTGGCGGCCCTGGGCCTGCTGAACCCGATGATCGCCGGTGCGGCAATGGCCGCCAGCTCCGTATTGGTGGTCGGCAACTCCCTGCGGCTGCGCAACTTCGGCAAGCAGCGCAGCTAGGCGGATCCGCTCGCCGCGGCAGATGCGCGGGCAGAATCAAGCGGAATCAATCCGAAGATCGAACCGTTCAGCCAGCACTGCACCCGCCGGTCCCGCTATGGGACCGGCGGGTGCAGTGCGTTAGCGGACAGCGTGGTGCTGTGGAGCCTGCGGCGGATCCAGTGTTCAGCCTTTGGGGACTTCAAAGCAGCCGAATCTACGCGCAGGGGTACTTCGCCGGCATCGATCGTGCAGATAACGGGCCGCGCGGAATTCCTGTGTGCAGATGAAGGGCTTACAGGGGCCGATATGACGTGTTTGGGCCCGGCATCTGCACGAAGAAACTAGCAGGACCGAGTATCACCCCGTTAAGTGCACGAAGGATCTGCAGGACGGTGTTTTAGCCCCGTTAGCTGCCCGAAGGATCCGGGCCCGGCAGTTTGAGCCCGTTATCCGTACGAAAGATCCTGCGCTGGAACCGTAACGGCCTCGGGGGACAGGGAAGGCCGGGCGGTCCGCAGACCACCCGGCCTTCCCTGTTCCGGACCTAGCCCGCGGCCGGATCCTCGCCCGGCTCAACCGGCGTGTTGCTCGGCCCCACCTGGTCCACCTGGTTGGTTAGCGGAATGCCGGAGCCGTCCCGCCGTCCGTGCTCGGTGGGCAGCGCCCGCGCCACGCCGTTGGCAGCGGCAGCCTTTGCCGGACCGTGCCCGGCCCATGCCACCGCCAGCGCGTCCTCGCCCTTCAGGAAACGGTGCGCACGCACACCGCCGGTGGCCCGGCCCTTAACCGGATACTCGGAGAACTCGGTCACTTTCACCGAACCGCCGGGCGCCCCCGGCAGAGTCTCGCTCCCGGTGGATACCGTCACGACGACGGCGGCCGGGTCATTCTGCGCCACCACGCCAAAGAACAGCACCCGGTCATCGGCAGCGAGCTTGATGCCGGCGACACCGCCGGCAGTGCGTCCCTGCGGGCGGACCAGGGACGCGCTGAAGCGCAGCAGCTGAGCCTGTTCGGTAATGAATACCAGCTCGTCGGTGTCCTGCGCGGCTACCCCCAAGCCCACTACTTCGTCCTTGGGCTTGAGCGTGATGGCTTCCCAGTCGTCCCGGTTCAGCGGGTATTCCGGGTTGACCCGCTTCACGATGCCGTTCCGCGTTCCCAGCGCAATGATCTCGTTCAGCGGCACCAGGCCGATCAGCTTCTCGCCCTTGGCCAGGGTCATGAAGTCCTTCACCGGAACCCCGCCCGCCATGTTGGGCAGGCCTGCGGTGGGCGGCAGGGCCGGCATGTCCAGTACCTGGACGCGGATCATCCGGCCCGACGACGTCACCGCCCCAATCTCGCCGCGCGCCGTCGTTTTCACCACGGACCGGAACACATCGTGGCGCACCCGCTGGCCGGCTTCGGTGAGCGGCTCCTGGTTGGACGTGCGGGCCAGCTGGCCGGAACTGGTAAGGATCACCCAGCAGGGATCATCGGCGATCTCCAGCGGCATGGCCGCCTTGGCGCCCTTGCCGGTGACGGCGGGAGCAGCGGCCACGCCCTTCAGCGGAGAGGCGGCCTCGGATTCGAGCAGGACCGTCCGCCGCGGGGTGGCATACTTCGCCGCCACCTCGCCGAGTTCATCGGAAACCAGGGCGCGCAGCCGCGGCTCCGAATCCAGGATGGCCTGCAGTTCCTTGATCGCCAGGAGCAGGTCATCCTTCTCCTTCTCCAGCTCGATGCGCGAGTACTTGGTGAGCTGGCGCAGGCGCAGCTCCAGGATGTGGTTGGCCTGGATTTCCGTGAGGTCATAGACGGCCATCAGGCGTTCACGCGCCTGCGCCGTCTCATCCGAGGTGCGGATGATCTGGATGACCTCATCAATGTCCACAATCGCAATAAGCAGACCTTCGACCAGATGCAGCCGGTCCTGCTTCTTGCGCAGGCGGAAAGCGGTGCGGCGGCGCACGACGCCGAGGCGGTGCGCCACATAGACCTGCAGCAGCTCCACCAGGCCCAGGGTCCGGGGCTGCCCGTCCACCAGGGTGACGTTGTTGATGCCGAAGGAATCTTCCATGGGCGTGTACCGGTACAGCTGGGCCAGCACGGCGTTGGGATTGAAGCCGTTCTTCAGCTCAATGACCAGGCGGAGTCCGTGGCTGCGGTCGGTCAGGTCAACCACGTCCGAGATGCCCTGCAGCTTCTTGGAGGTCACCGCATCCTTGATTTTCTCGATGACCTTTTCCGGACCCACCATGTACGGCAGTTCCGTGATCACCAGGCCGGTGCGGCGGGCGGAGAGCTGCTCCACCTCCACCTTGGCGCGGGTCTTGAAGGATCCGCGGCCGGAGGCGTACGCGTCCCGGATACCGTCCAGTCCCACAATCCGGCCGCCGCTGGGCAGGTCCGGCCCGGGGATGAAGCGCATCAGTTCATCCAGCGTGGCGTCCGGGTTGGCGATCAGGTGCTGGGTGGCGGCAATGACCTCGCCGAGGTTGTGCGGAGCCATGTTGGTGGCCATGCCGACGGCGATGCCCGTGGTTCCGTTGACCAGCAGGTTGGGGAAGGCCGCCGGAAGCACCTCGGGCTGCATCAGCTGGTTGTCATAGTTGGGAACAAAGTCCACTACGTCTTCATCCAGGTGATCCGTCAGCGTCAGCGCGGGCGCGGCCAGGCGGGCCTCGGTGTACCGGGCGGCGGCGGGGCCGTCATCGAGTGAACCGAAGTTGCCGTGTCCGTCGATCAGCGGCAGCCGCAGGGCCCAGTCCTGCGCCATGCGGACCATGGCGTCGTAAATGGCGGAGTCACCGTGCGGATGGAGCTTGCCCATGACCTCGCCCACCACCCGGGCGGATTTCACATGGCCGCGGTCCGGCCGCAGGCCCATGTCCGCCATCATGTACAGGATGCGGCGCTGCACGGGCTTGAGGCCGTCGCGGGCGTCGGGAAGGGCGCGGGAGTAGATCACCGAGTACGCGTACTCGAGGAAGGAACCTTCCATCTCGGTGGTGACATCAATGTCGATGATGTTCTCGGCGATTTTCTCGCCGGGTGCGGTTTTGGAGACGGGTTGGCGCCGGGCCATGCTGTTGTCGGGTCCTTGCATTGGTAGGGGGTAAACGGGGGTGCAGGCGGGTTCGGCGCGGCGGCCGAACGCTCCTGCAGACAGCGGAGAAAATTTCCCACTACTCTGAGTCTATGGCGGAGCAGGGACATTACCCCGAATATTGGGAAGCTGACGTGGTGTTGCGGGACGGCGGCACCGGGCATCTGAGACCTGTGACACCCGGGGACGCCCAGGCGCTGCAGGAGTTCCACATGCGCCAGTCCCAAAGCTCCATCTATCTGCGCTTCTTCACCTATAAGGCCAAGCTCAGCTCCAAGGAACTGGCACGGTTCACCAACGTGGACTACAAGGACCGGGTGGCCTTTGTCATCACCATCGGCTCGGAGATTATCGGCATCGGCCGCTACGACCGCCTCGATGATCCCACGGAGGCTGAGGTTGCCTTCAACATTTCGGACGGCCACCAGGGCCGCGGGCTGGGTTCCATCCTGCTGGAACACCTGGCCGCCGCCGCCCGGGAAAACGGCATCCGCCGGTTCTCCGCCGAAGTGCTGCCTGAAAACCGCAAAATGATCGGGGTCTTCGCGGACGCCGGCTATGAGGTGCGCCGGCATTTCGACGACGGCGTCATCGCCCTGGATTTCAACATCGACCCCACGGACAAGTCCCGGGCCGTAATGGAAGCACGCGAGCACCGCGCGGAAGCCCGCAGCGTGGCGGACCTTCTCTCGCCGTCGTCGGTGGCGGTCATCGGAGCCAGCCGCGAGTGGGGCAAGGTGGGCTACCAGCTCCTGGAACACATCATCGAGGGCGGGTTCACCGGCTCCGTCTACGGGGTGAACCCGGAGGCCTTCGAGCTGGCCGGAATGGTGTCCTACGCGCGGATCGCGGATATCCCGGAACCGGTGCAGCTGGCCGTCATCGCCGTTCCCTATGACCAGGTGCTGCCCGTGGTGGAGGAGTGCGGCCGCGCCGGCGTCAAGGGACTGCTGGTGGTCACCGCCGGTTTCGCGGGCGACGGCGAACGCGGCCTGGCCCGCCAGCGCCGGCTGGTGCGGCACGCCCGCGCCAACGGGATGCGCGTGGTGGGCCCGGCGTCGCTGGGTCTGATCAACACCCGCCCCGACGTTAGCCTGAACGCCTCCATGGCGCCGTCCATGCCGGTGCCCGGGGGACTGGGACTGTTCAGCCAGTCCGCAGCGATCGGGGTGCTGCTTTACGCGGCGGCACAGCGGCGCAGTTTGGGCCTGTCCTCCACCATCTCTGCGGGAAACCGGGCCGATGTCTCCGGCAACGACGCCATGCAGTACTGGGAGGATGACACTGACACCCGGGTGGTGGGCATGTACCTGGAATCCGTGGGCAACCCCCGCAAGTTCTCCCGCATCGCCCGGCGGCTGGCCACCTCCAAACCCGTGATCGTCGCGAAGTCCGACGTCACCGGACTGCAGCTTCCCCCGGGCCATGCCGTGCGGACCACGCAGGCGCCGGCCGGGGCACTGGATGCCATGCTGCGGCAGTCGGGGGTGATCCGGGTGAACACCAACGAGCAGCTGATGGACGTGGCCCAGATTGCCGTCAGCCAGCCGCTTCCGGCCGGCCGTTCCCTGGCGGTCTTCAGCAACTCCGCAGCGCTGGGACGGGTGGTGGCCGATGCCGCCGTCGGCCTGGAACTGGAAGTGGGCAGCCTGGAGACTGACCTTTCCCTGGACAGCGGCATGAGCGTTGCACTGCCGCTGCTGCGGGCCACCGTCACCAAGGCGCTCGCGGACGATGCCGTACATGCCGGCGTGGTGACCCTGCTGCCCTCGGTTGGGCTGACCACCGAGAAGATTGCCCGGTGCCTGCAGGAATGCGTGGCGGAAACGGGCAAGCCCATCGTCGCCGCCTTCACCGGCATCATGGATCCCGGTGCGCACGTGGAGGGACTGTTCACGGCAGGAGGCCGGGAGGAGGACGGGCGCCAGTCGGGCCTGCCGTGCTTCGCGAGCCCGGGCGCCGCCGTCACCGCGCTTGCCTCCCTGATGAGATACACCGAATGGGCTGCGCGCGACCACGGCCAATACCTGGAGCCGGCCGGAGTGGATCCGGACGCCGCCCGCGTCTTGATTGAGGAACTGCTCACCTCAGTGGCGGGGGATGAGCTGATGCGGCTGCCCTCGGCGGCGGCCGCGCAGCTGCTCGGCTACTACGGCGTGCAGCTGCTGCCCTCGGTTCCGTTTACCAGTGCCGACGAGGCAGTGGCGGCAGCGGATTCCGTCGGCTGGCCGGTCGCCATCAAAACCATGGACGAACACCTGCGCCACCGCCTGGACCTTGGCGGGGTGCGCCTGAACATCTCCACCCCCGAGGAGCTCCGGAGCAACATTGCCCAGATGAAGCAGGCGCTGGAGCCCTACGGCAGCTTTGAGCTTGAAGTGCAGACCATGGCTCCGGCCGGGCAGGGGTGCACCGTGCGGGCCATCGAAGATCCGCTGCTGGGGCCGGTGCTGTCCTTCGGCCTGGCCGGGGATGCGGTGAACCTGCTGGACGACTGGGCGCATGGCATTCCGCCGCTGACCAACACCGATATAGCTGACCTGGTGCGTGCCCCGCGCGCCTCCGGCAAGCTGTTCGGGTACCAGGGGCTGCCCAAGGCCAACGTTGCGGCCCTCGAGGACCTGATATCCCGGCTGGCGCTGCTCAAGGACGAACACCCCGAGATCGCCCTGCTGGAGATCAACCCCGTGCTGGTTTCCACCACCGGAGTCACTGTCCTCAGCGCCGACGTCCGTGTCGGCAACCCGCAGCAGCGCACTGACAGTGCCCGGCGGGCCATGCGGGATTAGGCCCGTTCACGCCGGGTCCGGGCGAAGGTGCAGGGCGATCCAGGACTCACTTGGTGTGCTCCCGCGCGCCATTTAGGTGCTGGGGCGTTCTCTGGGGGAAACTGGAACCATGTCGCCGTTACTTTCCTCTGAACGCCGCAGCCTCGACGCATCCATGGAGCGTGCCGGCTTTTACCCCACGCTTCTGGCCGACGTCGTCCATGACGCCCTCGACGGCCGGGAGCCGCTGTCCCACCTGATTCATCTGGAGACCCACTTCGAGCGCACCGAGGTGCACCGCCACATCACCGTGCTGGTGCTCACCGAGGACATGCTGGTGATCACCCACGTGGATGACCAGCAGCTGGACGAGGCCGGGGAACAGATGATGGCGCAGGTTTCCACCGAATCGGTTCCGGTTACGCAGATCCGTTCCGTGGTCCTGGGCTACATGTACGCCCAGCCGCAGAACTACAAGCCCTCCGACCAGGCCCGCGAACTGACGCTGGCCATCGCCTGGTCCGGCGGCCAGCGGCTGGACATGGGTCCGGCCGGATGCGCGGACCCGCAGTGCGACGCCGACCACGGCTACACCGGCAGCATTGCCCAGGAGGACATTGTGCTCCGGGTCAGTGCCGAGGCGGACGGAGCCCAGGCGGTGCAGAACGCCAAGGACTTTGCCCGGGCCCTGCGCAAGGTCAATACGGACACCGTGAATTTGCGGGCACTGGACACCGGGGAAGCGCGCCAGCGAGCCGCCGGCCTCGGCAGCCGCTTCAACCGCGGCCACCACCAGCGGTAAGGGGTCATGAACTCTCCGTCCGGAACAAGCTCGCCCTCCGGTGAACCGCTGCCTCCCGCTCCCGGCTACGGACGCAGCAGCGTTGCCGATGTCCTCACCAGCTCCGCCGCGGTGCTCGGGGTCCCGGGGTTCGAAAACACCCTGAACCTGCCGGCAGCCAAACGCGTCTGCGTGGTCATGGTGGACGGCCTCGGCTGGTCCCTGCTCAAGCAGCGCGGCGGCCACGCGCCCTTCCTGCGCGGTTTTCTGCCCTCGGCGCGCGTCCTCACTGCAGCATTCCCGACGACGACGGCGGCGTCCCTCGCTTCGCTGGGCACCGGGCGCCCGCCGGGTGAACACGGCATGGTCGGATACGACGTGCTGGACCCGGAGCAGGACAAAGTCGTCAACCTGCTCGGGAACTGGGATGCCGGGGTGGATCCCGCGCGGTGGCAGCCCTGCCCCACGGTCCTGGAACGGGCGGCCGAGCACATTCCGGTGGCATCGGTCAGCCTGCCCCGCTTTGAGGATTCCGCCATGACCCGCGCCGCCCTGCGCGGGGGCGAATTCATCGGCGCCACCGGTGTCCACGCCCGGGTTGCCGCTGCGGTTCAGGCCCTGGCCGGATCACCAAAGATGCTGATGTACCTGTACTGGAACGAGCTGGACAAAGCCGGGCACAAGCACGGCGCCCAATCACAGCAGTGGGGCTTCCAGCTGGAAGAGCTGGACAGCGCGCTCAAGCTTCTGGCCGCGCGCCTGCCGGCCGATACGCTGCTGCTGCTCACCGCGGACCACGGCATGGTGGACGTTGCTCCGGAGCACCGCTACGACTTTTCGGCAGATCCCGCACTCATCGCCGGGGTTCGCCACACGGCGGGCGAGCCGCGGATGGTGCACCTCTATCTGGAACCGGGCACCGACGAACAGGGCCGCGACAAGCTGATGGCTGCCTGGCGCAGCGCGTACGGCAATAAGGCCTGGATCACCACGCGGCAGGAGGCCATTGCAGCAGGCTATTTCGGCGCCGTCGTGACCGAGTCCGTTCTGCCGCGCATCGGTGACGTGCTGGTGCTGGCGCGGGAGCCTATTGCCCTGTATGACCTGCGCCGGATGCGGCCGGCCTCAATGGAAGTGGTGGGCCAGCACGGGTCCCTGACCCGCGCGGAGCGGGAAGTGCCGCTGCTGCAGCTCGCTGCACCGGCCGCCAAGCGCAACCCCGGGGCCTCTGCCGGCGGGAGAAAGAAGTAACAGTGGCTGAGCTTGTTTTCTTTTCCGGAACCATGGACTGCGGAAAATCCACGCTGGCACTGCAGATGGACTACAACCACAGTGCCCGCGGCCGCGGCGGAATCCTGTTCAGCCGCAACGACCGGGCGGGGGAGTCAATGATTTCCTCACGGTTGGGTCTGCGCACCCCGGCAGTGGAGGTCACGGACGCCACGGATTTCTGGGACGAAGTGACGAACCGCCGCCGGGCAGGTTTCCCGGTGGATTACCTGATCTGTGACGAGGCCCAGTTCTATGCCGCGGACCAGGTGGAGCAGCTGGCGCGTGTAGTGGATGAGCTGTGCGTGGATGTGTTTGCCTTCGGCATCACCTCCGACTTCCGCACCCGTCTTTTCCCGGGCTCCCAGCGGCTGATCGAACTCGCTGACCGGACCGAAGTGCTCCAGGTCAGGGCGCTGTGCTGGTGCGGCAGGCGGGCCACCCACAATGCCCGGACCGTGGACGGCGTGATGGTGGTGGAAGGCGACCAGGTGGTGGTGGGCGACGTTGGCAAGCATGCTCCCGCCGCGGCACCTGCCGGAGCGGCACCGGGTGTCACCGAGGAGCCCCTGTTCTCTGCGGAAGCCGTGGAAACAGCGCCGGTCGTGGGATATGAAACTCTCTGCCGCCGGCACTACATGCGCCGGGTCACAGCCCACCAGGCGGAGTCGATCTCCGCTGCAGATGATTCTCCGGCCACCCTGGACGTCTGCGCGGTTCATCCCCGCATTCCCTGAGGAGCCCGGGTTCCGGGGCCTAGTATGATCCCATGGCAGACCGGCACGGCAACGGCATCACCGTTGTGGAGCATTCTCCCGAGTGGGCGCGGCAGTTCGCCGACATCGCCGCGGAGCTTGCGGATATCCTCTCCGGCTGCCGGTGGAGTCCATTGAGCATGTGGGCTCGACTTCGGTTCCGGACCTGCCGGCAAAACCCGTTCTGGACATAGACATCATTGTGCGGCCGGGCATCGTAACGGCTGCCGTACGCACCCTTGAAAACGCCGGATACCGCCTGTCTGTGCCAGGGATGGCCGGAACCTTTGACGACTGCCCGGGTGTAAAGCACGCTATCCATGTAAAGTGACCTGTACATGTAAAGCGCGCCAACCAAGGGAAGGGGAGAGCGGGATGGGAACTGAAACACGCACCAAATGGGGGCAGGCGAGGTTTGGGTCCGGCCGGGTGCCGGCCATGGCAGTTGCTCTGCCCTGCGGGTTGTTCCTCGGAGCAGGCGGAGGATGGCTGGCCGTGCTCACGGGCGTCTCAGCGGCAAATCCGGTGCTTGTCTTTTGGGTCTTCACGGCTTGCCTTACGTTACCGGCAGTCCTTCTGGTCTACGCGGCAATTGTTGACCGCAACACCATCGAGGGTGCGGTCGACCGGCCGGATGATTCGATTGAGGCCGGCTGGTACGAGAAAGCGGCGTCCCGCTCCTTCACCGATCTCATCCTGATACTTGGAGTTGCGGGGACTGTTTTCGCGTTCTTGCCGGGAGAAACTGCCGTGGACCTGAAGCTTGTGCTGCCGGCCGTGCTGATCCTGTGCGCCGCTCTTTTTGGCGTGCGCTATCTGCTGCAGCGGCGCAACGGCTGACGTGCGCAATCGAGTCAAGGAATTCCGCTCGAACCGGAAATGGTCCCAGCAGCACCTCGCCGATGAGCTGGGCGTTTCACGCCAGACGGTTATCTCCATTGAACGAGGACGGTTTGATCCGTCCCTGCCGCTGGCCTTCCGGCTCGCATCTCTCTTCGGCAGTTCCATCGAAGACCTGTTTATTCCCGACGACTAGTCCTCAGGCGTGCCCGGAACGTCCCAGGCACCGGCTAAGCCCCCGGCGTGAACGCTAGTCGCCCTTGGTGCCGAAGACGATGTCGTCCCAGCTGGGTACCGAGGAGCGCTTGGGTTTGACCGCACGGCGGTCGGTGCCGCTCTCATCCTTGCCGGAACCGTCCTCACCTGTTCCCGCATCAGCGCGGCCGGCGCCGGAACCCACCCGGTCCCAGGGGAAGTCGGTCCGGCCGCCTTTGCGGCCCCCGGTCTTGGCCTTGCCCCGGGCCGCAGCTGCGCCGGATGAATTGTCGGTGTCTGGAGCAGCAGCATCCCCTGAAGCAGGGGAAAGCGCCGTATTCGCGGCTGCCGTGATGCCGCTGCCGGCTTCTGCTGCGGAACCGGTCGCCGCCCCGGCGTTGCCTGCGGGTTCGGAGTTCGAGGCTTCCGTACGCGATGCCGCGGCCTTTCGGTCCGGCGATGACTTTTCGCCGGCACCGGTTCCTGCGTCGCTGCGGCGGCGGAGCGGCCTGGTCAGGGCGCTGAGTTCGCGGGTGTCCTGGTTGATGTCGCCGGGCAGCCGGTCCGCATCTACGGTGTCCGGGGCATCCGGAGCGGTATCCGGGCCAGGGGCCGCCAGGGTGAGATGGCCGGTGCGGGGACGGTTGGAAGCGGGGTCATCCGCGTCGGAATGCCCGTCACGGGGATGGGCCGCCGGGATGCTGCCCTTGGCCAGCATTGCGGCCAGGGCGTCATCGCCGTCTTCATCGGTGCCAAGCCGCTGTCCGCGGCGGGAGCGCAGGACCTCCAGCAGATTTGCGTTGTCCTCGTCAGCCTCTACGATTTCCACGTCTTCTTCAGCCGCGGCGGCCTCGAAATCAAAGACGCGGTCTGCAACAGCGGTAAGCCTGCGGGACGGGAGCGGGGAGTCCAGGGGTTCCAGCTCACTCAGCAGCTGGGCCCAGCGGTTGGCATTGGAAATACTCTTCCGCAGGGGGCTGAAGGTCCAGCGGGCAGGTGGTTCTTCACCTACTGAAACCTGTGAAGCGTCCTGCAGATCGAACCGCGCCACCACATCCCAAGTGGAGTCGGGGCGCCGCCAGGCGTCCCACTTGACGCTGTCCGGATCCACGCCGAAGGCCTTGAGCCGGTGATTGACCATATCGCCAAGATTCACGGGGCTGTCCCCAAAAGTGCTGCGGTAGCCGTCATGTGCGGCGGACAGAGGGGCTGCCACCTCAACGGACTGTGCCTGCCGGGCTACGTAGTCGCGTTCGGCACGGACCGGACCCTCGTAGCGGCGGATGTGCGCGAGGTCCAGGCCGGAAGCTTCAGCAACTTCTTCGGCGCTGGCACCGGACCGGATCCTGGCCTGGATGTCGCGCGGCGCCATGGCCGGACCCTCGGGGCGTGCGGCAGCCGCGGTGGAGCGGTGCATGGAGCGGGATACTGCCACCCGAAGCGCTTCATCCATGCGCAGGCGGAAAGTCTCTCCGCCCTTGCCGCTGAGCAGCAAATGCTCGCCACCCTCATGGACACCCACGAGACGTAGATCCTGCATGAACCAATCCTCCACCCGATAGCAATTCCTTCTGGAAACAATGCCACCCGGCGGGCCGAAAGCCTACTGTTTGCGCGGGTGTGGCGCGGATTCGCCCCGGCGGGAGCCATGTGTTTTTGACCTCCCGCCGCCCCGGCGGAGCCACGGTGTGGTGTTTTGCTTCCGGGTCCGCAAAAATCTCGGGTTTACGGGCACAAAACCCCAGCTCATTGCGTTGATACCTCAGAGCCGAAGAAGCTTGCCGGTCCAGCGGCAGGTCGGCCCGACTACCCCTCCCGAAAACTCGACCGGATGGTGAGAGTACTAATTATGGCGACTGACTATGATGCGCCGCGTAAGACCGACGAGGACATCAGCGAGGAATCCCTTGAGGAACTCAAAACACGCAGGACTGCCACCACGCAGTCGGCGGTTGTGGACGAAGACGAGACTGAAGCGGCAGACAGCTTCGAACTGCCCGGCGCGGACCTCTCCGGGGAAGAGCTCCTGGTCCGGGTCCTTCCTGCACAGGCTGACGAATTTACCTGTGCATCCTGTTTCCTGGTTCGGCACCGATCCCAGATAGCTGCTGAGAAAGACGGGCTGTACTACTGCATCGACTGTGAGGGCTGAGGGCCCGCCGCAGCCTTCGGCGTGCAGGCGGCCGGCCCGCATCCGCCACCTGCACCGCGGTCCTAGCTGTTCAGCGCGCGGACCAGCTCTTCCGGATGACGGGTGGAAGTGAGCCAGTAGGGCGTGCGGTCTGCGGGGTCGGTGATTTCGATCTTGACCACCGGCGAAATCCACCCGCGGAAGCACATAAAGGCGGTCGCGTTCAATCCGCGGCCGCGCTGGTAGGTGGCGTCGTCCCCCCGGAAGCCTTCCACAGCGCCGACGTAGCGCCGCTCAATTTCGGCCTTGCCCACCTGCAGGGTGTCCGCGGTAACCCGGATGGTGGGAGTGGACAGCAGCAGAAGAGTAACCATGATTGCCGCAAAAACGACGGCGGCAATAATCCCGGTTTCGACGCTGATCGGCAGGAACACAAGGATGCTGGCGCAGGCGGCCCCGAAGACCATCACCCAGATCCAAAAAGAGGGAAGAAGCCGCTCCGTGTATAAGACGGTGCTGGCCGGGGTCTGGGAAGAGGGGGATGACATACCTTTAGCTTGGCACTTTTATGCCGGCATTTCATCTTGGACCCGGGCAGGCGGATTGCCGGTTTGGCGCGTACGGAGAAGCGTCAGGAAAACGCGCTAAAGTGAGGTTCGGTATTCCCTGGAGGCATCCGGGGCGCGCGCGGATCCGCTTGGAACGCGTACCAGGAACCACACAAGGAAAGTCGGAGACACTGGTGTTTGAAGAAGGCCCCACCATGACCGTGCAGCTGAAAATGCTCGACGACGGGCTGGAACCGCCGTCGTACGCCCACCCGGGCGACGCCGGAGCGGACCTTCGCACACGCGTTGACTTGGTCCTTGAACCGGGGGAGCGCAAGCTGGTTCCCACCGGAGTGGCCCTGGCACTTCCTTTCGGCTATGCGGCATTTATCCATCCCCGGTCCGGCCTTGCCGCCAAGCACGGCCTCACGGTGGTTAACGCTCCCGGCACGGTCGACGCCGGCTACCGCGGCGAGATCAGTGTCACGCTGCTCAACACGGACAGCTCCAATTCCATCACCCTGAGCCGGGGTGACCGGATCGCCCAGATGGTAATCCAGCGGGTGGAGACGGCGTCTTTTGAACTCGTTGATGAATTGTCCGAGTCCGTCCGCGGCACCGGAGGATTCGGTTCCACCGGCGGTTTCACTGCACTGCCTGCCTAGAGCGGCTGTCCCCGGGGGCCGGCAGCGCGCGGCCCTCCCCATAAGAGAGAGGAACCCGGTCATGGCATTTGGGCGGAAGAAAAACAAGCAGGAACAAAACAAGCAGGAACTGAGCGGCGAGGAGCAGAGCGGCAAGGAGCAGGGCGAAGCCCCCGGGGCTTCGGGATCTGCAGCTGCCGGTTCGGCATCCTCCGACGTTATGAGCGGTTCGGAGGCAACACCGGCCGCGGGCCCGTGGGACGCCGCAGACAAGCCGTCCCTGGATGGCTACGTGGACCTGGGCGCGCTGCGCATCGCTGCAACCCCGGGTCTGCAGCTGCGTCTGGAAGTAGAAGAAAAAACCCAGCGCGTCGTGGCCGTAACGCTGGACCTTGAGGGGTCCAGCCTGCAGCTCCAGGCATTCGCTGCACCGCGCTCGGAGAGCCTCTGGGACGACATCCGCGGACAGATCGGCAAATCCGTGGGCTCGCAGGGCGGCACCGTGGATGAGATTGCCGGCGTCTTCGGCACCGAACTGCTGGCCAAGGTTCCTGCCCAGGCACAGGACGGCTCCAAGGGCTACCGGGTGGCACGGTTTGTAGGCGTTGACGGGCCCCGCTGGTTCCTGCGCGGTGTCTTCGGCGGACCGGCAGCGTTGAACCCCGAGGCTGCCAAGCCGCTGGAAACGGTCTTCCGGAACGTAGTGGTGGTGCGCGGCGAACAGCCGCTGCCGCCGCGGGACCTGCTGCAGCTGCGGCTGCCGCGCGATGCTTCGCCCCTGCCCAAGCGCACCGAAGAATCGGACCGCCCCGCTCCTCCCGAGCGGGGCCCCGAGATCACGACCATCGGCTAGCCGAATGCCCTCCCAGCAATCCCTCCCGCCCGGCAAGCAGGCGCCGGTGCACGTCAGCGCTCTGCCCGAGCGCGGCCGGGTGTACAGCGGCGGCTACGTAGAGTCCATCACCCTGGTTCCGGCGACGGAACCTCCGCGCTTCACGGCGATGGTGGAGGACCGGGACGCGGCGTACCGGGATCCGGCATCGCGGAAACCGCGTGCACGCGTCCGTCTTATCTGGCTGGGTCAGCGGCGGGTGCCCGGGGTGGAAGCCGGTACCCAGCTGGCCTTCGAAGGCATGGTCAGCACCGTGGGAAATTACCCCACCATTTACAACCCCCGCTATGAAATCATCGGACGTCCGGAGAATGAAACATGACTGAGCGACCCGGCAGCGACCGGCCCGAACCCTCAACGGGCGAGGGCAACAGCGGCGAGCAGCCCAGCTTCGGTGACGTAGCCGGCGCCTACGCCGCCCGTGCCGGCGTGGAGCGTAAGGATGACGGCCAGATCGACGTGCTCAGGTCTGTGGGCGGAATCCGGGGCCTGGCGGAAGCCATTGTGCCCGGCCTGCTCTTTACGCTGCTCTTTACCCTGACGTCCGGGCTCTACCTGCCGCTGGCCGCAGCGGTGGCCTCGGCCGGCGTCTTCTCGGTGGCCAACCTCGTCCAGAAGCGCCCGCTGATGCAGTCGCTGACCGGGGTGATCGGGGTAGTGATCTGCGCCGTCGTCGCCCTGCGCAGCGGCAGCGGGACGGAATTCTTCCTGCCGGGCTTCTACCTCAACGCCGCGTATATCCTGGCGTTTGCCGTGTCCATTGCCGTCCGCTGGCCGGTGGCCGGCCTCTTGTTCGGATTTATCCGGGGCGAGAATGTGGAATGGCGCGCCAGCCGGAAGCGGACCCGTGCCTACGCACTGGCCACCTGGATCATTATCGCGGTCTTTGGACTGCGCCTGGGGGTCCAGCTTCCGCTCTATCTGGCGGACAATGTGGGCGCCCTCGGCACCATGCGCCTGGCCATGGGAGTGCCCCTCTACGCGCTGGGGCTTTGGCTGGCCTGGGTGGTGTCCCGGCCGCTGCCGCAGCAAAACCCCTAGGGAAGCAGGACCGCCCGCAGCTGGTCCTCGGCGGCAATCGTGCAGATAAAGAAAAGCTCGTCCCCGGGCTCGATGACGTCATCGCTGCTTGGCGTGATGGGCGCGTCATCGCGCAGGATGGCGGTGACAGCGGCGTCCAGCGGCCAGTCAATGGACCCCAGCGTCCGGCCCGTCAGCGGGGAATCCGCCGGAACGGTGAATTCCACCATGGAGGAGACGCCGGTCTGCAGCGTCAGCAGCCGCACCAGGTCGCCGACCTCCACTGCCTCCTCCACGAGGGCCGTCATCAGGCGGGGCGTGTTGACCGCCACATCCACGCCCCAGGAATCATCAAACATCCAGTCGTTCTTGGGGTTGTTCACGCGGCCCACGGTGCGTGCCACGCCGAACTCGCTCTTGGCGAGCAGGGACACCACCAAATTAACCTTGTCGTCGCCGGTGGCGGACACCATGACGTCGGCTTCCTCGAGCCGGGCATCCTTCAGCGTGGTCAACTCGCACGCGTCCCCGATGAGCCAGTGGGCGCCCAACAGTCCGCTGCGTCCCACCACCTCCGGCTTCTCGTCAATCAGGAGAACTTCATGCTTGTGGGACAGGAGCTCCTTGGCGATGGAGGACCCCACGCTGCCGGCCCCGGCTATGACGACTTTCACTGGATCTCCTTGACGGGCGCGACGGACAGAATGCGGCTGATTTCGCTGGTGCGTTCCACGTTCATCATGGCGTGCAGGACGTCGCCCTGCTGGTAACTGGTGTCAGGCCGGGGGAGTATCCCCTCGCCGAACCTGGTCAGGTACGCGATGCGCACACCGGCGGCCTGTTCAATGCCGCTGATCGTGGCGCCCATCCAGCCCTCATGCAGGGACAGTTCGCCCAGGATCAGCCGGCCGGAGGACTCGCGGAAGTCACCGTTGATGCTCTGTTCCGGCAGGATGCGCCGCAGGACCTGATCCGCACTCCAGCGCACCGCGGCTACTGTGGGGATGCCCAGGCGCTGGTAGATCTCAGCGCGTCCCGGGTCGTAAATCCGCGCCACAACATGGGGGACATGGAACGTCTCGCGGGCAACGCGGGTGGCAAGGATGTTTGAGTTGTCGCCCGAGGACACCGCTGCAAAAGCGTAGGCCTCCTCGATCCCGGCCTCTTTGAGGGTTACCCGGTCAAAGCCGACGCCGGTGACCTTCCGGCCCGTGAACGTGTGGCGCAGGCGCCGGAAAGCCCTCTCGTCCTGGTCAATGACGGCCACCGTGTGGCCGGCATTGTCCAGTGTGTGGGCGAGGGATACGCCTACGCGTCCACACCCCATGATGACGTAATGGGCCACCTGCTACCTCGGTTCCTGATGATCTGCTGCGAAAAAACCCAACCGCCAGCATAGACCCCGGACCCGGGCGAATATGCACCCGGGTCAGGGACATGGTGTGATGGTCTTTTAGGCTCCATCAGGAAGTATCCGGCACTATGACGACCGACACCACTGAATCCGAGATCGAACTCACCATCGGCGCGCCCGCACACGGCGGCCACTTTGTGGCCCGCCACGAAGGCCGGGTGGTCTTTGTCCGCCATGCGCTGCCGGGTGAGCGGGTCCGCGCCCGCCTGACGGAAGCGGGCGACGGCGCCAAGTTCTGGCGCGCGGACGTCACCGAGGTGCTCGAAGCAGCTCCGGGCCGGGTGGAGCACTTCTGGCCCGAAGCCGACGCGCTGCGTGCAGCCTCCCGCGGGCGCCTGCCGGTGGGCGGCGCCGAATTCGGCCACATCGACCTGTCCGTGCAGCGCGAGCTCAAGGGACAGATTTTCGCGGAGCAGCTGCACCGCCTCGCCAAAGTGGACCGCGGTGTGACGGTGGAACCGGCCCTGGACGAACGCGAAGACGGACTGCACTGGCGGACCCGCGCAAGCTTCTCGGTTGCTCCGGGCGGTCGGCTGGCCATGCACGCCCACCGCTCCGATGAACTCATCCCGGTCCAGCGCATGCCGCTGGCCGTTGACGCTGTCAATGATCTGCAGCTGTGGGACGTGGACTTCAGCGGGGTCTCCCGCGTTGAGGTGGCCGTTCCGTCCTCGGGCGCTCCGCTGGTACTCCTTATTCCTGCTGAAGGCGCCCATCCCAAGGCTCTGGGCCGGATTGCTTCCGCCCTTCCCGAGGGAACCTCCATTGCCTCCTGGGATCCCGAAACGTCCACCCTGAACCGGCTCCGCGGCCGCACCTGGGTGTCTGAAAATGTGCTGGGCCATGACTACCGGGTGACCGGCGCCGGTTTCTGGCAGATTCACCGCAGTGCGCCCGCCACCTTGGCGGGGGCCGTCCTGGAAGGGCTGCAGCTCCAGCCGGGCGAGCAGGTAGCGGACCTGTACGCCGGTGCCGGACTGTTCACGGCACCGCTGGCAGACGCCGTCGGCGAAACCGGCCGCGTGCTGTCCGTGGAAGGTTCTCCGTCCGCCAGCCGCGACGCCCGCAAGAATCTCTTTGCTGCCCCGCAGGTGGAGATCCTGCAGGGACGCGTGGACAAAGCGCTGGCTGCCTACGAGGGCCGGCTCGACGTCGTCCTGCTGGATCCGCCGCGCGTCGGCGCAGGCAAGGATGTGGTGGCCAGGATCAACGCCGCCGCACCCCGCGTTGTGGGTTATGTGTCCTGCGATCCGGCGTCGTTTGCCCGCGACCTGGGCTACTTTCAGGACCTCGGCTGGCAGCTGGACTCGCTGCGGGTCTTCGACCTGTATCCCCACACCCACCACATGGAATCCTTCGCCGTCCTGACCCGCCCCTAACAGCCGCACCCGGCGCCGGTTACTCTGCGTCATAAAGCGACTCCCGGAGCCGAGGGCCAAAATTGGCGGGCGGCTCGGGGCTGTCTTCGGGCTCACAGGCCCGTGTAACCGATAGTATAAGAGCAGTTGTGCAGATCCGCGCCGTGTAGGGGAGCTTTATCCGCTTGAGCGGAGAAGATTTTTTCGTCCGGCAGGGGGCCTTCCGGCAGAGAAAATAGTCCACCCATTTTCCTGCCGTCCCCCGTGGCTGCCGGTTAGGGATACCTAACTGGCATGCCGCGGACCGCTGGACAAAGATAAAACGGTGGCGAGAGGAGTCCTATTATGACTAATGTGGACAGCTTCGGGTCCAAAGGCGTACTAAACGTCGGCGGAAACGAATATGAAATTTTCCGGTTGAATTCCGTCGAAGGTGCAAAGAGCCTTCCGTTCAGCCTCAAGGTCCTGCTGGAAAACCTGCTGCGCACCGAAGATGGTGCCAACATCACCGCGGACCACGTGCGTGCACTTGCACAGTGGGATGCAAACGCAGAGCCCAGCACTGAAATCCAGTTCACCCCTGCCCGGGTGATCATGCAGGACTTCACCGGCGTTCCCTGCATTGTGGACCTGGCGACCATGCGTGAGGCCGTGGCTGAATTGGGCGGAGACCCCAAGCGGGTCAACCCCCTGGCCCCTGCGGAAATGGTCATTGACCACTCCGTCCAGATTGATGCTTTCGGCAACTCCGGTGCGCTCGAGCGCAACATGGAAATCGAATACCAGCGCAACGGCGAGCGGTACCAGTTCCTTCGCTGGGGCCAGACGGCCTTCGATGACTTCAAGGTAGTTCCCCCGGGAATGGGCATTGTCCACCAGGTCAACATTGAGTACCTGGCCCGCACTGTCATGACGCGTGAAGTTGACGGCGTCCTGCGTGCCTACCCTGACACCTGCGTCGGCACCGACTCCCACACAACCATGGTCAACGGCCTGGGCGTACTGGGCTGGGGCGTTGGCGGCATCGAAGCCGAGGCTGCCATGCTTGGCCAGCCCGTCTCCATGCTGATCCCGCGCGTTGTCGGCTTCAAGCTCACCGGCGAAATCCCCGCCGGCGCCACCGCCACCGACGTCGTTCTGACGATCACCGAAATGCTGCGCAAGCACGGCGTCGTCGGCAAGTTCGTGGAGTTCTACGGCGAGGGTGTCGGCGCTGTGCCGCTGGCCAACCGCGCCACCATCGGCAACATGAGCCCCGAGTTCGGTTCCACCGCTGCGATCTTCCCGATCGATGACGTCACCCTGGAATACCTGCGGCTGACCGGCCGGTCCGAAGAGAACGTGGCCCTCGTTGAGGCCTACGCCAAGGAACAGGGCCTGTGGCACGATCCGTCCGTCGAGATCCAGTACTCCGAGTACCTGGAACTGGACCTGTCCACGGTGGTTTCCTCCATCGCCGGACCGAAGCGCCCGCAGGACCGCGTGGAACTGACGAACGCCAAGGAACAGTTCCGCAAGGACCTGAAGAACTACGTCCACGAGAGCGTTGACGCCGAGAGCGGCACCGTTGACGAGGCGCTGGAAGAGACCTTCCCGGCCTCGGACGCGCCGTCGTTCAACGCCAATGCCACTCAGGTGGAAGACAAGGGCCACGATCTGGTCGCAAAGGCCGACGCCCCGGCCGAACGCTCCGTGAACTCGGTTCCGGTCACCATGGCCGACGGCCGCAGTTTCGAGCTGGACCACGGCGCCGTGTCGATCGCGTCGATCACCTCCTGCACCAACACGTCCAACCCGTCGGTGATGATGGCGGCAGCAGTGCTGGCCCGCAACGCCGTCGAAAAGGGCCTGGCAACGCAGCCGTGGGTCAAGACCTCGATTGCTCCGGGTTCCAAGGTAGTCACCGACTACTACGAGAAGTCCGGCCTGATTCCCTACCTCGAGAAGCTTGGCTTCTTCGTGGTCGGTTACGGCTGCGCCACCTGCATCGGCAACTCCGGTCCCCTGGAAGACGAAATCTCCACGGCCATCCAGGAAGCCGACCTCGCCGTCACCGCTGTGCTCTCCGGTAACCGCAACTTCGAAGGCCGCATCAACCCGGACGTGAAGATGAACTACCTGGCTTCCCCGCCGCTGGTAGTTGCCTACGCCCTGGCCGGAACCATGGACTTCGACTTCGAGAATGACCCGCTGGGCCAGGACGAAGCCGGCAACGATATCTTCCTGAAGGACATCTGGCCGAACCCGGTCGAGGTCCAGGAAATCATCGACGCCTCCATCAACAAGGAGATGTTCAGCAACAGCTACGACACCATCTTCGAAGGCGACGACCGCTGGAAGTCCCTGCCCACCCCCGAAGGTGCAACCTTCGAGTGGGATACGGAGTCCACGTACGTCCGGAAGCCCCCGTACTTCGAGGGCATGAAGGCACAGCCGGAGCCCGTAACCGACATCGAGGGCGCCCGCGTCCTGCTGAAGCTCGGCGATTCGGTCACCACCGACCACATCTCCCCGGCCGGTTCCTTCAAGTCCGACACCCCCGCAGGCCGTTACCTGTTGGACCACGGTGTTCAGCGCAAGGACTTCAACTCCTACGGCTCCCGCCGAGGCAACCACGAAGTGATGATCCGCGGCACGTTCGCGAACATCCGCATCAAGAACCAGCTGCTCGACGGCGTTGAGGGCGGTTTCACCCGTGACTTCAGCCAGGCCGATGCACCGCAGGCAGCCGTTTACGACGCCTCGGTCAACTACCAGGCCGCCGGCATTCCGCTGGTTGTCCTGGCCGGCAAGGAGTATGGTTCCGGTTCCTCGCGTGACTGGGCAGCCAAGGGCACCGCACTGCTGGGCGTCAAGGCTGTTATTGCCGAGAGCTACGAGCGCATCCACCGCTCCAACCTCATTGGCATGGGCGTCCTGCCGCTGCAGTACCCGGCCGGCGTCAATGCCGAGTCCCTGGGCCTGACCGGCACGGAAACCTTTGCAGTCTCCGGCGTGACCGAACTGAACAACGGCAACACGCCCAAGACCGTGAAGGTTACCGCCACCCCGGAGAACGGCGAAGCCATCTCCTTCGACGCGGTCCTGCGCATCGATACCCCGGGTGAAGCGGATTACTACCGCAACGGCGGCATCCTGCAGTACGTACTGCGACAGATCACTGCCAAGTAACACGCAGCGTTTCCGGGTCCGCTGATACGGAGCCGGGAAATGCGGAGCCCCGCCTCACGAGCATTTGGACTCGTGAGGCGGGGCTCTTTGCCTCTTATGGAACCGGCGGCGCTTCCTCAAGCGTTAGAGTTAAATCGTTGTGACGGTGTGCAGTGCCGTTGCCTGAAAGCAAGGGAGGCGCCCGTTGGGACTTCTGGAAACCATCCGTGATCCGCGGGACCTGAGCAAACTCTCCACGGAGCAGCTGGAACGTTTGTCCGAAGAGATCAGGTCCTTCCTGATCAGCAATGTGGCCCAGACCGGCGGCCATCTGGGACCCAACCTGGGTGTAGTGGAACTGACCGTGGGAATCCACCGGGTCTTCGACTCGCCCCGGGACAGCATTGTCTTTGACACCGGCCACCAGTCCTACGTGCATAAGATCCTCACCGGACGCCAGGATTTCTCCACCCTGCGCCAGCAGGGCGGGATGTCCGGCTACCCCTCGCGGGCCGAGTCCGTACACGACATCGTGGAATCCTCCCACGCTTCCTCCTCGCTTTCCTGGGCAGACGGCATCTCCCGCGCCCGGCAGCTCACCGGCGAAGGGGACCGCTACACCGTGGTCATGGTGGGCGACGGCGCACTGACCGGCGGCATGGCTTGGGAAGCCCTCAATAACATCGCTGCTGACCAGCGCCGCCGGGTCGTCATCGTGGTCAACGACAACGGGCGTTCCTACGCCCCCACCATCGGCGGCCTCGCCGACTACCTCGCGTCCCTGCGCCCCACCCTCGACGCCGTCCGTACCCACCGTGCCTACGAAAACACCCTGGGCTGGTGGAAGAACCGGCTCCAGCACGGCGGCCCGGTGGGCAAATTCACCTACCACAGCCTCCATGCTGCCAAACGCGGGATTAAGGACTGGTGGGCTCCTCAGGGCTTGTTCGAGGACCTCGGCATGAAGTACATCGGTCCCATCGACGGACATGACATGGCCGCCGTGGAACGCGCACTGACCAAGGCGAAGAACTACGGCGGTCCGGTCCTGGTCCACGCCATGACGGAAAAGGGCCGCGGCTATGCGCCGGCCCGTGCCGACGTGGCAGACCAGTTCCACGCCGTCGGAATCATAGATCCTGAGACCGGAAAGGCTGTGGAACCCGGCGGAAAGCAGTCCTGGACCTCAGTTTTCGCCACGGAAATCGCTGACATTGCCGATGAGCGCGAGGACATCGTGGGCATTACCGGCGCCATGCTGATTCCGGTGGGCCTGCACCGGTTCGCTGAAAAGCATCCGGAACGGGTATTCGACGTCGGCATTGCCGAGCAGCACGCCCTCACCTCAGCGGCGGGCATGGCCTTCGGCGGGCTGCACCCCGTCGTCGCGCTCTACGCCACGTTCCTCAACCGCGCGTTCGACCAGCTGCTCATGGACGTGGCCCTGCACAAGGCGGGCGTCACCATCGTTTTGGACCGTGCCGGAGTCACCGGGCCCGACGGCGCCAGCCACCACGGCATGTGGGACATGTCCATGCTGCAGATCGTCCCCGGGCTGCACCTGTCCGCCCCCCGCGACGCCACCCGGCTGAAGGAGGAACTGCGCGAGGCGGTCGCCATCAATGACGCGCCCAGTGTGGTCCGTTTCTCCAAGGGCACGGTAGGACCGGACGTGGACGCGCTGGAACGCACTTCCGACGGTGTCGATATCCTTGCCCGCCGTCCCAGCGGCGAGAAGTCCAACGATGTCCTGATTGTCAGTGTGGGCGCCATGGCCGAAATGGCGCTGCAGGTGGCAGGACGGCTCGGGGACCAGGGCATCAGCTCCACAGTGGTGGATCCCCGCTGGGTCCTGCCCGTGCCGCGCTCCATTATCCGCATGGCAGCCGAGCACCGGATTGTGATCGTGATTGAGGATGGGGTGCGCGCCGGGGGCGTCGGTTCCAGGATCCGCCAGGAAATGCGTGCCGCGGGAGTGGATACAGCTTTGAACGAAGTGGGTCTTCCGGTGGAATTCCTTGACCACGGCACCCGCGGGGAAGTTCTGGCACGCGTCGGGCTGACGGCCCGGCAGGTGGCCAACGACGTCGTCGCGCAGGTCCTGGGAACAAAGGTGCCGTTTGCCCGCCCGCTTCCCGGGCAGGAAATGCCCACCGGCCAAATCCCGAAAATCCAGTAGGCGCATTCCGCGGCAACGGCAACGGCGAGGAGCAGACACCATGGCACAGGAACAACCGGACGTAGCGGTCACCGGCGCCACCGGAGCACTCGGCGGCGCCGTGGCCCGGCTGCTGGCAGAAGCAGGGATCCGACAGAGACTGCTGGCGCGGCATACAGCCAGGCTCCCGGAGTTTCCCGGCACGCCGTCGTACGCCATCACGTACTCGGACCGTGAAGTTTCCGCCCGTGCGTTGGAGGGTGTCCGCACACTGTTCATGGTCTCCGCGGCGGAAAGCCGGTACCGGCGCCAGGACCAGCGCACCTTCGTGGACGCCGCCGTTGACGCCGGTGTGCATCACATCGTGTACACCTCCTTCATGGGAGCAGCACCGGACGCTGTCTTTACGCTTGCCCGCGACCACTGGGACACCGAGGAGTACATCAAGTCCACGTCGGTGGAGTACACGTTCCTCCGGGATTGCCTGTACCAGGACGTCCTGCCGTCTTTCGTGGGGCGTGACGGGCTGCTCCGCGGTCCGGCCGGCAACGGCCGGCTGGCCGCCGTGGCGCGGGCGGATGTGGCCCGTGCCGCTGCCCGGATCCTGGTGGACCCGCAGGCGCACGCCAATGCGGTGTACACGCTCACCGGTCCTCAGGCGCTGACCTTTGAAGAAATCGCCGCGGTCCTGACCCGGGTGACCGGTTCAGAGGTGCGCTTCCGCAATGAAACGGTGGAAGAAGCGATGGAATCCCGCCGGGGCAGCGATGTGGAGAAATGGCAGATCGAGGCCTGGGTCAGCACCTACGCGGCCGTCGCGGCCGGTGAGATGGCGGAGGTTAGCTCTGACATTGAGCGCCTCACCGGAACTGCCCCGCTGGCGCTGGAAGAATACCTGCTTCAGGGGTGAGTGGAGAACAGCAACCGCTGTATATATTTCTGATTGGTACACGCAGGCTTTCCTGCCTGTGCAATTTTGCTTAGTGTCGGAGTATGCCTGAGCACAACGCAGATCACATCAACCTGTTCTTCAACGAATGCACTCTAGCTGGACTCGACGAAACCGAGACCGTTCCTGCCGCCGACCTTTACGGCATGTACATGGTCTGGTGCGAAAATGCCGGCAGGGAGCCTGCATCCGCACAGCACTTCTACGGTGCCGCACGTGCGGCAGGCCTGCCGGAAGCGCGGCGGCACTCGGAGCGGGTCTTTGAAGGCGTGCTTCCCACGGGGCCGATTCCGGTTCAGTACATCATGGAGACAGACAAGGCTCCCGGGCCCAATACGAACCCGTTCCCTTTCAGCGGTTGACGCTTCTTCAAACGTCATGCCGCGGGTCAGATGCAGGTTCCGCCGCAACAAACGCTGATATTCGGTAGCGTTGGCCCCATGACTTCATATAACAGACTTGGAAACTCCGGATTGACCGTCTCCACGGTTGGTCTGGGATGCAACAACCTGGGACGTCCGGGAACACCCACGGAATCGCAGGACGGGACCGACGCTGTCATCAACGCGGCAATTGACGCCGGGATCACGCTGTTCGACGTTGCTGACAGCTACGGACGCACGCCCGGACTGAGCGAGGAAATGCTGGGCAAGGCCCTGGGCAGTCGCCGCGACGACGTTGTGCTGGCGACAAAGTTCGGAATGGACATGAAGGGCGTCAACGGAAACGACTTCGACGCCCGCGGTTCCCGCCGTTACATCGTGAAGGCAGCGGAGGCGTCGCTGCGGCGGCTGGGCACGGACTGGATTGATCTGTACCAGTTCCATACCCCGGACCCGCTGACTCCCATCGAGGAGACCCTCGCGGCATTGGATGATCTGGTGACCAGCGGCAAGGTCCGCTACATCGGGCACTCCAACCGCTCCGGGTGGCAGATTGCCGAAGCCGAATTCACCGCCCGGATGGGCGGCTATACACCGTTCATTTCCGCCCAGAACCATTACAACCTGCTGGACCGCCGTGCCGAACTTGAGGTAACCCCGGCAGCTGAAGCGTACGGACTGGGCGTGCTGCCGTACTTCCCGCTCGCCAACGGCCTGTTGACCGGAAAATACAGCAGCGGCAAGGCTCCTGAGGGCAGCAGGCTCTCGCACTCCCGGACCAATCTCCTGGAAAATGCTGACTTTGACCAGCTGGCAGCGTTTGGCGACTTCGCGAAGGACCGCGGACTGACCGAAATCCAGGTGGCCTTCTCCTGGCTCGCAGCTCAGCCGTCCGTTGCTTCCGTGATTGCGGGAGCCACCAAGGTGGAGCAGGTCCAGCAGAACGCCGAAGCTGTTTCCTGGGAGCCGTCGGAGAAGGATCTGGAAGAACTGGACCGGATCTTCCCGCAGACGCCGAAGGTTGCTTTGTTCTAAGGTTGCGTTTCCTTCTTTGGTGACTCACCTTGAGCGGGCCGGTGGGCCCGGAACGGCGGCAACGAAAATCCCTCGCTCGCAGAGCTCGCCGGGATTATTAAAGCCGCCTAACCCGGGCCCTCCGGCCCTTCCGGACCGGACCCCTCGCCTAACGCTGGTCCTTCGGCACTTCGCGGCCAGGTCACTTCGCAAGGGCGGAAAGAAATGCTTCAGCCCCGGGGCCGGACAGCTCGTTGGAGTGAACCGGGCGTCCGGAGACTGCAAGCAGCAGGACGATGACCGGGCCCTGGACTTCGGGGCCGGACCCGTGCGAAAACGCCGCGTCTGAGGCCACCAGCCGCCAGCCCTCGGCAGGTTCTTTGCCGCCTCCGATTTTGATGGTCGTTTTCAGCTGGTGCTGCAGGGCAGTGATGACGTAGGGAGCTGGATACGTCCGGCGGATTCCAAGCGGACGCCGGATGTCCTCACCGTGAATGAAGGCTTCGACCAGCCGGGTCGCAAGCGGTGCCGGCGGCCCGGTCCGCCGCATCTGAACTGCCCTGAACCCGCTAAGAGCGGCACCGGAAGGCGCCCTTCGCTCACGTGCTATCCCCGAGGCGTTGGCGCGGTCAAAGTCGAATCCGGCAGTGACCATGCCGCGCACAAAGCTCAACTTGGTGGTCTTTGCGGTATCAGTGAGGTGGGCCAGCACATCCTGGACAGTCCAGCCCGGACACAGCGACGGGGTCTGCCATTGGGCGGACGGCAAGCCCTCCAGGTCCTGGATCAATGCCCGGCGCTCCTCCTGCACCACCGGCCAGATGATGGAACCGTTTTGGGAGGTCCTGAAGGAAGAGAACATATGAGGACCCTATCCGTGCGTTCCGTTCCACAGAAGACATTTCAGGGGCCCTAACCCTGCTCGCCCCGGGTGTTGAAGGCCAAGGGCAGCAGTTCGCGTGCGGCAATGCAGGTGAGTCCGTCCGGCGTCGGCATGATGACCTGAAGGTCGGGGTAGTAATCCGCGAAGACCTGCCGGTCCCGTCCGCACGGACTCTTGACTCCGCGGCCGTGGTTGGCCACGGCAACAATGTGCGTGAACTCAGTGGCGCCTGCAGCCCGGGCCGCCCCGAGTGCCACCAGCTCGGCGCATGGACCGCCGGCGAAGTGATAGAGGTTGACGCCGGCGAACATGCGGCCGTCGGCGGATCGGACGGCTGCGCCCATGGTGTGGATGCCGTCTTCATCGGGGGCGGCGTCGGTGGTCGCGTCGATGGTCGTGCGGGCCAGGTCGATCAGGGCCTGCTCAAGTGCCGGAAGTGTGTGCGTCGGCTGGGCTGGGTTTTCATTCACGGCCCTATGCTAGCCGCGCCTGCCAGTACACAAGCGCCGGACGCGGACAAACCCGGCGCGGACAAAAATGAGGGCTCCCACCGAATGGCGGGAGCCCTCATTTTTGGTCTGCTGGGAAGCGATTCGCTAGGAAGCGGCCTGAGCCGGTTCCTTCTCGGCGTGGAACTTCTTGCCGTTCACGCGCTCGGAGGCGCCGACGCGGTCCAGGTACGGCGTGATGCCGCCCAGATGCATCGGCCAGCCGGCGCCCAGGATCATGCACAGGTCGATGTCCTCGGGACCTGCAACAACGCCTTCGTCCAGCATGCGGCCAATTTCATCGGCCAGCGCATCCTGAGTACGTGTCAGGACTTCCTCGGAGGTGGACGGCGTGTTGCCGAAGTCCAGCATTTCCAGAGTCTCGGCCGGGATGTAGGCCTTCCCGTCCTCGTCCTTCTGCCAGAGCGACTTGATGCCGGCGTCGATAATCTTCTGGGAGTTCTCCGACAGCCAGAACCGCTCGCCAAACGCTGCATGCAGGGATTCCTGCACATGCTGTCCCACCGGCAGGCCCACCAGGGCCAGCAGAGTGAACGGGGACATCGGCAGGCCCATGGGCCGCAGCGCATTGTCGGCCGTTGCGGCGTCGGTGCCCTCGTCGAAGACAGCGGTGATCTCACCGAACATGCGGCCCAGGATGCGGTTCACCACAAATGCGGCGTCGTCCTTGACCAGCACGGCGGTCTTCTTCAGCGCCTTGGCCAGGACGAACGCCGTGGCCAGCACGGCGTCGTCGGTCTTGGGGGCACGCACAATTTCCAGCAGCGGCATGACAGCCACCGGGTTGAAGAAGTGGAAGCCCACCACGCGCTCGGGGTGCTGCAGATCAGCGGCCATCTCCGTTACGGACAGCGAGGAGGTGTTGGTGGCCAGAATGCACTCGGCGGAGACCACGGCCTCCACCTCGGCGAACACCTGCTTCTTCACCGAGAGTTCCTCGAACACGGCCTCGATGACGAAGTCGGCGTCGGAGAACGCTTCCTTGGACACCGAGCCTGAGACCAGGGCCTTGGTGCGGTTGGCGGCGTCGGGGGAGATGCGCTTCTTGGCCAGCAGCTTGTCCACCTCGGCGTGCACGTAGCCCACACCCTTGTCCACGCGCGCCTGGTCGATGTCCGTCATCACCACGGGCACCTTCAGCTGACGCGCGAACAGCAGGGCGAGCTGGCTGGCCATCAGACCGGCACCCACGACGCCCACCTTGGACACCGGGCGGGCCAGCTTCTTGTCCGGCGCGCCGGCGGGGCGCTTGCCGCGCTTCTGGACCAGGTCCAGGAACGCATAGACGGTGGAGTGGAACTGCGGGGTCTGCATCAGGTCGGCCAGGGCTTCGCACTCGGCCTTGCGCGACTGCTCGGCGGTCCAGTTCTTGCCGGCCTCGAGCAGGTCCAGCACCTTCGCGGGAGCCGGGGCGGCGTTGGAGGTGCGGGCCTCCACCACGGCACGGCCGTGTGCGACGGCGGCGTCCCAGGCTTCGGGAGTGGCGGACGGATCTGCGGCGTTCGGCCGGGAGACGGCAACTTCACCGGTAATGACGCGGGCGGCCCAGGCGAGGGACTGCTCCACGAAGTCGGCCGGTTCAAAGAGTACGTCGGCGATGCCGAGCTTGAACGCTGCGGGGCCGGAGAGGGTGCGGTTGTTGCTCAGCGGGTTCTCGATCATCACCTTGACGGCGTTCTCCGGTCCGATCAGGCGCGGCAGGATGTACACGCCGCCCCAGCCCGGGACCAGGCCGATGAAGGCCTCCGGCAGGGCCAGTGCCCCGGCACCGGTGGAGACGGTGCGGTACTGGGACTGCAGGGCAATCTCCAGCCCGCCGCCCAGCGCCACTCCGTTGATGAACGCAAAGCTGGGTACGCCCAGGGTATGCAGCTTGCCGTAGACCTCGTGGCCCAGGCGGGCCATGGCCAGCCCGTCCTCGTAGGAGGCCAGCTTCTGCGTGGCAGACAGATCGGCGCCGGCCACCAGGTAGTGCGGCTTGCCGGTGACGCCGACGCCGACAATTTCGCCCGCCTCGGCGCGCGCCTTGAGCGAATCAAGGACCTCGCCCAGTTCCAGCAGGGTGTTGGGGCCCAGCGTGGTGGGGCGGGTGTGGTCGACGTCGTTGTCCAGGGTGATCAGCGCAAAGGTGCCGGCACCGCCGGGCAGGGCGATGTCCGAAACATAGGAGTGGGTGACAACCTCGGTGGGGAAGAGGCCGGCCAGCCGCTGGTAATCGCTTGCAGTCATTACTTTGTGGCCTCCGTGGACTCGGTGTCGGTGTTGTAATCGGGGTGGAACGCGTTCTCCCAGATGATGGTGGCGCCCATGCCCAGGCCGATGCACATGGTGGTCATGCCGTAGCGCACCGTGGGATCTTCTTCGAACTGGCGGGCCAGCTGGTTCATCAGGCGTACGCCGGAGGAGGCCAGCGGGTGCCCGACGGCGATCGCGCCGCCGTAGCGGTTGACGCGGGGGTCGTCGTCGGCGATGCCGTAGAAGTCCAGGAAGGAGAGCACCTGGACGGCGAAGGCTTCGTTGATTTCGAACAGTCCGATGTCCTCGATGGACAGGCCGGTCTGCTTCAGCACCTTCTCGGTGGCCGGCACGGGGCCGTAGCCCATGACCTCCGGTTCGACGCCGGCGAAGGCGTAGCCAACCAGGCGCATCTTGACGGGCAGGCCCAGTTCCTCGGCGGCGTCGGCGGAAGCGAGCAGCGCGGTGGTGGCGCCGTCGTTCAGGCCAGACGCATTGCCGGCGGTGACACGGCCGTGGGCACGGAAGGGGGTGCGCAGCTCGGCGAGGTCCTCCACTGTGGTGCCGGGACGCGGTCCCTCATCAACGGTGTTCAGCGTCCAGCCCTTGCCGGGCTTCTTGGACGCAACCGGCACCAGATCCGGCTGGATGGAGTTATTGGCGTAGGCCTTGGCGAGCTTCTCCTGGCTGGCGGCGGCGTACGCGTCGGTGCGTTCCTTGGTGATGTCCGGGAAGCGGTCGTGCAGGTTTTCGGCGGTGTTGCCCATGTTCAGGGCGGCCGGGTCCACAATCCGTTCGGTGACGAAGCGCGGGTTGGGGTCGGCGTCCTTGCCCATCGGGTGGTTGCCCATGTGCTCCACGCCGCCGGCGATGACGACGTCGTACGCGCCGAAGCCGATGCCCGAAGCCGTGGTGGTCACAGCCGTCAGGGCCCCGGCGCACATGCGGTCAATGGCGAAGCCGGGAACGGACTGCGGCAGCCCGGCCAGCAGTGCTGCGGTGCGGCCGATGGTCAGGCCCTGGTCACCGGTCTGCGTAGTGGCGGCGATGGCCACTTCGTCGATCCGTTCCGGGGGAAGCGAGGGGTTGCGGCGCATCAGCTCGCGGATGCACTTGACCACCAAGTCATCGGCACGCATGCCGGCGTACATGCCTTTTTCGCCGGCTTTTCCGAAGGGGGTCCGCACTCCGTCAACGAAAACTACGTCCCTGATCTGCCGTGCTCGGCTTTGTGGGCTCACGTGCAACTCCTCTTTGAGATATGAAACGGAACACTGTCCGGCCTTGATGTTACTCGTCAGTAACATAGCCTGCAAGCCGCCGCCCGGAAGCGGAGGGGAGTGCCGGCCCTGCCATTTTCCCCGAGAATGGCCCACTTGTAATAAGTCTGCTGATGAATAGGTAATTTGCGGTGTCGCGAGTATCGTTTCTGCGGCCATTCTAAGTTTCATCCAGACGAGGAACGCAGTGACACAACAACTAAATCCCCCCACGCGGACCCAAAGAGGACTCCTTGGTTTTCTTGCCGCGCCCCCGCCCGCCCCGCGGCTGGACGCCGCGACGGTAAAGGCACGCTATTCGCGGCTCCGGCTGCAGGTGTTTATGGGCATTTTCATCGGCTATGCCGGGTATTACCTCGTCCGCAATAATGTGCCGCTGGTGGCGACCATCCTCCGCGACGAGCACGGTTTCAGCGCCCTGGGCCTGGGCGTCGTCACCAACGGCGTCCTGGTGGCGTACGGACTGAGTAAATTCTTCAGCGCCATTGTCAGCGACCGCAGCAGCGCGCGGCTGTTCCTGCCGATCGGCTTGGCCCTTTCCGCCTTGGCGAATCTCTTTATCGCATTTGTTCCGGCAGTCGGCAGTTCCGTTGCCTTCTTTGCCGTGGTCATGATCTTCAATGGTTTCTTCCAGGGAATGGGATGGCCTCCCGCGGGCCGGACCCTGGTCCATTGGTTCTCCACCTCGGAGCGCGGATCCAAAACCGCCCTGTGGAACATTGCCCACAATGTCGGCGGCGCGGGCTCCGGCGCCCTGGCAGGCCTGGCCCTGGCATGGTTTGGGGGCTGGCGGTCCGCGTTCTGGTTCCCTGCCCTTATCTGCCTGGTCATCGCCGTCATTGCTTTCCTGCTGCTCCGGGACACCCCGGAGTCCGAAGGCCTGCCGCCCATCGAGGAATACCGGAATGACCCGGCACCGGTGGAAGAGGACGCAGCCGACGAATCCGCCAGCACCTGGGAGACTGTCCGCCGCTACGTACTGACCAACGCCACCATGGTGAAACTGGCCCTGGCCAACGTGTTTGTCTACACCCTGCGTTACGGCGTGCTCGTCTGGGCGCCGGTTTATCTTGCTGATGTCCGCGGCGCCAGCCTGGGCGAAGGCATTGCCGGGTTCTCGCTCTTTGAGCTGGCAGGCATACCCGGCACTTTGCTGTGCGGCTACATCAGCGACAAGGTGTTCCGCGGCCGGCGTTCGCCGGCGGGAATTACGTTCCTGATCGGTGTCTTCCTCGCCGTGACGGTGTACTGGCTTTCACCGGTTGAATGGCCGCTGTGGATCTCCTACGGCGCCCTCGTCATCATAGGCGGGCTCATTTACGGTCCGGTCATGCTGATCGGCCTGCAGGCCCTGGACCTCAGCCCGCGCAGGGTTGCCGGGACGGCCGCAGGCTTCACCGGCCTGTTCGGCTACGTTCTGGGCGCCACGCTGGCCTCCACCGGAATCGGCCTGGCCGTGGACCAGTTCGGCTGGGACATCACCTTCATGCTGATCCTGGTCTGCGTGCTGCTGGCCATCGGATTCATGTTCTCCGTGGGCCGCGACGAAGATGCCATGCGTGCCCGCAGGGCCAAGGCAGCGCAGCACTAGCAGCTGCTGTGGGAACAGCTCCGCCCGGGTCCAGGCTGCTGGCACGGGCGGAGCTGTTCGCTGCTCAGCAAGCATTCAGCATTTTCCCGTATTATCGTCGGACTATGGATGACCCTCCCTCACATAAACCCTTGCCCCTCCACGCTCTGACCGGACTTCCGGCCACCACCAGAGAGGGGCGCCCGAATGTATGAATTAGTCATGCTCGCCGTGGGCCTTCTGCTCACGGTCGGCACCGGGCTGTTTGTTGCTTCCGAGTTTTCGCTGGTCAATCTTGACCGCAGTGACCTCGAAGCCCGGCAGGCCCAGGGCGAGAAGCGCCTCGGCCCCACCATCAAAGCCCTCAAGATCACCTCGACGCACCTCTCCGGCGCCCAGCTGGGCATTACGCTGACCACGCTGTTGACCGGTTACACGTTTGAGCCCGCAATCAGCTCCCTCCTGCGCGAACCGATGCTCAGCCTCGGAGTTCCGGAAGCAGTGGTCGGCGGAGCCGGCGCCGTCGTCGGCATCTTCCTGGCAACCATCTTCTCGATGATTGTCGGTGAACTGGTTCCGAAGAACTTCGCCCTGGCTCTGCCGCTCGCAACCGCCAAACTGGTGGTTCCGTTCCAGGCCCTGTTCACCGCGGTGTTCAAGCCCGTGATCCTTTTCTTCAACAACACCGCCAACGCGATCATCAGGTCCTTCGGCATTGAGCCCAAGGAAGAACTGTCCGGCGCCCGCAGCGCAGAGGAGCTCAGCTCCCTGGTCCGGCGGTCCGCGCTGGAAGGCGTGCTGGACCTGGACCATGCACAGCTGCTCAGCCGAACCCTTCGCTTCTCCGACCACACGGCAGCCGACGTCATGACGCCGCGCGTGCGGATGCGTTCGGTGGCTGCGGCGGATACGGCGGAGCAGGTCATTGACCTGGCTATCTCCACCGGATATTCGCGGTTCCCGGTGATCGGCCGCGACTCCGATGACGTCCTCGGCGTGCTGCACGTGAAGCAGGCCTTCGCCGTCGCCCTGGCCGAGCGCGGCAGTATTGCCGCTGAAAACCTCATGGTGGAGGCTCTTCGGGTTCCCGAATCCATGGGAGTTGACTCGCTCCTGGGGCTGCTGCGCCAGCAGGGGCTGCAGGTTGCCATTGTCTCCGACGAGCACGGCGGAACCGCTGGGATCGTTACCCTGGAGGACCTCGTGGAAGAGATTGTCGGCGAACTGGAGGACGAGCATGACCGCGCCCGCGTCGGCGTCGTCCGCAGCGGCCGGTCACTCACCTTTGACGCGTCGCTGCGCCCGGACGAACTGCGGGACCGCACCGGCGTCGTCGTACCCGACGGCGAGGAATACGACACTGTTGCCGGTTTTGTCACCGACCGGCTGGACCGGATTCCGGAACTGGGCGACGAGGTGCCCCTGGCCAGCGGAATGCTGCGCGTGGAGCGCGTGGTGGGCACGCATGTGGAACGGCTGCGCTACACCCCTGCGGGGGATGAGGAGCAAAGCACCCACGACCGCATCATCGACGAGCTCACGAAGGACCTGGCATGAGTGAATATCTTCCCGGAATTATCTGGCTGGTTGTCCTGCTGGTCGTCAACGCGTTCTTTGTGGGCGCGGAGTTCGCTGTTATTTCGGCCCGGCGCTCGCAGATCGAGCCTAAGGCGGAGGCCGGCTCCAAGGCGGCCAAGACCACCCTCTGGGCAATGGAACATGCCACCCTGATGCTGGCCACCAGCCAGCTGGGCATCACCGTATGCTCCTTGGTGATCCTGAACGTCTCCGAACCGGCGATCCACCATCTGCTGGAAATCCCGCTGGGCCTGACCTCGCTGTCCGGCGAAGCGATTGGCATCGTTGCCTTTGTGGTGGCCCTGCTGCTGGTGACGTTCCTGCACGTGGTGATCGGGGAGATGGTTCCCAAAAACATCTCGTTCTCGGTCCCCACCCGTGCCGCCCTGCTGCTGGCCCCGCCCCTGGTCATGGTGGCCCGGATCTTCAAACCGGTCATCTGGTCATTGAACGGGATTGCCAACAGCGTCCTGCGCCTGTTCAAGGTGGAGCCCAAGGATGAGGCGACCAGCGCCTACACCATGGATGAAGTGGCGAACATCGTGGAGCAGTCCACCCGTGAGGGAATGCTGGCCGATGCCAGCGGCACGCTCAGCGCCGCCTTCGAGTTCACGTCCAAGACGGTTGCCGACGTGGAGGTGCCCATCGGCCGGATGGTCCTCCTGCCCGAAACTGCCACCCCGGCGGACATCCAGGAGGCGGTGGGCCGCCACGGCTACTCGCGCTACATCCTCACGGATGACGACGGCGTTCCCAGCGGCTACCTGCATCTGAAGGACGTCATGGACCTGACCAAGCCGGAGAAATTCACCGCTCCGGTGCCCGCCAAGCGCATCCGCCGGCTGGCGTCCGCCTTTGTCGGCAGCGAGCTCGAGGACGCCCTGGCCACCATGCGCCGCAGCGGCGCCCACGTGGCACGGGTGTTCGACGCCGAAGGCAACACCACCGGCGTGTTGTTCCTTGAGGACATCATCGAGGAGCTGGTGGGCGAGGTGAGGGACGCCACCACTGTGTAGCGTTCGGCACTGATCCCTGCCTTTATCTACCGGGTCCGCCGGCTGCCCCTCCGGGCGGCCGGCGGATCTGTTTAAGGCAGGCATGGTTTACGGCCGCTGATACGATCCCGGGAACTGTAGGAGCCAAACATGCGGGGGAGCGACGGCGATGGAGGAGAACTTCTACGCCCGGCCGGAACTCGCTCAGCTGTACGACGCCGACACGCAGGACCGCGCCGACCTTCCCTTTTACCTCGCTCTGGCCCGGGACCTGGATCCTGCCTCGGTGGCCGACGTCGGTGCCGGAACCGGGCTGTTCTGCAGCATGCTGGTGCGTTCCCTGGTGCCTGCGTCCCGGCCGCCGGCCAACGAGCCTGACGGGAGCAATCCCGGGATCTCGGTCACCGGCGTGGAGCCGCAGCAAACCAGGCTCGACGTCGCCGGCCGGCAGTCGCTTGCCGACCGGGTGACGTGGATTCACGGCACGGCGGCGGACCTGCCAGGCACAGCGTTTGATCTGGTCTTCATGACCGGGCACGTGGCCCAGTATTTCCTCGATGATGCTGCCTGGGGGGAGGTCCTGCAGCAGATCGCCCGTGCCCTGGTGCCCGGCGGCCGGCTCGTGTTTGAGGTCCGAAATGCTGCCGCTGAAGCCTGGCGCGGGTGGAATGATGCGGAGCCCCGGGAGGTCATCGGCGGGTCGGTTCGTCAATGCACCACCATGGCCGGGGACTGCGCCACCCATGTGGATGAATGGACCATCGGCGGTCGGACCTTCACCACACGGGAAACCCTGCGGTTTCCGGACGATGCCGCCATTCTTCGAGGACTCGATACCGCAGGGCTGAAGCTCGAACGGTCCTGGGGGAACTGGGACGGGTCCCCGGTTACGCCGGACAGCCCGGAGCGCATTGTCGTGGCACAGAGGCCGTATCTGCCGTCGTCGTCGGTTTCCCCGTTTTCGGTGCGGTGAACGCAATCCCTAGAATGGATGGGGTCCCGCCCGCGCACGTTCAGAATTGGGGAGTCTGCATTGTCCCGAGGAAAACACCATCCGCCGAGGCCCAAGCCGGCCAACAGTGAAGGGCTGCTGATTGCCAACGACCTGAAAAAGGACCGGGGCTGGACGGACACGCAGATCAAGACCTTCCTGCCGGAACCTGACCAGACTGCCCGCAACCCATTTTCCCGCAAAGCCGCGCCGATGAAGCTGTACGCGCTGGAACGGGTGGAGGCCATCGAAGCAACTCCCGAATACCGAAAAGCCCGGGAAGCCTCACGGACCCGGCAGATTGCCGCCCGCACCCGTGCCCTGGCGAAGAAGAAGGAAGCCGTTGCCGCAGCGGAGGCGCTGGAGCTGAGCATCGTGCCGGAGCCGTGGCAGGAGATGCAGGACAAGGCTATTGCGCACTTCAACAGCCGGTTACGCCGAAGCCAGTCCCCGGCCAGCCGAAATACCTCCAAGGCACGGCTGGACCGGCTCACCGTCAATTACCTGCGGCACAAACAGACCTCCTATGAGGAGGAGCTCAAAGAGTTCAAGGGCGTGGTGGGCGTAGGGGAGGCGTATCTTGTGGTCCGCAACCGCATCCTGGATCTCATCGCGGACACCTATCCTCTGCTGCGCACTGAATGTGAGCGGCAGAAGTTCGAAGCGCCGGACCTTCCGGACGGCGTGCACTTGCCCGACAACTTCACGGTCCGGGGCTGACCTGCCCATACTCCTGAGCGGATCGTGGGCCTGGATCTAGGGTTCGAACCTGTCGGCCTGAATCGGTGATCCGAATCCTTCGGGCAGATAAGGGGACCTGACAAAATCCTCCGTGCACATGAGGGGCGCAAACGGGCCTATTTGACGATTTTGAACCCGGTATCTGTACGGAGGATCTGCGGGCCTGCTATTTAGGCCCGGTATCTGCACGAAGGATCCGTGGGGCACAGTTATGGGCCCGATATCTGCACGAAGGATTCACCCGAGTCCCCCGGCCACGGCGAAATCGTGCGGCTCCCGGACGCTGTGACGCTCTAGGCGGAAAGCCTGCTGATTATTTAGCCCCGCGGCCGCCTCATCGGTAGGCTAAAAGTGATGAGTACTGCTGATTCCTCCCCGAAAACTGCCCCAACTGTCAGCACCGACGTGAGCGCCAACGGCATGGTCCGGGTGCGCGGAGCGCAGGAAAACAACCTGCGCAACGTCGACGTCGACATACCCCGCGACGCGATTGTTGCCTTCACCGGCGTCTCCGGCTCAGGGAAGTCATCGCTGGCCTTTGGCACCATCTACGCGGAGGCCCAGCGCCGCTACTTCGAGTCGGTGGCTCCCTACGCGCGGCGCCTGCTCGCCCAGGGGCACACGCCGAAGGTGGAGGAAATCACCGGGCTGCCTCCCGCCGTCGCACTCCAGCAGCGCCGAGGCACCCCCAGCTCCCGATCCACGGTGGGAACACTGACGACGCTCTCCAACTCCATGCGCATGCTCTTCTCCCGCGGAGGAACCTATCCGGCGGATGCGAAGCCGGGAAGCCTGGACTCCGACGCGTTTTCGCCCAACACGGCCGCCGGTGCCTGCCGCGAATGCTCGGGTTTGGGGATTGCGCACACGGTGACCGAGGACTCGCTGGTGCCCAACCCGGACCTGACCATCCGTGACGGCGCCATCGCTGCGTGGCCCGGCGCCTGGCAGGGTAAAAACCTGCGCGATATCCTCATCCAGCTGGGCTACGACGTAGACGTACCGTGGAAAGACCTGCCGAAAAAGGACCGCGACTGGATCCTGTTCACCGAGGAACAGCCCGTGGTGATGATTACCCCGCAGCGGGACCGGGTGGCCAAGCCGTATAAGGGCCGGTTCTGGAGTGCAAAGTCGTACGTCATGCATACCCTGGCCGACTCCGGCAGCGAGCAGATGCGCAAGCGCGTGCTCGAATTCATGGTCTCCGGACCGTGCCCGGTCTGCGGCGGTGCCGGCCTGCGTCCCGAAGCGCTCGCCGTAACGTTCGCCGGCCGGAACATTGCCGAGCTGAACGGTGCCACCCTGGGCGAATTGGCGGAGATCATCCGGCCGACGGCAGAGCTGAAGTCCGCGGGAACGGCCTCGCGGGCAGCGGCGTCCAACGAGGACACCGAGGTTGCCGTCACGATCACCCGCGACCTGCTGTCCCGGCTTCAGATCCTCATCGATCTGGGCCTGGGCTACCTGAGCCTGTCCCGGTCCACGCCCACGCTGTCGCCCGGTGAGATGCAGCGCCTGCGCATCGCCACCCAGCTGCGTTCGGGCCTGTTCGGTGTCATCTACGTCCTGGATGAGCCTTCCGCGGGCCTGCATCCGGCCGATGCCGAGCCGCTGCTTGCCGTTCTGCAGGAACTGAAGGCCGCCGGGAACTCGGTGTTCGTCGTCGAGCACAACATGGACGTGGTCCGCAGCGCCGAGTGGATCGTGGATGTGGGTCCGCAGGCCGGCGACGGCGGCGGCACCGTTCTTTACAGCGGTCCCGTGGATGGCCTGGCGCAGGTGGAGGAAAGCGCCACCCGCCCGTTCCTGTTCCGTGAGGCGGAGGAGCCGGCCTCCGCAGGCCGCACTCCCGAGCAGTGGCTGAACCTCAAGGGCATCAGCCGGCACAACCTGCGCGAACTTGACGCCGAAATTCCGCTCGGCGTCCTCACCGCCGTCACCGGCGTTTCCGGCTCCGGCAAGTCGACCCTGGTCAGCCAGGTGCTGGCCGAAACCGTGGGGGTTCACGTCAACGGTTCCGCCGCCACGGCAGCAGACCGGGAGGAAGACCCGGACGCGGAAACGCAGGACGACGTCGATCCCGGCGCGACGGTGCGCGACATCGCCGGACTGGAGCACCTGGACCGTCTGGTGAAGGTGGATCAGCGTCCGATCGGCCGCACGCCGCGCTCCAACCTCGCCACCTACACCGGACTGTTTGACGCCGTGCGCAAGCTCTACGCCGGCACTGACGAGGCCAAGGCCCGCGGCTACACCGCCGGCCGGTTCTCCTTCAACGTGGCCAGCGGACGCTGCCCCACCTGCCAGGGTGAAGGCTTCCTCGCCGTCGAACTGCTGTTCCTGCCCGGCACCTACGGTCCCTGTCCGCAGTGCCACGGCGCGCGCTACAACGAGGAAACCCTCGAAGTGACCTACCGCGGCAAGAACATAGCCGACGTCCTGGGCATGCGCGTGGAAACTGCGGCGGAGTTCCTCGCGGATGTCCCGGCGGCGTCGCGGAGCTTGCAGACCCTTCTCGACGTCGGTCTGGGCTACCTGCGCCTGGGCCAGCCCGCCACCGAACTCTCCGGCGGCGAGGCCCAGCGCATCAAACTGGCCACCGAGCTGCAGCGTGCCCGCCGCGGCCACACCCTGTACCTGCTCGATGAGCCGACCACGGGTCTGCATCCCCAGGACGTGCGCCTGCTGCTCGCGCAGCTCAACCGGCTGGTGGACGCGGGCAACACCGTAGTGGTGGTGGAGCACTCCATGAACGTGGTGGCCGCGGCCGACTGGGTGATCGACATGGGACCGTCCGGCGGTGACGACGGCGGCCGGATCATCTGTGCGGGCACCCCGGCCGAAGTTGCCGAGTGCGAGGCCAGCCGGACCGCTCCGTACCTGACTGCTGCCCTGCAGACGCTGCGGTAGGTTGCCGGCCAGGGAGTAACTTTCCGGGTTAGCAGGCAGGCGCCGGGTTAGGCTGTGGTGTGCTTACCAAACCGCAGGACTTCCCCGCCGCCACACTGCTGGACGGCATCACGCTCACCGTACTGAGCTCCGACGACGCCGACCGGCTGGCGGCTGCCTACCGGCGCAACCGGGACCATCTGGCGCCGTGGGAGCCGGTGCGTCCGGACGCCTTTTTCACGGCGAAAGGGCAGCAGGCTGTGATCGACGCCAAACTGGCCCTGCATCAGGCCGACAGCGAGGTGCCGATGATCCTGTCCGAGGCCGGGCGGATCATTGGCACCGTCACCCTGACCGGGATTGTCCGCGGCCCCTTCCTGTCCGCCAATCTCGGCTACTGGATTGACGCTGCCTGCACCGGACGCGGCGTGGGCACCGCAGCAGTGGCCGCCGTCATCGACACCGCGCGGGAAACGCTCGGCCTGCACCGCGTCCAGGCGGCCACGCTGCTGCATAACGCTGCGTCCCAGCGGATTCTGGCGAAGTCCGGTTTCGAGCGGATCGGGCTGGCTCCGCAGTACCTGAAAATTGCCGGGCAGTGGCAGGACCACCTGCTGTTCCAACGGATCCTTTGACTGGCCTGGATCCTGTCCTGAGGGCCGGAATCATCTCCACGCCCCGTCTGACGCTGGAGCCGCTGGGTGTTCACCACGCAGGAGAGATGACCACTGTTCTGGCGGGAACGGCTATCTACCGGTACATCGGCGGCCGGGCCCCAACGGTCGAGGAACTGTCCGGCCGCTACGCTGCCCAGTGCGTGGGCGCGTCCAGCGACAGCGGCGAGACGTGGCTGAACTGGATCATTAGGGAAACGGGCACTGCGGTCGGATTTGTCCAGGCCACCGTGGTCGCGGAGGGTGAGGGGCCGACGTCGTACATCGCCTGGGTGGTGGGCGAGGCGTACCAGGGCAGGGGAATCGCAGCCGAGGCTGCCAACGCGATGCTGCGCTGGCTGCTACCCCGTACAGGCGGGTCCGCGGCGGCCTGTATTCATCCGGAAAACCGGGCCTCGGCCGCCGTGGCGCGAAAGCTCGGCCTCACTCCCACCGGGCGGTTGGACGACGACGGCGAGGAACGGTGGGTGGGCGGCCCGCCGGCGCCGGGAACCGGAACCGCTCCATGAAAAAGCGGCAGGTGCCGGAGATCTGCTCTCCGACACCTGCCGCCCGGGCTTCCGGTTCAGGGCCTCTGCCGATGGCCCCGGGATGTGGTGTTACTTAACCTTGACGGTCATCATGCCCTTGGGATTGCTCTGAATGACCTCGATGCTGGTGCCGGAACCGGCTACCCGAACGCTGCCCTGCGGGTTGGCGGGGTCGTAGTAGGCGTTGGGGTTGCTGTCGTTGAAGACAGCAATGCCGGGACGCGACGGAACGTTGAGGGTGGTCATGCCGGCAGCGGTCTCCCGGTGCAGGCTCAGCGGATCAGTGGCTTCCTTGCCGAACGTGGCGTCGAAACTCTGGATACGGTTGCGGGCAACCGCGCCGTCGGACCACCGCAGTGCCTGCGGGCGGGCGTCGACAGGAAGAACCAGTCCTGCGCCGGGGTGCTGGCTGGTGTTGTTGTTGCGCTGCCCGGCGTTCCAGTACGTCACGAGCAGGCCGTTCTGGTACGGGAAGTGCTCCACCCGGTCAGGAGAGCTCAGGGCCCAGCCGAAGTTGTACGGCCCGGTCTGCAGCGTGGCGTCGTATCCAACGTACTGGCGGTTCTCCGCGAGGTAATACCGGCCGTTGCCCTGGGCATCCTTGGGCAAATTGACCACGAGGGCCTGCTGCTTCTTGGTGGCGTGGTAGGACGGGCCAAGCATGTGCGTGGACTTCACGCCGGCGGTGGCTACGTCATAGTCCAGCCAGCCCAGCTGCAGTTTCTCCCAGGCACCCATGTGGTTGGGAGTGGTCCCGATGGAATCGGTGCCGCGGCCAAGCCAGGAACCGGAGCTCATGAGAGTCCAGAAGCCTGTGCCGTTGTCTCCGCCGGCCGTGTCATAGAGATCGGGCAGGCCGAGGTCATGGCCGTACTCGTGGGCAAAGACACCCAAGCCGCCGTTCTCGGGTTCGGTGGTGTAATCCCGGATCCACACCTTGGAGTCGCCGATGCGGATGCCGCCGAAGAGGTTGGCGGCAGGGCCCTGCGTGCCCCGCCCGGCCTGGCCCACGGACCAGCGGTGTGACCAGATGGCCGATTCCGGTGCCCCGGCTTCTTCACCTTCGCCGGCATGGATGGCCTGGAAGTGGTCGATGTAGCCGTCAGGCTCATCAAAGTTTCCGTTGTTGTTGTAGTCGTAGCGGTCCCATTTGTCGAAACCGGCCAGGTACGCGTCGATGTCGGCGGCAGACTTGCCGGAGGCCAGCTGTGCGTCATACCAGGCGTCCGCAGCGTCCTGGACAAAGCGGGTCATGTCCGCCTGGCTTTCGGTCTGGCCGTAGCTGGCCGAGTTGAAGGGGACCGTCACCCAGTCGCTGACATCGCCGTCCACTGTGTAGCGTCCGCTGGACATCTCTTCATAGAGGGTCTTCAGCGACTCACCCTCGGCGTCAAAGAACATGTCCTGATAATGGTCGCGGCTGAAATCGGGGAGCCAATTCGTGGAGTTGTCAGCGCTGCGGTCCGGCTGCGGGATCTGGTTGTGGACCGGACCGGGGGAGGAGGCGGGGAAGCGCGGGTCCACCTGAGTGCCGAAATCAATGAGGAAGGACAGGATCTGGTCGCTGTCCTCCAGCCCGTACTGGGCCCACTGCCCGGGTGCCACCTGGACGGACTTCGAACCGCCGCGCTGCTGCACGGGAGCCTCCCCGCGCACCACCTTTTCCACCGCCTGCTGGTTGAGCGTGCGCCGCTGTTCCTCGGCAGTGTCCGTGCGGTCATCGGCTTTGGCAGCGGTGCCGTCGGCTCTTGGGGCTCCGAAGGAGCTGCTGTTTTCAGGTGCCGGCGGCGGAGCGGACGGAGCCGCGAAAGCTGCCGTCGCCGGAGAAAGAAGAAGGGCTCCGCTGACGGCCAGTATGGCCGCCTGCCGGGCATTGCCGTGTTTCTTAACCAATTGGTCCCCTTAGAACGGGTGTGAAGTGAGGTGGAATAAAAGTATGTCCGCACAACTGAAGCGCGAAACGCGGGGTGTCTCCGGAAGTAATTTCCGCAAAAATTACGGTCATTTGGCACGCGCCTCTGTTGGAATTGTCCTTTAACCTGTAAGGGTGCCTAGGGGGACTTTTATACGTACTACTAGGAGTTGTTTACATTGCTGTTTTCATCCGCCCGACGCCGGGGTGCTGCCACCGCAGTCACCGCCGCCGTGGCAGTTTCACTTGTTTCCATGACCCCCGCGGCAGCGGCGCCGCCGGAGCATGCAGGCAAGGATCAAAAGACCAGCGTCACCGTGCTGGGCACCTCTGATCTGCATGGGTACGTGGAGAACTGGGATTACTTCAAGGACGGCGAATACGACGACGCCGCACACAATGATGTGGGCCTCGCCAAGATCTCCACCCTGGTGAATTCCGTCCGCGCCGACCGCGGGCGGGAATCCACCCTCCTGATTGATGCCGGCGATACGATTCAGGGCACTTCACTGACCGATTACTTTGCCAACACGGAACCGATCACCGAGACCGGCGAAATCCACCCCATGGCTGCGGCCATGAATGCCATGGATTATGACGCTGCCGCGCTGGGGAACCACGAATTCAACTACGGGCTGGACATGCTCCGCGGTTTTGAAAAGCAGCTGAACTTCCCGCTGCTCGGTGCCAACGCGGTTGATGCAAAGTCGGGCAAGCCCGAATTTACTCCGTACATCATCAAAACGGTCAAAACCAAGGGCAACAAGCCCGTCAAGGTTGGCATCCTCGGAGTCACGAACCCCGGTGTGGCCATTTGGGACAAGAACAATGTGGAGGGCAAGCTTGTCTTCCCCGGAATTGTTGAGCAGGCACAGAAATACGTGCCGGAAATGAAGGCCCGCGGCGCCGACGTTGTGGTGGTCAGTTCCCATTCGGGAACCTCCGGAACCTCCTCCTACGGCAGTGAGCTTCCTCTGGAGAACGCGTCCACCCAGCTGGCCGAGACGGTTCCCGGCATTGACGCCGTCCTCGTGGGGCACGCGCATCAGGAAATACCGGAGCGCTTTGTCACCAACAAGACCACCGGCGAGCAGGTGCTGCTCACCGAGCCGATGAATTGGGGCATGCGCCTGTCCGTGATGGACTTTGAGCTGACCAAGGTCCGCGGTCAGTGGGACGTGACGGCGGCGTCGTCGTCCCTGCTCAACGCCAACACGGCGGCTGCTGATCCGAAAATCTCCAAGCTGGTGGCCGAACAGCACCAGCGGGTCATCGATTACGTCAACACCCCCGTTGGCACTGCCACCGAAACCATGCCCGCGCGTGAATCCCGCTACCGGGACACTGCGGTAATGGACTTCGTGAATTACGTTCAGGCCCAGGCGGTGGACCGCGCGCTCGACGGCGGAGCCAACGCGGACCTGCCGGTGCTGTCCATCGCGGCGCCCTTCAGCCGCACCGCCGAAATCCCCGCCGGTCCGGTCACCATCCGTGACCTTGCCGGACTGTACGTGTTCCCGAATACCCTCTTCGGAGTGGAAATGACCGGAGCCCAGGTGAGGGAGTACCTGGAGTATTCGGCCAAGTACTTCGTCCAGACCGCACCGGGAGCCACGGTGGATCCCGAGACACTGACCAACGCCAACGGAACCCCGGACTACAACTACGACATCATGTCCGGAGTGTCCTATGACATCGACATCTCCAAGCCGGTGGGCCAGCGCATTCAGAACCTCAGCTTCAACGGGGCTCCGGTGGACCCGGCCCAGCGGTTTGCAGTGGCCACCAACAACTACCGGCAGTCCGGCGGCGGGAACTTCCCGTACATCGCCGATGCTCCGGTGCTCGTGAACCAGCAAACGGAAATCCGTCAGCTGCTCATCGATTACGTGGTGGCCCAGGGATCGGTTAACCCCGCGGACTTCGTGGAGAACAACTGGCAGCTGGTACGCAACGGCATGCCGGTCTTCGAGTAACCCCGGGGGATTACACCCGGAGTCAACACCGGAAGACAGCAGCGAAGCCGAAGCGGGCGATGGATCTCAGCCCGCTTCGGCTTCTGCAGTTTCCGGATCCGTTATCCGTGCTCCGGGCGGCCGCGTGGGGTATCCGGCAGGTGCTCCGATGCGCGCTTTGAGGAGGAGGAGGCGGTGAGGGGAGTCAGGAAGGATGACGGAGCTGCGACCAAAACCTCCCCGTCACCTCCCCGGAAGGCAGCAATCCGCCAGGCCGGGCTGAAGCGGAACAGGAATTCGGCGGTGCGGGCTTTGCGCAGGCCCGCAAGGTTTTCGGGTCGCACCACCACCGGGTCATCACTAGAGGCGGTTCTCCCGGCCAGGAGCTGCAGGGTGATGCGGTCCGGATAGGGTGTTGCGAGTGCGCGCATCCACCGCCGCCGGGATGGTGCGGCAGCGGACGGCAGCCGGACCCGGCACTCGAACTGGTGTCGCACCGCATAGCGCCGGCGGGTCTGCCTCTGGCTGCGCAGCTGGCCCAGGGTGGTGCCCCCGAGAATGGCGAGTGCCCATGACACTGGGCTGTCGCCGAGGAGTAGGAAAGACGCAGCCGTCACTGCCGCCCAGATCACCATCACCAGGACGTCCCGCCTCACGGCATGGTTCATGCGTCAAAGCGGACAAATGCCCGCAGCGGCAGCCCGCCGTCGTCGGCGTCGCCGCCCGACTGCCGGTAGCCGAGAGATTCGTAGAAGGCCTTTTGCCCCGGGTCGGTATCCGTCAGCAGGACTTTCTGCCGCACATGGACGTAGGGCGCCAGAACGAGTTCGACGAGACTCCTGCCGAGCCCGGTGCGCTGGTACTGCGGATCAACCAGGACATCCTGGAGATAACAGATGGAATGACCATCGGAGATGACCCGGGCCAGGCCCGCCAGGTCGTTCCCGTCGCGGGCCACGGCCAGCAGCGTGGAACCGGCGAGGGCAGCGGCCAGCTTCGGCGGGTCTTCGGTGTAAGCGCTCCAGCCCACTGCGTCATACAGCCGCACGACGGCGGCAAGGGGCAGGTCTGATCCGTCGGAGTAAGCAAGTTCCATGGGCCACAGCCTAGCGGCGTGGTTCGGGATGCCGGGACTGCCCTGCCGGGACTGCCCTGCCGGGACTGCCGGCGGGACCGTCCTAGCGGGACGCCGCGGTGTCCTTTTCCTTCTCCACCAGCGGATCCGGATCCAGGAACGCGACGGTGAGCACGGCAGCCGTCTGTTCGATCTGCCATTCACGGGCACCAAGATCGCGCAGCGCAGCGCTGATGGACTCCAGGTTGATCTGGGCGGGCGGACGCCAGGCGACCCGGCGTAGGGTGTCGGGAGTCAGGAGATTCTCGATGGGCAGGTTCAGCTTTTCGGCAAGCGCGGCCAGACGCGGCTTGGCCGTCTGCAGGCGCGCTGCGGCGGCCGGATCGTTCTTGGCCCAGACCCGCGGAGGCGGCGGCGCGTGGGTGGGAATGTGCAGGGGCGGCAGGTCGCTGGTGGACCGGGCGGCCGAGATGCAGCGCATCCAGCGCGGTGCTTCCTTCTGCGCAGCGCGGCCGTGGAAGCCCGGGGTGCCCAGCAGCTGCGGCACCGTGGTGGGCATGGCCCGCGCGGCGGCGACGATCGCGGAATCAGGGATGAGCCGTCCCGGCGCAGTGTCGCGGTTTTCCGCCAGGTGTTCGCGTTCGGTCCACAGTTCGCGGACGGCGGCGAGCTGCCGGCGGTCACGCAGCTGGTGCATCCCGCTGGTGCGGCGCCACGGGTCCACACGCGGGGCCGACGGCGGTGCGGTGCGGATCGCTTCGAACTCCTCTTCGGCGAAGGCGAGCTTCCCGGCGTCGTCGAGCACCTTGATCAGTTCCACCCGAAGCTCCGCGAGCACCTCAACGTCCAGGGCCGCGTAGCGCAGCCATGGCTCGGGCAGCGGGCGGGTGGACCAGTCGGCGGCCGAGTGTTCCTTGGCCAGGGTGAAGCCGAGCAGGTTCTCGATGACGGCGGCCAGGCCCACGCGCGGCAGGCCCGCCAGCCGTGCGGCAAGTTCCGTGTCGAAGAGTTTGTCCGGCCACATGCCCAGTTCGGACAGGCAGGGAAGGTCCTGGGTGGCCGCGTGCAGAATCCACTCCACGCCCTGCAGCGCATCATTGATGATGTCCAGGTTGTCGAACGGTTCAGGGTCAATCAGCCAGGTGCCTGACCCTTCGCGGCGGATCTGGACCAGGAAGGCACGCTGGCCGTAACGGAAACCGGAGGCGCGTTCCGCGTCGACGGCGGCAGGACCGGTCCCTGCGGCAAGTGCCCTGGCTGCCCGTTCCAGTCCGCGGGGAGTATCGATGACCAGCGGCACCCCGTCTTTCGGTGCCTCCAGCAGCGGGAGCGCTACGGGCTCAGCGTTCGGGTCGGCGTTGTGGTCAGCGGAAGAGGGGTGCGTGGCGGAGCCGGGTATCTGCGCGGTCATAAGGAGTCCAGTCTATCGAGTCCGGCGGTGCCGTGCTGACAGCCGGTGCCTGCGGGCGGCGTTCTGCGCGGGGTTGGGCGCCCGAATGGCACCGGAGTTGGGTGCTGCAGGGTTTAGCTTCGGCGGACCCGCGGGAGGGGAGTGACGCCGTCGGGCAGGGGAGGCAGCCCGGCAAAGGTGCACACCATGTCCGACCAGGCTTCCAGATGGTCCTGCACATCAGCAGAATCCGGGGTCCAGGAGGCGCGCAGCTCAATGTCGATGGCGTCGCCGCGGCCGGCCAGGGTTCCGTAGCTCTCGGAAAGGATGCGGGTGGCAGTTCCCCCGGCATGGGAGTATCCGGCGTTGTGTTCCTGCAGGGCGTCCACAAGCCAGGTCCACGCCACGGAGCCCAGCAGCTCATCGTTGCCCATGTCCGGTTCAAGTTCGGCCCGGATATAGGTGACGATCCGGAAGGTGCCGTTCCAGACCGGGGAACCCTCCGGATCATGCAGGAGGATAAAGCGGCCGGTTGCCAGTTCGGTCTGCTCCGGAATCACGATCCCGGACGGGCCGTGGCCGAGTCCCTCATCGCGCGCAAGCGGTCCGCTCGCCAGGATCTCCGCACCGAGCGACACGGCAAACGGCGCCAGCCGGGCGGGAGCCGGAATCTCGTTCAGATGCAGCTCCGGACGGCACCGTGCACGCCGCAGGGAACCGAGGGCTTTCAGGAAGTCTGGGGGTACTTGTGATAAGTCACCGATTGCACTCACCTTCGCAGACTACGGGCGCGCGGTTCAGACCACGGGACGGGCTCGCCGCCGTGACCCATTCGTTACCTGTCCAGCGTAGGCAGGGGCCCCGGCCCGGCGGAAGGGCTGCACCCCTCACACAGGACTTCACATTTCCGGCAGAAGCCCCCAGGGAACATAGGCTTAAACCTGAACTCAATAGTCAAGGAGCAGTCGTGTCAAAGGGATATTCGCACATTGTGATTGGAGCCGGAGCAGTTGGTGCTGCCACCGCTTACTGGCTCTCGGCCAACGGTGCCGAGCGTGTGCTGGTCCTTGAACAGTTTGATCTGATCAATACGCTGGGATCCTCCGGAGACCATTCCCGTATTATTCGGCACGCCTATCACAGCACCGATTACACGTCCCTGACGCCGGCAATGTTTGCGGCCTGGGACCATGTGGAGGAACGTTCCGGACTGAAGCTGGTTCACCGGACCGGAGGCCTGGACATGGCGCCGGCCAACAGCGTCGGCGCCGCCGATATTGCCGGTTACACGGCCGCCATGGACGCTGTGGATATCCCCTATGAAACCTTGGACGCCGCGGAAATCCGGACCCGCTACCCGCAGTGGCGCATTGAGGACAACGTCACCGGCATCTATCAGCAGGACGGCGGGCTGCTGGATATTCGCAGGGCCGTCTCAGCGCACACGTCGCTGGCGCTTTCCAACGGTGTGGAGTTCCTGCCGCGCACCAAAGTGGAGGGGATCAAGGTTCGGGAGTCCGACGTCGACGTTGTCACCTCCAAGGGCACGTTCACCGCAGACAATCTGGTGGTCTGCGCCGCGTCCTGGCTGGGTGAGCTGATGCCTGATCTGGGCCTCAACTTCCGGCTCACCCTGTCCCAGGAGCAGGTGAGCTACTTCGCCGGCAGGAACCTGAACCGGTTCACCCCGGACAAGTTTCCGATCTGGGTTTGGCATGACACGGAAACTTTCTACGGCTTCCCTGTTTACGGTGAAGCCGCCACCAAGCTGGCCCGGGATATGCGCGGCCGCTACATTTCCAGCAATGAACGGGTATTCGAGGGCGACGACGACGAAGCCGCCCTCCTGCGTGCCTTCCTGGCCGAGCACCTGCCGGACGCCGTTGGACCGGCGCTGGCCAACAAAACCTGTGTGTACGACATGCCGGCTGACCGGAACTTTGTCCTGGACACGCTCCCCGGACATTCCCACGTTGCCGTCTTCAACGGTGCGGGCCACGCCGGCAAGTTCAGCAGTCTGATCGGAAAGATCATGTCTGACCTGATGCTGCAGGGCACCACCGAGCATCCTATTGAGGCCTTCAGCCTCACCCGGCCGGCTATCACCGACCCGGAGTTCACGGATACTTTCCGTCTGGTCTAAGTGAAAGCTGGAGGTAGGTGCGGGCGCCTCGAACAGCGGGCAGGGTGCCCCGGTCCCGGAACTGCGACGGCAGCCCCGGGACCGCAGCCTCCTAGCGGGGAGAGGCGGCTTCGGAAACCTCGGGGTCCGCAGCAACCTCGCGGGCAATTGCTTCAGCGAAGGCGTCGACGTCGGCCTCGGAAGTGTCAAAGGTGCACATCCAGCGCACCTCGCCCGTGGCCTGGTCCCAGTCGTAGAAGCGGAAGGCGGAGCGCAGGCGGTCGGCAACTCCTGCCGGGAGCTTCGCGAACACGGCGTTGGACTCGGTGGGCTGGGTGAGCTCCACGCCGTCGATCTTCTCCACCGCCGCGCGCAGCCGCTGCGCCATCGCGTTGGCGTGCGAAGCCGAGCGCAGCCACAGATCATCCTCATACAGCGTGACGAACTGGGCGGAAATGAAACGCATCTTGGAGGCCAGCTGCATGTTCATCTTTCGCAGGTAATCCAGGCCGGGGGAGGCCTCCGGATTCAGCGAGACGATGCACTCGCCGTACATCATGCCGTTCTTGGTGCCGCCCAGGGACAGGATGTCCACGCCGGCGTCGGTGGTCATGGCGCCCATGCCCACGCCGAGCGCCGCGGCGGCGTTGCCCAACCGGGCGCCGTCCATGTGCAGGAGCATGCCGTGTTTGTGGCAGTGCTCGGCGATGGCGGTGATTTCCTCAACGGTGTACAGGGTGCCGAGTTCGGTGGACTGCGTGATGGACACGGCCAGCGGCTGGGCGCGGTGCTCATCTCCCCAGCCCCAGGCCTCCTGGTCAATCAGTTCAGGCGTCAGTTTGCCGTCCGCAGCGGGGATCTGCAGCAGCTTCATGCCGCCGATCCGTTCCGGTGCACCGTTCTCGTCCACGTTGATGTGGGCGGTGGAGGCGCAAATGACGGCGCCCCAGCGCGGCAGCAGCGACTGCAGGGCGGTGACATTGGCGCCGGTGCCGTTGAAAACCGGGAAGGCGCGCATCTGGGCACCGAAGTGCGCGGACAGGACCTCGCGCAGCTTGGCCGTGTAGACGTCTTCGCCGTAGGCCACCTGGTGGCCCTGGTTGGCAGCGGTCAGGGCGTCCAGGATTTCGGGGTGCACACCGGAATAGTTGTCCGAGGCAAACGCGCGGATGGATATGTCATGCAGGGGGGAAATGTTCGTCACAGTGTCCAGTATCTCTTACGGGGTGTTCGGTTTGGTGCGTGCCGTGCCGGTGCGCCGGCGGTCCGGCGCAGGCAGTGCAGCTCAAAGCTGCGGAACCAGGGAGATGCGCTGTCCGTTCAGCTGCGCGGCATCCTGGCCAAAGAGCCCGACGGCGGCGTCGGCCAGGGCGTGCACGTCGGTGTAGGTGCTGAAGTCCCGGTCCGGTTCGGCGGTCCGCATGGCATCGTCCACCAGGGCCTTCACCACGAGGACGACGGCGGCCGAATGCTGGGGCTGCGGGTTTTCCTTTGCGCCGGACTGGGCCCGGCGGAAGCCCTGCGCGATGGCCTGGACCCAGGCCTCGGCCCCGGCCTTGGCTGCCGCGTAGCCGGCACCACCGGCGGTGGGGGAGTCCACGGCGGTGGAGGACACAATGGCGAGGCGGCCGTCGTCGGACGCTGCCAGCTGGTCATAGAAGCTGCGGCTGACGTTGCGCAGGGTCTGCAGGATGTTGGTCTGCAGGAAGTCCCAGTCATCTTCCTTCTGTCCCGTGATGCCGCCGCCGCCGCGCCAGCCGCCCACCAGATGGATCACTCCGTCAACGCCGCCGTAGATCTCCTGCAGGTCCTGCGACAGTGCGTCCACATCGCCGGGACGGGATAAATCGCAGGTGCGAAGGTCCGCATCGAACAGGTCAAAGAGCGTGGTTTCCAGCCGGGCGGCATCGCGGCCCACGGCCACCACCTTCGCCCCGGCGGCTTCCAGTGCCTTGCAGACCGCTGCGCCGGAGGGCGAGGCGGCGCCGGCCACGAGGACTGTCCGTCCGCGGACGGAGGACGAGGTGACAGATCCTGCGGCCGGCTCAGTGCTCATTTACTTTGAACTCCCTGTAATTCCCGAGGTGGACTCGATGACCGGAGCCATCTTCTTGGACAGCGCTTCGTAGAACATGGACAGCGGAAATTCGTCATCCAGGACCTGGTCGGTGAGCCCGCGCGGCGGACCGTCCAGCGGCAGGGCGTCCGGGCCCTTGGCCCAAACGGAGGCCGGGTTGGGCGTCAGCGTGGCGGACACCAGATCGTAGGCGGCAAACCAGTGGGCGGTCTTCGGCCGGTCGATGGAGCGCCAGTACAGTTCCTCAATGTTCGCACCCAGGCGGACAACGACGTCGGCCACGTCTTCCCAATCGATGCTCAGCTTGCCGTCGGTCCAGTGCAGGACGTGGTTCTGGTGCATCCAGGCGAACAGCAGCTGCCCGCCGAGGCCGTCGTAGTTGCGCACCCGGCTGCCCGTAATGGCGAACCGGAAGATCCGGTCAAAGATCACCGCGTACTGCACCAGCGTGGCATGCTTGCGAGCCTCCGGGGAAGCATCCTCGTCCTTTTCGATCTTCACGGCTTCGCGGAAGGCGGTCAGGTCGCAGCGAAGTTCCTCCAGGGAGTAGAGGAAGTACGGCATGCGCTGCTTGATCATGAACGGATCGAAGGGAAGGTCCCCGCGCATGTGGGTTCGGTCATGGATCAGGTCCCACATGACAAAGGTGTCCTGGGCCAGCTTCTGGTCATCGAGCAGTGCAGCGGCATCGGCGGGCAGCTGCAGCGAGGTGATCTCTGCTGCGGCGCGCAGGACGCGGCGGAAGCGGGCGGCCTCCCGGTCGGCGAAGATGGCGCCCCAGGTGAAAGTGGGGGTTTCGCGGACGGCCACGGACTCGGGGAACAGCACCGCGGAGTTGGTGTCGTAGCCGGGCGTGAAGTCCAGGAACCGGATCGGCACGAAGAGCTTGTTGGAGTACTCGCCGGCCTCCAGCTCGCCGATGAATTCCGGCCACACAACCTCGATCAACACGGCCTCCACGTAGCGGTTGGTGGAACCGTTCTGGGTGTACATGGGGAAGAGGACCAGGTGCTGCAGGCCGTCGGTCCGGTCCAGCTGCGGGGAGAAGGCGAGCAGGGAATCCAGGAAGTCAGGTTCACCCAAACCGTCGGCAACCCAGCGCTCAAGGTCGCTGACCACCAAAGACAGGTATTCGGCGTCGTGCTCAAAGGCGGGTGCCAGGGCCTGGACGGCGGCGGCGAGGACGGAAATGAGCTCTTCCGCTGCGCTGCGGTTTTCCGGATCCACGGAGCCGTTCTTGTTCTGCAGCGGCTGCAGATCGGTGGCGGCCTGCTTCAGCGCCTGCCAGGCCTCGGAGGTTTCCGGTGCAGTGCCGGCAGGAACGGCGGCAAAATCCGGGCGGGAAAGCGAGGGGAACGCGTGGACAGACATGGCTGCGACCTTCCAGAGGGAGGCCGCCCCGAAGCAGTGGAGCGGCAGTGAAGTATTGCGAAGAGCATACTCACGAAAAACTAACGCTTACGTTGTTTCTGGGCTTAGGTAAGCATCTCTTATGCTCGGGGTTCCCGGGAAGTGTCCCGACCGTAACGTGTGCTGCGGGTCACACCTGCTCAAGAGGAGGCAGAGGGCTGCAGATCAACCGTGCCGTCCCCGATGACAACCTGCTGCCCGGGACACACCTGTTCGTTGAGCACGGTCTCCTGGCCGGAAGGGAACCGAACGCTGATGTCGTCCTCGCTGCAGCCGTAATCCAGGATCACGACCCCGCCGTCGGCGTCGACGGTGAAGTCCTGGTCTCCGGTGGAGACCGTGACGGCTTCAGGGCCGTCGTTGCTGAACTCAAGGTCGCCGGCGGGGCTGCAGGCGGTGAGACCGCCCGCCAGCAGTGCCACAAAGAGCACTGTTCCCCCGGACTGCTTCGGATATCGCATTTGTTCCCCGCCCTCCCGCCCTCCCGCCCTCCCGCCGGCATGGCACGGCCTTGGCAGTGAGCCTATACCGGGAGGGCGCTTATTGGTGCGGCGCACCGGTCAGGGGCACCATCTCTCACGGCCGCCTTGCGTGCTCGGTCCACATGCCGAAGGACACCCCGGTAGGATCTCGAAAAATGCCGAACCACCGATCGTCGCCGCCCAACGCAACCCGGGATCGCTCTACCAGGCCGCCGAGGGCTGCAACATGGTTGAGCGCTGCCTCAAGATCATCGACAGCTACATACAATCGTGGGCCGGCGGACGGAGGGGATGCTGATAGGCCGGCCCGCTGAAGCCCGCCAATTCCGCGATCGCCCGCCCGAATTATCCAGTAGTCCGCACCCAGCTCCGTGTCCGCGAAGGCAGGCTCAAAAGACCAACCTGAAAGCGCCGCATGAAACTGCTGAAAGAGCTCCGGATCGGCCGTCTCGACTTCCCACCAAACCACCTTGTCCATGGGCTCATGCTATGGAAAAGCAATTAGGCCGCGTTTACCAACACGCCCTAGTAGCCGCGGCTGTTAGGCGATTCGGTGCCAATCACGCTCAGCGACACTTCGGGGTGGTTCTTTTCCACGCGCCGCAGTGCCCAGATGTCGTTGAACAGCGCCAGGAACGCACCGTCGGTGCGCTGCAGCACTTCGGCGCCGTGGACGTTGGAGAGGATCTCCGCGGCGTCCGGCGTGGTGAGCCGTGCCAGTGAATAGGAGAGCTGCTCGTAGCGCATGGGGGCGTTGAAGTCCTGCGTCATGCGGTCCTCCACCACCTCGAACTGCATGGGGCCGACGGCGGCCAGCACCGGCGCCTGGTCTCCGCGCCGGTCCGAGCGCAGCACCTGGATGATGCCCTCATGCTCAAGCTGGTCGATGCCGCGGCGGAACTGCTTGTAGCGGCTGGGGTCCTTGGACCGGGCCACGCGGAAGTGCTCGGGGCTGAAGAACGGAATCGGCGGGTACTCCACCGGCTCCTCCACATACAGGCTGTCGCCCACGCGCAGGGCCGAAGCATTCACCAGCCCGACGACGTCGCCCGGGTAGGCCTGGTCGATGACTTCGCGTTCCCGGCCGAACAGGTGCTGGGCGTACTTGGTGGCGAATGTCTTGCCGGTGTTGGAGTGAGTGACCACCATGCCGCGCTCAAAGATGCCCGAGCACACGCGGATGAAGGCAACGTGGTCGCGGTGGGCCTTGTTCATGCCGGCCTGGACCTTGAAGACGAACCCGGAGAACGGTGCCTCGACCGGGCGGAGCCCGCCGTCCTTGTCTTCGCGCGGTCCGGCGGAGGGCGCCAGATCCACCAGTGCGTCCAGGATCTGCTTTACGCCGAAGTTCAGTGCTGCGGAAGAGAACAGGATGGGAGTGGCCTTGGCGGCCAGGAACGCATCGCGGTCAAACTCGCGGCCGTCGATGACGAGCTCGGCTTCGCCCAGGGAGTCCTCCCACACGTCGCCTTCGCGGGCCAGGGCGTCCTCGGGGCTGAGGTGTTCTTCCTTGGCGAGGGAAGCGCCGGAGTTCTGCCGTTCAAAGTGGACGTATTCGTCCTTCTGCAGGTCCCAGACGCCGCGGAAATCGCCGGCGATGCCCACGGCCCAGGTCAGGGGCATGGGGGTGAGTCCGGTGCGTTCGGTGATTTCATCCATCAGGGCCAGCGGATCCAGCCCGGGACGGTCCCACTTATTGATCACGGTGATGATCGGCAGGTTGCGGGCACGGCACACCTCAAAGAGCTTCATGGTCTGGGTTTCCAGGCCCTTGGCGGCATCCACGAGCATGACGGCGCAGTCAACGGCGGCCAGCACGCGGTAGGTGTCCTCGGAGAAGTCGGCGTGGCCCGGAGTGTCCAGCAGGTTGATCACGGTGTCGCGGTACGCGAACTGCAGGGCCGTCGAGCTGATCGAGATGCCGCGGTCCTTTTCCATCTGCATCCAGTCGGAAACCGTCTCGCGGCGGTTCTCCTTGCCGTTGGTGGCACCGGCGGTGCCGATCACGCGGGCGTGCAGCGCCAGCGCTTCGGTGAGCGTGGACTTACCGGCGTCGGGGTGGGAGATCACCGCGAAGGTGCGTCGCCGGGAGGACTCCCGGGCGATGGCCTGATTCGCCGATTTGCCGGCCGGGCTGGTGGTGGCGCTGACGGTGGGCTGAACCTGTAAGGACACTCCGCTGCTTTCACGTGTGGTGGGTAGGTGGCCGCGGGGTTGGACACTCGCGGCGGTGCTGCCAGTAATGGCAGCCTTTCCATTCTAGCCGGTGCGGGGCCGGGGCCCGACGGCGCAGCTCACGGCACCCGACTGCCGGCACGCATACCGGCAGTCGGGTGCCGCCGTCGCCGCCGTCCTTTACTGTGGGGGGAAAGCAGCAGCTCTTACGACGACGAAAGGCCTGTTCCATGGCTGAAGCATTCATTATCGACGCAGTGCGCACCCCGGTGGGCCGGCGCAACGGCGGTTTGAGCACCATTCACCCGGCGGACATGGCCGCCCACGTGATTGCCGAGACTGTCCGGCGCACCGGAATCGATTCGGCAGAGTTTGACGAGGTCATCCTCGGCGTCATCGACCAGGTGGGTCCGCAGGCCATGGACATTGCGCGCACCTCCTGGCTGGCGGCCGGGCTGTCCGAGCGGGTGCCCGGCACCACGGTGGAGCGCCAGTGCGGTTCCGGACAGCAGGCAGTGTCCTATGCGGCGCAGGCCGTCATGAGCGGCACCAGCGACCTGGTCCTGGCCGGCGGCGTGCAGAGCATGTCCTCAGTTCCCATCGGCTATGCCAACACCGCTGCCCGTGAGCTCGGTTTCCCGAATCCCTTCGCCGGGTCCGCGGGCTGGGCCGAGCGCTACGGGGACCAGCAGGTCTCCCAGTTCATCGGTGCGGAAATGATGGTGGACAAGTGGGGCCTGACGCGCTCCGAGATGGAGGACTTCGCCGTCGAATCCCATGTCCGGGCGCTCGCCGCCCAGGCCCAGGGCCGGTTTGACCGGGAGATCCTGCCGCTGAACGGCCTTAGTGCGGACGAAGGCCCGCGGGAACCGAACCGCGCCAAGATCGAGTCCCTTGCTCCGCTGTCCGACGGCGGCCGCCTCACCGCTGCCACGTCATCGCAGATTTCCGACGCCGCGGCGGTGCTGCTGCTCGCGTCCGAAGATGCCGTGCGCCGGTACGGCCTCAAGCCGCGGGCACGCATCCATTCCATCTCGGCCCGCGGCGATGATCCCATCATGATGCTCAGCGCGCCCATCGAAGCCACGCGGCATGCCCTGGGCAGGACGGGCATGAGCCTCGACGACATCGACCTGCTGGAAATTAACGAGGCCTTCGCCTCCGTTGTGCTGGCCTGGCAGCGCGAACTCGATGTGGACATGGACAAGGTGAATGTCAACGGCGGCGGTATTTCGCTGGGGCATCCCATTGGGGCCACCGGAGCGCGGATCATGACCACCCTGCTGCATGAACTCGAGCGCACCGGCGGACGTTACGGTTTGCAGACCATGTGCGAGGGCGGCGGCCAGGCCAACGTCACCATCATTGAACGCCTCGATGAGGGCTTCCGGCTGTAGGGCAGGTTCCGGCCGGGGTTAGTATGGTGCGCATGAACCTTTGCCCCATGAGCTGGTGGCGGCTGCACTAGGCAGCCGGTTCATTCATCATGTCCGCGGGCTGCACGGCAGCCCGCGACGCGTTCCCTCTCCGCTGTCCGCAGCGCTGCAGCCCAACACGCTCAGATAGAGGAATTAGCCATGAATTCATTTGCCGCCGCGGAAGAGCGTTCCCGACAGCTTTCGCAGACCATCCTGGAATCGCCCCGGGACTATCGGGTCCTCACCGGTGAACGCCCCACCGGCCTCCTGCATCTCGGCCACTTTTTCGGAAGCATCGTCGAGCGCATCAGGCTCCAGCGTGCCGGGGTGGAAGCCTTTCTGGTACTTGCCGACTATCAGGTGATTACGGACCGCGATTCCATGCCCCGGGTGCGCGAGTACGTATACAGCGCCGTTCTCGATTATCTTGCCGCCGGGATGGATCCGGACCGGACGACGATCTTCACCCATTCGTCGGTTCCCGCACTGAACCAGCTGATGCTGCCGTTCCTCAGCCTGGTCACTGAAGCAGAGCTGCACCGCAATCCCACGGTGAAGTCGGAGCTGGCGGCCTCCGGGCGGGCGCTGAGCGGGCTCCTGCTGACCTATCCCGTGCATCAGGCTGCGGACATTCTGTTCTGCAAAGGAAACCTGGTGCCCGTGGGGAAGGACAACCTGCCGCACGTTGAAATGACCCGCGTCATCGCGCGGCGCTTCAATGAACGGTACGGCAGGGTTTTTCCGGAGCCGGAGGCTCTGATCACCTCTACTCCCGAAGTTCCGGGACTGGACGGACGCAAGATGTCCAAAAGCTACGGCAATGCTATTTCGCTGGGCATGTCTGCTGACGAAACAGCGCAGGTCATCCGCCGAACCCCCACTGATTCCGAGCGCCGCATCAGTTTTGACCCCGCGTCGCGTCCCGGAGTGTCAGCCCTGCTCTCCACTGCGTCCCTGTGCCTGGGGCAGGCACCGGAGGAAGTTGCGGAAAGCATCGGGGACGCCGGCAGCGGGGCCCTCAAGAAAAGAACAACGGAGGCGGTCAACGGCTTCCTTGCCGGCCACCGCGAGCGGCGGGCTGAGCTGGCCAAAGACCCGGGTTTTATCGCGAAGATTCTGCAGCAGGGCAATGACCGGGCCAATCAGGTTGCCGAGCAAACCCTTAATGAGGTTCGGACGGCGATGGGTACGCGCTACGAGTGAGAGCGTCCTACCATCGCCGGACCGGTCCAGGAGCCGGCATGGAACCCGCATGGCAGAAAGGGAGACCGCCATCACCGATGACGGTCTCCCTTTCCGATGCGGACCAGTCCGGAGAATCCACGTTCTTGACGCGTTCTCCTTACGGGCAGGTGTCCAACGGGATGGCTTCGCTGACGTTGAACGGTGCACGCGCATCAAACATCAGCGGAATGAGGGTCTTGGCAGGCTGGGCCATGGTGACAACGGCTCCGTCCCTGTTCCTCTTCCAAGTGATGCCGTGCAGCTCCAGGACCGGACGCAGATCAGTCAACTGAGCGGCGGAGAGCTGGTAACCGCACATCGGGTGGGGCTCTGCACCTTCAGGGGTGGTGGGCAGCATGTCATCCTGGCCGTCGAAGTACACAACCCCGGAGCGTTCGGCACCGGCCTGGGCAGCCTTGCTCGCGGCATCAGCTGATGCCTGCGCCAGGGTTTGCCGGTTCTCGATGAGCATCGAGACCGATCCCACGGCGCTGTCATACTGACCCACAACGCGGCGCCGGTTAAGCAGCGTCACGTCGCTTTCTTCCTCCGGGGTTACAGCATCGCCGGCGGTTTCGGTCAGCTGGCCCGTGATGTGCTGGAGGCCGGCGTAGTTACGGAGGATCCTGCCCTGCCCGTCGCCGGCGATCTGCTGGAAGGGAACACCGTCCTTGACCAGTTGCCCGTAGATGCCCGTGGTGTAGCCGTCGGACGCGACCTGCGCCAGGGAGTAGTCGTTCACCATGGTCTGGGAGAGACCATGAATCTGCGGATCTACGTTGCGGTTGCGCGGCCACAAAGCCAGCACCTGTGAGTCATAAAACTCCCGTGGGCCGAATTCGTGCAGGTCATTGAGGACATCAGGCTTCCAGTCACGCATGACCTTGGCCAGTGCGCGGGCTTCGGGTGTGGCGAGGGCAAGGAAATCGCGGTTGATATCAACACCGGCAGCATTGCCGCGGGTGTCGGCCTGCCACCCATCAGGATTAATGGTGGTGAACAGTACCGTGGTTTCTTTCAGCAGACGGATCCAGGACGGATTTGTTGTAGTGGACATGTCCCGTGCCAGTTGCATGCAGCCTTCCCGGCCGGAAGGCTCATTGCCGTGAATGGAGCAGTTGAAAAGAATCACGGATCCCTTAGCAGCCTCGGAAACGGGTTTGGGCTCCGGATATCCGACCGACACCATTTGAATCGGTTGTTTGGCCCCCGAGGTTCCGATCCTTTCCACCTTGACCCGTGGACTGCTGTCGTCGAGCCGCTGGTTGAAATTCCGGGCTTCAGCCACCGACGTCCACGCGGCGCCGTTGCTGATCTCGAACGGTGTCCTGAGGTCCTGGGCCTTCGCGGCCGTTGCCCGGACCGAGGTGTCCTGGACGCTGGTGGGTGCTTCCTCCAAGGTCCTTTTCAGCTCATCTGCGGATGTATCCGACAGGGATGCAACACTGGCTACGGTCCGCGGCACGGCAGATGTTACCGGTGCATGTCCGGAGGTGAGCAGGGCGCCTGTTATTGAGGTGACGCAAATTAATATCGCTGAGCGTTTGAAATGCATACGATTATCCCCTTTGCGAGTGATGCCATCGCATTCGCAAACGGTGAGTGCACCGTGCCATGCGATGCCCTCAACCTGCCATAACGCCGAAACTGTTGTGCAGGATTGCTGACTAAAAGACGAATCAGCAGGTTCAACGTGGCGCCGGAGGCCGCTTCGGATTACTGTTCCGGTTTGGCGCCGGAAATCCGCACACCAAGCCGCGGCAGCGCCGGCCGTGATGTCAGAGCAGGGCTAGGAGGGCGTATTACAGTGCTTGACGGGTCAGATGAAGCTGAGGGAACTGTCCGTCTCTTTGTGGGGTATGGGGATTCCCCTGTCTGGGTCCCAGGGGGGCCAATGAAATATCCAGATACCAACCTGAGTGTGGAACTCACGTCAGATCTGGCTGCTTGGGAGGAAGACTATTACGCAGGCAGAGCCAGCGAGAAGAGCGAAGGCCCTGCCAGCCACACCGCCAGAGGACGCGAGCTGGCCGAAAGACTGTCAGCGGAGCTGGGGTGGCGCTTTTCTGTCTCTGTCGACAGCGGAGGTCAGCGGGAACAGGTCCTTATCCGCAGCAGCAGGCCTGCCGCGAATCCGAAGGCTGAACAGGCCTTTGCAGCGCGATTCTCTGAGGAGGCGGCTGAGGCTGAGCGGCTGCGCCACGAGGACCTGGAGGCTTATGCGCCGAACTCTAAACAGGTGTTTGCCAGAGGAGGCAGGAAGAAAGGGCGCTAGGGCCTGCCCATCCAGGCACCGGTGCGGCACCAAAGCACAGCATGCATCAGTGGTCCTTCACGGAGCTGTCACCTCATTTGCCGGCGGTCACCTCACTGAGGAAAGCCGGATCAGCAAATGTCAGATCAGCCCGGCCGACCAGCGCAGCCTCAGGCTCTCCTCCAGCTCCTGTTCCGCGATCTTCCGGCCAATCTCCGCCAGCTGTTCGTGAAGCAGCGGAATCCACCTGTTCTCCACGGCGCGCTGCCGGGTACGGGTGGCCACCAGTTCACGGGACACCAGCAGCAGGGCCCGTTCGGCGCTCGCCGCCGCCACGGCTGCCTGCAGGGCATCACGATGCGCGGAGGCGGCGTAGGCGAGGGCTGAACTTCCGCCGGTCGGCTCGGGAACGGGCAGGACGCAGTCAGCACCCCGGGGATAGGAAATGCCCATGGCCCCTCCCCACCGCACCTGCACGGTTGCGGGCACATCCGGTGCGGCTTCGCTGATCCGGTCCGAGCCGTCGAGACCGGCAGCCCGCTGCAGCCACACCGCCGCCAGGGCTGCCTGCTCCTCCCAGGCCAGCCGTGCGGCGTCGGCCTCGCCCTGCAGGCCGTCAATGGCGCGCTGCAGGATGCGCTGTTTGCGGTCCAGCAGTTCGGCTCCGCGGGTGGCGGTGGCCAGGCGTCGTTCAATGTCGGCCTTGTCCGCCCGGCTGCCGCTGCTGCGGAACCCGCTCACGACGCGTCCGCGCTCACCGGGCACCGCCCCCGGGCCCGGGCAGGTACTTGTCCAGGAACTCGTTGGACAGCATGCTCAGCTCCCGGCGCGGCAGCAGCGACAGTGCCCGCCAGGCCCGGTCCATGGTTTCCTCGAAGGTCCGCAGCTCGTCCCGGCCCTGATTCAGCAGGTCGTGCTCCACCACGTTGCGGAACTCGATGTAGGCATTGTCGGTTTCACTCAGTGCTGCCGTTCCCACCAGCTCGGCCAGTTCCGCTGCGGACCGTGCGCGGGCCATGGCGGAGAGGATCTGCGCCGCGACGTCCAGATGGTCTTCCCGGGTGCGGCCCTTTCCGGCGCCGCTGCGCATCAGGCGGGACAGAGAGGAGAGCTCATCGACCGGAGGATAGATGCCGCGCGCGTCGATATCCGGTTCCAGGACAATCTGCCCTTCGGTGATGTATCCGGTGAGGTCCGGAACGGGATGAGTGATGTCCCCGGCAGGCATGGTGAGCACCGGGACAATGGTGACGGAACCTTCCCTGCCCTGCACCCGGCCGCAGCGCTCATACAGCGTAGCCAGGTCGCTGTAGAGATAACCCGGATAACCCCGGCGGGCAGGGATTTCCCGGCGGGCGGCGGAGACTTCGCGGACGGCTTCGGCGTAGCTGGTCATGTCCGACATGATCACCAGCACGTCGGAGTCATGGTCATAGGCCAGGGATTCGGCCACGGTCAGGGCAATCCGGGGAGTCAGGATGCGCTCGATCACCGGATCATCCGCCGCATTCAGCAACAGCACCAGCTCCCCGGCAGCGGAGCGTTCCTCCAGCCGGTCGCGGATGAAGGCGATGTCCGCGTGCGTCATTCCCATGGCCGCGAACACCACGCGGAACGCCCGGCCCGCGGAGGTGGCCGCCTGGGCTGCGATCTGGGTAGCCAGGGTCAGGTGCGGCAGGCCCGGTACGGAGAAGATGGGGAGCTTTTGTCCGCGCACCAGCGTGGTCAGGGCATCGATCGCGGAGATCCCCGTGATGACCGGATCCTTGGGCGGTTCACGGAAGACCGGGTTCAACGGCCAGCCGCCCACGGGGGCCGAGGTTTCCGCGGTAACCGGCGGACCGCCGTCGAGCGGCTCACCGCGTCCGTTGCACACCCTGCCCAGCCAGCCGGTGCCGGTGGGAACTGCCAGCGGCCGCCCGGAGAAACGGACCTCGATGCCGCCCAGGGACATGCCCTCGGTGCCTTCCAGGATCTGCAGCGTGGTCTCATCCCCGTCCACTTCCAGCACCAGCCCGTGGCGGTCCGGCTGCCCTGCCACGGAAACGGCGGCGAACTCGTCCCAGCCCACTCCGGCGGCGTCGCCCAGGACCAGCAGGGGCCCGCGCAGTTCCCGCACACCGCTGTGGCCCACCCGGGGGACTGCAGTGCCGTCAGGTTCCGCCATGTGCGCCTCCAGGTGTGTTTGCGGCCGTTTCTGCCGGCCCGTCCAGCTGCTGCAGTTCACTCAGGAATGCGCGTCCCCGGGCCACGACGCCGTCGGCATCGGTGGGACCGGTGTCCTCGCGCAGCCTCAAAATCGGCGTGAAGTCAACGCGTTCGACGTCGGCGGGCGGCACCCCGCGCGCCACCAGGGCCTGGCAGACGTCCACCACCTCCAGCACAATCTGCAGCAGGGCGGAGCCCTTTTCGGCGGAGGAGTAGCCGTCATTGGGGCTGAGTGCGTTCTGCAGCAGGACACCGTCGCGGATCAGCCGCCCGCCCAGCAGCACCATCTGCTCATGCCCGGGCAGGGAAGCGGTGCCGATGATGTCCGCCAGCGCGGTCAGCCGGTCCGCTTCGGATAGCAGCAGGGTGGCAGAGGCACGCCGCTGGGCCCAGAGCGGATCCCCGTGTGCTGCGTGCCAGAGGGCCAGCGCCTCCGCATCCCGGGAGAAGGAACCGCGCCAGCTGACGGCAGGGTAATGCCGGGAATAGGCCAGATCACGGTCCAGCACCCAGAGGGAACGCACAAAACGCTGGGTGTCGGTGGTCACCGGTTCGCTCATGTCTCCGCCGGGAGGGGAGACCGCACCAATGATGGTGACCGACGCCGTCGCCCCGCCCAGGGTGCGCACCCGCGCCGCCCGCTCGTAGAACGCCGCAAGCTCACTGGCCAGGGAAGCGGGATAGCCTTCTTCGGCGGGGAGGTCTCCGTTGCGGTTGGCGAATTCGCGCAGGGCTTCGGCCCAGCGGGAGGTGGAGTCGGCAATGACCACGGCGTCGTACCCCATGTCCCGGAAGAACTCGGCCACCGTGACCCCGGTGGCAATGGAGGCTTCGCGCGCCATCATGGGCATGTTGGACGTGTTGGCAATGATCACTGTCCGGTCTATGAGCTTGCCGCCGGTCCGGGGGTCCTCCAGATCGGAGAGCCCGTCCAGCACATCCGCCATCTCGTTGCCGCGCTCCCCGCAGCCCACGTAGACAATGACATCGGCGTCGGACCATTTGGCGATCTGCTGCAGGGTCAGGGTCTTGCCCGTTCCAAAGCCGCCCGGCACAGCTGCTGCGGAACCGCGGGGGAGGGGAAAGAGCAGATCGAGCACGCGCTGGCCCGTCTGCAGCGGCACGGCCTCACTCAGGCGCTCGCCGAAGGGCCGCGGGCTGTGCACGGGCCACTGCTGCGCGAGCGGCACGTCCACTCCGCCTACCCTGGCTACGGGATCCAGCGGACGCACCGGGCCGTCGGCCAGCCACTGGACTTCCCCGCCAAGGCTGGGCGGCAGCAGGACCCGGAACTCCACCGTGCCCGCGGACGGCACCGTGCCCAGGACCTGCCCCGGCTGTACAGTGTCACCCACGGAGACCGACGGCGTGAACCCCCACTCGGTTCCCAGTACGGTTGGGTCTTCTGCTGATGCCTGACGATCCTGGGTCAGCCACAGGGGTGCGGAGGACAGCGGCCGGAGCAAACCGTCAAACACCGTCCCCAGCAGCCCCGGCCCCAGCAAACCGGAGAGCTGGCGGCCGGTGCGTTCCACGGCATCACCGGCTTTGAGCCCGCCGGTGTACTCGTACGCCTGAAGGGTTGCATCCGCACCGTTGATGGCAACGGCCTGGGCGGAAATCCGCTCAGGCCCCACGGCAACAACTTCCAGCATGGAAAGCCCCGGCAGCCCGGTAACCTCCACGAGGGGACCGCTGACCCGCGTGATCGTCCCCGCCGCGGCCGCGGAGCTGCTGCCCGAAGCGCTCACTCCTCGGTCCATAACCGGCTCACCTCCCCGGCACGGTTCTCCAAGGCCTGTTCGGCCAGCGCCGGCAGCGACAAATCCACATGCCGGGAACCGGCCGATCCGGTCACACCGCCTTTGTAGCTCTCCGTCACCGAAGCCAGCGGCCCCAGGATTGCGTCCGCCCGCTCGGTCAGGAGCCGGAGCATCCGGGGATAGCGGGGGTCGCTGCGCAGCTGGCTTGCTTGTTCCATGACGCTGCGGATGAGTTCGGTGCGCAGCGCTTCCTGCTGTGCCAGGACCGTGCGGCGTGCCTGCCGGCGGACGCGTGCCGATCGTCCGGCTGCTTCAGTGCGTGCTGCCTCGCTGCCCTGGCGCACGGCTTCCTGCCGGATGTGTTCTGCCTCTGCCCGGGCCGAGGCGAGAATGTCGGCGCTTTGCCGCCGGGCGTCATCGGCCTCGCCCCGGGCCTGCTTTTCGGCACCGCGGCGCAGGGCGTAACGCACCGGTTCCAAAGCGGCATCAGATCCCGCCGGCAACCGGCTCATCAGGGCAGCACCGCTGACAGGGGTGCTGCCGGGTCATCGCGTTCCAACGCCAACACGTCTGCAGCCGCCGGTGTCAGGATGACGACCGCCACCGTGTCCGGCAGGCTGCTCCACGCGGCGTGCACCTGGACAGCATCCGACGCCGGATACAGGACGGCGCCGGCCAGCTGAAAGCCCTGAAGCAGCGCCGGTTCCCCGAGCGCGGCCACCGTGCCGGGGCTGGTCACGCCTGCCCAATCAGGATGATGGAAATGATCAGGCCGTAGATGGCGATGCCTTCGGCCAGGCCCACCACCACCATCGCCCGCCCGAAGATCTCAGGGCGTTCACTCATGGCGGCCAGGGCAGCGGAGCCGGTGTAGGCCACGGCAATGGCAGCACCAATCGAGGAGCCGGCGACGGCGATCGCGGCCCCGATCAGCGCGGCACCGCTGCTGTCGCTTCCCTCAGTGGCCGCAGCGACGGCGGTGGACGCGGCGCCGCCGTCGCCCACCCCTGCGGAGGCCGGGGCGGCATTCAACGCGGCGGCGAACAGGGCCAGGGCTCCGGCCATGAGCAGCGCGTTCACGCCGAGCAGCGCCTTGATGCCGGTGCGCCGGTTGCGGCGCATCAGCATCACTGCTCCGGCCATCAGCGCTATGACGAGGACGAGGACCAGCGGAAGGCCGGCAAACCAGGGATTCATGGGAGGTGCCTTTCAGCCGGAGACGGGGAAGCTTGCGGTGCCTGTACTGGTGGGGCGGAGCCCGCCGGGGAGGACGCCCCCGGCTGTTCGCCGGTGTCGGGATGCCACGGCTGGAAACGTCGGCCCTCGTCCTGGAAGACACGGGAGAAGAGCTCGTAGTACTCCAGCCGCAGGGCCTGGATGCCGGCCACCAGCCCTTCCAGCGCGAAGGTCAGAATGTTGCCGAAGATGAACACCAGGATGGCCAAAACCGCCCGCCAGTCCGGTGCCCAGAGAGCTGTGGTTGCCTGCCACACCACCATCAGGAGGGCGGCGTGGGTGAGGCCAAAGGCCGCCAGGCGGGCGAAGGACACCAGGTTGGAGCCGAGCTGCACCACGGTGTCCACCAGCTCGACGCTGGCCTGCAGCCCGCCCGTCGCTCCGCCTCCGGACTCGGTGAAGAGGCCAATGAACATGAGCACCAGGGCAATCAGTGCGGCCACGGCCGCAATGACGAGGATGCCCGGATTGGAGGCCAGCAGCCCCCACGCCAGCAGGCCGACTGCAGCGAACAACAGTGCTCCGGCCAGTCCGGAGCGGGCGTACAGTGCATAGGCCCAGCCGCCCTCACGCACCCGGTTGATGGTGCCCAGGGTGTAGGAGCCGGCCAGCAGGACTGCGCCCAGCACCACGGCCGCGATCATCAGCGGGATCGGTTCTTCCAGGGGCTCCAGCCAGAGCACCGGGATCACGCCGGTGGGTCCGAAAAACTCGCCGTAGAGGAAGCCGAAGAAGACGGCGGCTGCCCCGGCCCCGGTAATGAACAGCCAGGTCCGGCGGAACCGTTCCAGCCACGGCACCTTCAGGAACCGGATCAGCAGTCCGGCAATCACCAGCAGGGCGCCCTGCCCGGCGTCGCCGAACATCACGCCGAACATCACCACGTAGGCGACTCCGGCGATGCGGGCCGGGTCGAGGTCTGCGTACGGAACGGTGGTGTAGGTGTCCACGAGCAGGCGGGACAGCACCGGCACCTGGCGGCGTTTTCTGTCGTCGCCGGTCAGGAGGGTGGGCGGCTGCACGCCGCGCGGGCGCCGGAGCACGACGGCGGAGGCTCCGTGCGGTTCCAGCGCCGCCTGCAGTCCCGGCAGTTCGCGGGACGGCGACCAGCCCACCAGGGCCGCTACCGGGCCGTGGATGACGGCGGCTTCCGCTGCCCGGTCGATCTCCTCCGGGCCTGTTCCTGCCTCGTAGGGCAGGTCGAGTTCCACTGCATCGGTGCGCGCCACATCCGCCAGCATGCTGCGCCGTGCCTCCAGCGGCGCCACCAGGGCAACGCGCTCCATCCGCACAGGGCTAAGGGTTTCACGCCACGGCATTGAGCACCTCACTGGATCCGGCATTCACGGCGGCGGCAGCGAGCGCGGCCCTCACCCGCCAGGCGTCCACTGCCAGCACGGCCATGGCGCCCAGCACGACGTCCGGCCCCGGCAGCCCGGCACGGAGCAGGTGAAAACCGTCCGCTTCAACGCGCGTGGCCAGAGCCGCCTCAGCCCGCCACAGGTCCATGGGCTCTGCCACTGGTTCCAGCACCCGGGCAGCTGCCGGCGGCAGGGAAGCGCGCAGGGCCTCGGGGGTATCGGCACCCGTCCATCCGGTTCCGGTCAGCGGGCGCAGCAGAGTCAGCAGCCGCTGGTCCGGGGAAGTCCCGTTCACCAGGACCAGACGGGCACAGAGCAGCGCTCCGGCCGAGGCTGCCCACGGCCGGACTTCAGCGGCTTCGGCGGCCAGCCGCCGGAGCCAGACAACGGTCAGCACGTCTGCCAGGGCGGATTCGGTCCCGGGATCACCCCAGGGCGAAGCAGAGAGGATCAGCCGAAGTTCCTGCTCGGAGCCCGCCGTCCGGAGCCGCGGCCACGCCGTGGCCAGCCCGCCGAGATCAAAGAACTGCTGGTCCCGATTCCCTGCGGCAGCGTTCCGGTCGCCGCCGGGCATGGTTACGGGCGTTGTATCGCCGTCGTGCCGGCCCCCGGCAGGTGCACCCGCACCCGGCACCGCCTGCCCGCGGCGCCGGCGCACATCCAGGGCAACGATGTTGTCCGCCTCAAACGCTGCCGCCGCCGCGCGGACAAGCCGTGCTCCGCCGGCGGGAAGCCAGCCCGCCATGACACGCAGCTGCCACAACACCGTCCGGCGGGTGGCAACGTCCGCTTCCGGCAGCGTTCGTGCCGCGCGCAGCTCGTTGCTGTAGGAACTGTCGGAGAGGCGCTCGAGGCCGGCCTGCAGATTGGGTGCTGCGGCAACAAACCGGCAGGTTCCTGCTCCGGCCCGGCGCTGAGCCATGGAGCGTGCACGCACTGATGCCGCCACCCAGTCGGATCTCATCGCCGGACATCCCTCATGCGCAGGTACCTTTCAGTGGCTGTTCCCCGTGAGTCATATGGTGCTGTTCTCCGCCCCTGCACCTGACGCGGAGCCCAACAGGTCCCGCACCAAGTCGGCCACAATCACCGCTGCCAGCTGCGGCACCCGTGATTCTCCCCGCCGCTTGAGTTCGGTGGCTTCTTCACCGGCGCGCCGCAGCATCTCCTCATCCGCGGCCTCGGCTTCCCGGGAGAGCGTTGCGGCAGCCTCTGCACGCACTGCTCCGGCTTCCATGCGGGCATTTTCCACCATGGCTGCCGCCTCCTCGCGGGCCTGTTGCACAGTCTGCGCTGCCCGCCTCGACGCGTCTGTTGTCAGTGCTTCGGTTTCACGGACAGTGGGATCCAATGCCTCAAAAACCGGGATGAGTTCCGCCTCAGGGCCCTGATTATCCGTGGCCGGAACTCCGGCCGGCCCCGCCGGCCCCGGGGCACCCACAGGACGGAACCGGTCCAGCAAGCTGTTGCGTGCCATCAGGGCACCTCCTGGGAAGCAGTTGTGCTGGTGTTGCGGATTCAGCCGCCGGTTTGTCCGCCGGAACCCCCGGCGCCGTCTTCTGTTGCTTGAGCCTCGGACGCTTCGCCGTGCTGCACAATGTCCCCGTCGGTGAAGAGGATGCCGCGGGCGATTTCCCGCCACAGCGGTGTCCTTCGCAGCAGGAATTCGAGTTCCATGCTGAAATGCTTGAATTCCTCGCCCAGGGAGTCCTGCATGATGGCCCGTGATTCCGCGTCGGGCTCCACTGCCATGCGCTGCACATACCAGCCGATGGCCTCGGCTTCTTCGCTCAGGCTGGCGCACATCCGCGCAAAGGTCCTGGTTTCGGCGGGAAGTTCAGACGGCGGCTCGTGGTACTGCTCTGTTCCCATGATGATCTCCTGGTGCGGCCCGGTTCAGGCGCGTGTCCGGGGTGGAGAAGAGCCCGCAGAGTACGGCACTCTTCCGATGCATCCCCCGTGGTTGCCTGTTATCCGAGGTTAGGGTGGGCCCTGCAGGGAAACAATGGCGCGGGCCCGGGGCCGTCCGGCGGCATGCAAAAAGGCCCGGATGCGCTGATGGGTACAGGGCGTCCGGGCCTTTGATCCGGTCGGAATCCTCCGGTTTGTCAAAGGGCGGGTTCTGAAATGAGCCGGCCGGAAAGCACGGAAATGCTATGCGAGACGTCCATAGGCCGAGGCGAAGTGCACAAGCGGGTCGGCCTCGTCGTCGGCCGAAGCACGGCGGCCCATCGCCACCACTTCACCCACCACCAACTGATGCGTGGCCGCCGTCGTCACCTGGGTGGTGCGGACTTCAAACCAGGCAATGCAGCCCTCGATTACGGCCGCGCCCGTGACGGGTCCGCGGCCGTAGTCCACCTGGTTGAGCAGGCCTTCCAGCGGAGACCCGGGGCTGGCCAGCCAATTTGCTGTGCCGCGCTGGCGGGCGGAGAGCAGGCTCAGCGCCCACGTGCCGCTGTCCACCACCGCCTCGGCGATCCGTGACTCGGCGTACAGGCTGACCAGCAGTGTTGGCGGATCGTAGGAAACCGAAAGGAAACCGCTGACGGTGGCCGCGTAATCCCGTCCGCGCAGCCGGGTGGAGACAACAGCCACGCCGGAGGCAATATCGGCGCTGAGCAGCCGGTAGCTGTCGATGGCCTCATCGGACACTTCCGGGGAGGGCACCAGCTCTCCCCGGAAGACGCCGTGTTCCACCGTGCTAGTTGGCGTTGTCGCCGGAAGCTGAATCCGCGGGAACCAGCTTCACGGACACGGAGTTGATGCAGAAGCGCTGATCGGTGGGCGTATCAAAGCCTTCGCCTTCAAAGAGGTGCCCCATGTGTGAGTCACAGTTCGCGCAGCGGACCTCAATCCGGTCCATGCCCATGCTGCGGTCATGAAGGTAGCGGACCTTGCCTTCGGACAGCGGGGCGAAGAAGGACGGCCAGCCGCAGTGTGAGTCGAATTTCTCGCTTGAGGTAAACAGTTCGCTTCCGCAGGCGCGGCACTGGTATACGCCGGCAGTCTTGGTATCCCAGTATTCGCCGGTGTAGGGGCGTTCGGTTCCGGCCTTGCGCAGGACCTGATATTCCTCGGGGGTCAGTTCCTCACGCCATTGATCGTCGGTCTTTTGTACGGGCACGGTGCCGGTGGTGTCTTCAGTCATACTCGCGTCAACGCTTAAGAGTCGCCAATAAATCCCGAACCGGAGTAGAGATGCAGCACCGGCACTCCCAGACGGTCCTGCGCCTCATTGGCCCAGTCGGTGCGGAAAGTGTCTTCCACCGCGTGCGGCGTGGTGATGACCACCACCTGCTGCGCATTGGAGGCTTTGGCCGCGGTGACCACGGCCTGGACCGGGTCCTCTCCGGTCACAGAGCCGGTGGCATCCAGGCCTGATGACGCGAGCAGCTTCAGTGACTCGGCCAGCTCCACTTCCGCCGCCTTGGTTTCCTGGTCCTTTGTGGGCTTTTCACCCGTCAGGCCGCGGAGTGCTGCGGAGAAATCCAGCAGGCTCAGGTTGTCCAGGACATCCACCAGCAGATTGCGTCCGGTATCAGCCGGCACCAGCACCTCGAACCGGGCCGGGTTGTCCTGGATCAGATACCGCAGGTTGGAGATGTCCACGTCATTAAGGGACTCTTCGGTCAGCACCACGATTGTTGCTCTCATGCGGCCAGCTTAGTACTACCCCGGACATTGCAGATGCCGTCAGCGCATCCAGCCCGCAGCGGACCCTGAATCGTGTGCCATACGCAATTACGGGCTGGTTTTGAAATCTGTGGGGCAGGAAAAGGAATTTCGGAAAATGCTTGTTGTTCCAAATCTTCAAAACGTAGACTCGGTGCCTGCCGCCGTTGGAACGGCTATCCCGAAAGTGGAAGCGAGCAAATACCTTGTCGATTAACGCCGCCGCGAAAGAGCATCAGGCCACGAACGGGGAACAGGAACGGGAACGGAGACTGGCCCCGGAATTCGTGGAGGCACTCAGCAAGGGCTTCACCGCGGATCCGCGGCAGGTGCGCGCGCAGAACGCGGTGACAGCCGTCCCGGTCAATGATGTGGCCCTCAACCGGAGCCGTCTGCTCACGGTTCCCAGGACCGTGTCCCACCGGCTGGATGACTGGGATGCGGCTGACCAGAAGAAAAGCGGCCGTTGCTGGCTCTTTGCCGCACTGAACCTTCTTCGCGCAGACGCGCGGAAGAAACTGTCTGTCAAGAACTTCGAATTCAGCCAGAACCATGCCATGTACTGGGACAAGCTGGAGCGGGCCAACAGCTTCTTGGAGGACATGATCACGCTCGCGGACCGACGCCCCGATGACCGGCTGCTGTCCTTTCTGCTGGGTGACGTCATGAACGACGGCGGTCAGTGGAACATGGCAGTCAGCGTGTTCAAGAAGCACGGCGTGGTGCCGAAGGAAGTCATGCCCGAGACGGAGTCATCCTCCAACACCTCCGCCATGAACCAGTCGCTGAGGAGCTACCTGCGGAAGGAAGCACGCGTGTTGCGCGACGTTGTTGCCTCGGGCGCAGGACCTGCTGAGGTGGCCGCCCACAAGGAGCGGATCCTGAAGGATTTCCATGCCATCCTGACCATTCATCTGGGTACGCCGCCGCAGGAATTTGAATGGGCCTGGAATGATGACAACAAGGAATACCACAATGCGGGATCCTTCACTCCGCAGGAATTCCTGACGGAGTTTACCGAAATTTCCCTGGATGAATACGTCTGCCTGGTTGATGATCCGCGTCCGGAGCATCCCAAAAACGCCCCGCTGACCGTGGCTCATCTGGGCAATGTGCTCGGTGGAGATCCGGTGCTTTACCTCAATGCCGATATTGCCGTCATGCGGGAGCTGACGGCGGCAGCGATCGCCGGCGGCGAGCCCGTGTGGTTCGGCTGTGACGTCTCACCGCAGATGTCCGGCAAAGACGGTGTGTGGGCGGGGGACCTCTTCGACTATTCCGGGGTTTACGGAGTGGACATGGTCTCCACGAAGGAAGACCGGGTGCGGTACCGGGATTCTGCGATGACCCACGCGATGCTGTTCACGGGTGTCGATCTGGTGGACGGAAAGCCGCGCCGCTGGCGGGTCGAAAATTCCTGGGGCACCGAAAAGTTCGACAAGGGCTTCTGCACCATGGATGATTCCTGGTTCGAGGAGTACGTCTTTGAAGTCGTCGTGCATCAATCCCGGCTGACCGGCCCGTTGAAGGCTGCGTTGTCGGAAGAGCCGCTGGTTCTGCCGGCCTGGGACCCGATGGGGGCGCTTGCCTGATCCGCGGACGAGGCAAATGACGGCCGTGCGCCGGAGTATCGGTGTGTCGCCGGTGACAGTTGGGTGCCGGGCGGCACGGGCGCGCTGCATTGCATTAATCCATCGGTAAGAATGGAGGTATGCCTCTCTCCATCCCTTCGCTTCCGTTCCCGGCTGTTACCGATGTTCCCGCACCCCAACCCGCGTCCGGGCTTTCCGCTCCGTGGATTAAATGGACGGCTTTCGGTGCGGGGGTGGGCGGGGCGGCAACAGCGGCGCTGTTGGCTGCGACGTCGGGGCTGGGCGTCTACTTTGCCCGGCAGGTAGTCACTCCGCGCCGTACCCGTGATGCCAATTTGGAGATCCTGGCGGTCTTCGATTCGGAGCACGGGAAGCAGATCATTCTGCCGGCCAATGAGGACACCACCGTGGACGGCACCTACAGCCTGTATTTCGACGGCGGCAAGGGCCATGCGCGGATCGGAGCCATCCGCTCCTACGTTCCCCGCGAAGGAACGGTGCAGCGCGACGTCGAGGAAATCTACAGCGGCGACCTCGCCAAAGCCCTGCGTGGCTGGTGGAGCGGTGCCATCTACCCGTCTCCGTCCGCCGTCGGCCTCGCCGAGGAGGAAGTTCAGGTTCCCGTGGACGGCGGCCTGGCACCTGCCTGGCTGGTGCGTGCGGATCCCGACGCCGCCACCTGGGCCATCATGGTCCACGGCCGCGGTGCCCAGCGGACCGAGTGCCTGCGCGCCGTGCGCACTGCCCGCGAGGCCGGGCTGACCAGTCTGCTCATTTCCTACCGGAACGACGGCGAAGCTCCCTACACATCGGACGGCCGGTACGGTTTGGGGCTGACCGAATGGCACGACGTCGAAGCAGCGATCCGGTATGCCCTGAACCACGGTGCCAGGGACGTTGTCCTCTTCGGCTGGTCCATGGGCGGTGCCGTCAGCCTCCAGGCTGCCGACCGTTCTCCGCTGCGCCGGCACATCCGCGCACTGGTGCTGGACGGTCCTGTCATCAACTGGCTCGATGTGCTCAGCCACCACGCCCGCCTCAACCGCATTCCGGTGCAGTCCGGACGGCTGGGCCAGTGGCTGATCTCGAATCCCGCCGGCCGTGCCCTCACCGGTCTTGCCGCGCCGCTGGACCTCAAGAGCATGGACTGGGTTTCAAGGGCCGAGGAGATCCGGATTCCCACCCTGATCCTGCATAGCGAGGATGACGAGTTTGTGCCGTCCGGTCCCTCGGCCGAGCTGGCAGAGAAGAATCCCGGCGTGGTGACGTTCGAGCGGTTCTCGAAGGCCGGCCACACCAAGGAGTACAACGTGGATCCCGAGCGCTGGGAAACCACGGTCCTGGTCTGGCTCAACAACGTCCTGGGCCGTACCCGGCATCCTGCGGCGCGTCGGCTGGATGCGGAAGGCTAAGCAGGGTCCCGGCTTCCTGAAGTGCCGTACGCCTAGGACGGCTGCGCTGCGATCGGGGCGGTCAGGGCCTGCGTGAGCCGGATGAGGTCAAAAGGAGACAGGCCGATCTGCAAGCCACGCCTGCCGCCGGACACGTACACGGTGTCCAGCAGCTCCACCCGGTTGTCGATCCCGGCGGGAGATGAGCGCTTCTGCCCCAGCGGGGAAATGCCTCCGACCACGTATCCGGTGCGTTTCTCCGCCTCGTGCCGGTCCGCCATCACGGCCTTGCGCGCACCCATGAGGGACGCGAACTTCTTCAGGTCCAGGTTCAGCGCCACGGGCACCATGGCTACCGCCAGGCGGCCGCCCAAGTCCACCATCAGCGTTTTGTAGACGGTTTCGGGCGGCAGGCCCAGCTTTTCGGCGGCTTCCAGCCCATAGGACGGGGCACCGGCCTCATGCTCGTAGTGGCGGACCGTGTACGGAATCTTCTGGTCGTCCAGCAGCTGTGTGGCCGGCGTGGCGCCCTTGCCTGAATGCTTGTCCCGGTTCCCTGCCATGGCTGAGGCCCTCCTGGGTTAGTAGGGGTGCTTTATGCCTGTGCCGGCTTCTCGCTGTCCGTGAGGCGCCGCTTGATCCTGCCAAGCATGGCGGACATTCCGCGCATCCGCAGCGGCGTGATGGCGCGTGTCAGGCCGAGCCGGTCGGGAACATCCGCCGGAACCGCGAGGATCTCCGCGGCCGGCAGGCCGTTGAGTCCTTCATGCAGGACGCTGGCGAACCCGCGCGTGGTCGGTGCTTCCCGCGGTGCCGAGAAGTAGAGCTGGACGCGGCGCTCGGGGGAGTCATCCACCTCGATCGTCAGGAACAGCGGTGACTGGCATTCCACGACCTGTTCGAGCAGCTCGGGCCGGTCGGCAAGGTGCTCGGGAAGGGCCGGGAGGGTCCGCGAGAACTCCAGCAGCAGCTCGAGCCGCTCTGCTTCTTCCAAGGCCTGGAAGTCCTCGATGATTTCCGCAAGCTGCGCGGGGACGGTGGTGGGTGTTGTGGTGCTCATGTGCTTCGGCTTTCCGCTGTGGCGCTGGTCTGCTGGTTGGTTGGAGGTGCGGGTTAGCGTGTGGCCGGTGCTTCGCCGGGAGCTTCACCCTTGACGATGGGAACGCGGACTGCGTTGCCCCATTCGGTCCAGGATCCGTCGTAGTTGCGAACGGAATCAAAGCCGAGGAGGTGCTTGAGGACAAACCAAGTATGACTGGAACGCTCACCGATCCGACAGTAGGCAACGACGTCGTCGCCCTCCCGAAGGCCCGCCTGGTCCTGGTACAGCGCCTCCAGCTCGGCACGGGTGCGGAAGGTTCCGTCCTCTGCGGCGGCCTTGCCCCAGGGCACGGAAGCTGCGGTGGGAATGTGTCCGCCCTTCATGGCACCCTCGTCCATGTAATCGGGCATGTGGGTGCGGTCGCCGGTGTACTCCGCGGGGGAGCGGACATCGATCAGCGGCCCCTTGCCCAAGTGTGCCAGGACGTCCGGCAGGTAGGCGCGGATGGGCGCGTCGTTGCGTTCGACGACGGGGTAGTCGGTGCGCGGCACCTCGGGCTTGTCCTCGGTCAGTTCGCGGCCTTCGGCGATCCACTTGTCCCGGCCGCCGTCGAGCAGACGGACGTCCTCATGGCCAAACAGCGTGAAGACCCAGAGGGCATAGGCGGCCCACCAGTTGCTCTTGTCTCCGTAGATGACCACGGTGGAATCGTGCGAAATACCCTTGCGGGACATCAGATCAGCGAAGGCCGCACCGTCCACGAAGTCGCGGGTATCGGCGTCGTTCAGGTCGGTGTGCCAGTCGATTTTCCGTGCACCCGGAATGTGGCCAGTGTCGTACAGCAGGATGTCTTCATTGGATTCCAAAACCACCAGGCCGTCGGAGCCGAGGTTTTCGGCCAGCCACTCAGTGGACACGAGCCGTTCGGGGTGGGCGTATTCGGAGAACTTGGATGCGGTGTCAGGGGCAATCGACATGTACGGGCGCCTCTTTCGGTGTCGGATTGTCTATTGCCGAACGCAAAAGCGGCGGCACGGGCTTACCTCTAGCCTAACGATGTAAACCCGTGAAAACTTCCTCAGTGTCTGCGGCCGGCCTTCAAAGGAAGATCAGAGAAGCTGCCTGCGGAGTTTACTGAAGGGTTTGGGGGTTTCGCGGCGTTGGCGAGCCAGCCGAATTGGAGGGACCGCAAACCGTGGCGGCGCCCTGTTGGCGTATCGTAGCAACGGCGGCATTTTGCCGGCGGCAGATTGGTACCACTGGCCGCATCAACCGGGGACCATTTTTGACGGCTTTCAACATCGGATGGACGGATTGCGCACAGTGGCACAAGCGGAGCACCTTGTAGAGCGGACTCCCCGGGTCTCGACGGACGAACTGCTAAAGGGTTTCTACCCTTCGCCCCGTTTCGGTGAGGTTTCCTTCGACAGTTACCGTCCTGATCCCTCGCAGCCGTCGCAGGAGCAGGCCGTCAGCGCCATGCGGAACTTTGCCGTCGCCGTCGACATGCCCGAACCCACAGGCTTGCGCAAGCTTTTCGGTGCCAAGAAGCCTGATTCCAAGGCCGGGTTCTACCTCGACGGCGGGTTCGGCGTCGGCAAGACCCACCTGCTGGCCTCACTCTGGCACGCAGTGGAGGGTCCCAAGGCCTTTGGCACGTTTGTGGAGTACACGAACCTTGTGGGTGCACTCTCCTTCCGCAAGACCGTCGACGCCCTGAGCGCCTACAAACTGGTGTGCATCGACGAATTCGAACTCGATGATCCGGGGGACACGGTGCTCATGTCCCGCCTGATGCGTGAACTGGCTGATGCCGGCGTCAAGCTTGCCGCCACTTCCAATACGCTTCCGGGTTCGCTGGGCGAAGGCCGCTTTGCTGCTGTTGACTTCCAGCGTGAAATTCAGGTTCTGGCGGATCAGTTCGACGTCGTGCGCATTGACGGTGAAGACTACCGGCACCGCGGGCTGCCGCAGTCTCCCGATCCTGTCAGCGAGGAGGAACTGGAAAGCCGGGTGGCTGCAGAGTTCAGCGGCAAGGTTGTTGCCGACGACGACTTCAGCTCCCTCATCAACCATCTTTCCAGCGTCCACCCGAGTCGTTACCGCCAGCTCATCGAGGGCATTGACGCGGTTGCCTGGCACAACGTGGGCACGATCACGGAGCAGTCCGTTGCTCTGCGGTTTGTGGTTCTGGCTGACCGGCTCTATGACAAGGATGTTCCCATCCTCGCCAGCGGCGTTCCATTTGATCAGCTTTTCACTGAAGAAATGATGAACGGCGGATACATGAAGAAGTATTTCCGAGCGGTTTCCCGCCTTACCGCCCTGGCGCGTGAAGGCCAGACCGGGGAAGTTGCCTAGATTGTCGGCTCGTTAGCCGGGCCGGCCGAACGTGCTTCGACACTGTAGGCCGGCATTAACGACGAAGGTCCTGGTGCCGCCTCTCGGCGGGACCAGGACCCTTTGTCGTGCTCCGAAAGCTTAAGCGGCCGGAGGAGTCGGTCCGGAATCGGTTCCGGGACCCTGATTGCGGTCGACCTTGTCTACCGCCTCAGAGGCCTTGTTCTGGAAGCCATCGATCTTGTCCGAGTACTTTCCGCCGGTCCTCTGATCGACAAATTTCCCTGCGTGATCGATGCCGCCCTTGATCTTGTCAGCGTTTTCGCCCACGAGATCAGTAGCCTTGTCCTTCAGCTCTCCGGCCTTGCCCTTGAGCCCGTCAAATACAGACACGGACCACCTCCTTTCGCAGGGGAAACCATACGTTTCCCGTTCAGTTCAATGGTAAGCCCCCTGAGCAGCTGGGCCAAGGACTGAAAACAAGAGGCATGGAACCGATCCATGGTCCGGGATGCTCACGGGGTCAACGATCCTGCTTCCGGCGATCCTTGTCCGCCCGGGTGAAGGACTCAGCGACTACAACAATGAACACCAGGACAAAGAGTGCGACGGCGGCCGGAATTGCCGCCTCCGGCGGGATCACTCCATTTCGGTCGAGGACATCCAAGAGAAAAAACGCTGCTAGCAGGATGGCTGCATACCTAATTCGACGATCCATGCGGGACAACTTATCGCGGTGGCCTTGACGCAAAATATCGATGTGCTGGCTCCGTCTGCTTACTCCACAATGAACGGTCCGTGAGAAAGAACTATGAGCAGAGGGCTTCTTGCAAACCAGCCGCTGCAATTGTGGACTCCCTAGGGCTGGTGCCATCTTGGCAACTGATGCACCTGATGCACCTGATGCGCCCGAAGCGAAAGCCTACGCCTGCAGGCTGATGAAAAGTGGTACAGCAGTCCGTACGCCGAAGCCGGCACTTATTTTCACTGCACGGATTCCAATACTCCGGTGAAAATTCACATTGAGCACACATACGCCTCGCGTGAAATGTGCGTGGCGCCCGGGGAAACCCGCCTCTATGCTGATCCAGCCATTGGTGCATTGAAAATGTTTGGGCCATAGGTGCCTGCTAGTTGGCAGGGAAGCTTAAAGCACTGAAGGAGCAGGCTATGTAGCCTGCTCCTTCAGTTGCTGCCAAAGCAGCAATGCGAGCGGACGACGGGATTCGAACCCGCGACATCCACCTTGGCAAGGTGGTGCTCTAGCCAGCTGAGCTACGTCCGCAAAACTAGACAACCAAAGTTGTCCGTGCGCGATACTGGGATCGAACCAGTGACCTCTTCCGTGTCAGGGAAGCGCGCTACCGCTGCGCCAATCGCGCTTGATGCATCAAGCCTCCCTGACGGGGGACCGGTGCAGTCAAGAGAGCGGACGACGGGATTCGAACCCGCGACATCCACCTTGGCAAGGTGGTGCTCTAGCCAGCTGAGCTACGTCCGCAAAACACAGTTGTGCGTCAGAAACGCAAACTGTAGTGCGCGATACTGGGATCGAACCAGTGACCTCTTCCGTGTCAGGGAAGCGCGCTACCGCTGCGCCAATCGCGCCCAAAAGGGCTTGCAAGTCCTCTGTGGAGGTGGGGACGGGATTCGAACCCGCGTATACGGCTTTGCAGGCCGCTGCCTCGCCTCTCGGCCACCCCACCGTGACCGCTGCGTAAGCATAGGCCGACCAGTCAGAATCAACCGGTTTGTACAGTGACTTGCGAGCGGACGACGGGATTCGAACCCGCGACATCCACCTTGGCAAGGTGGTGCTCTAGCCAGCTGAGCTACGTCCGCATGTTGAAGAAGTAAGGTAATTAACCCCCGAATCGCTTTCGCTTTTCGCGGTGAACTCCCGCTTTCCAACGAAGAAAAACTCTATAGGACTATTCGCGGTTCGTCCAATCGGGCTTGATTCTGCTGGGGTCGGCAAACAGGGGAACGCACTGGAAAGAGGCAGGTAAAGCTGCAGGAGAGCATCCGGGTTCACGTCCGTGACGGTTCCTGGGCCGCTCAACGGTGCCGGCGGACCGAGGCAGTCCTGCGCATGACGCCGAAGGGCCGCCGGTGAAGGTTTGCGACGAATTGGGACACTGACCAGGCGCACTTTGACGGAGTTCTTCGCAATGTTGACCGCGCCGGGCACGGCCTGCAGATTTAGTCCATGCAGATCACAGGAAGCCCTCACGTACCGTCCGCAGCGCCGCCGGGAAATCGCCGGCAGGTGTTCTTCGTGTCCCTGGATGACCCGCGGGTCATCCCGATGCTGACTGAGCTGGTAGACGAATACTCGAGCAGGTACGGCAACCGCTTTGGCGGTGCCGAACAGGAAATGCTCCGTTATCCCGCAGCGGACTTTGCTGCTCCCCGCGGCGCCCTCCTGATAGTGGTGCAGGACGGAGAGACAGTGGCGGGCGGGGCATTTCGGGAATTCGATTCGGAGACTGCTGAGCTCAAGCGCATCTGGACTTCGTCTTTGCACCGGCGAAGAGGGCTTGCCAGCTTTGTCTTGGGCGAACTGGAAGCCGAGGCGTCACGGCGCGGTTACAGGAGGTTGTACCTGACTACCGGGCCGCGTCAGCCGGAGGCGGCCGCGCTCTATGGACGGTCGGGCTACACCGCTCTCTTCGATGTGGACGCCGATCCTGAGGAGGTGGGGCTGCTGGCGTTTGAGAAAGTGATCCGGCTGGCTCGCCTCGAAGCTGCCTCGGCCCAGGAAACCAGCTGGTTCGATCCGGCGGAGCCGGTGTCGTGCCCTCGGAACGCAAGCAGTCAGGCAGGGGCCTAAGGTGACCGCAGAGATCCGCCCCGCCCTGGCCCCGGCTCATCCTCGGGCCCGGGCCCTCATCCTATTGGCCACGGTGTCGCTTGCCCTGGCTGGCTGCTCGGATCCGGGGATTCCATCCGGCTCCGGTTCCGAAAGCGCCGGGACCGGCGCACCGGTGCCGGGCACGCCCGTCGTGCAAACATTCAACCTCGACCCGGAGCAGCACCGGCCCGCCTCGGACGTTTCAGCGGATGCCGCTTCGCTGGTTCCTGAGGCGATTGCCGCTGACGGCAAGCTCACGGTTGCAGTGACTCCCAATGTTCCGCCGCTGGCGTCCTACGCCACGGACAACGCCACGGTGATCGGCAGCGAGGCGGACATGGCGTACGCGCTGGGCGACGCCCTGGGCCTGGAGGTGGAGATTGTTCCCACGGCCTGGGCGGACTGGCCGCTGGGCGTGGAATCCGGAAAGTACGAGGCGGCGCTGTCCAACATCACGGTGACGGAAGCTCGCAGGGAAAAATTCGATTTTGCAACGTACCGGAATGATCAGCTGGGCTTCTATGCACAAGCAGACAGCACCATTGGCCCGATCGAGAACGCCGCGGATGTGGCGGGTAAACGCGTGATCGTCGGTTCGGGAACCAATCAGGAGCTCATCCTGCTGGCGTGGGACAGGGAGAATCGAACCAATGGGCGGGAGCCGGTCCGGTTCCAGTATTACGACGACGACTCCGCGGCCTCGCTGGCGCTGCAGTCAGGGCGGGCCGACCTGACATTCGGCCCCAACGCCACGGCCGCCTATAAGGCCGCCGTCGACGGAAGAACAAAACTGGTGGGCCAGGTGAACGGCGGCTGGCCCCTGACGGCACAGGTGGCAGTGACCACGGCCAGGGGGGAACGGCTTCGCGGCAGCAGCTCAGAGCGGGCTCAACCATCTGATTGCCAACGGCATCTACGGCGAGATTCTCTCCCGGTGGGGACTGGGCAGCGAGGGCGTCCGCGAATCGGAATTGAATCCGCCCGGACTTCCACAAACGTGAAGTGCTTGAGCCGCAGGCCGCGAGCAGGCCGGGCACCGCCGCTGCAAATACGGCGCGGCGCCGGCCGGTTTGGAGCCTGCCCCGATCTGGGCTAGCATCTTTAGACGTTGCGGTTGTGAAAACAACACGCAGCGATGGGGGCGATTGGCGCAGTGGTAGCGCGCTTCGTTCACACCGAAGAGGTCACTGGTTCGAACCCAGTATCGCCCACCAGTAACAATGGAGGTCCCGTACGGGGCCTCCATTGTTGTATCAGGACCCTGTATGGATCTGTGGCCGGATGGGGAACTGTGGCCGGATGGCGGTGCAGCCCCGTTCCTGTCGGAATGCCAACCCCCGCAGTGCGCGGGTTGTCCGGCCGTGTCCCGGAGGGCCCCGCCAACTTCTGTCAGAGCGGAGTGGCAAACTGAAGATATGACTGAACCAGCGCTGGCACATGCAACAGAATTCGGGCGGATGTACTCCCGTTCCCTCTCGGAACCGCCTACGGTACCGTCCATCACCACCGTGATCGCGCAGGGATCCACCTCGCTGGACGGCTGGCACAGCCACATGGCGGCCACCGCCGTGGTGAAGGATCCCAAGCTGCCGGCCAGCCTGGGCAACCCGGGCGCACTGCGCTCCCTCGTCAAGGAAGCCTCGCGCGCTTCGGAACGCTACCGGGACCAGGCAGCGGAGCGGGGCACCCGCGTTCACTATTACTGCGAACAGGTTTCCCTGCGCGCATTGGATCTCCCGCACGAGCTGGAAGCAGCACGCACGGCACTGCTGGAACACGGGGAGCACCAGTTTGCCGACCGGTTTGACGAGTGGTGGGACCTCTATCAGGTGGAACCGCTCGCACCGGAAATCACCGTGTGGAACGACGAGCTCGGTTACGCGGGAACACTGGACCTGGTGGCGCGGATCAACGGCCGCCTCTGCCTCATTGACTACAAGACCAAGAACACGGACCGCGACGGCCAGGTGAAGCCCCTGGATGACAAGGTTGTGATGCAGCTGGTGGCGGGCATGAAGGCGAAGGAATCGCTCGTCGACGCCGGCACAGGTACCTGGGAGCCGTGGGCCTACGGCGAGGACCCGCTGCTGCTCGGGGTCGCCGTCGGGCAAACCGAAGTGCGGCCCATGCGTGCCAACCCCGCAGTTCTTCCGCAGCACTGGTTCAAGTTCTGTGCACTGCGCCGGCTCTGGCAGACCTCGTACGATGTCGCGGGGGCGGGCCGTGCACTCCTGCCCATCGCGCCGCCGCCGGTGGGGGCCCACGCCGTCCGCGCACCCCAGACGTCCGCGACGTAAGTCTGCGGCCCAAGCAGGCTCGCCTGTTCGCGCGGGGGCGCAGCAACCTGCCGGGCACAACTAGACTGGTCTGAGCAACAATTCGTTGGCAGCAGCGCAGAAACAGTCAGTAACAGTAAGGAACGAAACCTAGATGGCAATCCTGAACATCCGGATTATCGGCGACCCCGTCCTGCGGACCCGAGCCGAGGAGGTCACGGACTTCGGGCCGGAACTGGCCAAGCTCGTCGCCGACATGGAAGAAACCATGGTGGATGTTGACGGTGCCGGACTTGCTGCACCCCAGGTGGGCGTCAGCCTTCGGGTGTTCACCTACCGGATTGACGGCCAGGCCGGGCACGTGGTGAACCCGGTCCTGGAACTCAGTGAAGACCGCCAGGAAAACCAGGTGGAAGGCTGCCTGTCCATCCCCGGACTGGGCTTTCCCGTTCCGCGCTACCGCTGGACCCGTGTCACCGGCGTGGACAAGGACGGCAACCCCGTAACCCTCGAGGGTGAAGGAATGCTCGCCCGCGCCTTCCAGCACGAAACCGACCACCTGGACGGCGTGCTGTACATCGACCGGCTCGAAGGCGAGGACCGGAAGAAAGCACTGCGCGCCATCCGCCAGACGGACTATGACGCCATTGCCGGACGCACCACGGCCGAACGCGCCCAGACAGTCGGCTCGGCTTTCGGTGCCGGCGCGTCTTTCGGTGCCGGCTCCACCAAAGGCGCCGGCAGCTCCTTCGGCACCGCCGGACAGGCCTAGCGGCCCGTGTCCATGCGCGTACTATTCGCCGGCACCCCCTCCGTTGCCGTCCCCTCACTGAACGCCCTGCTTGAAGCCGGTTTCGACGTCGTTGCCGTGCTCACCCGACCCGACGCGCCGCTGGGCCGCAAGCGCACCCTCACGCCGTCGCCCGTCGCCGCCCGTGCCGAGGAACTGGGCCTGCCGGTGATCCGTGCAGCAAAGATTGACGACGACGCCGTCGCCGCCATCCGCGCTGCCGCCCCCGACGTGGCGGCGATTGTTGCCTACGGCGGACTCATTCCCGAACGTGCACTGAGCATCCCCGAACACGGGTGGATCAACCTGCACTTTTCCCTGCTGCCGGCCTGGCGCGGCGCAGCGCCCGTGCAGCACGCCGTGATCAACGGCGACGACGTTACCGGCGCCTCGACCTTCCTGCTGGAAAAGGGACTGGACACCGGTCCCGTCTACGGCCGGCTGACCGAGACGCTGCACCCGGAGGATACCAGCGGTGCCCTGCTGGAACGGCTCTCATACAGCGGCGCCGTACTGCTGGCGCAGACACTGAGCGCCATCGAGGCCGGCTCGGCGCAGGCCGTGCCGCAGTCCGGGGACATCACCCTGGCACCCAAGCTGACCATTGACGATGCCCGCGTGCACTGGGACCAGCCGGCCCTGGCAATCCGTCGCCGCATCAACGGCGTCACGCCGGAACCCGGCGCCTGGACCACCTGGGACGGTGCCCGCTTCAAGATCGGCGCCGCGGTGCTGCGCCCTGATATTGCCGACCTGGCCCCCGGCCAGGTCCGTTTCACGGGCGGGGCACAGGCAGCAGCCGTTGTTGGCACCGGATCGTACGGCCTGGAACTGGCGCAGGTGCAGCCCGCCGGTAAGAAAATGATGCCGGGGGCCGACTGGGCCCGCGGCCTGGCCAACCGTGAGGATGTGGTCTTCGAATGACCCCCCAGAACAGCACACCGCAGAACAGCAGCTCCTCCAACCGCTCAGCCCAGGGCAACAAGGTGCGCAACGAAAAGGGACATGAGCGCAGCCGTCCCTCCGTGCGCAGCCACACCAAGCAGGCGCCGGGCCAGCGCACCCGCGCGGCCGACCCGGCACGCCTGGTGGCCTTCGAAGTGCTTCGCGCGGTCTCCGAGGACGACGCGTACGCCAACCTGGTGCTGCCCAAGAGCATCCGCAAACATCACCTGGACAAGCGCGACGCCGGTTTCGCGACCGAACTCGCCTACGGCGCCCTGCGCGGCCAGGGAACATACGACGCGATCCTTGCCAAGTGCGTGGACCGTCCGCTGGAAAAGCTCGACCCCGCTGTGCTGGATGCCCTGCGCATCGGCGCGCACCAGCTGCTGGCCATGCGGGTTCCGGCGCACGCAGCCCTGGACCAGACCGTCGGTCTTGCCCGCGCAGTCATTGGGGCCGGACCGTCGGCCCTCATCAACGCGGTGTTGCGTAAAGTCTCGGCCCGTGACCTGGATGCGTGGCTCGAAGAGCTGACCCGCGGCGAAACTGACGCAACCAAGCGTGCGGCCATTGAATACAGCCACCCCGAATGGATTGTCCGCGCCCTGCGCCAGTCGCTCGTAGCCCATGGCCGCAGCGTGGATGAGATCACCGACCTGCTGCAGGCGGACAACGATGCTCCCGTGGTGAACCTGGTGGCCCTGCCCGGACTGGGCACGCTCGACGAAGCCCGAGAAGCAGGGGCCGTGGACGGCGAACTCGTTGTTGACTCGGCTCTGTACTCGGCCGGCGACGTCGGCCGCCTGGACTCCGTCCGCGCCGGCACCACCCGAGTCCAGGACGCCGGTTCCCAGCTCGTCGCCCGGGCACTGGCCGGCGTGGACATCGGCGACCGCACCGCTGACGGCAGCCGCGACGGGGAACAGTGGCTGGACCTCTGCGCCGGTCCCGGCGGTAAAGCGGCCCTGCTGGCCGCCCTGGCCAACGAAAAGGGTGCCATCCTGCTGGCCAACGAACCGGCGGAACACCGTGCCAAGCTGGTCCGCCAGGCCCTGGAAGCAGTTCCGGGAGAAGTCTGGGACGTGCGCACCGGTGACGGCCGCAGCATTGCCGAGCAGTACCCGGACACCTTTGACCGCATCCTCGTGGACGCCCCGTGCACCGGCCTGGGTGCCCTGCGCCGCCGGCCGGAGTCACGCTGGCGCCGCAAGCCCACCGATGTGGGGGAACTCGGTGCCCTGCAGCGCGAGCTGCTCACCGCGGCAGTGGATGCAGTGAAGCCCGGCGGCGTCGTGGCCTACGTGACCTGCTCACCGCATCCCGCCGAGACCACCGCCGTCGTCGCCGACGTGCTACGCCTGCGCAATGACCTGGAACTGCTCGACGCCGGAGCGGCGCTGGACAATGTCAGCCTCACCGGCAACCTTGGAGCCGGGCATGAGCTCACCGCGCAGCTGTGGCCGCACATCCACTCCACGGATGCGATGTTCCTGTCCCTGATCCGCCGCAAGGCCTAATCCAGTCCCGATCTGCCCTGCGGGGCGGGCCTGCACGCGCCGGCCCGCCCCGCAGGGCAGCAGCTACAAGGAGAACCATGAGCACGTGCTGTATCAACCCGAGCATCCTCTCGGCCGACTTCGTTAACCTGCAGGCGGAGCTTGAGCGGATCAGCACTGCCGATGCCGTCCACGTGGACGTCATGGACAACCACTTTGTGCCGAACCTGACCCTCGGACTGCCGGTGGTGGAACGGATCCAGCAGGTATCGGCGCTGCCGCTGGATGCTCACCTGATGATTTCCGACGCCGACCGCTGGGCTCCGCTGTATGCGGAGCTGGGGCTGGCATCAGTGACTTTCCACGTGGAAGCCTCCGCCGCGCCGATCAAGCTGGCGCGGGACCTGCGGGACCGCGGCGCGAAGGCGGGCATGGCCCTGCGGCCGGCCACTCCGGTGGAACCGTACCTGGACATGCTCTCCGAGCTGGACATGCTGCTGATCATGACCGTGGAGCCTGGTTTCGGAGGGCAGAAGTTCCTGGATGTGACACTGCCGAAAATCCGCCGCGCTGCCGAGGCCGTCCGGGGTTCGGACCTGCCGCTGGCCATCCAGGTGGACGGCGGCATTTCGGCCGACACCATTGAGCGCGCCGCCGAGGCCGGGGCCAATGTGTTTGTGGCCGGATCCGCGGTGTACGGCAGCGGGGATCCCAACGACGCCATCAGCAAGCTGCGCGCCGCAGCGGAAGCTGCCTCCCGGCGCTAACCGGTTCCGCCGCCGTCGCAGCGTGACCATTATTACTTGAACCTTCACCGAAATTTGGCGCTTCACCACCCCGGCTGTGTAAGAATGGTCTTAACAATCGTGCTCCGGGGTCGGTGTAATTCCGAACCGGCGGTTATAGTCCGCGACCCGCACTGCAGCTCCCGAACCTCGGGAAAAGCGGTGCGGTTGAACTGGTGAAATTCCGGTACCGACAGTTAAAGTCTGGATGGGAGAAGCACGTGCAGTTTGTTGAACCGACGTTTAACGTCTCCGCATGCGGGGACGACTGAGCGTCGATGCATCGTACTGTCGTACCCCCGGAGCCGCCGCTAAGGGGATAGGAACGACATGGATTTTTTGCGGTGGCTCTTTGACGCTCAGGTGCAGGTAGGGTCTTCATCCCTGCTGGTCCGCGAGGTCGTAGGCAACATCTTTGGGCTCCTCAGTGCCCTCGGCGGTATGCGCCGTAAAGTCTGGGCCTGGCCGGCAGGCATTCTCGGCAACATTCTCCTCCTCACCGTCTTCCTCGGCTCCCTGTTCGGCGACGCGGACTCCGCAACCCTCCTGGGCCAGGCCGGACGGCAAATCATGTTCATCGCCGTCTCCATCTACGGCTGGCGGCGCTGGCAGCAGAGCCGGAACGACGGCGGCAGCGCCGTAACGCCGCAGTGGGCCTCCGGCAGGGAACGGATCGGCCTGGTGGCAGCCCTGCTGATCGGAACCGTGGCACTGACCCCGGTCTTCGCACGGCTGGGGTCCTACGAGCCGGTGTGGGCGGATGCCTGGACTTTCGTGGGGTCCCTGCTCGCCACCTACGGCATGGCCAAGGGCTGGGTGGAGTTTTGGCTCATCTGGGTTGCCGTGGACATTGTGGGCGTTCCGCTCCTGTTCAGCGCCGGCTACTACGCCACGGCGTTCATGTATGTCTTCTACGGCATCTTCACGCTGATCGGGTTCTTTGTCTGGGCGAAAGCCAAGAGGAACGAAAAACCCGAGATTGAGACGGTGATGCCGGATCCCAGGATTGTGCGGTGACCGGTCTGCCCGGTGAAAGCGCGGATGACGGTGCCGCAGCCGAACTCAGTCAGCGCAATGCCATGGCACTCGCGCTGGACCTGGCCCGACAGGGCGTCCGCGGTGCGAACCCCCTGGTGGGTGCAGTGATCCTCGACTCCGCGGGGGCTGTCCTGAGCAGCGGCTTCCACCGCGGCGCCGGAACCGCGCACGCGGAAGCCGATGCCCTCGACAACGCTGCCGCCAGCGGCACAAACGTTGCCGGGGCCACTATGGTGGTCACCCTGGAACCGTGCAACCACACCGGACGGACCGGCCCCTGCTCGCAGGCCATCATCAATGCCGGCATCTCGCGGGTGATTTATACGGCGGCAGATTCCACCGCCGAAGCCGCCGGGGGAGCGGCAGCCCTTGCCGCCGCCGGCATCCAGGTCCAGGGCGGCCTGCTGGCGCAGGAATCCGCCGAGCTGAACCACCGCTGGATCCGCGCCGCGCAGGAGAAGCGGCCCTTCGTGACGCTCAAGGCCGCTCAAAGCCTGGACGGCAGGACTGCTGCCGAAGACGGCAGCAGCCAGTGGATCACCGGCGCCCCGGCCCGCGCCGACGGTCACGCCATCCGCTCACGGGCGGACGCCGTCGTCGTCGGAACCTCAACAGTGCTCGCCGACAATCCGCAGCTGACTGCGCGCGACGCCGCAGGGCGCAGCACTGACCGGCAGCCGCTGCGGGTGGTCGCCGGCCGCCGGCCGGTGCCTGCCGACGCGGCAGTCCGCGGGACTGACGGCAAATTCCTTCAGCTGGAAGAGCATGAACCGGTAAAAATCTGCCGGGAACTCTACGCCCGCGGTGTCCGGCACCTGATGGTCGAAGGCGGCGCCACAGTCACCAGCGCTTTCCTGCGCGCCGGTCTGGCGGACGAACTGGTGGCCTACGTGGCGCCCCTGCTGCTCGGCGCCGGCACCCCGGCATTCGCGAACCTTGGCGTGCACACCCTCGCCGATGCGTCCCGATGGCGCTGGGACCAGACCGACGGCGGCGCCGCCCGGCCTGTGGGCGCCGACCTGAGGCTGCGGCTCGAGCCGGTGCCGGAATCTGCTGAACTTTCTCCCGAATTACTCTAAGGAGCACATGTGTTTACCGGAATTGTGGCTGAACAGGGCAGCGTTGTATCCCTGAATCCGAGCACTGCCGAGCAGTCAGCCGTACTGGTCATCAGTGCTCCCGCTGCGGGAGCGGGACTGGAGCCGGGCGGATCGATCGCCGTGAACGGCGTCTGCCTCACGGCGACGTCCCTGGACGAGGACCGGATCTCCCTGGACGTCATGGGTGAAACCCTGGACCGGACCACCACGGGCAAGCTTCGTCCGGGAATGAAGGTCAATCTGGAACGCTGCGTGCCGGCCGGCGGACGGCTGGACGGCCATGTGGTCCAGGGGCACGTGGACGGTGTCGGGGAACTGCTGGAACGGGAAAACCAGGGCAACTGGGACCGGCTGCGCTTCTCGGTGCCGCAGCAGCTGGCCCGGTACATCGCGGAAAAGGGTTCCATTGCGGTGGACGGGGTCTCGCTGACTGTCACCGCGGTCAGCGGCGCCGAAGAGCCGCAGCAGTGGTTTGAGGTGGGGTTGATCCCCACCACACTGGCGGCGACCGGCCTGGGTGCACTCGACGTCGGGGGAGCGGTCAACCTGGAAGTGGACGTGCTCGCCAAGTACGCTGAACGGCTGCTCGCCTTCACGGCGTCACCGGCTGCGGTACCCGCGGCGGAAGGGGGACAGGCATGAACATCCGGACCCGGCAGGCTGCCGGGCGTGCCGAGGCCAGGGACGGACTGATCCTGCTGGACAGCATCCCCGCAGCAATCCAGGCCATCGCGTCGGGCCGACCCGTCGTCGTCGTGGACGATGAGGACCGGGAGAACGAAGGCGACATCATTTTCGCCGCCCAGCACGCAACGCCCGAGCTGATGGGTTGGACCGTCCGCCACACCTCGGGCGTGATCTGCGTTCCGCTGCCCGGCGACTTTGCGGACCGGCTGGGCCTGCCGCCGATGACCGCCGTGAATGAGGACGCCAAGGGCACGGCGTATACGGTTTCCTGTGATGCCGCGGAGGGCGTGACCACGGGCATCAGTGCAGCTGACCGCGCGCTCACTTCCCGGGTGCTGGCAAATCCGGCCGCGGGCGCGTCGGATCTGCACCGTCCCGGACACATCTTTCCGCTGCGCGCGCACGACGACGGCGTCCGCGGCCGCCGCGGGCACACCGAGGCTGCAGTGGAGCTGGCCCGGCTGGCAAACTGCACCCCGGTGGGCGTCATCGCGGAACTGGTCCATGATGAAGGGTCGATGATGCGGCTGCCGGCACTGCGCGCATTTGCTGACAGCCACGCGGTACCGCTGATATCCATCGACGATTTGGTGGCGTATCTGGACGGTCTGTCCCGGGACCGGGCTGCCAACGGTGCTGCCGGTGCCGCCGGAGCCGGTGTCGGTGACGGCGGGGAGAACCAGCCGTGAGCGGGGCGCAGAACCTGCCCGCCGGCGTCGTTCCCGGCCCCGAAGTTCACCTTCCCACTCCCTACGGCAATTTCATCGCCCAGGCATGGACGGACCAGCGCGCCGGGGCGGAACATCTGAGCGTTTCCGCCCCGGGAACGGGAATCCAGCACGACGCCGCCGGGGCTGAAGCCGACGGCGGCGGCCCGGCCGCCCCGCTGGTGCGGCTGCACTCCGAATGCCTGACCGGTGACGTTTTTGGCTCCTACCGCTGTGACTGCGGCGAGCAGCTGGAGCAGGCGCTGGAACTGATCCACCTGCACGGAGGCACCGTGCTCTACCTGCGCGGACACGAGGGACGCGGGATCGGACTGGCCAACAAGCTGCGTGCCTACGCGTTGCAGGAAGCCGGAGCGGACACCGTGGACGCGAACGAACAGCTCGGCCTTCCCGTGGATGCCCGCGATTATGAGGCCGCCGCGGACATCCTGCACGCCCTCGGGCTGAACCGGATTCGGCTGCTGAGCAACAATCCGGCTAAACGGAACCGGCTCCAGCACTATGGAATCTCCGTGGCGGCGATGGTGCCGTCGGAAGTTCCGGTGCGGGCCGAGAACGAGCGTTACCTGCAGACCAAGCGGGACCGGATGGACCACCGGCTCACGCGTCTGCGCACGCAGCCGGTCCACCAGGGCTAACTTCTTGAACTTCCCAGATCCCAACACCAGGAGAAAATCATGAGCGGACACGGCGCACCGGATAATGACGTCAGCAGTATCAGGGCAGCAGGGCTGGATATTCGCGTGGCCATTGTCGCCGCCAGCTGGCACACCGAAATCATGGACGGCCTGATCGCCGGAGCCCTGCGCGCGGTGGAGGATGCCGGGCTGCTGCCAAAGCTGATCCGGGTTCCCGGCAGCTTTGAGCTTCCCGTGGCCGCCGCCCGGCTGGCACCGCACTATGACGCCGTGGTGGCCCTCGGCGTCGTCATCCGCGGCGGGACTCCGCACTTTGACTACGTCTGCTCGGCTGCGACCACCGGCCTGACGGATGTCAGCATCCGCACCGGAACGCCCGTCGGTTTTGGCGTGCTCACCTGCGACACCGAGCAGCAGGGCCTGGACCGGGCGGGCCTGCCCGGCTCCTCCGAGGACAAGGGCTACGAAGCAGTGGCTGCCGCGGTGAACACCGTGGCAGCACTGCGCGGCGCGGGCGTGTGAGCGGTGCAGGACATCCACGTTCGGCCGCTGGCCGGCAGGGAACTTGAGGCTGCGCTGGACATCCTCGTGACGGTTTTTGCAGCAGACCCCAGCTTCCAGCGTCTCATTCGCATCCGGAGCCTGATCCGCCCGATGCTGACGAGTTATTACCGGCGCTGCCTTCGACAGCTGCTTCCGGAGTCCAACGCGGACGGCGCCTGGGACGGAGACACCCTCGTGGGAGTGGCACTGTGGTATCCGCCGGGCCAGCGCCCGCGTGGGCTGATGGGACGGACTGAGCGGTTGTTTGCGCGGCGGCAGCGCAAGGCACGCGGCGGGTGGCTGCTGGAAGGTATTGCCGTTGCCGAAGAAGGCCGCGGAAAAGGAGTTGGCAGCTCTTTGCTCGAGCACCGGCTGGCTGCATGCACCGATGCCGTCCATCTGCAGTCGACCACCGAGGCCAGCGCCCGGCTGTATGCGCGTTTCGGGTTTCTGGCCGACCAGGGTCAGAGTACCGGCGGCCTCTGGATGACGCGGCCTCCGGCGGCAGGCCAGCGGTAACGGGGGATGACTCTGCGGCTGCCCAGGTCCTAACCCTGTGGAGGGAAACTGCCTGCGGGCTGCGGGTTCCGGATGCCCAGCACAGCGATCAGCGCTGCAGCGAAGAAGAGCACCGCGGTGGCCAGGGCGGTCTGCCGGAAACCCCCGTAGCCCAGGGCTCCGCCGGAAATGGTGCCCACGAGGGCCACTGAGATCAGCCCGGCCACCCGCGACACCGCGTTGTTCACCGCGGAGCCGATCCCGGCGTCGTCCTCCCGCAGGGCGCCCAGGACTGCGGTGGTCAGCGGTGCCACCATGATGCCGAGTCCGGCTCCAAACAGGACCAGCCCCGGCAGCAGTTCGGTCAGGAAGTCCACGGGCGGCTGCGCTGCAAGCAGCAGCAGGAACCCGGTTCCGCAGATGGCAGGTCCGGCCGTCATGAACAGCCGGGGACCGTACTTTCCCGCCAGGCTGCCAATGTACGGGGACAACAGCAGCAGGGCGATCGGCAGCGGAAGCGAGATGAATCCGGCTTCGATGGCACTGAACCCGGCTGCTTCCTGCACAAAAACGGTGAGCGAAAAGGATCCCAGCGAGATGGCTGCGTAGGCAGCGGCCGTTACCAGGTTTCCGTAGCGGAAGTTCCGGGTCCGGAACAGGGACAGCGGCATCATCGGCGCGGGTGCGCGTGCCTCGCGGAGGAAGAAAAGCCCCAGCGCCACCAGCCCCAGGACCAGGGGCACGACGACGGCGGGAGCCCTCCACCCGAGCCGATCCTGCTCAATCAGGGCATAGACCGGACCCGCCAGTCCCGCCACGGCCAGCAGAGCGCCCGGAACGTCGAGTGCGGTGGTACGCCGAGGCGCACCGTCCCGAAGTCCGGCCGTGAGCATCAGCGTCACTGCCACCGGCAGTACATTCACGGCGAAAATCAACCGCCAGCTGGCCAGATCCACCAGTACTCCGCCCAGCAGCGGGCCGATGATAGCTGCCGTTCCCGTTCCCGCCGTCCACTGGCCGATGGCGCGGGCACGCGCGGCGCCCTGGTACGCCGTCGTGATCAGTGCCAGCGAGCCCGGGACCAGCAGGGCCGCCGTCATGCCCTGGACGGCGCGGGCAATGACCAGCAGCGTGGGATCCCACGCAAGGGCGCAGGCCAGGGACGCCGCGCCGAATCCGATCAGGCCAAGACGGAGGATCCGCAGCCTGCCGAAGGCGTCGGACAGGGAGCCGGCCAGCAGGATCAATGCGCCCAGGGTGAGGGTGTAGGCGTTGACCGTCCACTGCTGGGTGGCCAGTCCGCCGCCGAGGTCGGCGCTGAGGGCGGGCAGGGCCACCGTCACGATGGAGCCGTCCAGGAAGGCGACGAACGAGGCGAGGATCGCGACTGCCAGCAAACGTCCCTGTCCTGAAGCGCCGGTGACTGCACCTGCCATTGCGTGGGGTCCTTCCGGATCCGGGGAGTGTGCCTCCATGCTGGCATCCGGTGTCGGCTTTGGACAGGCGGGACGGTGCTGAACGCGAAACGGATGTTCCCGGCTGATGGGTGCTCCGCCGTGTACGCTCGGCTGATGTCCCTCGGCCGTTCCTTCAATGTCCTGTGGGGCGCCAATGCGGCGTCCAACCTGGCTGACGGACTGGCCTTCGTTTCCATGCCGCTGCTGGCCGCATCCCTGACCGATGATCCGCGGTGGGTTGCGGGGCTCGCCACGGTGTACGCGCTGGTACGCCTGCTCGCGGCACTTCCGCTCGGCGTGTGGGTGGACCGCGCGGACCGGCGCTCCCTGCTGGCGGCAGCGAACCTGTGGCGCGGCGGCGCGGTCCTGGTCCTCGCCTTATGCGTCTCTTACGGGGCCGGCGGACTGCTGCTGCTGTACGGGGCGTTTGCGGTTATCGGCATCCTGGAGAGCGCGGCCGACAACGCGTCGGTGTCACTGGTTCCCGGCATCGTGGCGAGCCGTAACCTGGACCGGGCGAACAGCCGCCTTTCGGCCGCCCAACTCATTGCGGATGAGTTCGCCGGCCCGCCGCTGGGCGGGTTTCTGTTTGCCGTGGCCGCTGCGGCGCCGGTGTACGCGATGGGCGGGTTGTGGGCGGCGGCCGGATTTCTGGCGCTGGCGCTGCCCAAGCGCGGCCTGATTCCGTCCCGCGCCGGGGCGGCTCCCGCTGGCACCGTCGAGCTTGGTGCCGGCGGGCTGTCTGTAGCCGGGACTGAGCGGACCTCGCTGTGGAAGGAAGCCGCCGCGGGCATCCGCTGGCTGGCAAAGCACCGCGAGGTTGGCGGGCTGGCCCTTCTCGGAGCCCTGGCCAGCGTCGGCTACATGCTCCCCTTTTCGGTTCTGGTTCTTTTTGCGCAGCAGCAGCTGCACGTCGATACCGTGGGCTACGGCATGATTCTCTCCGTGTCGGCGCTCGGGGGATTGGCTGGATCCTATGCGGCTCCGCGGATCCGCCGGCGGCTCGGATACCGGTGGACGGTCGTGGCGAGCCTGTTGATCGGTGCCGGATCGCTGGGGGCGCTCGCTGCCACCCGCAGTGGAGTAGTGGCTGCACTGCTCCTGGCGGCGTACATTTTCCACGCGGTGGTGTGGGGGATCTGCGCCACATCGATTCGTCAGCGTCTCGTGCCGGATGATCTTCGGGGACGGGTCAATGCGTCCTCCCGGGTTGTGGGGTTGTTGGGACTCGCGCTCGGGTCCGCTCTGGGCGGTGTCCTCGCGTCCTGGCACATTGCTTTGCCTGCGGCTGCCGGTGCGCTGGTGTTCGTCGTCTGTGCCGCCGTCGCAGCCCTGCTACTGTCCGATGTCAGCCGGGGAACCCTTAGAACGGTGAAACAACTAGATTCGTAGCTGCTGCACGTGTCCCTGCGCATATGTAGACCGAAGCTGTCCGTCAGTGCTCCTACCGTGGTTGCTGTCCGGCTGATGCCGGCCAGCGCGGACACCTCTCGTATTCGTGCCCGCCGGGCATCAGCGCTGACGTGTAGTTGCATGCACATAGCTGTAGCGTTCGGGCCACCGCACCGCGCATCCTTGCGGGCGAGGCATACGCAAATCAGCGGCGCCAGCATCGACATAGCTATGTCCGCGGAGGGGAAGCGGTGGTCGCGCGTCGCGCTGGAGGATCGGCTTACGGGTAGTCAAAGTCGTCGATGACATAGAGTCAGCACGTGAGTGAAGCGTGACTAAAAGGAGTGGCATGGGAGCTGGTCGAGGAACGGGCAAGCGAAATGGGCAGCCACCGCTAGCGACAGAGCAGTATTCCGAGTTGAATGCGACTTTCTATTCTTCTGGCGGACCTCACGAGTACATTAGAGCCCGCCTGCAGTCGATCATTTTCACCCTGTCCGATGCAGACGAGGCAGAGGCTATCTTGCAACAAGACCTGTCCATCGGAACGATGCAGGCGGGAGGATCCCGGCGCCTATCTCAAGAGGTCAGACAACGTTACGCGCTCATGGAGAGCACCGTCCTGATACACCACGCTGGCGAAGCACTATTACGGCTATGGATGGCTCATAAAGACTCACCATCATGTCCGTGGCTGGAAGTTGCCAGTCTCACCACCCCGAGAGTTTTCAAAGAGGAAGCAGAAAAACACACCTCGGATGCCGGTCGTATCCCTCGATCGACCATCGCCTCTGTTTTTCTCGGAGGGAACACTCGTGAGGACGCCCATGTGGAAATGACGGAGGGCCAGTGGGAGCGTTCGATCGACGGATTTCAAGAGTTACTCCGGCTCGTGGCGCACACGATTACCAGCGAAGCTACTCTCTACAACGCAGCTAAACATGGGCTGGTAGGTCTGCCTGGCGATCAAGCAGACATCGTGTATGAGGGGAAGCGTGTGGCCGGCGGAGGGGGTATCACCTTCCTTGAAAAAACCCCTGACAATACTAAGTTCCGGTCAGGACCACATAGCTGGTGGCTTACAACATCATTCACAAACCTCGAAGCTAATCTGTTTCTCATCGAATTGACTGTGCGAGCCATCAGTTCGCTATGGGCTGTGGCGAGGAGAAGGTACCTGGGGGTGCCCGGCGAGGTCGTGCTAGTCAGTCTCGATGAGGTACTCACGGCCGTGGCGATGGGTCCCATCGCGGACAACCGAATGCTGTCATCGTTTTCCGAGAGCCTTGTGACCTATACCTATGAGTCTGGACTGCAACAATTTGGCCAACGAGTGCACCGTCCCAGCTTGATCAGGTTGGGGCCAGATGTTGTGGAGGCTTTCGATCGCGTGAGCGGTGAACATGTTCCTATGACATTCGTGGCTTTGCCCCTGCGTGAACAGGACAAGCGCACCCCATCAACATCTAACAGGCAGTTCTTCCGCTCGTCACCTCCAGGCAGTTCAAGCGTCTAGAGCAAGATTCTCCTGAGAACGTGCGCTAGCGGGGGAGTCAGCACAGGGAGAACGAAACAGGATCCTTCGATGGGGTACCGATTCAAGGTTTAGAGGTGCTTCCGCGGCTACGCCGCCTCAAAAACTGACCGTGCCCGCGCCAACAGGGAAGCCCCAGGCAAGGGCGAACCCGGCTGACAAGCAGACGTACCGAGAGGATACTCATTGTGTGAATACAGCCACGGGTACGTTTTGGATCGAGGGACGACCTCAGAGGGTGACGGGCGAGCTTGTGATCAGCGATGATCAGTTCTTCAAGCTCAAACTCAAGCAGTTCCTAGTGATGCCCCAGCAAGTCACTCGGAACGGCAATGGCTTTGCATACAGCGTCAAGCCTGAGCACATTGTTGCTGACTATGAGCCGGTGACCATCTACGGAGAGCTCACAGACGGCACCCCGGTCTGTTTGCTGGACGCACACATGGAGCACGGGCCGGCCATCGGCATGCACTTGCAGGAGTACACGGGGCAGAGACGCATTGTAGGGGCACACATTGCCGATGATTTCGCGCCTATCGACGGCATCCGGTGGGGATGGAACATTGCGCTCACAGAATTCGCCCCAGCCCCCGATGAGACTGTTACCGGCGCTCTCCAAGGAAGCCTGAGCTTTTGGGCACCCGAACGGCAAGATGGAAACCCTGCAGGACTTGCGTTCACAACGGATGATCCCGCCCCACTGCGGGATCTTCTGATATTCGTTCAATCAGCCTGCAATCAACTGGTTGCTCTCTGGGGTGGCAAGCGCCGCGTGCCCCAGGTGGTCGTGACAGAAATCCTGGTGGGGGATAAATGGTGCAGCTACGTCGTCCCGGAGAGCGATGATCCAAAACGCATACGCACGGATCTCCTGCCCTTGAAGGAGCTTTCTCTCAAGACCTTCGCGAAATGGATCCCTTTCGCACGGCGCATTGACCCAAATCCATACATAGCAAACATGGCGACTCCCAACCTCCAAGTAGGCGCACAAGTGCTGGCAACTGCCCTGGAAGGGCTCCACCGCAAGCTAAACGAAGACAAAGAGGTGAGACCATTTGCCGCTGTGAGCAAGGGTGCCGTCACCCGAGCCCGGAGAGCAGCTCAGCGGGCAGGCGTCTGTGCCTTGGAGGAAGCGGGATTCGTGGATTTAGAGTTTGCCCAAAAACGGTTCTCTGACTCACTAGGGCACGTGGACCAGCTTTCATACGCTGAACGCATCTCCGACCTTGCCACCGACGTCACAGGAATCGTCCCTGGGCTGTTCGGTCCTGACCTGGGCAAGTGGGTGGACCTGATCAAGGTCATTCGAAATAACCAGAGTCATCAATTGGACGAAGAATTTCATGAGGTCCGTATTTCCGAGTACTTCGTAGCCGTCCAAACAGTGCAGTGGGTGCTGTCCCTGACGATCTTGCTCAAAATGGCGGAACGAGACCTCCTGGCGTCTGCCCTCGCGAAGTCGAACACGCTCCACTTCACGTTGGCAAACATTGATTCGGAAAAAGTGTGGGAAGGGTTCTCGGCGCTACAAACGTTCGAGCGTGCCGTGTCCGATGACGGTCCCGCAGGAGAAGTGCCCGCGAGCTCCTGACGGCAGAGGAGAGCATTCAACGGATCGTGGCTTGATAACGGGCATATGGCGTTGTCTGCGGGGTTTAAGGGTACTCCCCGCCCTATGGGAGGGGAGTAGGGCGGGCGGGCGCATAGCTGCATTCATTGGTTATCGAGCTTTAAGACTTCTCTACTGCTGATGGCTACGCTGAGTGGATCACTTATCGGCGCGGATAACGATCCCCATCCCCGCGTTATTGGTGCCCAGCAGCCGACCTATGGAGCCTTTCACTGATTCACTGCATTGGGTGCTCTGGGCTGCGCGCGATGAGCTGGTGAAACTTTGCAGTACGTCCCTCGTGAGATACGCCAGTCTGCAAAACAGGAGCCTCAGTTATGTGCGCGTATAACTCGATCACGGTCCCCTGAATGAACCAGACAGCAGACCGGTTGCCGCGTTGATCAGTGCGCTCATCAGGTGAGGGGTCGAATGCATCAGCAATGCCTGCCCGGATCGCGTCATAGCCGGCATTGACGTCGTCAGGAGAGGAATCCGGCTCACCTGCATAGGCGAAAAGGTTCAGATGGAAGAGCTCACCGTTCAGCGCGGACCAGGAAGCGTTCACTGCAGCACCTGGCATGACGAACTGTCCTCGAGTAAGACCTAGAGAGATCTCTTCGTCCGGCTCCAGTGGTGGACCCAAAGCGCAGCCCAGGCGGGCGAAGTAGCTAGCGAAATGCTCTGATCCTGAGGGCCACTGCTCACTCACAATCCGCTCCATCAACTGGATGATCACAGCAGGAGGCGGGTCGAGGGATTCACCGGACGGACACGGACTCATTGCTGAACAGTACGCCGCGACACTCATCAAAACGATCCTCCCGGAAATCAGTCCCGCAAATGGACCGGCTTATGGGCGCAGGAATACGAGCTTCATCTGGCAAGCAGCTGAGATCAGTACTGAACTGCAGCCTGAAGATTGGCGTGTGCTCAGAGCGAGGTCCCTCGGTGGCGTGGTCGGTGTGTGCAAGCGGTCAGCCTGGAGGGTGGATCAGAACTAACTGTCCGAGTCTTCGTCCTCCATCTGCTCGGAACCCTCAGTAACGGATTTCTTCGACAGTCGATCGCCACCGATCGGCCCCACCTTCGGAATACCGGATGCGGGTGCCGTTAGCTTCCCGATGTCCGGCCCGACGATCTTTGTCATATCGAACGCGGGTGCCGTTAGCTTCCCGATGTCCGGACCGACGATCTTTGTCATATCGAACGCGGGTGCCGTTAGCTTCCCGATGTCCGGACCGACGATCTTTGTCATATCGAACGCGGGTGCCGTTAGCTTCCCGATGTCCAGCCCGACGATCTTTGTCATATCGAACGCGGGTGCCGTTAGCTTCCCGATGTCCAGCCCGACGATCTTTGTCATATCGAACGCCGGTCCCGTCAGCTTCCCGATGTCCAGGCCGGCGACCTTCGAAAACTCAGATGAACTGAATTGTTCTATGGTTTCCATTGTCGCCTTGTAATGTTTCAATTCAGCCTCCAACCGTCTTCTTCGAGCGGTCGTAGTCCAGAACGCGAGGCCCGGATCGTTCGGTAGTGCCTGCACGCTTGCAATATCGAACGTACTTGGAACTCCTAAGCGGGAGAGGGTTACCTGACCGCCCACACGTAGTTTTTTGGAGACGACAGCTTCATTGCCGCTGCCCGGGGCTACCTCAAGGTCTACGTCGACATCGACTGAGTAGTTTGCGGCCCAGTAGGTTTCGCCGCGGCCTGCCGCATCGTTGAAGAACCAGTCCATGTCTGACGACCTAGTAGAGAGAATGAGGGCTCTCTCGGCGCTCGGAGTCAACGCCGCCTGAGACGCACTGACGCTACGCCCAGAGAGTCCCTCTCGGAGGAGATCCTCCAGAGCGTCAATCTCGATCACTTTCTGCAGAGCTGCAAGCTCAGTGTCAGAAATGGGCGCGTGATGGGCTGCAAGATGCTGTTCAAGGACCTCCACGCTTACTGCGTACTTAACTCTCTGCGCGAGTCCTCGATCTTTGAGTTCCTGATGTAGCTGGGGATGGAAGTTGATAGGGCAGTCATTACGACTTCCTTGGTTTTCGCCAGTCCAGTGCGGGTTAGAAGGCCCGAAATCCTTGGTGTTGTCGCTGACGAACCAGATCTCGTCATCAGGATGTTCCTCCGCAGCAGCTAAGAGTGTCAACCAGATAAGGGTGTCCCGATAACCGTCCTTTGTGTCTCCTTGATACGGCGCAATCCGGCCAGAGGCACGTTCAGCTATGACTAAATGGCTAACAGCCGGCACCTCGATCACCTGAGCGTCAACAGCTTCAAGACGCTGTGTAAGGTCTGCAGCGAAGGACTGTATGCGCTCTTGCATTTTGTCCCGGATACGTTCAACCTCGTCCTTGACGTCGAACGTACCGAGGCGAAGCGAGAGCAGCTTTTGCAGCTCCTGGAGCCATTTCTTACCTACCAGATTGGTTATCTCCAGCAGCACGACATCCGGCACAAGAATCTGAACTCCCCACTCTTTTCCATTTTCAATCACAGAATTCCAAGCTGGAGCCTGGAGGAAAGGAGAAGTGGCCAAAATATTGGTGTCCGGGACAAGGAAGATCACTGCTTCAGTATCCCCTAAATTTTGGATGCTGCGCGGCTGCCCATAGGAATCGCTGATGCACAGTGCCACACGATGCTGCCAGATCACGCCCCTTAGAGTTGTGATCATGTATAGGGCCTGATCGTGGCGGGGAAGTGGCTCAAGAGCGTCGCGGTGAGGGACCGGCCCAGTCCTGCCCCGCAGAAGGTGTCCCGCTGAGAGACCGGCTAACGGACGCGCAGATCAGTCGCTGAAGGCTAATGTTGGCAATGTGATTTCTCGTTACCACCTACGCTGCCCCGGATGCTCAGAAATCTTTGTGGCGAGGCTAGGCGCAGAGCCGACTGCGCTCACCAAGCTTTACCTACCGTGCCCCAAGTGTCATCTGCCCATTCGCGCTCGAATGTCTGGGCATGAGCTGCGGGACCACCGTATCGATTTCAAGTGTGATGTCGTCACGGAAGAAGATCTGCCCCCAGAGCCACTTACTATTACGGTGAATCCGTTCGTTCCATCCCGATACGATGCCGATTCCTACAGCGGCGTTGGTGCGTTTCCCACCCTCACACTGGCCAGCGTACTGGGACACGAAACATACCTCGTTTTCCGCGAAGATCGAGCGGAAGCAAGTTGCCACGTTGAAGAATTGTGGCCGAGCGCCCGAATGGTATTCGAGTATTACCTCCAGAAAAACTGGGAAATGTTCGACAAGGTCGTGACGACCAAGTTCGATTTGGAGTCCGTGGGGCAAACGTCGCACCAACGAACAACTGTCGCCTACCAGAGCGTCGCCGTCGCCACAGTTAAGATAGTGGGTCAGTCGGGCGACCGCAGTGCAAAACTGTTTAGCCGCTTTGGTCGCAAGCACGTCGCTGCGCTCCAGGAAATGCCTTACACCACAGTGATCAGAACCCGCGGAGCCGATGCTGGACAGCTTGAACACGATCTGTTTCAGGTAGTCGAGCACTTTATTGGTGACTACGAATCGTGGGAGATGGGCAGGCTTGTCCGCTTCATCGACGCTAGCGCTGCAGGCGTGTTGGAGGAACTCGTGCTGTTTCGTGATGAGTTTCCACTAGTGAGGGACCTCTATCAACAGGGATTTGAGATGGCCTGCAAGTGTCTTTGGATCCTGGTCGCGGCGCAAAACGGCACTAAGCGTAAGGATGCAAATGCATTCGGCGACGACCACCCGGCAACCGTGCCAAGAGCCAAGCAAGCCAAAACGCTCGCGCAATATGACAAGCTTCCTAATGCCTACAAGATCGCCTACGCCGCCCAAGTACCCGGTTGGGAGTGTTTAAGTATGTTTCTGAATAGTGGGCGAAGGAACACGATCGGGCACGCCACTGCACGGCACGACCTCAGGTCTGGGCGGATCATCACAGACAAGGATCCGGATGGAATCACTTACATTGACTTTCTCGGTGAAACTTTCGGAGTGTTTGAAGCGCTAGTGGTGTTGATGCAGGTGTTGCGCACAACCCGAGTTGCATCTTCACCGGATTTTTTCCGAAAGAGAACCCCACCGATTTAGCGCCTCCTTAGACGTGTTGATGATCCAAGGGAAGATCCCCCATCTGGTCATTGTGTCGCTTCAGGCCGACCACCGCCGGTCGGGGCTCAGGTATCGAGCGACTCGTCCCACTCCGCGCCAAGGACCCACGACAGGGCTGATAGACGGCCGCTTAGCATTCCCCATTCGAAGTCGTCCCAGCCAAGTTTCTCGCGTCCGTACTTTGCTTCAATTCGCTCGGCTGCTTCACATGCCTGCTTGAGGATCTCTTCTTGTCCTTTTTTGAGTTCTTCGCCGCGCTCCAATTTCTGAAGCCAGACCTGATGTCGATTCCACCAGACCTTGTCCCAAAGCTCGTTGTACGTCCGCAATATCTCCCCGTCGTTTCGACGCAAAAGGAGCGGCCAAGACTCACCTTGGACCTCTTCGCTCGGGACCCATTCGACCTTGTCACCCTCAGATGTGTAACCGATAGGAAATCCGTTTGGGCCGACCGCATCCGGCTCGACCGGGTCGGTGGTCTCAGCCTTCGATCGTCTGAGTCCTGGACCAATGTGAAGCCGAACGAAGTTACGGTTCAACTCCTCGATCTGAGCCATCAAGTCAGGGTCGAATCGAGCAACTTCAATGCCGGCCTCACGTAACCGAAGCTCACCCCTTCCACGGATGTCGTCATTCGGGTCGAGTACGCCGATGACCACCCGCTTGATTCGGCGCTCAATGATGCGTTCTACGCATGGAACCTTTGGAGCGTTCCGGGCGGTGCAAGGCTCCAACGTTGTAAAGAGGGTTGCGCCAGCGAGTGTCTCCTCCGCGAGTTTTCGCTCCAGGAGAGTGAACTCCGCATGCTCACCTTGGCCGAGCTCTCCTCGGAACGCCTCACCTATGAGGACTCCATCCCGACCTACAACTGCGCCAACCTTCGGCGATACACGGCCAGGCTCACTGACGGACTGACGTGCGAGACCAATGGCGCGTTCCATCAAGGCCCGATCACTAAGTGCGTTGGAATTTATTATCACCTAGAGATGCTAGCGGGTGTGGCGTCTCGGATATCACCAGCGGGATCGGGATGTTTAGGGGCGGTGAGGTGTCCCCCTACGGGATCCCCATCCGCGCGTTATTGGTGCCCAGCAGCCGACCTATGGAGCGTTTCACGAATTCAGTGCTTTAGGTGCTCTGGGCTGCGCGCGATGAGCTGGTGATACTTGGCTGTACGTCCCTCGTGAGATACGCCAATCTGCACAACAGGAGCCTCGGTTATGTGCGCGTATAACTCGATCACGGTCCCCTGAATGAACCAGACAGCAGACCGGTTGCCACGTTGATCAGTGCGCTCATCAGGTGAGGGGCCGAACGCATCAGCAATGCCTGCCCGGATCGCGTCATAGCCGGCATTGACGTTGTCGGGCGAGGAATTCAACTCACCTGCGTAGGCGAAAACGTTCAGGTGGAAGAGCTCGCTGTTCAGCGCGGACCAGGAAGCGTTCACTGCAGCACCTGGCATGACGAACTGTCCTCGAGTAAGACCTAGAGAGGTCTCCTCGTCCGACTCCTGTGGTGGACCCAAAGCGCAGCCCAGGCGGGCGAAGTAGCTAGCGAAATGCTCTGATCCTGAGGGCCACTGCTCACTCACAATCCGCTCCATCAACTGGATGATCACAGCAGGAGGCGGGTCGAGGGATTCACCGGACGGACGCGGACTCATGGCTGAACAGTACGCCGCGACACTCATCAAAACGATCCTGCCGGAAATCAGTCCCGCAAATGGATCCCTCCGTGCGGACCGGTGTTGCGCAGGGCGTACTTAGCGCAGCACCCAGGGCAGCAGACTGACGGTGGCACAAGGTCCCTTGTGCGCTCATTCCTTTCGCGCAGGGATGGCTAGGCCATCCAGGGAAGTCTCTGGTGCAAGGCATGCAGGGTCACGGTCCCGCCATAGATGGGAGAGGCTCCAAGCTCCGAAAAACCCCATCGTGTATACATCTCTCGCACTTGGGGTGCTTGCCCAAAAACGCCTAAGACGGCAGCCTGTTCGGTTCGACTCGAGAGAAGTTCGCGGATGCACTGTTTGGCTATCCCCCGGCCTCGAAAGCTTTCGTTGACAGCTAGTTCCTGGACGATGACGGTCCTCGATGCCATGATTGCTGCGTCTCGCGCTGGAAGCATTGCGTCTAGTCGTCGCTGCCAGGAGATGTCTTGGTCAAGCCTTTGAGATAGCGCAAAGCCGACCACTTGCTTGTCGTGGCTCGCCGCGATGAGTCGCCCACCAGGACTGGCAAGTTGGTCGGGACCCCATTGAGTGATGCTTTGAAGGTCGCTTGGTGATTCGTTGTAAGGAGGGGCCGCGAAGCTCGAGACGAAGAGATCCGCGATCTCACCCCAGATTTCGTCCGGGGCAACATTCTCGAACCGGACGTAAGTAACTTTGCGATCGACCCCTGTCATAGTGGCTCAGACTACCTCCTGCAACCCCCGAAGCGGGCAGGCAAATAGACGGTGCGTTAACCGATGAGGAGCAGGTCAAGCTCTCTGGACCACTTTGGAAGCACACGGTGCGACGAGGTGACTTGCACGATGTTTCTGTTGATACGGACAGCGGGATGAGTACTGGCTTGGTGAACTGGCCTGTAACGCGGCGCGAACGAGGTTCTCTTGTGCGGATGAACATGGGCGGCTCCGCCGTCGTCACCTTCTCGGAGAACAGCGGCCGCAGCTATCAGTTCGTCCTCGCGGAACGACGCTCCGCAGAACGAATGGCACGAGCCATCACTGACTGAGGAATCTCGTGGGGTAGCCGACCCGCTTGCGGGACGCTCTGATCGACTCGTATATGGAGGAGGTTGAGAGGGCAGCCCGCCAAACCAACGGACTGCCCTCCTCTGGTTACTTCTTACCGCGCCGCATAGTCCTCGCCCCGGGTGCCCATGCCACCGACGGCCGTCCAAGGCCTACCCAGCAATGAGCTCCTTGACTGGTCCTTCGTGCAAAGCCAGGTAGACATCATCCCGGATCTGGTTGGCCTGGGGATCGGTCATCGTCTTGGTTAGGGGGCGGAGTACTAGCCGGATCAGCGCGTTGGCTTGTCCTTCACAGATCTGGAGCCGCTCCTGCACCTTCAACGGAAGCTCCGCATGGACAGTGATGGCCAGCAGTTCCACGCATTCCAGGTCGTCCGCTTGTCCGTTCAGTGCTGTGCGGACTCGATCCCCGAGTACCTCTGCATCCATGTCAGCGGGCACGACGATCGATATGTCCCGTCGGATGGGCGGCATCTGAGAAATTGGCTGCCACGGTTCCAGGTTCATCATTTGCTGTTCGATGCGCCTGTCCGAGGACCGGAGCAACCTGATGTCCGGGACGCCTTTGCGCAGCATCAGGGCACGGTCCAGACCCATGCCCAGAGCGAGTCCGGTCCACATGGCGGGATCCAGACCGGCTTGGCTGAACAGGTGCGGGGCCATTAGGCCGCACTCGGCAAGTTCGAGCCATTCCCCGTCCATCAGAACATCGACCTGCAAGCCCTGCTCGGTGTAGGGGTGGACTGCCGAAACTGCGCGCCACTGGGCGCCGGGAAGCACAGCATGCACGAGGGCCGCGATCATGTCCTGAAGATCGTCGGCCGTGAGGCGAGCCCGCGAGCTGACCCGCCACAGGTCAACTTGGTGCGGGGTTCCGACATGGGTACGGTCGATGGAATCGCGCCGGTAAACAAGACCCGGGATAGCCCAGAGCTCGTCAATGGATCCACCGGGATCCAAGGCTCGGAGCAGCGACGGGATCGAGGCGGACGTGTGGCTGCGCAGCATGACCGTTGGGCTGATATAGCGGGAGTACCTTTGGTCCCGCGTCACATCTGATGCGCTGAAGCCGAGGTGGTCGTAGTTGTCGGCCACGCTGACCAGGGGACTATGGCGGATGATCCGGCAGGGAGCATCCCACTGTTTGCTGAGCGTGTCGGTGACCGCTTGCAGGAGAGTCTGCATTGCGTGGGGCCCGCTGATGGGATCTGAGAGATCCCGGATGGTCAGTGCGTCATTGAGTTCGGAGTGGCTGAGGTAACCAGACATAGTGGGGTCCTTATTTCTTGGATTGAGGAGGGGTGAAGTTCTCCCCCGACTCAGATCCGACGCCAGGACCTAGGCGCGCGCCAATAAGCCCTGGCGACCGGAAACCGGTCGGGGGCAAGTAAATCGGCGCACAGAAAGCATGAGGCCGAGTGTACCCCTACAATCCCGACGACCATCTCCGCGGAACAGGCCGATCAGAGACTGAACTTGCAAAACGGAGTGCTGCGGCGCCCGGTAAAGGATCCCGGAACGGACGCGAGAGCATCCAAAGATCCATCCCTTTTCGGATATTACTTGGGGACCCTTGAGAAAGTTATTCAACAGCAGAATGCTGAAGATCCTTCAGATCATGTGCTTCTGAGCAGGAGCAGATGCTCGAGGAACTCAATGACGGGGGCAGTCACTCGGAGGTCTTCGAGATAGTAGTCGTACCGGGCCAGCCTTTAGTAGCCTTTGAAGTAAGAGATCAGTCATTCACGGCTTCTCACTAAATAGCCCAACTTGAAGGGGGTTCGATCAGACGATGATTCAACCCAGCTCGAGCCCCGATTCCTCTCACTCCACACAAACCCTCAAAGCATCACTGTGGTTCGTGGTGGTCTTATGCGTTGCATCATGGGTCATATATTTTTACGTAGCAGCTAGCACAAACTCCTGGCCTTCCCTCGCACTTCCGGGCATATGTACAGCTGTTTTAACGTACTCGATATTCAATTACCGGCGTAAGCGCTAGGGGCCCCTTCTGTTGCGCTAAGGACCGCTTGATCTTCAGCCCCACCAGGGGGCAGAGGCAGGTATGGGTTCCTGCCGCGCTCAGGGACCGGCTTACGAGCGCACTGCGGTGCCCGATGAAATGCGTTTGTCCAAAGGTTCATACCCGTTCCATCGCCGCTCGAACCAGCATCGCAATACGCCCGGCAGTCTCCTCAGGTGTGTCCGCTCCTGTAAGGGCCGTGCTGGTGGCGAGTGAGCGCCAGCAGTTCACCGACAGTCAGATCCGCACCGCCCGCCGACTCGTCGAGGCGGGGGGAGCCAGTGATGCATGTGGCCCGGGATCTGGGAATGTCCAGGGCCACCCTGGATTGGAGCATGGCCGAACTGCGCAATAGTAGGTAATGACTACGGAAGTGATAGATCCGCTAAACCTGCCTCCGGCGCAGAGGCCAACCGCTGAGTATCGTCTGGGTACCTTCTCCTTCTCCGGTCCCGGGCCATGTGTGGCGCTTCTTCCGTCACCACGTGCAAATCGACTGATGGCAGTTGATACCAACCAAGGAAATAGTTAAGGGGCCGACAATATATCGACCCCCTTATCTATTTTCGGAAATATTGTGAGTTAGCTTTCCGAATCCCTTGAAGGTTTTCTATTTCTCTTATTATCGATTAGCTCTTGTAAGTTTTTCTCATTTTCCAGTGATTTCCTATTGCCCCACTGGTATGCATAATGGCCTGCGATGAACATGCCTGCAACAAAAATCACTCCTCCAACCAGACCGAAGTCCAGGGAGTACAGCCAAACAAGAACTGCAACTGTGACAATCATTACCGCGGTGATAATAAACCTTTTGATGCCGTCTCCTTCAAATGCATTGCAGTTATATTCCCCCGAGTCATTGAACCTGCCGTAGTCGACCGTACCCAGCGACAGGCTGCCGCTGGCGATGTCGGGTCTCTTGCCGGGCCTCTGGGGTGGCTGACGGAGTAGGCGAAACTACCCAACAAGCAGCGGCGAATATTGCGATACCCTTCGTTGCGGATCCCTCGTCGGAGACCCGCTGAGGGATCCCTTAGCCGGTGCCACCGGCCGACGGACTTACCCAGGGCTGGCCACCACCCTAGGACTCGCGTGTCGCTATAGCTTGCTTCTATTGGTAGGACAGCCTTGAATCAAGTCATGTTCGTTCCCGATTCTCTGCACCCGGATAATAGCGAGGTGAGTGCCGCGATCGCGGCGGCAGCGCGCGATCAGAGCGGCACCTGTTGGTGGTGTGGAAGACCGGCAGACTCACGGGAGCACAAGTACAAGAAGACTGACCTCAAACGCATGGCACAGGGAGACGATCTGTTATGGGGAGGAGACAGCTCGGAGCTGCGCACTGTCCGTAGTCACCGGAAGTCCAAAGAAGTACTATTTGGTCTCGTTTTATGCAAACGATGTAATGACACGCGAAGCCAGCCGTTTGACCGCGCCTACGAGATCTATGCAGCCTATGTCAGCCAGAATCTTAATCGATTATGGCGTGCAGGCGGTATCCGCTTCGACCGAGTGTATGGGGAAGACTGGTCGAACCAAACGAAGAATCTCGCCCGGTACTTTGCAAAACACTTTGGCTGCTTAATAGCGGATTCTGGGTTCCCACCCCCGGACACGCTCCGGAATTTCCTCTCAGGCGCCGACGATTGTCCAGATGTATCGATGTGCCTCGTCAAAGAAGAAGGGCTCTGGCTCCTGCATCGCGAGTTGAGGCGCGACAGCGACACTGATGGTGGTCTATGGATCTCACCAGGACAGGGGTGGATGACGGAGAATCGCCTCAGCGGATACAAGGTAAGGACGTCGATTGGATACGTAGGGGTCCTGTTCGAATGGCAGGAGAATTGGGGCACTCAGGACTCCTTCTTCAAGCATCCTCACCCAGTGCTCAACCGAAGGAAAGCGCCGAAAGAGTTGCGCCGTTCATTTCAGCGAAGGGTAAGGGGGTCGCGCGGGAGCGCATCTGAGGGAGGCTTGGAATGAAGACGTTCGTCCCCTCACGTGCCTGCACCGCCCTGGTCCGGTACGCCCTGATTGCAAAGGGCTGTCATTCGTGCCGGCACATGCGATCGATGAAGGTACCCCAGATGGCATAAGAGGACCGGCTTACGGGCCGGCAGCAATGGCACTTTTGGCGCCTGAAGAGAGAGTTCGGTCCTCCGGATCAGCTGCATCGTCCTCCAGGAAGAGGGAAAAGCTCATCCTCCGGGGGGAACCTGACGATGAATGGCCTATTTGACAGCAACGCCCGCCTAGGGTGAAACCATGTTTACGTCCCGGTCTCGCTTCCACTCTTTCCTAGGCCCATTTATGGCGCCTGCATCCGCAACTATTTTGTTGCTCGCACTATTCGCCGTCGAGAATCGTGGATTCAACAGTGGCAGCGCCCTCTTAATCGCATTGGCAGCAGCCATGGCTGCTGCTCGGGAGTTGCCGACAGCGTCACTTTCTTTCGCGCTGGCCTCGCTGGCTGGCCAGACATTGGGTCTGTTCCCCGGCGTTCTTGAGTCGGGCGCCCTGACATATACGGCCGTACCGCTGTTGGTGTTTTTCGCTGTCCTTGGACTGCCGTCGCACAGACGTTGGTTTGGCCTTGTTGCGGCAGTAGTTTTGGCCGTACTGACTACTGCTGCGTGGTTCTTGGACAGTACATGGATCAACTACCTCTTCGGCAGCCAGGTACGTGAAGGCTCCGCAGCACGCATCGCGCTTCAGATATTCCTCGTTTTTGCCGCGTTCCTGGTCCTTGCCCTGGCTGCTTGGACTGCCGCGTATGCGGTGCGAAAAGCTTCGGCTAGCGCCCGGGCACAGGCCGAAGCGGAAAGCCGACTCGAGCGGACCGCCACAGCCCTGGAAGTAGAGCAGGACCGCAACAGGATTTCCCGCGAGTTGCACGACGTGCTGGCACATTCCTTGGCGGTGATCATCGCTCAGGCCGAGGGACTGCGCTACATCCATCGAAGTGAACCGGAGGCGGTGGACGAGGCAGCCTCTGTGATTGCCGACGCTGCCCGCAAAGCCCTTACGGAGACCCGCGATGTCCTCACCGGCCTCCAAACGGATTCCAACGATCCGCTGGAACAGCGCCTGGCTGCCCTGGCAGTCCAGTTTTCGACCAGTGGTATGCCCGTCACCCTGCGTCCCGCTGCAGGCCTCGCCCTGTCCACCTCGCCGGAAACCAGCCATGCGGTCTACAGGCTTATCCAGGAGAGCCTGACCAACGCCTTCAAACACGGCGACAGGGAGGCCGGCGTCGAAATTTTCCGTACCTGGACGCCGGACGGCCTTGAGTTGGGCATTTCCTCATCAACGGATAACAGTCGACAGCCGGGACGGCCACTGCCACCGCCTGGACAGGGAATGCGGGGGATGGAGCGACGGGCAGCTGATGCCGGCGGGTGGTTCACAGCCACGGCGGACGGCGGCACCTTCCTCGTGCGGGCATTCCTGCCTCTGTCAGCAGGAAAGCTCGAACTTGAGGAGGTAGGCGCATGACGGCCCCTGCCGGTATCCAGTCAGTGTCCACCATTCGGGTCGCGATGGCTGATGATCAACCGCTGTTCAGCGCAGGGTTGAAGATGATTCTGCGCAGCCAGCCGGACATCGAGCTGACAGGCGACGCAGTCAACGGTGAGGACGCCGTGCGGCTGGCCGAGGAAACGAGTCCCGACGTCATGCTGATGGATATCCGCATGCCTGTGCTGGATGGATGCGAGGCCACCCGCAGGATTGGGGAGTCCTGTCCCCAGACCCGGGTCATTGTCCTGACCACCATCGCACACGACCAGGCCGTGGTGCGCGCCATCCAGTGCGGGGCCGCAGGATTCCTCACCAAAGATGCGACGCCGGAATTCCTTCTCGCTGCCATCCGGACCGTGCATTCCGGACAGTCGGTCATCGCCCCTGCCACTACCCGGGAACTGCTGCGGGACTACAGCATGCCTACCAGGCGGAACACCCAGGCATTGGCACCTTTATCCGAACGGGAGCGGGAGGTCTTCCGGCTGGCAGCAACCGGGCTGGGCAACACCGAAATTGCCTCGACACTGGTCCTGGCCGAAACCACCGTGAAGTCCCACGTCGGCGCAATCCTCGCCAAACTCAAGCTGCGCAACCGGATCCAACTTGTCGCCTTCGCGTACCAAAACGGACTGGTCTAACCCTTTCCCATTCGCTATCTCAATCCAAACCGAGGAGTTCTGACATGCAAAACTACGGCCACCGGACAAGCAGAAAAGCCTTTCCCATCAAGCGCCTGGCTGCCGCGGCTATTCTCGTCGCCGGCGGCGCCGCGACTCTCATTGCAGCCGCCTTGCCCAACACTCCGCTGGCGGCCGCACCGGAACCCATATCAGGGATTGTGCGCGACGCCGAGGCCTACATGGCACCAGACCCGGTCGCCGAGGAAGGTGTGCGGCAGGTGGTTTCCGAATGCATGGCCAACGCCGGATTCGATTACACGCCGGCCGCTGAAACAGAAGGCACGGGGGGCCTCAGTGAATGGATCGGTTTCGAGCGCCTTGATGCCGCTGTCGCAAAGGCGGAGGGCTACGGCGGTCCTGTAGCGGGTACTGAACCGGCACCCGGCAGTGATCAGACAATCATGTTCAGCGACCCTGCCTTCGATGCGGCGCTGTACGGTCCGGCTGATGAGTTTGCCGAAACAGGAAGTTATGGAACCCGGGCCGGCGGCTGCCGGGGTGAAGCTGTGACCGCCATCTATGGGGACGTAGAGAGGTACACCCTGGCCACAGTCGCCTCCATGAACGCCTTCCCTGCATCGAGGGACGCTGCCTCCCGGGACCCTGAAATCCAGGCCGCCAACCAAGATTGGCAGGACTGCATGGCGCAGACTCCCTACAGTTCACTTCGGACCCCGGGCGAGGCCAGGACAGCCGGTGAGGCGGCAGGTGGCCAGGAAGAAATCAAGATAGCTGTCACCGACGCCGTCTGCCGCGAAGAAACGAATCTCCAAACCCGCATCGACGCAGTCTTCGATAAATACCTGACTACCGAAGTGCAGCAAATGGCGCCGGGGATGGCAGAAGTAACGGAAATCAAGACTCAGGCCGCCCAGCGGGCTCTGGAAATCAGTAGGTCCTCCAGCTGATCTTGTGGCCGATATAGGGGAGGCGGCGGGACCACAATGGTCCCGCCGCCTCCCTCGTTCCTGACGAGTTTTTTCTCCTGCCCCTGCCAGCGAGCGATGTCCGCTGAAGGATCCATAACAAAACCGGCCCCGATGGTGACCCTCGTCAATTGAGCCAACACCTATTTACCCGTCCCAATCAGGGCTCTGGCTGGGTCGATCCGTTAGGGCCTGTCCCAGGCTTTCGTCCGCCGGGCCGCCGCGGATGCGCTCAAAGCAACGGCATGGATAATAATAACTATGATTATCCTAATTACCTTCGGTGCAATTTTGATCACAATTTCGATCGGAGCTTCCGTGTATACAATAGTTCGCCGTGGAGTGATCCTAGGTGAGGATAAGGGCACAAAGTTTGTAGCCATAATATTGGGAAGTCTGCTGGTAGGTGCCGCACTATTCCTAACTGGAGTTTTGTTTGAATGGAAATAAGATCCTGCCCGTTAGCACGATCACAAGAAGACTGTGACCGGTAGCCACCCAGCCATTCTGGTAGCCGGATAACGATCGTTTCCAAGGCATCCTTCAACCGCTTGCTTTGTCGCCGATGTCGGCGCGCGTAAGCCAGCCTGCCAGGAAACTCTCACGGCCAGTGCTATGGATTGCGTATGTTATTTTGATCAACCGAGGGAGGGGCTTCCAAGTAAATGGACACAGAGCCAGAAGTGTCAGAAATACAGGGACACCGCACCTACACCGGTATGACCTCGGAAGGAGAAGCTGCTGTAGGCCGCATCGCTATCTGGGCCGCAAGGGTGGAGCAGAACCTCGTGCGCCTATGCGTGCGGTTGATCAACAGCGATGATCACCGCATCGGCTACGCGGTGACTGCAAACATGGGTGCGTCAGCAGTGATCGAACTGGCAAAGAAATTAGTCACTGGCTCAACCTCAACCAGTGACGAGGACAGGGCCGACATCCTGGCAATGCTCATGGACGCGAGAGCAGTGCTGGTCCAACGTAACCAGATCCTGCACGCGAGCGTGTCAGAGATCAGGTTCGGAGATAAACCGTCCTTCATCCGTCGGAAAAAGGGACCGGGGGACGATGGGCAGGATCCGTTCTGGGATTGGACTTCGCGCGGACTAGATGAGCTTGATCAAATCGGTGCGCAGCTTTTTAACGTATCGGAGGACCTTGAGGCACGCCTTGAGTTCGGGTGACAAGTGACGGGCTACGCCGACTAACAATCCCGGGATTTTTACAGGTTGTCGACAATATGTAATCGCAACCAATACCTCAGGGACTGGTCCAAGCCGGCACCGTTGAGTTCAGGTGGTTTTCTTTGGCCTGTAGCAGCCGGCTTGTGCGGAGGTAGTGCCGTTGGCGTTCGACCCATACGGCCAAGACTTTCTCTAAAAGATCGCTGATGCGACGGCGGCGATCTCCGCGGCGCTCCACCGGAAGAGATCTGTGCCCTTGGGTAAGTATTGGCGGAGGAGCCTGTTGAGATGCTCGTTACTGTCGCGCTGCCAGGGACTGTTCGGACCAGCGAAATAGACAAGCAACTCGATCTCGGTTGTGAGCAAGCGGTGCGCGGAGAGCTCTTTACCGCGATCCCAGGTTAACCATCTGGGTTTTGAGGAAACGGGCATCAGGCGGGCCCCTATCTCGATCCTGTTGATCGAGTTGGGGTTTCCGTCCTGGTAGTCGCTGAAGACCATGATCAAGTTAATGGGCGTCAAGTCTTCGCCGGAAACGTTTGTGATGTCGTACCAGGATGCGATCACCGGTTTCGAGCCGTATTCGTTGATCACATCACCGGCGTGAATAACCCGGTGCTCGGTGATCACGTTTTTCATATCAGGGGTCGTCAGAACGCCATGGACGAAAGCGGACCCCGTCCCAACAGGCTCCGCAGATTATAGGGGTGCTGGGCGCTGCATTGCAGTGCGAAGATCGAACCAGGGGCCCTTCCGGGTCAGAGCTCGCGCCCGTTGGCAGAAGCCGGGCCCGGGTCTACGGCCGGCTTTGGAATGGGCGGGTTGTAAGTGTCATCACGCAGGACATGTTCTTGGGGAGCTTGCAAGATCCTGCCGTACTCCGAGTTCACCTTCAGCGTTTCGGCTTGGGCCGGCGGTGCCGGCCACACCTCGATCAGGTAATCCTCGACCGGATCTTCAACGATCAGGTCCGGCGCAGCATCGCGGTTGCGGGCATGGATACGCGCTCTATACCAACCCGGCCCAAGGAAATCTAGGCGAACTCCCGGCGGTGGTTCATGCCCTTCTATGCTGCCGGGGACTATGGGGTCAGTCCCTGCCAGGAGGCTAACTTCTGCAACATCCTCCCAGCCCGCGGTGTTGGCCTCGGGCTGGGAGTCACAGTGGACGACGCTGATGTTTACTGGTCCGTGCGCGACGCCGGTCAGGATCATGGGAAAGCTGAGGGACAGCGCGCCCACCAGGCCGCCAACGTAGTCGAAGGGTTCTGACGGGCAGTACCCCGGCGACAGAAGCATCTGGTGCCCGAGTGTGTAGCCCACATAGGTCAGCTGCTGCACGAAATTCCCCTAGCTCGCAATCACTTCGTTCAGGATTCCCTGAATTCTGACATAGAAAGGGTCCGTCGAGGATCGGCTTGCGGGCACCACGCTGCGAAGTTGCGAAGAGCTCGGACGCCGCCGGTGCGGCATCTTAAACGTAGACCCCATATGCGAGTACCAAAGCTACGCCCGATCCCAGTGCTAAGAATCCGGGTAGGCGACGCTCGCCCCTGAATAAACCGAAGCCGCCGACAACAGCTGAAGCTAAGCAGAAAAGTATCGCCGCGTAGAGTGCCAAAACCGATAACAGAAGAGTTCCCTCGACCTCCCGACAGTGGGGACCAATTGGGCCATACTCTTCGGGGCACTTAATCCAGACAGTCATTGCCAAGTACGAAATCACGCAAATGAGCAACGAACCAAGGGCCCCCCACATGCCGACAATCCCATATTTTGTACTGGAGTAACCTGCAGTTCTTCTCATGGCAAGGAATCTACCCTCTACAGCAATTAACTATCCCTGGGCCAGGACCGCCGTTCTGGACAGCAGACCTAAGCTAGTGACGGACGAAGGTCTTCTACCTAGGCAGCAGGCACACTACCCGCGTTGGCCGGGATTCCGATCGTACTGCGGTATGGCCGCACGGGGTGGACGGATGAATCTCGCCAGGACTCGACGTGGAGTCAATATCCATGACTTCCTCGCCCGTTAGTCAGTGGGTTTTCCGGTGGAATCGACGGGGAAGCTCTCAATGATTTCGTGAGTTTCCGTGTCGATGATGACGACTGATTGCTTGGGCCACGCTGGGTCCGCTGCCACCGTGTATTCGACGTCGTCCGGGTGTACTGATTCTGCCTGTCCGTTGGCATTCCGGGTCGAAGCATCCACAATTTCACCGGTGTCCGTGAGCACCGCAACTGTTTCGTCGGGCAGTCCTGTGGTGCCGCCTGATACCGGCGTTGCGTTCCACCATCCCTCATACCCACCGATGGGTTCCTCTGTGGGTGCGGGTTCCAGAGCAGCGGCCGCTCGGGTTTCGCTGCTGCAGCCGCCTAGGACAAGCGTTCCGGCTATCAACAGTGCTGTCGTTATTACTCCACGCGTATCCATTGTTCCCCCGTGTCATTGAGCCTGTCGGAGTCGACCGTACCCCAGCGACAGGCGGCCGCCGGCGATATCGGGTAGGTCAGCCCTCTCCCTGTCGGCCGTCTCGGGTGGCTGACAGAGTAGTCGACACTACCCGACCTACAGCTACGACAATCGCGATAAGTTCGTTGCCGATCAGTTGCGGCAAGGGATCCTTACCTGGGACATTTACTGACTTCCGATCAGAAAAATTCCTGGGTGGGAGAACTAACGTGGATTTCCATGAAGATGTGCCCGTGTCTCCCGTTCTAGGGTGGCTGCGCGCCCGATCAAAGCCCAGAAGCTCCCACCAATGACGATCGCAGGCAGACTTAGAAATAGCGATAAGGAGTAAAGAATTTCCAGATTCGCGGACTCTGCGCTCGACGATGCGTCAAGCCTGCCCTGGACCGTCACCAGGACGACCCACGCGATGACGGCAAGGCCCACCATCCACATGTATCGCACCCAGGCTCGCATGCCGGGTTCCCTCCAGAGAACGAGGAGCCCGACGATTAGAACGCCGGCTGGCAACGCGGCGAATCCTACGATGAACCAGATGGCTTCCATTGAATTCATAGTTCACCATATCTATACCGGTCTGCAGGCGACGTTTTCCTAGTGCCCGCATGCCGGTCCCTAAACGGAATGCGTCAAGTGCGTCATCCGTCGCTGCTAAGCGTCGGACTGGGCGACCGGTTTCCGGAGATGGTCCTATCTGCCTCTCTGGCTAGGCTCACGGAACATCATCCAATCCAGATTCCCGCATCTTGGTGTCGACCAATGGCGGCGCCCGCTTCATGTTTCAAGATTTCGATGCTGGCTGGATACCGTCAATGAATGATCAATCTTGCGCGTGCAACTGATTCCGATATGACTGAGATTTCAGAGCTCCTGCGTATCGCTGACCTAACTTTGAGTGGACTTGCTTCGCCAACGGTGCATTTGTGGATCTCGCGGGACGAAACGACGGAACGCATTTTCGCCACGACTGGATACGAAAGCAGCGAGGACGGCAAGCATGCCCTCATCCGGAGCGTCGCCGTTGATCAGGCACTTCGCGGGGCAGGGATCGGGCTGGAACTCGCCCAATTCGCGATGGACCGAGCTGTCGAGGCGGGCGCCAAACAGGCCTGGCTGTTTAGCCGTAGGTCAGGCCCGTTCTGGCAGAAAGCCGGGTTTATGCCAGCAGACACGAATGAGCTAGCGGCAGCCCTTGCTTCAACTCACCAAGTCAGACTGTTTACTCAAACTGGCCAACTCGGACGTGAAGTGGCCTGGAGCAGACAGCTCTGAATACCTCTAACGGCCCGCTCCGTAAGCCGGTCCTTCAGCGGACAGTGGCTGTTACCGAAGCATGGGCGCGCTTCCCTGCGTCTTGGCGCGTCTCAATGTCTAGGACGTCGAAACCAGCGTTGCCTAGCAGATGCCCCATCTCTTCAACGGACCAGTAATACGCGGTTGTGACGGCGTGTTGGAAGGGTGTACCCGGCGAACCTTCGAAGAATCCAATGAGCAGTCGCCCTCCTGGGACAAGAACTCGGGCGAATTCCTTCAACGCCTGGGGAACTTCATCTGGAGGAATGTGGATCAGTGAATACCACGCCAGCACGCCCTGCAAGGTCTTATCTGAGAAGTCCATCTGCCGGAAGGATCCCACTCGAAAGGGAACGTCTGGAAAGTGCGCACGGGCGTTATCGATTCAGGGACAAGGTCGATGCCTTCTATCGCGGCACCTCCTTCGTGCAGATAATTTGTCCAATGGCCCGGACCACACCCGGCGTCGATCATTTGCCCGTCAATGCTTGATCCCCAACGTCCGATGCGCTGCCGGTCAAGCTCGTGCATGTCATCGACAGAACCAAGAAGGCGTGTGTACTCGGCGGCGCGGGATCGGTACGCGGCCCGAGTACTTTCATTCGTCATGTCGACGAGAGTATCCCTCCAGCTGGAAGACTCAAATGAAACCGAGGAGGTATGCCCGTAAGCCCGGGCCCCTTACTGCGATACCTGGCCAGAGCGATGAGAGTTAGCGTTGAGTGCCCCACTCATGGATCGGCCTATCGGACGTCGTTCACACCCTTATCGAAGCGAAACACCGCTGCCGTCGACCACTAACGCTTGACCATCGCGAAGACCCCAGTAGGGCTCGTCCGCCCGGGAGTAAGCAGCAGCCACCCGTGTTAAAGCCTCGCGCTCGGGATGTTCTGGAGAATCGAGGTGGGGGACGAAGGGCCGATCCAGGATGCCGAGACCGTCAAATTGAACGGCTCCGTACGTGGACAGGGCATCCTCGGTTGAGTC
>NZ_JBIWDW010000005.1:25535-324438 GCF_044762205.1 Arthrobacter sp. NPDC097144 | reverse complement strand
GAGGATCCTGCCGAACTGCACGGGTACGGGCCGATCAGCGCCGAAACAGCCCGCAGACTCGCCCGGCAGGCAGCCCGGTGGACCCCGGTGGAACGTGACCGGCACACCGAAGAGATCCTGAGGGTTGGCCGCCGACGCAAAGTCCCGCCCGGGCTCCAGCGCTGGCTGCGTGCCCGAGACGGTACCTGCCGGTTTCCGGGCTGCCGCACCAACGCCCTGATCTCCGAAATCGACCACACCACCCCCTGGTCCCGCGGCGGGACAACGGATCATGACAACCTCGAACACCTGTGCCGGAGGCATCACATGTTCAAAACCCAAGGTTTCTGGAAAGCCCGGCAGCACTCACCCGGGATTATTGAATGGGTTTCACCGGGAGGCCGGGTCTATCGCACGGAACCGCCTCTCCACCTTGCCTCGGGATCCGGCGCGGATTCCGCTTCTCCCTTCACAGGTACGCCGGGCGCTGTCATGGGTGTGCCAGGCGCTGCCTCAGGTCCGCCGCCGTCATCGCCGTCACCTTGGGGATCGCCCGACGATCCCAACCCTTCCGACTACGGCGACGACCCACCGCCCTTCTGACTTCATGCATCGCTCCAACCCTTGAGGACTATTAACGTCAGGACCCGCCGCATCAAGGTCACCGCTAGTCTGCCCTGCCGTTGCACGGGCCCCTTCCCACCCAATCTGCAGTGCCTTCGGTCGTCTCCCCTGAGGCTGGTTCGCTGCCAGCGGTAAGCTCGTGGGATGGCACGATACTTTGACATTCACCCTGATAATCCGCAGCAGCGCACCATCGGGCAGGTAGCTGCGATTTTGCGCTCCGGCGGCTTGATCGCTTACCCCACAGACTCCTGCTATGCGCTGGGCGCCCAGATGAACAATAAGGACGCCTTGGACCGGATCCGCTCCATCCGCCAGCTGAGCGACAAGCACCACTTCACGCTCATGTGCCGCGATTTCGCGCAGCTCGGACAGTTCGTGAAGATGGACAATGATGTTTTCCGTAGCATCAAAGCGGTAACCCCGGGCAGCTACACCTTCATTCTTCCGGCTGTCAAAGAAGTGCCGCGCTGGCTTTCCCAGCCTAAGAAGAAGACCGTCGGGGTGCGCATCCCAGACAATAACGTTGTTCAGGCGCTGCTCGATGAACTGGGTGAGCCCCTGATCTCCAGCACGCTGTTGCTGCCCGGAGAGGAAGATCCGCTAACAGAGGGCTGGGAAATCAAGGAGCGGTTGGATCACCAGGTGGAAGCCGTCCTCGATGCCGGTTTCTGTCCTCCGGATCTGACCACCGTTGTCGACTTTTCCAGCGGACAACCTGAAGTAGTTCGACGTGGCACCGGAGATCCAACACGCTTCGAGTAAGACACGCTTGAGAAAAGTTGAGTGGGAACACGCAGCAGCGCAGCTTCACGAGGCCTGGCCTGATCACCGTGGCAGGCTAGGCCCATGGCATTGCACATCGGAACCTCCGGATGGAGTTACAACCACTGGCGGAATGTTCTCTACCCGCCGGGGCTGCCCAGCCGGCGCTGGCTGGAGACATACGCTGCGCAATTCGACACGGTGGAGTACAACGGAAGCTTCTATCGCTGGCCGCGTGAACCGGCATTCGCTGCGTACCGCAACCGTCTTCCCGAGAGCTACCAGTTTTCCGTCAAGGCCCCGCGGGGTCTGACACATGCGCGGAAGCTTCGCGAACCGGAAGAATGGATCGGCAGGATCAGCCGGTGCTGGGCAGAACTGGGAGACAAAGCCGGAGTCCTGATCGTGCAGCTGCCTCCTGATATGGAACGCGACGACGCCCGTCTCGACTATTTCCTGGCCTCGCTTCCGGACGGAATCAAAACCGCCGTGGAATTTCGGCACGCCAGCTGGGAAACCGATGACGTCTACCGACTGCTCGAACGGCACGGAGCAGCCTACACGGTGATGAGCGGCGCCCATCTGCCGTGCAACCTGAAAGCCACAGCACCGTTCGTGTATCTCCGGATGCATGGTCCGGACCATGACCACCTATATGCCGGTTCCTACAGCGATGCGGACCTGGAGTGGTGGGCGCAGCGGATCCGCGAATGGCAGTCATCGGCAAAGGACGTGTACGTGTATTTCAATAACGACGGCGAAGGCCATGCCGTCCGCAATGCCTTGACGCTGAGGGCCCTTGTGACCTCAGCCCTCTGACTCGGACAACTGTTTCGGCCTCCTGACTCGGACAACTGGTCCGGATCAACAGATCCAGATCCCAAACCCGGAAACAGAGGACGGAACCGTGCAGCGGGGACATGAAGGAATCTTGCGGAAGCCTTTGGCGACGGTGCCATCTGCGGGTATTGTCGACGACGAAGAGTAACCGTTGAGAACACTGCGGACCGCAACTCTCCTTGTTCGGGCCTTACGGCCTGCAGCTGCCTGGCAGTTTCGGAAGCAATCTCCGTGTCCTCTTCCCTGACGCGTTCCTTTAAGGCATCGCGTCCGACTTTTTGATTGGTGCCATGAATTTCTCCAGCAAAATCTCCCCCCAAGATCCGTTTCCCGAAGATCTTGGGGACCTCACCACAGAGGCCCTGGAAATACTCAACAGCAAGGTCCACCGGCAAGCGGAGTTCGAATACCAGAGAGACGGAGAATCCGAACTGGAAACCCGGTTCCGTCTTGAGTTCCTGGCAGAGGAACTTGACCGCAGGGAGAACCTTTCGCCGACAGGTTCCGCGTCGGACACCGAACTTAACCACACCGTGGCCGCTGAACAAAACGCAGAGTTACCCACGGTGCAGGCTGCGCCAACGCGTGCGGCCACACAGGTTCCGGTTCCTGCCAGGGCGCAGGGCTAGGAACCCCTGCCAGCTCAGGAACCCCTGCCAGCCCGGGAACCCGTCCACCCTGAGGAGCTGGCAGCCCCGATAGGGCCAGCTGCGGAAGATCCGGTGCGCGGAGTGCAGCACCTCAAAGTTGTTTCACTTCGCGCGCAGGGTTGCCCACCACCACTACGTTGGCGGGCACGTCCTTCGTCACAACTGCTCCGGCACCGATCACGGAGTTCTCCCCCACGGAGACACCCGGAAGAACAATGGCACCGCCGCCAATCCACACGTTGTTCCCAACGGTGATGGGTTTAGCGGCTTCCAGCTTGTCCTTCCGAGGCCCCGGCTCCACCGGATGAGTGGGCGTGAGCAGCTGGACATTGGGTCCAATCTGCACGTCGTCCCCGATCGTAATTGGAGCTACATCGAGAGCAGTAAAGCTGTAATTGATGAAGGTGCGCTCCCCTACGGTCAGGTATTTCCCGTAGTCCACATAAAGGGGCGGACGAATCTCGCTGCCCTCACCCACCCCGCCCAGCAGGTCGCGGAGAATGCCGGCGCCTGCAGCACGGTCCTGCGCCCAGGTTCGGTTGTAGCGGTCCATCAGCTCCAGCGCCCGGGCACTGTCTGCCGCCAGTTCCGGATCATCTGCAACGTAGAGGTCGCCGGCCAGCATCCGTTCCCGCATTGAACGGTTGTCTCCGGCAAAGTATTCACTCATCGTGTGCCCTTTCTTCGCTTCCGCCGATGGTCACCGCCATTGTGCTCCCTTTCCCTTGACACTAACTCTGTGCGTGGCACTGTTGACGCCACGGGCACCGGGGGGGTGCATCCAACGGCCGGGACACTGCCGGCGGTTATCGCATCTGGGAGGACAAAGCTGTGAGGTACACAAGCGCGGGAAGTATCGCAATGAGGGCAGTAACGACGGCGGCGGTAGCCGCCGTCGTCGTGTCCGGAACGGTTTCGGGAACAGGACCGCAACCGTCGGACCGCATACCGGCCACCAGCACCGTCGAGGGCGGAGACCACGGCGGCGGGAACGGAGACGGAGGCGATAAGGATTCGCCGTCCGCCCAAAACGTCATCCTGATGGTCGGCGACGGAATGGGGCCGGGGCAGCGGGAAGCCATCCGGTTGGCACTGGTGGGTTTGACCGGAGAGCTGGAGATGGATTCCATGCCATCCGTCGGCAGGGTGCACACCAACTCAGCGGACCCGGAAACCTTTGTGACAGACTCCGCCGCGGCCGCCACAGCTATGGCCACGGGAGTGAAAACCTACAACGGAGCCATCGGCGTCGACCTGAATCAGCAGCCCGTCACCACCGCCCTTGAAATCGCAGAAGGACTGGGCAAAGCCACCGGCCTGGTCACCACCAGCACCGTCACGGACGCAACCCCGGCGGCAATGGGCTCGCACGTCCTGAACCGCGACGAACAAAGCGCCATTGCCCGGCAGTTCCTGGAAAGCAGCAGGCCGGAGGTGATTCTTGGCGGCGGAGAGGACTACTGGTATCCCGCCGGAAACGCAGGCCGGCACCCGGACAACCCCGCAGAAGATCCCGCTGAAGAAAGCGCCGGCACCGAAGGCAACCTGGTGGCGCAGGCCCAGTCCCTTGGCTATGAGTACGTTTCGGATCTGCAGGGACTGCAGGACGCCGGATCGGGAAAATTGCTGGGCCTCTTCGCCAATGAAGAAATGTTCCAGTACGGCGACGACGTCGAGGAACGGTACCAGCCCACAGTCCCGCTCACGGAAATGACCGCAAAAGCTATCGACACCCTCGCACCCTCGGACAAGGGCTTCTTCCTGCTGGTGGAGGAAGAGGGCATCGACTCGTTCAGCCACGTCAACGACGCCGATCTGGCGATCAAATCTGGAATCGAGTTCGACCGTTCGGTGGGACTGGCCAAAGACTTCGCGCAGGAGGACGGCGACACCCTGCTAATCGTCGTCGGAGACCATCAGACCGGCGGAATGACCATCGAATCCGTGGATGTTCCGGAACCGGGTGAAGAGCCTGACGAGTCAGGCGACGGCCAGTCGGCAGAGGACGGACCGCTGCCGGTTGCCAACTCGGACCAGCAGTTCATGGTGGATTGGAGTACCGGAGGGCACACCGCCCTGGACGTTCCGCTTACGGCCATGGGACCGGGTTCCGAGCTGCTCACCGGAGTTTACGAGAACACCCACATCTTTGACACCATGGTCCAGGTCATGCGGGCAGGAGACTCCGGGAACGGCACTCCCCCGGCTGGCCATCCCCACAAACACGGCTTTGACCTGCAGGCTCACCGCGGAGGCAGGGGCGAGTACACGGAAGAGTCGCTGGCCGGTTTTGCCCATGCACTGGAGCTGGGCGTCACCACACTGGAGTTGGACCTGCACCTGAGTAAAGACGGGAAAGTGGTGGTCTGGCACGATGACACCATCGTTCCCGAGAAATGCCGGGACACTGCGCCGGTACGGAAGGGCGATCGGAGGTTCCCCTACGTTGGTGACCGCGTAGCGGATCTGACCCTGGCCCAGTTGAAGACCCTGGACTGCGGGTTCCAGCAGCTTCCCGGCTTCCCGGAGCAGAAAGTGGTTGAGGGCAACCGCATTGCCGAACTCCGCGATGTCTACAAGTTGGCCGACTCCTACAAAGCCCGGAAAATCCGGTTCAACGCCGAAACCAAGGTTGAAGACGGCCAGGCCGGCGGACCGGGAATGGAAGCCCTGACGCGTGCCGTGGTCGGCGAGGTCCAGCGCTCGGGCCGGGCACGCTCCACCACCATCCAGTCCTTCGACTGGTCCTCCCTGAACCTGGTGAAGAAGATCGCACCGAATCTGACGCTGGTGGCGCTGGCTTCAGATACGGCAGATCTCGGCGTGGGCCAGCCGGGAGCCGCACCCCAGCTGGGCGGCATCGACATCGACGACTACAACGGTTCCGTTGCCCGGGCCGCCGCTGCCGCCGGCTATGACGTCCTGTCCCCCATTGCCACCTCAGTTACCCCTGAAATGGTCCGGGACGCACATAAGGCCCGCCTGCTGGTTATTCCGTGGACGGTAAACACCGCCGCGGACATGAACGCCCTCATGGATCTGGGTGTTGATGGCATCATCACGGACTATCCCACCGTCCTGCGGTCCGTGATGGAGGAACGAGGACTGAAACTTCCGCGCGCGTACAGCCGCACCTAGCCGGAGGAGGACGACGACGGCGGGACGCGCCCGCCGTCGTCGTCCGGCCGGCCGGCCTCCGGCCTCCTGCCCAGGACAGCCGCCCTCCAGAAGTGATACGCAGCAGCAATTCACAGCACACCGAGGAGCCGTATGGAGAAGAGCCCTGACAACCAGGATCCGGAAGCGCTGGCGGCGCTGAGCCCCTTCGAACTGAAGGACCGGCTGATAGCCCTCGCGTCCTCGGACACGGAACGGCTGATGCTGAACGCGGGCCGGGGAAATCCGAACTTCCTGGCGACGCTTCCGCGCCGTGCGTTCCTCGCGCTGGGAGACTTTGCCCTGTCCGAATCCGAGCGTTCCTACTCCTATCTGGACAGCGGGTTTGGCGGGCTGCCGGAACAGGACGGCATGCTGGGGCGGTTCAACGCGTTTGTGGTGCACGATCCGCAGCGCGTGGGGCTGCAGTTCCTCCGCTCTGCGGTGAGCTACGCCCACGACCAGCTGGGCCTGGACCGGGAAGAGTTCCTTGCCGAAATGGTCTCCGCATACCTCGGATGCTTCTATCCCACCCCGCCGCGGGTGCTGCCCAAGACCCAGGACGTGCTGCGCGCTTACCTGGGCGAGGAACTCTTTGGCGGCGAGGTACCGGCAGGAACGTTTGACGTCTTTCCCACCGAAGGCGGCACGGCCGCCATGACCTATATCTTTTCCAGCCTAGCCGTCAACGGACTGGTGGTCCCCGGCGACAAAGTTGCCCTCGCCACCCCCATCTTCTCGCCGTACCTGGAGATTCCGCTCCTGCCCGACTACGGGCTGGAAGTGGTCTCCATCATGATGGACGAATCCCGGGACTGGCTGCTGCCCGAATCGGAACTGGAGAAGCTGCTGGATCCGGACATCAAAGTGTTTTGCCTGGTCAATCCCAGCAACCCTCCCTCCGCCAAACAGCCGCACGCCGTGCTGGACCGGCTGTCGCGTCTGGTCGCGCAGCAGCGTCCGGACCTGATCATCATCACCGATGACGTCTATGCCACATTTGCCGATGACTTCGTCTCCGTCTTTGCCGCCTGCCCGCGGAACACGATGTGCGTGTACTCCTTCTCGAAGTACTTCGGTGCCACCGGCTGGCGCCTCGGAACCATCGCCCTGCACCGGGAGAACGTCATCGATGAACAGCTGGCGGTCCTGCCGGAGGCTGAAAAGCAGCGGCTGAACACCCGCTATTCGTCTCTGACCACAGATGTCCCCGGCCTGAAATTCATTGACCGCATGGTGGCGGACAGCCGATCGGTGGCGCTGAACCATACCGCAGGATTGTCCGGTCCGCAGCAGCTGCAGATGGTGCTCTTTGCACTGCACGGCCTCATGGACCGGTTGGGCCGGTACCAGGACGCCGCCAAGGCGCTGATCCGCGGCCGGTACGCCACTCTGTACCGGAGTATGGGGATTCCTCCCACTCCGCAGCCCGACGACGTTGGGTACTACAGCCTGATTGACCTGCAGAAACTCGGCGCACGCCTGTACGGATCCGGTTTCGCGTCCTGGCTGGGGACGCAGGAGGACCTTGGGCTGCGGTTCCTGCAGCGGCTGGCCTCGGAAACCGGCGTGGTGCTGCTTCCGGGGAAGGGGTTCGACGTCGTCGGCCCTTCGGCGCGGGTGTCCCTGGCCAACCTCACGGACTTTGAGTACCGGGCGATCGGTGCCGCAACCCGGCGCATCGTGGAGGACTACCACAACATGTTTACGGCGCAGGGGCCGTCGACGACGTCAGACAGTCCCTGACGCGGGAATGAACCGGTAGCCCATGCCGTGCTCGGTCAGCAGGTGCACAGGAGCCGCCGGGTCCACCTCCAGCTTGCGCCGCAGCTGCGCCATGTACAGGCGCAGGTAGCCGGTATCCGTGGTTCCGGGTCCCCACACATCCGTCAGCAGGGCCGGCTGGGTAATGAGGCGGCCCGGATGCTGCAGCAGGGCTTCAAGCAGCCGCCACTCGGTGGGGGTCAACCGGATGGCCGAGCCGTCCGAGACACGGGCCACGGCCTTGGCGGCCAAATCCACCCGGACATCGCCGAACACCACTTCGGACTGCTCGGGAGCAGCCTGGGCACGCCGGGTCAGGGCACGGATCCGGGCCATCAGCTCCTCAGTGGAAAAGGGCTTGGTGACATAGTCATCGGCCCCCAGGTCCAAGGCGCGGACCTTGTCTGCGGAATCTGTCCGGCCCGAGATCACAAGAATGGGCGCATGGCTCCAACCCCGCACCGCTTCTATGACTTCCATGCCGCTGAGCCGGGGCATGCCCAGATCCAGGACTATGAGGTCCGGATGAGCCTCCACTGCCCTGCGCACGGCTGCTGCTCCGTCGGCCGCAGTCACCACTTCATAGCCGTAGGCGGAAAGGGTAATGCGCAGGGCACGGAGGATTTGGACGTCGTCGTCGGCCACGAGGATTTTCATGCTGCACCGAATTCAGGGGCGGGTTCAGCGGCGGCGGATACGGGAGCCGCCGGCAGGGAAAGCACCATGGTCAGCCCGCCGCCGGGCGTGTCCTCGGTTTCCAACGTGCCCATCATTCCTTCCATGAAGCCTTTGGCCAGTGCCAGGCCCAAACCCAAGCCGGTGAGGTTGTCGGTGTCACCAAGCCGCTGAAACGGCATAAAGACTTCATCGAGGCGCTCAGGGGGAATCCCCGGCCCACAGTCTATGACGCGCAGTTCCACCCGACCGGCAAATGCACTCGCCGCCAGCACCACTTTGCTGCCGGGCGGTGAGAACCGCACGGCGTTTGCCAGCAGGTTCACCAGCACCCGCTGCAGCAGCACGGGATCTGCCATGACGGGCGGCAGATCCGGCGGAATCTCAAGTTCCACTTCCGCCGGACCGAGGTTGAGTTCCTCGAGCGCCGGAAGCACAGCATCGGCGGTGTCCAGAGGTGCCAGGCTGACACCGAGCACCCCGGCCTGCAGCCGGCTGACATCCAGCAGGGACGTCACCAGCTCCGACAGCGTGGCCAGCGATTCTTCGGCGGTGGCCAGCAGCTCGGCACGGTCCTGTTCGCTCCACTTCACGTCCGGCGCCCGCAGCCCGGTCACCGCAGCGGTGGCTGCCGTGAGCGGCCGGCGCAGGTCATGGCCGACGGCGGCCAGCAGGGCGGTGCGCACCTTGTCCGCCGCCGCGAGCGACCCCAGCCCCTCGGCCGTCTGCGTGAGGTCGCCAAAGTCCAGTGCCGCTTCCAGCTGGGCCGTAATCACGGCCAGCAGCCTGCGGTCAGTGGCTTCTAGGTCCCGGCCGCGCAGCTCCAGGGCCGCCCGTTCACCCACCGGCAGGATCAGCGCGGCGGCGCTCTGCGAGGTGACGGTGCCGGCTGCGGCGAGTTCCGCGCCGTCGGCCACCAGCCGCACCGACTCCAGGCTGAAGGCTTCCCGGGTGCGCCCCACCAGGGCGGCCAGGGCATCTTCGCCGCGCAGCACGTTTCCGGCTACGGAGGCCAGCAGCTCGGACTCGGCGGCGGATCGGCGCGCAGCCCGGGAACGCCGGGCCGCGCGGTCCACCACAAAGCTCACCAGCATGGCGTTGACGAGGTACAGCATCAGCGCCAGGATGTGCGCCGGAGTTGCGATGGTGACGGTGTACAGGGGCTGGATGAAGAAATAATCCAGGGTAATGCCGGAGAGCAGCGCGGCGAACAATGCCGGCCACAGCCCTCCCACCAGAGCTACCAGGATCACCAGCAGCTGATAGCTGAGCACGTCGCCGGTAATGGTCTGCGGAGTGCTCATGGACACCAATGACCAGGTCAGGAGCGGCCCGCCCGCCAGCGCCAGCGCGAACCCCCACAGCCGGCGGCGCACCGTCAGGGCACCGCCGAGCCTCGGCAGGACGGGCAGCCCTCCGGCCGCGGCATGGTTGACGATGTGCACGTCGATGTCCCCGGATTCGCGCACCACGGTGGCGCCGATGCCCGGACCGGTGAGCAGTGCCTGGATCCGCGGCCGGCGACTGACGCCGATCACCAGCTGGGTGGCATTGACGCCGCTGGCAAAGTCCACCAGTGCGTGCGGAATGTCCGAGCCAACCACCTGGTGGAACGTACCGCCGAGCTTCTCCGCCAGCGCGCGCTGGGAGGCCAGCTCGCCGGGATTCCCGTCGCGCAGTCCGTCCGGGTTATTCACGTGCACGGCCAGCAGCTGCCCGCCTGCGGACCGGGCGGCAATCCGGGCGCCGCGGCGCAGCAGGGTCTGTCCCTCGGGCCCGCCGGTCAGGGCCACGACGACGCGTTCCCGGGCTTCCCATTTGTTGCGGATGCCGTTTTCGGCACGGTACCTGTTCAGCGCACTGTCCACCTCATCCGCCAGCCACAGCAGCGCCAGCTCGCGAAGAGCCGTGAGGTTCCCCAGCCGGAAATAGTTGGACAGCGCGGCATCAACCCGCCCGGCCGGATAAATGATGCCCTGCGAAAGCCTGCCCCGCAGCAGCTGCGGCGCAATATCCACCAGCTCCACCTGATCCGCTGATCGGAGCACCGAATCCGGCACCGTCTCACGCTGGACGGTGCCGGTGATCTGTTCGATGACGTCGTTCAGGGACTCAATGTGCTGAATGTTGACGGTGGACAGGACATTGATGCCGGCGTCGAGCAGTTTCCGGACGTCCTGCCAGCGTTTGGCATGAGCCAGGCCGGGGGCGTTGGTGTGGGCAAGTTCGTCCACCAGCGCATAGTCCGGCCGGCGGGCAAGGACTGCGTCCAGGTCCAGCTCCGACAGAACCAGTCCGCGGTGGTTCACCTGGACCGGAGGAACCATCTCCAGCCCCTCGGCCATGGCCGCCGTGGCGGCGCGGCCGTGGGTTTCCACGACCGCCACCGCCACGTCCCAGCCCTCATCCCGCAGGCGCCGCCCTTCTTCGAGCATGGTGTAGGTCTTGCCGACTCCGGGCGCAGCGCCAAGGAATACCCGAAGTTGTCCTCGTGTCATTCCCTAATTGTCCGACTCCGCGAGGGCAATGTTCAGTTTCAACACGTTGACGGCCGGTTCTCCCAGTACTCCCCCGCCCCGGCCTTCAACGGCGGAGTCCACCAACGCCCGGACATCGGCGGCATCCAGCCCCCGTTCCGCCGCCACCCGGTTCACCTGGAGCCGGGCGTACTCAGGGCTGATGTCCGGATCCAGGCCCGACGACGACGCCGTCAGGGCGTCCGCGGGCACGTCCCGGGGATCCACGCCCTCCAGCTCGCTGACTGCGGCCCGGCGCTCATCGATTGCCGCAGCCAGTTCCGGGTTTGTCGGGCCGAGGTTGGAACCGCTGGAGGCACCGCCGTCGTAGCCCTCACCCGCAGCGGAGGGCCGGGACTGGAACCATTCGGGCAGGGCGGCGCCGTCCGCATCCGTGAAGGACTGGCCGATCAGAGCGGATCCGACAGCCTCCCCGTCGACGGAGAGCACCGAGCCGTTGGCCTGGTGGTGAGCCACCACCTGTCCCACACCCGTCACCGCCAGCGGATAGGCGATTCCCAGTGCCGCTGTCAGGACCAGGACGCTGCGGACCGCCACCGCCACCTGGCGGGCCGATGTTCGTGCAGTACTCATGATGCTTCCCGTTCGTTGTAGGTGGAGTTGTCAGGGCCGTTCATCAGAACCCCGGAATCAGGGCCACGGCGAGGTCGATGAGCTTGATGCCGATGAACGGCGCCACCACCCCGCCCACGCCGAAGACCAGCAGGTTCCGGGTCAGCACTCCGGAGGCACCGGCTGCCCGGTACTTCACGCCGCGCAGCGCCAGCGGAATCAGGGCAATGATCACCAGGGCGTTGAAGATGACCGCGGAGAGGATCGCCGAGGCGGGTGAGTGCAGGCCCATGACGTTCAGGACGGCCAGTCCCGGGAAAACGCCCATGAACATGGCGGGAATGATCGCGAAGTACTTGGCCACGTCATTGGCGATCGAGAACGTGGTCAGTGCCCCGCGGGTGATCAGCAGCTGCTTGCCGATCCGGACAATGTCGATCAGCTTGGTGGGGTCCGAGTCCAGGTCCACCATGTTGCCGGCTTCCTTGGCTGCCGACGTTCCGGTGTTCATGGCCACGCCCACATCGGCCTGGGCCAGGGCGGGGGCATCGTTGGTGCCGTCCCCGGTCATGGCCACCAGCTGGCCGCTGGCCTGTTCCCTGCGGATCAGGGCCATCTTGTCCTCCGGAGTGGCTTCGGCCAAGAAGTCATCCACCCCGGCTTCCGCGGCAATCGCCTTGGCGGTGCGCGGATTGTCTCCCGTGATCATGACGGTGCGGATACCCATCCGCCGCAGCTCGGCGAAGCGGTCCTTCAGCCCGTCCTTGACCACGTCCTTCAGGTGCACGACGCCGAGGATCCGGGCGCTGCTGCCCGACTGCCCGCCGTCGGGCTCCCGGATGGCCACTACCAGCGGGGTGCCGCCGCCGGCGGAGATCTTGTCCACCTGGTAGGTCAGGTCGGACAGTACGTCGACGTCGATTCCGCCGGATTCCGAGACCCAGTCCATGACGGCAGAGCCGGCACCCTTCCGGATCTGTGTTCCGGTGGCCCCGTTTGGTCCGTCTGCATAGTCCAGGCCGCTCATGCGTGTCTGTGCGGTAAACGGAACGCTGACGGCGTTGATGTCCTTGACCGGTGTAATGCCCATGCCGGCGGCCAGGTCCACAATCGACTTGCCCTCGGGGGTGGGGTCCTCCGCCGAGGACAGCACTGCGGCGAGGATCAGCTTGTTGCGGTCCGCTCCTGCCACCGGGATGAAGGCGGCGGCCTGCCGGTTGCCGTAGGTGATGGTGCCGGTCTTATCCAGCAACAGGGTGGTCACGTCGCCGGCGGCTTCAACAGCGCGGCCGGACATGGCCAGCACATTGTGCTGGACCAGCCGGTCCATGCCGGCGATGCCGATGGCTGAGAGGAGCGCACCAATGGTCGTAGGGATGAGGCAGACCAGCAGTGCCACCAGCACTGGAATGCTGACCGCTGCGCCGGCATATCCGGCCAGCGGATTCAGCGTCACCACCACCACCAGGAAGATTAGGGACAGGGTGGCCAGCAGGATGTCCAGGGCGATCTCGTTCGGCGTTTTCTGCCGGGCTGCCCCTTCCACGAGCCGGATCATCCGGTCCACGAACGTTTCTCCGGGCTTGCTGGTGATGCGCACGACGATCCGGTCCGAGAGCACCCGGGTGCCGCCGGTGACAGCCGAGCGGTCGCCGCCGGATTCGCGGACGACGGGGGCGGATTCGCCGGTGATGGCTGATTCGTCCACGGAGGCAATGCCGTCGATGATGTCGCCGTCGCCGGGGATGATCCCGCCCGCGGTGACCACCACGACGTCGTCGAGCACCAGGTCGGCTGAGGCCACTTCTTCCACCGCGGCGCGGGACGCGGAGGGGTCGCCGGCTGCGTCATAGCCGGTCACCCGCTGCGCCGGGGTGGTGGTCCGGGTTGCCCGCAGTGAAGCCGCCTGGGCCTTGCCGCGGCCTTCGGCAACGGATTCGGCCAGGTTGGCGAAGATGACGGTCAGCCAGAGCCACGCCGCAATCAGCCAGGTGAAAGCGCCGGGCACGGGGCTGCCGCCTGAAGTTCCGGCATCGCCGGTGATGGACTCCGCTACTGCAATGACGGTAATCAGCGCGGCGCCCACCTCCACAATGAACATCACGGGGGTGTGCCACATGATGCGCGGATCCAGCTTGCGCAGGGCACCGGGGAAAGCCTTCCCCAGCTGGGCGGCGGAGAAGCCGCTGCGGGCCGCTGCCCGGTCCTCCGGTGAGGGCGACGGATTTTCGGCCGGTTCCCCGGACTGCGGGCGGCCCGGCGAGTGCCGGCCGGTTTTGTCGGTTTTGCTTGTCACTGTGGACATGGTCAGAGCAACCCTTCCGCCAGGGGACCCAGCGCGAGTACGGGAAAGAAGGTCAGGGCAGTCACGATGACGGTGACGCCGCAGAGCATGAGGACTGCCTGGGGCCGGTGGGTGGGGAGCGTTCCGGCGGTGACCGGAACGCGGTCCTGTGCGGCCAGCGAACCGGCCAGGGCCAGGACAAAGACCATCGGCAGGAACCGGCCCAGCAGCATCGTCAGGCCCAATGCGGTGTTCAGCCACGGGGTGTTCGCCGTCAACCCGGCAAACGCTGATCCGTTGTTGTTGGCCGCGGAGGTGAAGGCGTACAGCACCTCACTGAAGCCGTGCAGTCCGGGATTGTAGATGGAGGTTCCGGTGATGTCCTCGCGGATGCCGGGAACGGCGAAGCTCAGAGCCGTACCGGCCAGGACGAGGGTGGGCATGGTCAGCAGGTACAGGCTGGCCAGCTTGATTTCGCGGGGGCCGATCTTCTTACCCAGATATTCGGGCGTGCGGCCCACCAGGAGGCCGGCAATGAACGAGGCCACCAGGGCGAGGATCAACATGCCGTACAGGCCGGATCCCACCCCGCCCGGAGCCACTTCGCCAAGCATCATGTTCAGCATGGCCATCATGCCGCCAAGCGGGCTGAAGCTGTCATGCATCGAGTTCACGGCGCCCGTGGAGGTGGCCGTGCTGGTGGTTCCGAACAGGGTGGATCCGGCTATGCCGAACCGCTGCTCCTTGCCTTCCATGGAACCGGCCAGGGCTGATGACGCGGAGTATTCGAGGGCTGTCATGGCCGCGAGGGAAACGGTGAAGATGGCGGCCATGGCCGCCAGGATCGCGTATCCCTGCTTTCGGTCTCCGATCAGGGTTCCGAAGGTGCGCGGCAGGCTGAACGGAATGACCAGCATCAGCACCACCTGCAGCAGGTTGGTCCAGGCGGACGGATTCTCGAACGGGTGCGAGGAATTCGCATTGAAGAATCCGCCGCCGTTGGTGCCCAGGAGCTTGATGGCTTCCTGGGAAGCTACCGGCCCGCCCGGAATCGTCGAGGTGCCGCCGGCGAGGCCGGTGACGGAGGTGAAGCCGTTGAAGTTCTGGATGACGCCGCCCAGGAGCAGCAGCAGAGCGCTGACAAAAGCGACGGGCAGGAGCAGCCGCACCACCGAACGGGTCATATCCGTCCAGAAGTTGCCGATAGTCGCTTCCTTCCGGGACGCAAAGGCCCGCACCAGGGCAACGGCTACGGCCAGGCCAACAGCTGCCGAAAGGAAGTTCTGTACGGCCAGTCCTGCCATCTGGACGGTGTAACCCACCGTCACCTCAGGCGAATAGGACTGCCAGTTGGTGTTCGCCACGAAGGAGGCGGCGGTGTTGAAGGCAAGGCCTTCAGGCACCGCCGGCAGGCCCAGTGATCCCGGCAGCCACTGCTGGGTGCGCTGGAGCAGGTAGACGAGCAGCAGGCCGACGGCGGAAAAGGCCAGCACGCTGCGGGCGTAGGACTGCCAGGACTGCCGGGAATCCGGATCAACGCCAATGACCCGATAAAATCCGCGCTCCACGGCCAGGTTCTTGGTAGAGGTGTAGAACCGGGCCATGTAGTCGCCCAGCGGCCGGTAAAGCGCCGCCAACAGCACTGCCACCAGCAGGAAAGAGGCCACTGCCGGCCAAACGCCCATCAGAACCGCTCCGGACGGATCAGCGCGGCCACCAGATAGACGGCTGCGGCAACTGCCAGGGCAAGGGCCAGGAAGTCGAAGAACATCACAGCTTTTCCACCGCCCGGATGCCCAGGGCAAGGGCGGCGAAGAAGACCGCCGTACCGAGCACAATAACTACGTCAAGCAAGGGAAACCCCCAGGTTCGTTCGCATGCAGCCGGACAGGCAGCATGGGCGCAATCAGCGCCTTTTCGATTAGAACCCTGGTGAGAGCCGCTTTTTGGAGTCCTTACGGATTCCTCACGCTCCGGGGGTGAACCATAACGAAATACATTTCCGGGAGTTGAATGATTGCGGCGGCGACCCGAATTCCGCCCGCACACGCGCTGACCCGATGAGCGCGGGGTGACTGTTAGGGTCAGGCATGGAAAAGCTGCCCGAGGGTATTCAGGAATCATCCAACTACCGCCCCGGCGAACCCCTGCGCCCGTGGGAGGACACCCGCATTGCCGGTGCTGACCTCGCCCTGGCCATCAAAGGCGCCCGAGCCGAAGGCGCCGTCATTCGCCTCATCAACGGGGAGGATCTCTCCCCGGATGAAATCATCGCCTTCGGCCGCCTGAACGCGCTGTGCGTTCTGAGATGGTACGAGCCGCTGGTGAATTTGCTCGGTCCGCGTAGCCCGGAGCTTCTCCCGCAGCATGCTGATCTGGTCCGCAAGCACACCAAGCTTTTCCGGAGCCGGCCGGATTCAGGCGGAAGCACGTCATCCAGCGATGAGCCCGTGGATTTCGCCGCACCGCTGGCAGCACAGCTGCACCTGTTTGTTGATCACCACCGAGGTGACCTCGGGCTCTGCTTGGAGGGCATGAGCGAGGAGGAAGCGCGCACTCCCCTGGTCCCCTCCAAGACCACACTGCTGGGACTGGTCAAACACGCGACATTCGTGGAGCAGGTCTGGTTTGATGAGGCCATTACCGGCCGCTCCAGGGCAGACATCGGCTGTCCTTCCGGCCCGGACGAATCCTTCGACCTGCTGCCGGAAGACACCATCGATTCAGTGCTCTCCGCCTACCTCCGGGTCTGTGCACAATCGCGAAAGGCAGCAGCCGGACTGGACCTGGACGACACGGTGTACGGAAACCGACGCGGACCGCTGCCGATGCGGTGGATCTACCTTCATGTTCTCCCCGAACTGGCGCAGCACTGCGGTCACGCGGACATTCTGCGGGAACAACTCATCGCCCGGCGCAGCAGCGGAACCGCTTAGCTGCAACTGTTACGCAGGTTGCGAACCGCTTCCGGCATCCGTCCCGGCCAGCACAACCCAGCCGCCGGCCGGAAGCGCCAGTTGTCCGGACTGAGGATCCAGCCCGCCCTCGCCGGCCAGCACCGCGCCGGCGGTGTCCGGCACCTGAAGAACCGTCTCCGCGTCCGCAAGGTTCAATGCGGCGAAAAGGGAATTGCCGGCGTCGTACACCTCGTAGACGAGCTGTTCGTTGCTGAGCGAATGCACCCGGGTCCGGGCAGCATGAACCCAGGCGTGGCGGCGGCGGATCCCGATCAGCTCTTGGTGCAGCCGGTACAGCGGCTGGCCCACTGCGGAAAGCTGGTCCGGCGACGCGGGGAACAAAGGCCGGACGTCGTCGTCTCCTCCGGCCCGGTCCTCCTTGATGCCGCGGTATCCCTGCTCGTCGCCGTAGTAGACGGATGGGGTGCCCGGAAGGGTGAAAAGCAGCACCAGGGCTTGAGCCAGCCTGAATGCGCTGTGCCCCGGGGCCGGTTCCAACCGGCTGGCAATGCGGGTGACATCGTGGTTGCCCACGAAGGTAAGCGGCACAAAGGTGTTCAGGAACGTGTTGTGCCGCTCCAGGGCGGCAGCCAGCTCATAGAAGTTGGCGTCCGCAAGGGAACTCCAGATCGCTTTCCAGAGTTCGTACTGGGTCACCGAGTCCAGCGTTCCCTGTGTTACTTCAGCCGGATAATCGCCGTGAATGTACTCGCCCACAAAATAGGCGTCCGGGAATTCGGCCCGGACAGTACGCAGCACCCGGGCCCAGAACGTCGACGGCACAGCGTATGCCGCGTCCAGCCGCCATCCGTCGGCACCGCGGCGCAGCCAGTGCTTCATCACATCGGCAACAAAGTCCGCCACTGCCGGTTCGTCGTGGTTCAGGGCCACCAGCTGGTGGTGGCCTTCAAAGTCCGCGTAACCGGGTTCGGTCCCGGGCGTCCACGCATCGGGCCAGGTGAAGGAGAACCAGTTTGCCGTTGCCGCGCCGGGTCCCTGTTCCAGGGCCTCGGTGAAGGGGCCGAAGGAACGGCCGGCGTGGTTGAAGACGCCGTCCAGCAGCACCCGGATCCCGCAGGAACGGGCTTCGCGGATGAGTTCATCAAAGTCGCTGTCATCGCCGAGCCGCGGATCAATCCGGTAGTAGTCGGCGGTGTCGTAGCCGTGGGTCTCCGAGGCGAACACCGGCCCCAAAGCCAGGCCGGAGGCACCCATTTCCACGATGTAATCCAGCCAGGAGGTGAGGTGGCCCAGCCGGTGGACGGGCTCCGCATCCGCAGGCAGCGCCGTCTGCTCCGCGCCGGTGAAGCCCAGCGGGTAGACCTGCCACCAGATGGCGTGCTGCACCCAGTCCGGTGTAGTCCTCATGAAAATTTCCCTTCAGCCGCTAATGTTCCTGGAGTCGATGTCCCTGTACCAGTGTGTCATTAGCCAACTGGGCCGGACACCAAAAGGAGGGGACGGCGTCGTCGTCCGACACCGTCCCCTCCTTCGTTTCCCTTCAGCTACCGCTGCGGGAAAGCAGCTGCTTTAGGCATCCACAACAATGGCCGTGATGGCCGGCGTGCGGTTGTAGAAGCGGCGCATCCAGTTGGCGGTGGACCGCTCAATGATGGCTTCGGGCTCTTCGCTGCGCCCGCCGCGGCCGCGGCCGGCGGCGTCGTTGATGGCCTTCTCGATGGCTGCTTCAGCCTTCTTGATGTCGCCCGGGCTGCAGGCGAAGCCCTTGATGAAGAGCTCCGGCGGCTCGGCAACCGTATTGGTGTCCGGGTCGATGAGGGCCAGGACGGTGACAGAACCCTGCTCAGAGAGCTGCATGCGCTCCTTGAGGTCATCCTCGGTGGTGTGGCCGACGCTGTCGCCGTCCACGAACACCAGGCCCACGGGGATCTTGCCCGAGACCGAGGCACGGCCGCGGCGCAGGTCAACGGTCACGCCGTCTTCGGCAATAACGACGTCGCGCGGGTCCATGCCGGTGGCGACGGCGATGGCTGCGTTGGCCTTCAGGTGGCGCCATTCGCCGTGGACCGGCATGACGTTGCGCGGCTTGACGATGTTGTAGCAGTACGCCAGTTCACCGGCGCTGGCATGGCCCGAAACGTGGACCTTCGCGTTGCCCTTGTGCACCACGTTGGCGCCCAGCTTGGTGAGGGAGTTGATGACGCCGTAAATGGCGTTTTCGTTGCCCGGGATCAGCGAGCTGGCCAGCAGGACGGTGTCGCCCTCGTGGATGCGGATCGCGTGGTCCTTATTGGCCATGCGGGACAGTGCGGCCAGCGGCTCGCCCTGCGAACCGGTGCAGATCAGGACCACCTTGTGGTCGTCCGAGCGCTGCAGCTGCTTGAAGTCCACCAGGAGGCCCTTGGGGATGTTCAGGTAGCCCAGTTCCTCGGCGATGGTCATGTTGCGGACCATGGAGCGGCCTACGAAGGCCACCTTGCGCTTGTAGCGGTCGGCAGCGTCGATGACCTGCTGGATGCGGTGGATGTGGCTGGCGAAGCTGGAGACGATGATCCGGCGCGGCGCAGTGCGGAACACCTGGTCAATCGCGGGGGCAAGTTCCTTCTCCGAGGCCATGAAGCCGGGAACGTCGGCGTTCGTGGAGTCGGTGAGGAACAGGTCCACGCCCTCGGCGCCGAGCCGGGCGAAGCCGGCCAGGTCGGTGATGCGGCGGTCCAGCGGGAACTGGTCCATCTTGAAGTCACCGGTGTGCAGGACCATGCCGGCCGGGGTGCGGATGGCAACGGCCAGGCTGTCCGGGATGGAGTGGTTGACGGCCACGAACTCGAGGTCGAATCCGCCCATGGTGCGGCGGTCGCCTTCCTTGACCTGGATCAGCTTGGGCGTGATGCGGTGTTCCTTGAGCTTGGCTTCAACAAACGCCAGGGTCAGCTTGGAGCCGATCAGGGGGATGTCCGCGCGTTCGCGCAGCAGGTAGGGCACGCCGCCAATGTGGTCTTCGTGGCCGTGGGTCAGGACAACACCCACAACGTCATCCAGGCGGTCCCGGATGTAGGAGAAGTCCGGCAGGATCAGGTTGACGCCGGGGTGGATTTCCTCGGGGAAAAGCACGCCGCAGTCAACGATCAGCAGTTTGCCGTCGAATTCAAATACGGTCATGTTTCTGCCGATTTCACCGATTCCACCAAGCGCAACAATGCGCATGGTTCCATTGGCGAGTTCCCGGGGGGCTTTCAAGGCGGCAGGTGTTCTATTCACGGATGGTGTTTCTTTCGTTGGGTACGGGTTGTACTGGGGTGCTGCGGCACAGTGCTGCGGCACCAAAAGGTCAAAGGGTCCGTTCCGGGGCCACCTCCGCCGGGCCCGCGCAACCGTGCGCATCCCGGGCCGCAGACCGCCGTCGTTTTTGCTGCTCAACGAACGGGGATCCACACGGGCGGAGTGGTCCAAAACCTATGGACATCTCTTATCATCTCATTTTCCGGCCCCATTACAGCATCGGCCTGATCACACCCCGGGAACGGGCCGTGCAGAGCACACCTCGGCGGTCAGATCTCCTGTGCCTGCGGCGCTTCTGCTGCGGAGCTGCGCTGGACTGCGCGCAGGCCCTGCTCCAGGGCACGCAGGTCCTCCAGCTCCAGGCGGGCGAGGATATCCGGGTTCAGTTCGGGCCGGGCGGCCATGAGGCGGCGGACAAGCACCAGCCCCAGCGGCGTCACCCGGATCCGCCGGATCCGCCGGTCTAATTCATCCGGAGTGCGGGTGGCCGTGCCCTGAGCCACCAGGCGGTCAACCAGCCCGGACATGGAGGCCAGGGACACTCCGAAGGTGTCGGCCAGCCCCCTCCCCGTGGCGCCTTTTTCCGTGGTGGCCAGCACTGCCAGCACCTTTAGCTGCTGGATGGTCAGCTCCGTGGACAGGAGCGAGTCAAGCAGGACAGGAAGCGTGGTCGCCTGGAAGGCGGCTCCAAGGCTCTCGAGGCTTTGTACCAGCCGCCGCCGTTCCTGGTGGGCGTCGCTTCCGTCAGTCATGTCCTCACCGTAGTCGGAGGCGGCAGTTCGGGAAACATTGGGGAAAATGGTTAGGCTAGCCCTAACCATTTTCCCCAATGGTTGACTACACGGCTTCCCGGATGGGTGGGGGCCCACCGGGAACGCTCTCATGCAACGTTAGGACTACACATGAGCACGCATCACCCTGTTCCGGCTGTCTCCGATAAAGAGCCGCAGCAAGGCTTGGATGTCGAGAAGCTGCGGGCCCGGTACAAAGCCGAACGTGACCGAAGGATCAAGCCCGACGGCGCCGCGCAGTACCAGCCCGCCACCGGAACCTTCGGGTACTACGCCACCGATCCCTACACGGAGCGCCGCAGCCGGAAACCCTTGAATGACACGGTGGAGGTGCTGGTCATCGGCGGCGGCTTCGGCGGACTGGTCACCGGCGCCCGCTTGCGGCAGGCCGGAATTGAGAGCCTTCGCATGATGGACGAAGCCGGCGACTTCGGCGGGACCTGGTATTGGAACCGCTACCCGGGCATCCGCTGCGACATCGAGTCGTATGTTTACCTGCCCCTGCTGGAGGAAGTTGGCGGGATGCCCAGTGAGCGGTACGCACCCGGCGAGGAAATTCGCAGGCACGCCGTCGCAATCGCTGAAAAGTTCGATCTGTACCGCGACGCCCTCTTCCATACCCGCGTCACCAGCCTGGCCTGGGACGAGGAGTCCATGGAATGGATTGTTGAAACAGACCGCGGAGACCGGATGCGGGCACGCCAGGTGATCACGTCCTCCGGAACCCTCACCCAGCCCAAACTTCCGGGCATTCCGGGGATCGGCTCCTTCAAGGGCCACACCTTCCACACCAGCAGGTGGGACTACGGATACACCGGCGGGGATCAGTTCGGCAACCTGCACAAACTTGCGGACAAGAAAGTGGCTGTGGTCGGCACCGGGGCAACCGGCGTCCAGGTGGTGCCCATGGTGGCGCGCGACGCCGAGCAGCTCCTTGTCTTCCAGCGCACCCCGTCCTCCGTGGACGTCCGCGACAACCGCGCCACTGACCCTGGCTGGGCTGCGTCGCTGAAGCCGGGCTGGCAGCGCGAACGCATGGAGAACTTCCTTGCCGTGGTGTCCGGGGAACCGGTGGAACAAGATATGACCCGGGACGGCTGGACTTCGGTTCCGCAGCTGCACCGCAAGGTGGTCAGCGGCGCCGTCGATACGAGCGTGTCAGCGGAAGAGCGGGAGCGCACCGACGAACTGGTGGACTTCACCAAGATGGACGAAATCCGCTCACGCGTGGATCAGGTGGTCAACGATCCGGCAACAGCCGAAGTGCTGAAGCCGTGGTACCGCTACATGTGCAAGCGGCCCACCTTCAGCGATCACTACCTGCAGTCCTTCAACCGTCCGAACGTCACACTGGTGGACACCGCGGACACCGGCGGGATCACCCGCATGACCGAGACTTCGATTGTGGTGGGCGACGACGAATTCGAGGTGGACTGCGTCATTTTCGCCACCGGGTTCGATGTCGGCGTCTCCGGCGTCACTTCCGGCGCACTGCCGGTGACAGGCCGGGACGGCCGCACACTGCTGGAGGCGTGGAGCCGTGGTCCGCGGACCCTGCATGGTTTCTACACCCACGGCTTCCCCAACCTGTTCCACCTTGGGTCACTGCAGAACGCCAACTCGGTCAACTTTGTGCACATCCTGGTGGAACAGGCCAACCACATCGCAGCCGTCATCACGGCGGCGCGCGAGGCGGGAGCGGACTTCATTGAACCGACGGCCGGCGACGAGGAGCAGTGGTGCCGGACCATCCAGGAAACCGCACTGGACAACCGGCAGTTCCAGGCGGAGTGCACTCCGGGCTATTACAACCGCGAGGGTAATCCCCCGCCCGTGAGCTTCTCCTATGGTCCGGGCCCGGTGGCATTCCACCGCCTGCTGCGGCAGTGGCGCAGCGGGGAAATCCCGACTGTGTTTGGTGTTCGGGAACGCCAGCGGGCCTAGCCCGGCGGTGCAGCCGCACACTGAACAGAAAAGGCCCCCGGCCCGACAGCAACAAAGCTGTCGGGCCGGGGGCCTTTGTTCACCGGGCTAGCGTCCTACCTTGCCAAACAGAGACGCGATGGGTGCCAGGACCAGGGGTCGGGCTGCGAACCATCCACCTGCGATGACCAGCAGCGAGGCAAAGAACATCCAGAAACCAAACCAGTTCACTGCATCCTGGCCGCCGTACATATGGTTCAGGTTGCGCAGTGCGCCCGTTGAGAGCACCAGCGCCACGTGCACGATGATGAACCCCACAAAGTAAAGCATCACGGGGAAATGCAGAGCACGTGCCGCCTCGATGGGGAATGCGGTGCTGAGCCGCTTCGCCTTTGCCGGCCACATGGCGGACATGCGGTACCCCGTCACGGCAGCCAGTGGAGCGGCAATGAAGATCGTGACGAAGTAGGCGAGCACCTGCAGGCTGTTGTAGTTGACCCAGCCGTTTTCGGTGGGCCAGTCCAGGGAAACGTACTGCAGCGCTGCTGAAAGGGCATTCGGGAAGACCTCCCAGCTGGTGGGGATGACCCGCATCCACTGGCCGGTCACCGCAAGGAGAACGGCAAACACAACCCCGTTGACCAGCCACAGGATATCCAGCGACTGGTGCAGCCACAGCGTAATGCTGATCTTCTTCGGGTTCCTGCCCCGGTTGGGGGTCCACGACGCCGGCGGACGGCGCTGCGTGCGGACCTGCCACCCCGACCGGATGATCAGGACCATCAGGAACACATTGAAGAAGTGCTGCCAGCCCAGCCACGCCGGAAGCCCCACGGGAGCACCGTGCGGAAGCTCAGTCTCACCGGGGTACCGGGTGAGGAAACCCTGCACCGGCTCCGTTGTGACAAGCCATCGGGCCAGCAGCACGACGACGGCCAGCAGCACGAGCAGGCCTGCCGCTGCCAATCCGGCCCGTCCCAGCCTGTTGCGCCCTGCCGGTGAACTTCCGGACTGGGCTGCAGGTTTTGCTGGTGCGGCCGTTTGCGCCGAAGGATTCAGCGGCGCTCGTGTACGGGCGGCCGGGGCGGCCGGCACCTTTTCGTCGGCAGGCACGCTCGCCGCCGGTGCAGTCACTGGCGCAGCAACAGGAGCCGAGGCCGGACGCGGCATTCCCTGGCGCCTCCCCGCCGCCGGTGCTGCGGCGGGTGGTGCAGATTCTGTGGCAACTGAGGACTCGGCGGCAACAGGGGGCTCTGCAGCAGCCGGAGACTTCGAGGCAGCTGCAGAATCCGTGGGAATTGCCGCGGCCGCACTTGCCTGAGCAGCGCCCGGCCGCGGCAAGCCCTGACGCCTGCCTGCCGGTGCCGGTGCGGCGGGCGCCTGAGTGGACGGTGCTGCCTGAGTGGACGGTGCAGCTTGAGTGGACGGTGCAGCTTCGGAAGAAGCAACCGGCACTGTGGGAGCGCCTGCCGCTGCTGAGCCCCCGGGGCGGGGCAGGCCCTGCCGGCGCGATGGTGCCCGCGGCGGTGTCGGTGTTTCCGCTTGTTCCGGCTTCGCTGAACCGTTTGCTGCCGCCGCTTCAGCGGAGGCAGCAGGGGGCGCAGCAGGGTCCTTCTGGGCGGGGACGCCGGCCCCGGGCACGCCTCCGGGAACCCGGGGAAGCCCCTGCCGGGTCAACTAACTGCCCGTTTCGCCTCGATCGCCTTGACCAGCTGCGGCACAACCGTGAATACGTCACCCACCACGCCAAAGTCGGCAATTTCAAAGATGGGGGCGTCCGCATCCTTATTAATGGCAATGATGGTTTTGGCCGTCTGCATTCCTGCCCGGTGCTGGATGGCACCCGAGATGCCCAGCGCGATGTACAGCTGCGGCGCAACGGTGACACCGGTCTGGCCAACCTGGAATGTTTGCGGGACGTACCCGGCGTCGACTGCCGCACGGGAGGCACCAACGGCGCCGCCCAGTGCATCTGCCAGTTCCTCGACAAGCACAAAGTTCTCCAGGGAGCCCAGGCCCCGGCCGCCGGAAACAACTACCTCGGCACCCCGCAGTTCAGGACGTGCGGAGACAACAGAGGTTTCCTCGAAGCTGGAGACGGTAGCGTCCGGCACGCCTGAGGGCTGTACGGCGAGCAGCTCGATACTGGCTTCCCGGGCCTCGGCACGGACACTGGAGGAACCCTGGCGCAGCGTGATCACCAATGAGCCGGTGGTTGCTGCCGAATCTACGGAGTAGGCGCCGCCGTAGACCGAGTGGTGGGCGACGATGCCCTCCTCATCCCGGGAGATGCCGACGGCGTCGGCCGCCATGGCTGAGCCTGATCGCGCCGCGAAGCGCGCCGCTGCGTCACGGGCCTGAATGGAGTTCGGGACCAGGACTGCCTCAGGAGCAACGGCAGCGGCTGCAGCACTGAGGGCGTCGACCACCGGAGAGACCATGGCGGTGTCCAGCTCGGCTGATTCGGAGATTAGGACGCGGGCCGCACCGAGCGCGGCCAGCTCCGCTCCCAGGATGTCCGCGGTGCCCGGGGCAGCGACGGCGAGGACAACAGGTGTGCCCACCGCTGAGGCGGCACCGATTACTTCTGCAGCACTGGAGCGCAGCTTGCCCGACGGTGCGACGTCAACGAGTACGAGAACGGAATCTGTGGGGTAGCCGGTCATTCTGAGCGTCCTTTGATGAGTCGGTTCTGGGAGAGGAATTCGGCAATCTGCTGGCCGGCATCGCCGTCGTCGTCAATCTTGATTCCGGCGGTGCGTGCGGGGCGCTCTGCCACTGCGAGGACGATGGACCGGCTGGCGGACTCATCGAGGGCAAGGCCAAGGTCGGACAGTGCGAGGGTCTCAAACGGCTTCTTCTTTGCAGCCATGATGCCCTTGAAGTTTGAGAAGCGTGCGTCCGGAAGCGCCTCGGTGATCGAGATGACGGCCGGAAGGGCAGCGCTCACGTCGCAGGCGCCCGACTCGAGGGTCCTGCGTCCGGCAACGCCGGTCTCCGTGATCTCCACGGAACTCAGTGAGGTGACTCCGGCTACTCCGAGCAGCTCGGCAAGCATGGACGGAAGGACTCCGCCGCCGCCGTCGGTGGAAATATTGCCCGCAATGACCAGGTCAAAACCGATCTGGCGGACGGCAGCGGCGAGCACCTCGGCGGTGAGGGTCATGTCCGCACCAAGCAGGGCGTCGTCCTGAACGTGCACCGCGCGGTCGGCTCCCATGGCCAGTCCCTTGCGCAGGCTGGCCGGCACCGTTGCCGGGCCCACGGCAAGCAGGACCACCTCGGCGTCCTTTTGGCTGTCGCGGTACGTCAGTGCCACTTCGAGTGCGCGCTCGGTAATCTCGTCCAGCACCAGCTCACTTCCGGCCCGGTCCAGCAGGCCGGTTTCCAGGTTCAGGGTGCGGTCTCCCCAAGTGTCCGGAACTTCTTTCATTAGAACAACAATTCTCATCATTTTCCCTCTCGCATCGTCGTCAACGATTCCTTGTTGATGGTCTCCAGGACCTCAGTCACCGCTCGGCGGACGTCGCCGCGATCGTATCCCAAAAGTGCCGTTTGTTTGTGATCGGGGTCATACATCAGGATAGTTCCGCCGGGCTGTGCCATTACCCGAACACCGCCAGTCCGTCGCTGATGACGGGGCGCTCCCCCGCCAGCGCCTCGAACCGGCCTCCGTCCCAGGCCCGAACCGTCAGGTCATCCCCGGGGAAGACCACACCGGCAAACCGGCCCGCCAGCCGGACCAGGTCCGCCGGATGGGCTCCCGCCAGACGGGCCAGCGGGAGCGTGGCCCCTGCCAGCGAGGCCAGTCCGTGCAGGATGGGCCGGTCCTGGCCAATGCCCCGAGCCGCCTGGGGATCAATATGGATCGGATGCCGGTCACCGAGCAGGCGGTACAGTGCCGCCTGGTTGGGACTTGACGAGAAGCCAGTGCTCGCGAGAGGAACACCCGCAGGGGCAGCAGTCCGTCCCGGGCCGCGGTCTCCGCCGAAACCACCGAACCCGGGGGCAAAAATGCTCCAGGTTGCCGCGAAGTAGTCGCACTCCGCCAGCACGTTGAACACGGCGGCCGATCCCTTGTCCCACACCTCTCCCACCCGCGCCCTGAGGGTGAATTGGCCCGAGCGCGGCAGCGGTTTGAAGACCGTCAGCTCCTGGGATCCGTGGACCGCGCGGTTGTCGAAGGCGCCCTGTTCCGCAAGGACGTCGGGGGCCCACTGCGCCAAAGTCAGTCCGAAGGAGGGCAGGACACGCAGCCGGTCTTCGAAAACCAGCTCCAGGTCGGTGGCCGGAGCCCCGACCGCCAGGGCGTACAGGATGGCGTCCGTTTCGGTGTAGCCGACCGTGCGCTCCCCCAGCGGCCTGCCGGCCCAGGCTGCCGCCGTCGTTCTGTCCTCAGTCGTTCTGTCCTCGGTCGTTTCGCCGTCAGCCGTGTTCCCGCTCGTTGTGGTGCCGGCAGCGTTGGTGCCGGGACTCATGAGCCGTACACCGCCTCGGGTGCGGCGGCGTCGGCGAGCAGCTTCTCGATCGCCTCACCGGCCGCCGCGGCTTCCCACCGCTCACCTGCATCAGCCGTCGGCCCATGATTCCAGCCCTCCTCGATGCAGATTCTGCCGCCCTCAATTTCGATCACCCGGCCGGTGACTGCTGCGGAGGAAGCAGCGCCAAGCCAAGCCACAACCGGTGAAACATTCGCGGGGTTCATTGCGTCAAAGCCGGATTCCGGGGCGGCCATAGTTTCGGCAAAGGCCCCTTCGGTCATGCGGGTGCGGGCCGAGGGGGCAATGGCATTGACGGTTACGCCGTACCGGGCCAGCTCGTGTGCGGCGACCAGGGTCAGTCCGGCAATGCCTGCCTTGGCCGCCGAATAGCTCGCCTGGCCGACACTGCCCTGCAGCCCGGCACCCGAGGAGGTGTTGATGACGCGGGCATCCGGCATCCGGCCGGCCTTGGCTTCGCCGCGCCAGTATTCGGCGGCATGGCGCAGCGGTGCAAAGTGGCCCTTCAGGTGCACGCGGATCACGGCGTCCCATTCCTCTTCCGTGGTGTTCACCAGCATGCGGTCCCGCACAAAACCGGCATTGTTCACGAGGATGTCCAGGCGGCCAAAGGTCTCAATGGCCTGCCGGACCAGCCCGGCGGCCTGCTCAAAGTTGGCGACGTCCGCGCCGTTGGACACCGCCTCTCCCCCCTCTGCGCGGATCAGCGCCACGACGTCGCGGGCCGGGCCCGAGGCCTCCGGAGCACCGTTGAGGGTGGTGCCGAGATCGTTGACCACAACCTTTGCACCCTGGCGGGCGAGCTCCAGCGCATGCTCACGTCCCAGCCCGCGGCCCGCCCCGGTCACGATGGCGACTCGTCCTTCACAGATGCCGGTCATGTCTTTGCTCTCCTTTGAGATTGTTGCGGTGCTTGGAGTGTACCCGGTACCAAGCAAATGCTAGGGTATCAAGCAAACGTTAGGTAGGTACCAGATGTCAATTACATCGAAGATGCACCACGACGGCGTGCGTGCGGTAACAATGGACTATCCCCCGGTGAACGCACTGCCCGTGGCAGGCTGGTTCGCCATCGCCGACGCGCTTCAGGCCGCCGGCAAAGATCCGGACACCCGCGTGGTGGTCCTACGGGCCGAAGGGCGCGGCTTCAATGCCGGCGTCGATATCAAGGAAATGCAGGCAACCGAGGGTTTCAATGCCATCCTCGCGGCCAACCGGGGCTGCTACCTCGCCTTCAAGGCCATCTATGAATGCCCCGTGCCCGTCATCGCAGCAGTGAACGGGTTCTGCCTCGGCGGCGGCGTGGGGCTGGCCGGAAGCGCCGATGTCATCGTGGCCGGCGAGGACGCCTACTTCGGCGTCCCGGAAGTGGACCGCGGCGCACTGGGCGCGGCAACGCACCTGTCCCGCCTTGTGCCGGCACACCTGCTGCGCACGCTCTACTTCACCAGCCGCACCATTACGGCCCGGCGCCTGGCCGAATTCGGCAGCGTTGCCGAAGTGGTGCCCGCGGACCGCCTCGATGGAGCGGCCTTTGCCATCGCTGACGAGATCGCCTCCAAGGACACCCGGGTGATCCGGGCGGCGAAGGAAGCCCTGAACGGCATCGACCCCGTGGACGTAGTGAAGAGCTACCGCTGGGAACAGGGCTTCACCTTTGAGCTCAACCTCCGGGGCGTTGCCGACGAACTGCGCGACGACTTCGTCGCCGCCGCTCCCTCCTCGGCCGAGTGAACAGCAAGGTCCTCGCCGCGGAGGATGTTCCCGGGTTGTTCAGCGACGGCATGACGGTCGGCATCGGCGGCTGGGGTTCACGGCGCAAACCCATGGCCCTGGTGCGGGCCCTGGTCCGTTCCGGCGTCCGGGACCTGACCGTCGTCAGCTTCGGCGGGCCGGATGTGGGGGTGCTGTGTGCCACCGGACAGGCCAAACGAGTGGTATTCGGCTTCGCCACCCTGGACTCGATTGCCGTTGAGCCGCACTTTGCCGCCGCTCGGCAGGCAGGCGCCGTCGACGTCGTCGAACTGGACGAATCCCTGCTGGTCTCCGGGCTCCGTGCCGCCGGGCGCCGGCTCCCCTTTGAGGTGACGCGCTCCGGGCTCGGATCCGATGCCCTCGCGGCCAATCCGCAGATCCGCACCATCACCTCCCCCTACGACGACGGCGAGGAGCTGGTAGCCATGCCTGCCATCCAGCTGGACCTGGCCCTGCTGCACCTGAACCGCGCCGATGAACTCGGCAACGCCGCATGCCTGGGGCCGGATCCGTACTTTGACGATCTGTTCGCCCGGGCCGCGGACCGCACTGTGGTGAGCGCGGAGGCGGTCGTGTCCACGGCGGAACTCACCCGGGATGCGCATCCGTCCACGCTGCTGCTGAACCGCACCATGGTGGACCACGTTCTCGAGGCTCCGCACGGCGCGCACTTCACCTCGTGCCTGCCGGACTATCCGCGGGACGAGGAGTTCCAGCGGACGTATGCGCAGACGGCAGCATCGGAGCCGGCGTGGCAGGAGTTCCGTGCCCGTTACCTTGACGTGGACGACGGCGCCTACCGGGCTAATGCGGGCATCGCGGGTCTTCCGGGAGCCGGCAATGAATGACGTCACCCGTGCCGAAGTCGCCGTTACAGCCTGCAGCGACCTGTTCCGCGGGCAGGCGGAGATCCTGGCCAGCCCGGCCGGCATTGTGCCCACCATCGGCATCCGCCTGGCACTGCTGACCCACGCCCCCGACCTGATGATCAGCGACGGCGAGTCGACCATCCTGGGCGACGTTCCCGCCGTCGACCGGCCGAGCACGGTTTCGGCCGGCTACCTGCCGTACCGGGAACTGTTCGAACTGATTGCAGCAGGGCGCCGCCATGTGGTGATGGGAGGCGCGCAGATTGACCGGATGGGCAACCAGAACCTGTCGCTGATTGGGGACCATGCCAAACCCGCCAAGCAGCTGCTGGGAACCCGGGCAGCTGCCACGAACACCGTCAACCACACGACCAGTTACTGGATGCCCCGCCACAGCCGCCGGACCTTTGTGGAATCGGTGGATTTTGTGACCGGCGTCGGCAATGACAGGGCGCGCGCTGCCGGCCCCGCCGCCTCCCGGTTCCACCGGCTGCACCGGGTGGTGACCAATCTTGGCGTCTTCGATTTCAGTGCACCGGACGGCGGCATGGCCGTGGTCTCCGCACACCCCGGCGTGGCCTTCGATGAGATCCGGGCCGCCACCGGATTCCCGTTGTACACCGCGGGAACCGTTCCCGCCACGCGTCTCCCGGACGAGCAGGAACTGCAGCTCATCCGCGAGGTGCTCGACCCCCGCAAGCGCAGAGAAGACGAGGTCCCAGCATGAGCACCCAGAACCGCATCAAGACTCCCCTGACCGAACTCACCGGCGTCGAGCATCCGATTGTGCAGACCGGCATGGGCTGGGTGGCCGGACCGCGGCTGGTCACGGCCACAGCAGAGGCGGGGGCCCTGGGCATCCTGGCCTCGGCCACCATGACGCTGGACCAGCTGGAGCACGCGATTGTGGAAGTGAAGAGCCACACGGACAAGCCCTTCGGCGTCAACCTGCGTGCCGACGGCGCCGACGCCCCGGCGCGCGTTGACCTCATGATCAAGTACGGGGTGAAGGTAGCCTCCTTTGCCCTGGCTCCTAAACGGGAACTCATCGAGAAGCTGAAGGAAAACGGGTCTGTGGTGATCCCTTCCGTGGGAGCGGCACGGCATGCCGAGAAGGTGGCCGCCTGGGGTGCGGACGCCGTAATGGTCCAGGGCGGGGAAGGCGGCGGCCACACCGGAGCCATTCCCACCACGCTGCTGCTGCCGTCGGTGGTGGATGCCGTGGACATTCCGGTCATTGCTGCCGGCGGCTTTTTCGACGGCCGCGGGCTGGCAGCGGCATTGTCTTACGGCGCCGTGGGCATCGGCATGGGCACCCGGTTCCTGCTCACCAGCGACAGTTCGGTGCCCGAAGACATCAAACAGCGCTACCTTGGCTTCGGCCTGGACGGAACGGTGGTCACCACCAAGGCTGACGGCATGCCGCACCGGCTGCTGCGCACCGAGTTCGTGCAGGGGCTCGAGGACGGCGGCCGGCTGCGCCAGCTGCTGCCGGCTCTGCGCCGTTCGGCGCAGTTCAAGGAGATGTCCGGACTGTCCTGGCTGGGTCTGGCCAAGGACGGAATCTCGATGAAGCGCGGAACGGGCAGAAGCTGGAACCAGATGATGCTCGCGGCCAATACGCCCATGCTCCTGAAGGCCGGGCTCGTGGACGGGGACACCTCCGCCGGCATGCTGGCCGCCGGTCAGGTGGTCGGAGTGATCAGCGAGCTGCCGTCCTGCCAGGAACTCGTGGACCGTATCATTGACGACGCCGTGGAGCGGCTGCGGGCGAACAGCGCCGCGGTGGTTGCTTAGCTGACCAGGCCGGACTCACAGGGCGACACAGGAAAGGGGTGCAGCAGCCGATCCGGCCGCTGCACCCCTTTCCTGTGCGCTTTTGGCGGTCGGCCTAGAGCCGCTCGATGATGGTGACGTTGGCCTGGCCGCCGCCCTCGCACATCACCTGCAGACCGAACCGCCCGCCGCTGCGTTCCAGCTCGTTCAGCAGCGTGGCCATGATGCGCGTTCCGGTGGCTCCGATGGGATGGCCGAGGGCGATGCCGCCGCCGTTGACGTTGATCTTCTCCTGGTCGATGCCCAGTTCCTGCGACCAGGCCAGCACCACGGAGGCAAAGGCTTCATTGCACTCAAAGAGGTCAATGTCCGAAACCTTCATGCCGGCCCGTTCCAGCGCATAATCCGTGGCACGGATGGGGCCGGTGAGCATCCAGACCGGATCATCGGCCCGGACTGAAATGTGGTGGATGCGTGCCCGCGGCGTCAGCGAATGCGTAGCCAGCGCAGCTTCGGAGGCAATCAGCAGGGCGCTGGCCGCATCAGTAATTTGTGAAGCGACCGCGGCGGTGATCCGGCCGCCTTCGGTCAGGACCGGAAGAGTGGCCATCTTCTCCAGCGACGTTCCCCGGCGCGGGCCCTCGTCCCGGGACAGCCCGGCCACGGGAACAATCTCCCGCGCAAAGCGCCCCTCATCCGTGGCCGCAATGGCGCGCAGGTGGCTCCGCAGTGCGAACTCTTCCATGGCCTCACGGGAGATGTTCCACTTTTCTGCGATCATCTCGGCGGAACGGAACTGGGACACCTCCTGCGTTCCGTAGCGTGCCACCCATCCGGGGGACTGAGCGAAGGGCGTGGTGAAGCCGTACTGTTCACCAAGCGTCATGGCTGCCGAAATGGGAATGGCGGACATGTTCTGCACTCCCCCGGCAACAATCAGATCAGCGGTTCCGGACATGACTCCCTGGGCGGCGAAATGCACAGCCTGCTGGCTTGATCCGCACTGCCGGTCAATGGTGACGCCGGGGACATGGTCCGGCATCCCGGCCACCAGCCAGGCGGTCCGGGCAATGTCGCCGGCCTGCGACCCCACGGTGTCGGTGCAGCCAAAAATGACGTCGTCAACGGCACCAGGGTCGATTCCGGTGCGTTCCACGAGCGAGGAAATGACGTGGGCGCCGAGGTCTGCGGAGTGGATGCCGGCCAGGGACCCGCCCCTGCGTCCGCCGGGCGTCCGGACTGCGTCAACAATGTATGCGGTACTCATGCGGTGATTCCCCTTAGGCCTGTTGGCTGCTGACGGACACAACTTCGCCCGTCATGTATGACGAGTAACCGCTGGCGAGGAACACCATGACGTTGGCGATCTCCCACGGTTCTGCCGCACGGCCAAAGGCCTCACGCGACGTGAGCTGCTCGAGCAGTTCCTCGGACGTGACCTTCGCCAGGAACGGATGCATGGCCAGGCTCGGAGAGACTGCGTTGACCCGGATTCCATGCGGTGCGAGGTCAAGGGCGGCTGAACGGGTGAGCGCCATGACGCCGGCCTTGGCGGCGGCGTAATGGGCCTGCCCTTCCTGGGCGCGCCAGCCGATCACCGAGGCGTTGTTGATGATCACGCCCCTCACGTCATTGCGCACCATGCGCCGCGCCGCTGCACGCACACTGCGGAAGGTGCCGTTCAGGGTGACGTCCAGGACCTTGGACCACTGTTCGTCAGCCATCTCCAAGATGGAAACGGTGCCGCCCAGCCCGGCGTTGTTGATCATCACGTCCACGCCGCCGGCGTCTTCGGCAACGTCCAGCAGCGCTTCAACCTGCTCTTCCACGGTGACATCACAGGCCGCCCAGCGGACGCGTTCGGCGCCAAACTCGGCACCGAGCTCGGCTGCTGATGATTCCAGCCGGCCGGCGTGAGTGTCTCCCAGCACCACCACGGCTGCGCCTTCTTCCAGGCAGCGGCGGGCCGCCGCTGCTCCAATTCCGGCACCGGCGGCGGCGGTGACGACGACGCGGCGCCCGGTCAGCAGCCCGTGGCCGGCCACATATGCGGGAACGGGCTGTGCAACGCGTGCTTCAATCATGCGCGTGCCTCCTTAGGCAGGCCGAGCACACGCTCGGCAATAACGTTTCGTTGGATTTCGTCCGAGCCGCCGTACAGGGTGTCCGCCCGGCTGAACAGGAAAAGGGCCTGGAGTGCATCCAGTTCATAGGGTTCGCGGGCAACAGTGAGGCCTGCGGGTCCGGCCACAGCCATGGCCAGTTCGCCGAGCGATCTGTGCCACGGCGCCCACAGCAGCTTGGTGATCGAGGCTTCGATGCCCTGCTCCCCGCTGAGCGTGCGCAGTCCGTGCAGGCGCAGCATCTCCAGCCCCATCCGGGCCGAAACAAGCCGGTCCTGAATGATCGGATCATCGATGGCACCATTGCTGCGGGCCAGTTCGACGACGGAGTTCAGTTCCCGCTGGAACGCAATCTGCTGCGCCAGGGTGGACACGCCGCGTTCAAAACCCAGGGTTCCCATCGCCACGGACCAGCCGTCACCGGGTTCTCCGACCACAAGATCCCCGTCGGTGACGGCGCCGTCAAAGAACACTTCATTGAATTCCGAGGTGCCGGTCAGCTGCAGGATCGGGCGGACCTCCACGCCGGGCTGGTTCATCGGCACCAGCAGGTAGGAGAGCCCGTTGTGCTTGCGCGGCCCTGATCCTGTCCGGGCGATGACAAAGCACCAGTTGGCGTTGTGCGCGAGTGAGGTCCAGACCTTCTGTCCGTCAATGACCCACCGGCCGTCTTCAAGCCGGGCCTTCGTGGAGACGCTGGCCAGGTCCGACCCGGCTCCGGGCTCGGAATAGCCCTGGCACCAGAGATCCTCCACAGCCACGATGCGCGGCAGGAAACGCTCCTGCTGTTCCCTGGTTCCGAAAGCAATCAGGGTTGGCCCCAGCAATTCCTCCCCGAAATGGTTAACGCGTGCCGGTGCATCCGCCCTGACGTACTCCTCATGGAAGATCACCTGCTGCAGCAGGCTCAGGCCGCGTCCGCCGTATTCTTTGGGCCAGCCCACGCAGCTCCAGCCGTGCGCCGCCAGATGCCGGTTCCACTCGAGGCGCTCCTCGAACGCTTCGTGTTCCCGGCCGGACCCGCCGAGCCCGCGCAGCCGCGCGAATTTCCCCGCGAGATTGGATTCCAGCCACTCTCGGATCTCCCGACGAAACTCGTCGTCTTCCGCTGAAAAGATCAGATCCACGAAACACCTTTCCTCGGCCACCGCCATTGGTCATAAAGTCGAGCTTCGCCTATGCTAGCAAACCAAGCACTTGTTTGGTGAAGTGTGTCACAGGTGGAAGTGTCTCAGGGAGGAGCCACGATGAAGAAGGACGATTCCGACGAAGTTGTAACGTACGAGGTGCGCGGATCAGTCGCCGTCGTGCGGCTGAACCGGCCCCAGTACCGCAACGCACAGAACTCGAAGGTCACTTACGCACTGGACGCAGCGTTCACCGCAGCCGTGGAGGATGACGCCGTGAAGGTGATCGTGCTCGCCGGCAACGGCAGGCACTTCTCCGCCGGACATGACATCGGCTCCCCTGAGCGGGACATTGACCAGAGCTTCGAGCGCAAGGCGGTGATGTGGTGGGACCACGTGGGTGCGTCCGGTGTCGACTCCCGTCTTGCCCGCGAATCCGAGGTGTACCTGGGCATGTGCCGCCGCTGGCGGGAAATCCCGAAGCCGATGATCGCCATGGTCCAGGGTGCCTGCATTGCCGGCGGCCTCATGCTGGCCTGGTCCTGCGATTTCATCGTGGCCAGCGAGGACGCCTTCTTCTCCGACCCGGTGGTCCGCATGGGCATCCCGGGGGTGGAGTACTTCGCCCACCCCTGGGTGATGAACCCCCGCGCTGCCAAGGAATTCCTCTTCACCGGAGACCGCTTCACTGCGCAGCGCGCCCACGAGTTGGGCATGGTCAATCACGTGGTGCCGGGCGGGGACCTCGAGGACACGGTGATGGCCATGGCCGAACGCATCAGTGCCATGCCCCGGCTGGGCCTGGCGCTGGCCAAGAAAGCCGTTAACCAGTCCGAAGACCTGCAGGGCATGCGTGCCGGAATGGACTCCGTCTTCGGACTGCATCACGCGGCGCACGCCCACAACGCGGAGGTCGGTGCCGACTCGCTGGCCGGAATGAACATTCAGGGCATGCGGAACGCGGCGGTGGCCAAGTGAACCTCGACCTGACCGAAGAGCAGGAGGCCTTCGCGGCCGAAGCGCGTGCCTGGCTGGCCGAAAACGTTCCCGCCGCACCGCTGCCGTCCATGGACACCGAAGCGGGCTTCGCCGCGCACCGCGAGTGGGAAGCCACGCTGGCGGAAGGCCGCTGGTCCGCCGTTGCCTGGCCGGAGGAATTCGGCGGCCGCAGTGCCGGCCTCGTGGAATGGGTCCTCTTCGAGGAGGAGTACTACCGCTCCGGCGCTCCCACCCGCGTGGCCCAGAACGGCATTTCGCTGCTGGCCCCCATCCTTTTTGAACACGGTACGGATGACCAGCGCAGCCGGTATCTGCGAGCGATGACCGATGGTTCCCTGATCTGGGCGCAGGCCTGGTCCGAACCCGGCGCCGGCAGCGACCTCGCCTCCATCCGGAGCACCGCCCGGCGGGACGACGAGCGCGGCGGCTGGCTGCTCAACGGCCAGAAGACCTGGAGCTCGCGCGCCGTGTGGGCGGACCGCGGCTTCGGCCTGTTCCGCAGCGACCCTGCCGCCCAACGACACCGCGGCCTCACCTATTTCCTGTTTCCGATGGATACCCCGGGCCTGACGGTGCGCCCCATCGCCCAGCTGGACGGTTCGACAGGTTTCGCGGAACTGTTCTTCGAGGATGTCTTTGTTCCCGACGCGGACGTCCTCGGAGCACCGGGCGACGGATGGCGCGTGGCCATGAGCACCGCCGGCAACGAACGCGGCCTCTCACTGCGCGCCCCGGGCCGGTTCTGCGCTGCCGCGGACCGGCTGATCGATCTGTGGACCACGCAGTCACACGAGGATCCGTTGGCACAGGACGCTGTTGTCGACGCCTGGATCAAGTCCGAGGCCTACCGCCTGTACACCTGGGGCACCGTGAGTACCCTGCAGGACGGCGGGGACCTCGGCGCCGAAGGCAGCGTGAACAAGGTGTTCTGGTCCGAACTGGATATTGCGCTGCACGAAACCGCACTGACCCTGCTCGGCCCCGCAGCTGAACTGCGCGGGGCACCCGGAGTGGCCGGCGGCCGCTGGATGGATGACTACCTGTTCTCCATTGCCGGACCCATCTATGCCGGCACCAACGAAATCCAGCGCAACATCATCGCAGAACGCCTGCTCGGACTCCCCCGCGGCGGCGACGGCAGGAGAGTGTCATGAAATTCGTACTGAGTGAAGAACAGCAGTTACTGGCCGGTGCCCTCAACGAAATCATCGAAAGCGCCGGCGGAACCAAGGTGGCGCGGACCTGGGCGGAGGGGAACACCGGCCCCGGCCTTGCGCTGTGGAACCAGCTCGCCGAGCTGGGCCTGTTCGGCCTGTGCGTGGCCGAGGACGACGGCGGTACGGGCGGCACCGCCGTGGACCTTGCCGTCGCCTTTGAGCGGCTGGGCTACCACGCCGTTCCCGGACCCTACATTGAAAGCGCGGCCCTGCTGCCCGGCCTGGTGGATTCATCCGTGTTGGCCGGCATCCTGGACGGAACACTGGTTGCCACCGCTGCCGTGCCGGGCCTGGTTCCCTACGGGCTCGACGCCGCGGCCAGCAGCCGCTGCTTCATCCTCGGCTCCACTTCTCTGTCCGAGGCAGCCGCCGGGCCCGGCACCGCCTCCGTGGACCGGACCCGGACACTGAGTGAACTCACCGCCGTCGGCGAACCCGCACCGCTGGAACCGGGCCAAAGCGCGCTGGCCGTGGACCATGCCACGCTGGCCTGCTCGGCAATGCTGCTCGGTGCCGGAGAACGGCTCCTGGAAGAAGCGGTCAGCTATGCCAAGATGCGCGAGCAGTTTGGCCGGGCCATCGGCGAATACCAGGCGCTCAAACACCAGCTCGCCGACGTGCGCATCGCCCTGACGTTTGCGCGCCCGCTGATGAACGGCGCAGCCCTGGATCTCGGGGGTCCGGACGGGGCGCGCAGCGTTTCCGCGGCGAAGGTGGCCGCCGGTGACGCCGCCACTCTCGCGGCGCGGGTCGCGCTGCAGGTGCACGGTGCCATCGGCTACACCGAGGAACACGATCTGGGGCTGTGGATCACCCGGGTCCGCGCGCTGCTCGGTGTCTGGGGAACTCCCCGCCACCACCGGTCCCGGATTGCCTCCCTCCTGCTCTCCCCCGCATCCCCGTCCGCCGAACTCTCCCCTTGCTGAGGACACCATGGATTTCTCACTGACCGATGAGCAGAACGAGCTCGTCAAGACGCTCCGTGCCGTGCTGAACCGTCACGCCTCCTCCGCAGCGGTGCGCAGCGCTGCCGATTCTGAGGCAGGATACGACGCCGGCCTCTGGCGCACCCTGGCCGAAGAGGTGGGCGTAGCCTCGCTCGCCATTCCGGAGGAATACGGCGGAGCCGGATTCACCTGGTTCGAAACCGGCCTGGTTCTGGAAGCGCTCGGATACCATCTGGCACCCGGTCCGCTGCTGGCCTCGGCGGTGCTGGCCGCAGCCGCCGTCCTGGAGTCGGAGGATGACGAGGCCCGGGAACGGCTGCTTCCCGGCATCGCCGACGGCAGCAGCATTGCGACCCTGGCCTGGGCGGATGAACGCGGCGCCTGGAGCACCACGGGCTCCGGCATCATTGCCGTGCCCCAAAGTGCCGGCACCGGCGGAAACTGGACACTGAACGGCTCGGCAACCCTGGTGCTAGACGGCGCCAGCGCCGACACGCTGATCGCCGTTGCGGCTACTGCCGAGGGAGTGGGCCTGTTCGAGGTGCTGGACCCCGCAGCGGTCCGGCGCATCAACACCCCCGCGGTTGACACGACCATCCGCTTCGCGACGCTGACCTTCGACCAGGTTCCGGCACGGGCCCTTCGGCTCGATGCCGGCGCATCGCTGGAGAAGATTCGCGACATCGCCGTCGTGGCAGTGAGCTGCCTGCAGGTGGGGACGGCGCAGCGCGGACTGGACATGAGCGTTGACTACTCCAAGCAGCGCGTGCAGTTCGGCCGGGCCATCGGCTCCTTCCAGGCGCTGAAGCACCGGATGGCGGACATGCTCGTGCAGGTGGAGACGGCCCGCACCACCGCCTGGGCCGCAGCCTGGTCTGCCGGCACGGATGCCGAGGACCTGCCGGAGCGGGCGGCTTCGGCGGCCGCCTGGTGCGCGGACGCCCTGGATGCCGTCGCGGCCGAAACAGTGCAGATCCACGGCGGCATCGCGATCACCTGGGAGCATGACGCACAGCTCATCTTCAAGCGGGCCCATTCCACCAGCCAGCTGTTCGGCTCATCCCGGGGCCACCGCCGCCGCCTGGGCATAATGCTGGGGCTCATTCCGGAACCGTCAGCAGCGCCTGCAGGCACCCTCAAGGAGAAGATGCCAACGGCGCGCTGATATCCCACCGGCCGGTCCGCATTTCACCCGGACCGGCCGTGCTAGTCTGACAACCAAACAAGCGCTAGGTTTCGCAATGATGCGGGAAAAGAGGAGCGGATGCCCAACAAGAGAATCGGACTTAGTGAGGCGGTTTCGTCCATTGAGTCGGGAATGACCATCGGCATCGGCGGATGGGGCTCACGCCGCAAGCCCATGGCCGCCGTCCGGGAGCTGCTGCGCAGCGACGTCACCGACCTCACCGTCGTCGCCTTCGGCGGTCCGGACGTTGGCCTCCTCGTTGCCGCGGGCAAGGTGCGCAAGCTGATCTACGGTTTCGTGTCACTGGACAGCATTCCACTGGACCCGCTGTTCACTGCGGCGCGCGAACGCGGCGATCTGGAAATCAACGAATACGACGAAGGCATGTTCGTCACCGGCCTGCGGGCCGCCGCGCAGCGCCTCTCCTTCCTGCCCACCGTGGCCGGAATCGGCTCTGACGTCCCGGCCGCCAATCCGCACCTGAAAACCGTGGCCTCTCCGTACTCCGACGACGAGTACCTCGCGGTCCCCGCAATTCCGCTGGATGTTGCGCTGATCCACGTCAACCGGGCGGACAGCGGCGGCAACGCGCAGTTCCTCGGCCCGGACCCCTACTTTGACGACCTGTTCGCAATGGCAGCCACGCGAACCTTTGTGACCACCGAGCGGATTGTCGAAACGGATGCCCTTCTGGATGAGGGCTCGTTTCACACCCTGATGATCAGCCGCATGTACGTCACCGGTGTCATCGAGACCCCGCGCGGCGCGCACTTCACCACCTGCGAGCCGGATTACGGCCGGGACGAGGCGTTCCAGCGGCACTACGCCAGCTCGGCCAAGGATCCCGAAACCTGGCGGAAGTTCACCGCTGAGTTCCTCAGCGGGGACGAGGCAGGTTACCAGGACGCCGTCGCCCGATTCCACGCCGTACAGGAGAAATAAAATGACCGCAGAAGCCACCATCGCGGAAATCTGCATTGCGGCGTGCTCCGACACCTACCGGGAGTCCGGAGAACTGCTCGCCCACGCTGTCGGGACCATTCCCACCATCGGAGCCCGGCTGGCCAAACTCACCCATTCACCGGACCTCGTGCTGAGTGACGGCGAGGCTTTCATGATGAGCGAGCCGCCGCCCCTGGGAAAGGCCGCCGCCGCCGGCGGAGTGATCGAGGGCTGGGCACCGTTTCGCCGCATCTTCGACATAGTGGCCACCGGCCGGCGCCAGAGCATGATGGGTGCCAGCCAGATTGACCGCTTCGGCAACCAGAACATTTCACTGATCGGAGACTGGAACAAGCCCAAGCGCCAGCTCATCGGGGTCCGCGGCGCTCCCGGCAACACCGCCAACCACCGCGTTGACTACTGGGTCTCCCGCCACAGCACGCGCCTGTTCGTCGAGTCGGTGGACATGGTCTCCGGCGTCGGCAATGACCGGGCACGCGCAGCAGGAAACGTGCTGCGGTTCCATCACCTTGGGGTCATCGTCACCAATCTGGCGGTGCTGGGGTACGACGACGACGGCCGGGTGGCCGTACTGTCCATCCATCCGGGCGTTGATCCGCAGACGGTGGCGGACAACACGGGCTTCAGCCTGGCTGTCGAGGGCGCTTCGCCGACTCGCATCCCCACGGACGAGGAACTGCGCCTCATCCGCGACGTTCTGGATCCCCGCGGGGCCAGGGCCCGCGAAGTCGCGAACTAGCCGTCCCGCCGGTCAGTCCTGCAGGAGCCCGGAATGGATCAGTTTCAGGAAGTTGCGGCCGGCACTTTCAGCAGAGTGCCGGCCGCCGGGGCGGAACCAGCGCACCGTGGACCAGACGCCGTCGCGGATGAAGCGGTACGTCATGGCGGAGTCAAGGTCGGCGCGGAAGACACCTTCGCGCTGGCCTTCCTGGATCACGTCCTGCCAGATCTTTTCAATCCTGGCGCCTTCCTCGGCGACAAATTCGAAGCCGGGCAGCTTGGCCAGGAAGGAAGCCTCGTTCTGGTACAGGCCGACGGCGTCGGGCTGGGCCTCGATGGTAAGGAAAGCGGTGCGCACCAGTTCATCAAAGACCTGAAGCGGTCCGCCCCCGGCGGCGGCGATCTCCTCGGAACGCTGCCGCAGGCCGCCCATGAAGGACCGCAGGATTTCCTCGAGGATCGCATCTTTGGACGAGAAGTGATGATAGAGGCTGCCGGAAAGAATTCCGGCTTCGTCCGCGATGTCCCGGACAGTAGTTGCCGAGTAGCCCCGCGAGGCGATCAGGTGCCCGGCGATCGCCAGCAGCTGCTCCCGCCGGTCGGACCCCTGCTCACTCGGGGCCTGTGCCGTTTTCCTGTTTGCTGCCATCACATCTCCTCTTATCAAACAACCAAGCGTTTGTTTGATTATTACGCATTTCCGGCACGTTAGTGTGTTAGCCGCGCCACCTGAATTTTTTCACACATGTGAAGAAGGGATTTACCCCAAATGCACCTCTCGGACGCACAGACCATACCGCAGCTGCTCATCAGCATGGCGGAACGCGGAGACCACCCCGCCGTGGTCTCCGGTGACACCGCCGTCACCTACGCCGACCTCAGCAGCCGCATTACCGAGGCATCCCGGGCTTATCTCGCCCACGGCATCCAGCCCGGGGACCGCATTTGCCTGTGGTCCCCCAACCGCCTGGAATTTATTGCCGCCATGCTCGGCGCGCAGGCGGTCGGGGCCGCCGTCGTTCCCCTGAACACGCGTTACACCGGCCACGAGGCGGCCATGATTCTTCGACGTTCCGGCGCAGCTGCCCTGGTGGTTGCCAACAAGTTCCTGGGCCGCCGCCCGCTCGCCGCGCTGTCTGCAGCTGCCGCGGACGCCGCAGATCTGCCCGAGACGGCGGAAGCTCCGGACGGACGTGCCCTTCCGGTTCCCGGCCTGCCGGCACTGCGGCTCGTCATCGACCTCGACCTCGACCTCGACGGAGACGGAGAACCGGAGACAACGGAACTGACCAGCTGGAATTCGTTCCTGGCGTCCGGTGCCGGCATAGGCGCAGACCGGTGCGCGGAGGCGCTGAATGCCGTAAAGCCCGACGACGTCGTGGACATCCTCTATACCTCGGGGACAACGGGACTGCCCAAGGGAGTCATGAGTGCCCAGCGGCAGACCCTGGGTGTGGCCCGCGCCTGGGCAGCCGGCGCCGACCTCTGCCCCGAAGACCGGTACGCAGTGGTCAATCCGTTCTTCCATGGTTTCGGATACAAAGCCGGAATGGTCGCATCACTTCTTGCCGGTGCCACCATCTACCCGGTGGAAACTTTCGACGCTTCGCAGCTGCTCGAGCTGATCCAGGCCGAACGGATCAGCGTCCTGCCCGGTGTTCCCACCATCTTCACCTCGCTGCTGAATCATCCGGACCTGGCCGCCTATGACACATCCTCGCTGCGCTTCGCCATTGCCGGCGCCGCAGCGGCGCCGGAAACCCTGTTCCGCGACATGGTGGAGGTGCTGGGATTCAGAAGAGTGGCACAGGCCTACGGGCTGACCGAGTGCGTTGTGGCCACTCTTTCCCGGCCCGGTGAATCCCTGGAGCACGCCAAGCAGACGACGGGCCCCGCAGTGGCCGGCACCGAGATCCGAATTGTGGACGCCGGCAACAGGGAGCTGCCGATCGGCGAGGACGGCGAGATCCTGCTCCGCGGCGACAATGTCATGCTCGGATATTTCGAAGATCCCGAAGCGACCCGGAACGCCGTCGACGGCGACGGCTGGTTCCACACCGGTGACATCGGCCGCCTGGACGAGCACGGATGCCTGAAGATCACTGACCGGCTGAAGGATATGTTCATTGTGGGCGGGTTCAACGTCTACCCGGCGGAAATCGAAAACGTGCTCCGCCAGCATCCGGCCGTAAACGAATCCGCAGTGGTGGGCATTGACGACACACGCATGGGATCCGTGGGCCGCGCCTACGTTGCCCTGCTGCAGGATGCAGATCCAATGCCCACGGCGGATGACCTCCTGGCCTTCTGCAAAACCCGGCTGGCCAACTACAAGCTGCCGCGCGAATACGTTATCGTCAACGAATTTCCCCGCAACGGCACGGGCAAAATCATGAAGTCGGAACTGCGGGGACTGGAACCCAGCGCCGGTTGACCGCTGGCGGGCGCCGCAGATGAGGTACACAATGGACTCCGGATCTTTCGGGTCCCCTACCCACTTCTCTCGGAAACGGCAGTTATACATTTTGAGCAATCTCAAACCCGGCACTTTCCAGCCGGACACCATCAAGCCCTGGCCAGCGCTCTGGTCCCTGGTTATCGGTTTCTTCATGATCCTGGTGGACTCCACCATCGTTAATATCGCCACCCCAGCCATCATGGAGGACCTGGGCGCCGGCCTGGACCAGGTCATCTGGGTGATCAGTGCCTACCTGCTGGCCTACGCGGTCCCGCTGCTGATTACGGGACGGTTGGGCGACCGCTTTGGCCCGCGCCGGGTCTACCTCATTGGACTGGTGGTGTTCACCCTGTCCAGCCTCTGGTGCGGCTTCGCGAACAGCGTGGACGCCCTGATCGTGGCTCGCGTCTTCCAGGGTTTCGGTGCCGCGCTGATGACCCCGCAGACCATGTCCGTGATCACCCGCATCTTCCCGCCGGAAAAGCGCGGAACCGCCCTCGGGCTCTGGGGCGCCACCGCCGGCGTGGCCACCCTTGTTGGCCCTATCCTGGGCGGCGTCCTCGTAGACGGGCTCGGCTGGGAATGGATCTTCTTCATCAACGTTCCCGTCGGCGTCGTCGGCTTCATCCTGGCCTACCGCCTGGTTCCGAAGCTCTCCACCTCCGTACACCGCTTCGACTACCTCGGCGTGCTGCTCAGCGCGGCGGGCATGTTCGCACTGGTCTTCGGCATCCAGGAAGGCGAGAGCTACAACTGGGGCACCATCGCCGGACCCATCTCGGTCTGGTCACTGATCATCGCCGGCGTCGTCCTGCTGGCCCTGTTTGTCCTCTGGCAGCGCCTGAACCGCGCCGAACCGCTGCTTCCGCTGAAGCTTTTTCGGGACCGCAACTTCTCCCTGGCCAACATCTCCATCACCGGAATGGGCTTTGCCGTGACGGCCTTCTCCCTTCCCCTGATCCTTTTTGCCCAGAACGTGCGCGGGCTGAGTCCCACCCAGGCCGCGCTGCTGCTGGCCCCGATGGCGGTTCTGTCCGGCGTCCTGGCGCCGATAGCAGGCAAAACCGTGCAGCGAGGCAACCCCAAGTTCATTGCCGTGTTCGGTTTCGCCGCCATGGCGGCGTCGCTGATCTGGCTCGGCGCCCTGCTCAGCCCGGATGTGCCGTACTGGCAGCTGGTCCTGCCGATGCTTCTGATGGGCCTGGCGAACGCCTGCATCTGGCCCTCCGTGTCGCTGACCGCCACCCGCAATCTGGCGCCCGACGTCGCCGGCGCCGGGTCCGGTGTCTACAACACCACCCGCCAGTTCGGCGCAGTGATCGGCAGCAGCGCCATTGCCGCAGTCATGACGTCACGGCTGAGCGCGCACCTGGGCGGCGGCGCGGCCGACGGCGGGACAGCACCGGCCGCGGGTGCCTTCCCGGAGGCGCTGAAGGCCGGATACTCCGAGGCAATGGGCCAGTCGCTGTACCTGCCGGCAGCGGTGATTATCGTGGCGCTGCTGGCCTCGCTGTTCTACGCCAAGCCCGCACCGGAGCTGACGTCCCGCGGTGCCGGCCGGGAACCCGCCAAAAGCGCCGGCACCGCGGCCGCCGCAGCCAAAACCACGGCGGAGTAGGGTCCGGGCCGAGGCAGCGTCTTCGGCCCGCCCCCCCTTCGGCTAACTCAGCCGCTCCAGGACCATCGCCATGCCCTGCCCGCCTGCCACGCACATGGTTTCCACCGCAAACTGCTCGTCGCGCTCCTGCAGGGCATGGATGGCCGTGGTGGTCATGCGTGCACCGGTCATGCCGAACGGATGGCCCAGCGCAATGGCCCCGCCGTTGACGTTGACCTTATCCGGGTCGATGCCGATGTCATCAATGGACGGCAGGACCTGGGCGGCAAAAGCTTCATTGAGTTCCATGATGTCCATGTCGGAAATGGACATCTTCGCGTTACCCAGGGCGCGGCGCACGGCTTCGACCGGGCCCAGTCCCATCAGTTCCGGGGTCAGGGCTGCAACCCCGGTGGAAACAATCCGTGCCAGCGGGGTCAGGCCCAGCTCAGCGGCACGCCGGTCGCTCATGATCACCAGGGCGGCGGCGCCATCGTTCAAGGGGCAGCAGTTGGCGGCGGTGACTGTGCCGTGCTCGCGGAACACCGGCTGCAGCGTGGAGAGCTTCTCGAGCGTGACGCCCGCACGCGGCCCGTCATCCTCGGAGACCACAGTTCCGTCGGCCAGGGTGACCGGCGTGATGTCTTTCGCCCAGAAGCCGCGTGCCGCGGCGGCCTCGGCGCGGTTCTGGCTGCGCACCGCCCACTCGTCCTGTGCGGCGCGGGAGACGCCGCGCAGCTGGGCAACGTTTTCCGCGGTGTCACCCATGGCGATGTAGATGTCCGGCAGTTCGCCGCGTTCGCGGGGATTGCTCCAGCGTGCCTCCGGATCCTTGGCCTGGGCGGCGGTGCGGTTCATCGCATCGAAGTATGCCGGATTCTTGGTGTCCGCCATCCCGTCGGATTTGCCGAGGCCAAAGCGGGACACGGTCTCCACGCCGGCGGAGATGAACACGTCGCCCTCGCCTGCCTTGATGGCGTGCAGCGCCATCCTGGTGGTCTGCAGCGAGGAGGAGCAGTACCGGTGCACGGTGGTTCCGGGAACGCTGTCCAAACCTAGCTGCATGGCAACCATGCGGGCAATGTTGTACCCCTGCTCCCCCGCCGGCTGCGCGCACCCCATCATCAGGTCCTCGATGCTGGCCGGATCCAGTCCGGGAACGGCGTCGAGTGCCGCGCGCACCATCTGGGCCGCGAGGTCATCGCCGCGCATTCCGCGCAGCGAGCCCTTGTGGGCGCGGCCAATCGGCGAACGGACTGCAGAAACAATTACCGCTTCGGTCATCAGTGTGCTCCTTCTGGTTCTGTGAGGTTCAGTAAAGCTGCGTTGGGAGTGTGCGCCAGGAAGGCGGGCCACTCGCCGCCGCCGTCCACATCCAGGACGGCACCGGTGATGTGGCTGGAGAGCGGCGACGCCAGCATGACGACGGCGTCTCCGATCTCCCGGGGATCGGCCAGCTTTCCGCGGGGAATCGTTGCCGCGACCCGGGCATAGCTTTCAGCGTCGCCGTAGTGGTCCGCAGCGCCTTCAGTGGCCACGAGCCCGCAGCTGACGGCGTTGACCCGGATCTGCGGCGCCCACTCCACGGCCAGGCTGCCGGTCAGGTTCTCCAGTGCTGCCTTTGCGGCACCATAGACGGCTGTGCCCGGGCTGGGCCGGCGGGCACTGATGGAGGTGATGTTGACGATCGAACCGCCCTGTTCCTGTCCCATCATCACCGGGTGCACGGCGCTGACCACGTGTGCGGCGGAGAGGAAGTTCAGTTCAGTAATGGCCCGCTGGTAGCGTGCGGAGCCGCTTTCGAAGCGTCCAAAGGGAGAGCCGCCTGCGTTGTTGACCGCAGCATCGATCCTTCCCCGGCGGCCTACGACGTCGGCCACCCAGCCGCGCACCTGTTCGTCGTCGCGCACGTCCAGGCGGCTGAAGTGCACCGAGGGCGAGGCCAGTCCGGGTGCCTTCGGGTCCGGCTCGGTCCGGCCGCAGGTTTCCACCACGGCTCCGGCCGCAACGAACGCGTCCACAATGCCGGCACCCACGCCGCGGGCCCCTCCTGTGACAAGTACGACCCATCCGGTGAGATCGATAGTGATCGACATTGGTTTCCTGCCCTCTTCTCGCAACGGTGCGGATGGTTTACCGTACCAAACAAGTGCTTGTTTGTCGCATGGTGATAAAGTCTGACCGCACAGGGCCAGGGAGGGCAGGACAAATGACAGGTATTCCGGAACCGGCGACAGATGAACGTCCGCCGTTGCTGCGCGAGCACACCCGGCGGCTGAGCTACGCTGACACCGATCCCGCCGGGATTCTCTACTACGCGGCCTGGTTTCCCCGCATGGAAGCACTGCAGACGGAATGGCTGTTCCTGCAGGACCTGCGGCAGGACACGCTGCTGGAGAGATTCGGCTGGTGGACTGTCTCACGGGCAACGCACTGCGACTACCTCGCCGCCGCCCGCCTCTTCGATGAGATCACCATCGAACTGCGGCTGGGCAGGATCGGCACGTCCTCGGTGCGCTTCGACTTCGAAATGTGGCGCCGTGCCGATGAGACACTGGTGGCCACAGCCTCCAATTGGCTGGTTACGGTGTCAGCGGACCAGCGTCCCGTCCGCATCCCCGAGATCCTGCGCCAGTGCCTTGCCGGCTGACCCCTGATGCTCCGCCAGCAGCTCCTGGAGCCGGCCGCTGCGCGCCAGTTCCAGGTGCATCTCGGTCTGGCGGAGGGCCGAGTACAGGAAGAAGCCCTCAAGCCGGTCCCGGCCGGGCGTCCAGTGAAGCCGCTGCGCGTACTCCCACACCGGGGCGTTCCCCAGCTCCGGCAGCAGGTCCGCCACTGAACAGGTGCGGCGCAGGTGGTGCGCTGCGATATCTTCTGCGCGCGCAGACAAACCGCGGAAACGGTACTCGTGGCCGGGTAGGACCTCATAGTCGTTCCACCGCCGCACCCTCTGCAGCGAGGCCAGGAAGTCAGGAAGCGGGTGGGTATCGGGAAGGGCACCCAGCCCCACTCCGGAGTAGATCTGCGGCAGGACGTGGTCACCGCCGTAGATGACCTGACGGTCGTTGTCGACGAAGCACAAATGTCCTCCGGTGTGGCCGGGCGTCGCCAACGGCATCAGACGGTGGCCGCCCAGATCCAGCGTTTGATCATCCTCGAGCAAAAGGTCCGGTTCAACATCAGCGAACAGGGGCGCCCGGCTGAAGGAGGCTTCCAGCTCTTCCCGGCGCTCCGCCGGAACACCCCAGTCAGCCAGGAGCCGTGCATAGGCCTCCCGGTCGCGCCGCCACGGGCCCAGCTGGTGAACCAGCACCTCACGTTCGGCCCGTGAGAAGGCAATTCGCGCACCGGTCATGCTCCGGAGCCGGTCAGCGATGCCGAGGTGGTCCGGATGATGATGCGTGGCGATGATCGTGGAGAGCTGCTCGAGAGCCAGGCCGATCGATTCCAGGGATGCACGGAGGGCCGCCAGGTTCCCGGCCGAATCCCAGCCCGGATCCAAAAGGTGGAACGCTTCGCCGGAGATCAGGACGTAAGTGAGCGTGTAGCTGACACCTCCTCCGGGGATGGGCGCGGCGATGGCCCAGACATCCCGTGCCACCTGTTCCGGCTCCGGGAGCCGCCCGGCCCGCAGGGCAGCATGCTGCGCCGCGCTGGTGGGCCGGACACCTTCACTGCTGGTTCTGCCCGCCGTCATGACTGCTCCCAAGGATTAATGGTGCGCAGCGAAGCGGAAAACAGCACCTCTCCAACGCTGTCCGGCGCCGCGGGATCGGCATTGATACTGCGTTCAGCTGCCCGGATGGCTTCACCGGTGGACACCGGATCACCGTCCAGGTACAGCAGGCGGATGCGCAGTCCGCCCGGAGGTTCCTCCACCACCCCGCTGAACGGCAGCGTGCCGTGCTGCTGGGGGTGGCTGAAGGAAAAAGTCCAGGCTCCGGCCACTCCGCCGACGTCGAGGAGCTCCGGAATCAACCGTGTATCTTCCCAGGAAAAGCAGTCGTGGGTCCGGCGGCCATGCGGGTCGGCATGGCGCGTCAGGGTGAGGTGCAGTCCGCGGTTGGGGCGGTAGGGCAGCACATCCGGCCCCACCAGCACCCGAGGCGCCGCATAGCCCTTCACCGGACGGAAGAATGCCAGCAGCGGGCGCCGAACACCGGGAATGATGGGGCCGCGCCCCCATTGGAAAGAAGCTTCACCGAGGCGGTCCCACGCTGCGACGCTCTCCTGGACAGGATCTCGAAACCAGTACATCGCGACGTAGTCGGTGGCGCTGACAGGTGATTTCCCCGCCGGCCCCTGCGGGAGCTCCTGCGCGAATTCCTCCGCAGGCCCGGGGTCCTCCTCCCGGACCCGAGCCCATCTGTCGCCCCAGGCCACGCCGGGCAGCGCGAGGTTTTCCGGCAGATGGTCCATCTGGTGCCAGCGGTTGTAGGCCGCGTGCGAGGAGGGATCGGTAAGTTCAACGAACGAAAAAAATGCCAGATCGGCGAGCATCGGCTTCCCTCTGTAGCGGGCACGTGTGTGGTCAGGCTAGCAGGGTGCCCGCCGCCGTGAAGCTGCTGGCCGGCTCTCGCCGTCGTCCGTATTCCACCCAGTGGGACCAACCTCAAGCGCCATGAAACTTCGCCTAGCGTAAACCGCAACGAGTAGTGACACATTGAGAGGATGCCGTGCGAACGTACGCAGAAGTGGTTCGAAACCGCGCACAGGACGGGCATGTCGGCCTTCGCTTCGAGGGGCGGAGCTGGACCTGGGCCGAGGTGGTCGCGGAGGCTTCGGCGAGGGCGGACATCCTGGCCGGAATGGAGCCGGGCGTTGGCCGCAGCCAGATCCACGTGGGCATCCTGCTGCAGAACACGCCGGACTTTGTCTTCTGGCTCCTGGCCGCAGCGCTGAGCGGCGACGTAGCCGTGGGCATCAACCCCACCCGGCGCGGCAGCGAACTCACACACGACATGGCGCACGCCGACTGTGACCTCCTCATCAGCGAACCCCTGTACTTGGAAGCGGAAGACCGCCCGGAACTGCCCCTGCCCGCCGGCCGTATCTTCGACGTTGAGTCCGAACACTATGCTCAGCTGCTTGCCGCCCATGCCGGCGCTCCGCTGCCGGCGGAACTACCCGATCCCGCCTCGCTGTACCTGCTCCTGTTCAGCTCCGGTTCCACGGGAGCCCCCAAGGCAGTGATCTGCACGCAGGGCCGCCTTGGTGCCCTGACCCTGACCATGAAGGACCGCATTTCACTGCACCGCGCGTCGGTCAGTTACCTGCACCTGCCCCTCTTCCACGGCCACTCCATCATGATGAACCTCGCCACCGCCGCGGAAGTCGGCGCCACGGTGGTGATGGTGCGGAAATTCTCCGCCAGCCGTTTCTCCCGGGACATCCGCGACCACGGAATCACCTTCCTCAACTACGTGGGACGCGTGCTCAGCTACGTCCTCGCCCAGCCCGAGGACCCGGCCGACGGCGAGAACTCCCTGGAAGTGGCCTTCGGTTCGGAGGCATCCCCGGCCGAGGCTGCGGCCTTCCGCAAACGGTTCAACTGCGAACTGCGGGAAGGATTTGGCTCCAGCGAGGGAATTGTCCGCATTGTTCCGGTGCCGGGGGCGCCGTCGGACTCCCTGGGACTTCCCGCCTCCGGGATGACAGTGGAGATCCGTTCCGACGACGGCGCCGAGTGCCCGCGGGCCCGGTTCGGTTCCGGCCGCCGGCTGCTCAACGCGGAGGAAGCCATCGGAGAGATCGTGGTGGTGGGAGCCGGCCCGCGCTTCGAGGGCTATTACAACAATCCCGGAGCGATGGCCGACCGCCTGCGTTTTGGCGGGGAGGACTTCTGGACCGGGGACCTCGCCTACCGGGATGAGGAAGGGTACTTCTACTTCGCGGGACGCACATCGGATTGGCTCCGCGTGGACGGTGAGAACTTCTCCACCGCACCCGTGGAACGCATCATTTCGGCCTATCCGCCGGTATCCGGCGTCCATGCCTTTGCCGTTCCCGATCCGCAAACCGGCGACCAGCTCATGTGCGCCCTGGTCCTCCGCCCCGGCCACAGCTTCGATCCGGAGGAGTTCGCCGCTTTCCTCGACGCCCAGCCGGCCCTCGGCACCAAATGGCGCCCCGCCTTTGTCCGCATCATCGACAAGGCGCCGGTCACCGCGAACGAAAAGATCGACAAGGCGCCGCTGCGCCGGACAGCGTGGGAGGCCGACGGCGTGTGGCGGGCACAGGACCGCACCAGCCCGTTCCTGCCGCTCACTGATGACCAGCGCGAGGACATTCGAGCGGAGTTTGTTGCCGCCGGCCGCATCAACTCCCTCCCGGCTGCGTCGCAGGACTTTGTCGGGGCAGGTGTCTGATGACCACCGTTGACAACTCGGACCGTACGTTCAGTACCCTTGGCGCCGACGAGCTTCAGCGCTTTGTTGGAACGGTAGCCGAACCTCCCCGCGTTGCACGCTACGGGGTGTCGGAGGCGATGATCCGCAACTGGGCCGAGGCCCTCGATGACCGGAACCCCGTGTACGTTGACGGTGCCGCCGCTCGCGGAACGGGCCGCAGCGGCATCATTGCTCCCCCGGCCATGGTTTCCACCTGGGTCATGTCCGGTTACCGCCGCTGGCGCGAAGTCCAGCGCGCCCGGACGGAGGGCGTGGTTGAAGCCACCCCGTACGCCGAGCTGCTGTTCCTGCTCGACTCGGCCGGATACACCTCAGTGGTCGCCACTCAGATGGAGCAGGACTATGAGCTGGAACTGACCGTGGGCATGGAAATCACCTGCCACATCACGATCGATTCTGTTGTCGGGCCCAAAAAGACCGGACTCGGTGAGGGCTTTTTCATCACGCTCGGGAAACGCTATGAAGACGCCGGACAGCACACCGTAGCTGCCGAGAAGTTCACGCTGCTGCGGTTCCGGCCCAAGGAGAATTCATGACAGCCCCAGACACTCAGACAACGCCGGGTACGGCCGTTCCGCCGATCGTTCGCACGCATGACAATGTGTTCTGGTTCGACGCCGCAGCGGAGGGCCGCCTGGTGATCCAGCGCTGCACCGATTGCGAAACGCTCCGCCATCCGCCGGCCCCCGCATGCCCCCGGTGCCGGTCCTTCGAGTGGGACTCGGTTGAATCTTCACGGCAGGGAACCCTGCACAGCTGGACCGTGGTGCACCATCCCAAGGACCCCGCCTTCACGTACCCGCTCCTGGTGGGTCTTGTCGATCTGGATACCGGCACGCGTCTGGTGGCCGACTTCGAACCCACTGACTTGGCCGACCTTTCGGCGAACTGCCCCGTGGAGGTGTACTTCGCCGAGCATGCCCGCGGTGAGATACTGCCCCGGCTGCGGCTCACAGGAACCAGCAGGCAGGACACCGCACAACAGCAGCAAGGAGCCTCAGAAGCATGAACGGAATCACGCCGGGCGCCCAGCTGCCCGAGCTCGACATTCCGGTTGACCGGTCCCTGATCGTCGCCGGAGCCATCGCTTCGCAGGATTTCGAAGACGTGCACCACGATCCGGGCGCGGCAGTGCGCCGCGGATCTCCGGACACTTTCATCAGTATCAACACCACCAACGGCCTGGTGGGGCGGTACATCACCGACTGGGCCGGGCCCGGCGCCCGCCTGCTGTCGGTTGCCCTCCGCCTGGGCATGCCCCTGTACCCCGGCGACGTCCTGCACTTCACCGGTGAAATCACCGGGCAGGACCCGAAACAAGTCACCGTTAAGGTCACCGGTTCACATCACCGCGGAGCCCATGTCACGGCGACCGTCAGGCTTGCCCTGCAGCAGGAGGCGGCAGCATGAGCGGGTTCTCCGGCAAGGCGGCCATCGCCGGCATCGGTGCCACTGAATTCTCCAAGGACTCCGGCCGCAGCGAGTGGCGGCTGGCCTGCGAAGCCGTGCTGGCTGCGCTGGCCGATGCCCGGATCGGCGTGGAGGAAGTGGACGGTTTTTCCCTGTTCTCCATGGAAAACAATCCCGAAATTGCCGTGGCCCGGGCCCTGGGCATCCCGGAGCTGAAATTCTTCAGCCGTATTCCGCACGGCGGCGGCGGTGCCTGTGCTCCGGTCCAGCAGGCGGCCATGGCCGTGGCCAGCGGAGTTGCCGACGTCGTCGTCGTATACCGTGCCTTCAACGAACGCTCCGGCCACCGCTTTGGCGCCGGGCCGCCGCAGTTTGCCTACGCCAACACCACCGACCAGGAATACCGCAACTGGATCAACCCGTACGGACTGCTGACGCCAGCGGCCCAGGAAGCGTTCCTGGCCCGGCGTTACATGCAGGAGTTCGGTGTGACCAGCGCCGACTTCGGCCAGATATCAGTGCTGTCCCGCAAGCACGCGGCCAACAATCCGCGGGCCTGGTTCCACAACCGCCCCATCACCATCGAAGACCACCAGGCGTCGCGGATGATCGCTGACCCGCTGCGCCTGCTGGACTGCTGCCAGGAAACGGACGGCGGCCAGGCACTGGTGATCGTCAGCGCCGAGCGCGCCCGCGACCTGCCGCATCCGCCGGCCATCATCACCGCCGCCGCACAGGGCGCGGGGCCGCAGCAGATCTCGATGAGCAGCTACTACCGGGACAAGATTGATGAGATGCCGGAGGTTGAACTGGTGGCCCGGCAGCTGTGGCAGCAGGCCGGGCACGGTCCGGAAGGCATTGACGCCGCCATCCTGTATGACGCATTTACGCCCATGGTCCTGCTCCAGCTCGAAGAGTACGGCTTCTGCAAGCGCGGAGAAGCCAGGAACATGGTTGCCGACGGCGCGCTGGAGGTCACCGGCACCCTGCCGATCAACACGCACGGCGGCCAGCTCGGTGAAGGCTATCTGCACGGCGTGAACGGCATTGCGGAGGGCGTGCGGCTCATCCGCGGCACGTCGGTCAACCAACCGCCCAAAAATCTTGCCAATGTGCTGGTCACCGGCGGATCCCCCGTGCCGCACAGTGCACTCATCCTTGCCACCGACCACTGAAGCCAGGAGCGACAATGAATCCCGATCTTTCACCCGCATCGAAGCAGCTGCGCGCTGATCTGCGCGCCTACTTTGCCCGGACCATCAGCGCCGAGGATGCCCGCGACCTCGTGGAACAAACTGAAGGCGGCCCCACCTTCAGCCGGATCCTGAAGCAGATGGGCGCCGACGGCTGGCTGGGCCTTGGCTGGCCCGTGGAATACGGCGGCCGCGGCGAGGATCCCGAAGCCCAGTTCGTGTTCTATGACGAAGTCATCCGGGCCAACGCCCCGCTGTCCCTGGTCAGCCTCAACACCGTGGCCCCCGCGCTGATGAAGTACGGCACCGCGGAGCAGAAAGCATTCTTCCTGCCGCCGATCCTGGCCGGCGAGCTGATGTTCGCCATCGGTTATTCGGAGCCCGGTGCAGGCACCGACCTCGCCTCGCTGCGCACCACGGCGCGGATTGAAGGGGATGAGCTGGTCATCAACGGCAACAAGCTCTACACCAGCGCCGCCATTTTCGCGGACTGGATCTGGCTTGCCGTCCGCACGGATCCGGACGCACCGCGCCACAAGGGCATTTCCGTTGTCATGGTGCCCACCACGGCGCCGGGGTTCTCCGCCACAGAGATCCACACCGTGGGAGGCATCAGCACTGCGGCCACCTACTACGAGGACGTCCGGGTGCCGCTGAGCAACGTCGTCGGCGAACTCAACGAGGGCTGGCGGATGATCACCAACCAGCTCAACCACGAACGCGTGGCGCTGGCGGCCCGCGGCGGGATCGCCAACGAGCTGTTCAGCCAGGTCCTGGACTGGGCGCGCACCGAACCGTACGGTTCAGGCCGCGTCCTGGATATTCCGTGGGTGCGCTCAACCCTCGCTGAGGTGTACGCATTGCTCTCGGCGACAGAGCTGGTGAACCTCCGGCTGGTGGCCGACGTCGCTGCCGGAACCCTGGGCGGCGGCGACGCAGCCGCAGCAAAGGTGATCGGCACGGAAAGCGTGGTGGAGGTTTACGGCAAGCTGCAGGAAGTGCTGGGGGTGGCCGGACTCCTGCGGACCGGATCCACCGGCGCCGCCATCAACGGCCGGGTGGAAACACTGGCCCGCCGCGCCCAGAACAACACCTTCGGCGGGGGCAGCAACGAGGTCCTTCGCGATCTGGTGGCCGCCAAGGCGCTTGGAATGACAGTTGCGGCCCGCCGCCAGGAGAAGAAGGAAGAGACCAATGCAGTTCGAACTCGATGAGGACCTGCGCGAGGCAGCGCAGCTTGCAGGGGAAGTCTTTGCACAATTGGCCGGCACCGTGCGGGTCCGGGAGGTGGAATCCCGCCGCGGCGGCCACGACGAGGAGCTGTGGGGAATCCTCGCTGAAACCGGAATCCTCGGGCTGGCGCTGCCGGAGGAACACGGCGGTTCAGGCCTGGGAATGCTGGGCCTCGTAGCCGTACTGGAGCAGCAGGGACGGCGGGTTGCCCCGGTTCCGTTTGCCGCCGCCGTCGCCATGGCTGCCTTGCCCCTGGTGAGCTGGGGAACGCCCACCCAGCGGGACCGCTGGCTCCCCGGGTTCCTGGAGGGAAAGCATCTGGTGGTGGGGGCCATCGATGCCGGCGTGGACGGTGACTACGCTGTCCGCGGCGAACGTGACGGCGACGGCTGGCGGATCAGCGGCACGCTGACTGCTGTGCAGGGTGCGGCACAGGCCGCGGCCCTGCTGGTTCCGGTGATGACGGACGACGGCGTGCTTGCCGTGCTCCTGCCGGCGGACCGGGACGGTGTTCAGCGCGAGAGCGTTTCCATGACGAACCATGCAGCTGCCGCGGCGGTCACGCTCACTGCGGTGCACATCGGCACGGACGAGGTCCTCACGGGCGGCGGGGCGGCGATCGCACAGGCCCGCATGCTGGGACGGATCGCCCTGGCTGCCATTCAGTCGGGGGTCTGCGAGGAAGCAATCGCCATCACCGCGGCGTACACCTCCGAGCGGATCCAGTTCAACCGCCCGCTCTCCGCCAATCAGGCGGTGTCGGCACGCGCAGCGGACGCGCATCTGGACGCCGAGCGCATCAAGCTCACCACCCGGCGGGCCGCCTGGCTCGTTGACCGGAACGACGACGGCGCGGAAGCGGCATCGCTTGTTGCCTCCTGGTGGGCGGCACACGGCGGGCTACGCGTTGTCCATGCCACCCAGCACCTGCACGGCGGCATGGGCGCCGACGTTGACTACCCGATCCACCGGTACTTCCTGTGGGGCCGCCAGAACGCGTATTCGCTCGGCAGTGCGCCGGTGCTGATGGCCGAACTCGGTTCCATGCTGGAGACCGTGCCCATGATCGGAACACCGGCCTAAGTTTTCCCGGAGTGTTGCCCGCGGCGGCGGCGAAACAGAGCTTTTGCTTCGCCGCCGCCTTTTGCCCTGCCGGGTGCCGGTCAGCTGCTGGCCGGGTCAGCCGGCGTGAAGAACGCCGCGATATTGTCGGCTTCAGCCTCGACGGTCTCCGCAGGGACCAGGTCCCCGGCCTGGCTGGTGAGCAGCGAGGTCCATTTGTCCAGGATCTGCTGGGCGGTACCTGATGTGTACAGGTCGGCCCTCAGGGTGGCAGTCTTCTCCTCTACCAGGGCCTTGAATCCAGAGTCCGCAAGGAAGCGGCTGGACAACGGATTGTCGGTGCCGCCAGTGCCGCCAGGTCCACCGGCGGCGCCGGGCATGCCGGCATCTTCGGGCATCGTGCCGTCAGCGGGCAGCTGGGTACCGTCCGGGGGCGTCATCCCGTTCGGGCGTGTCATTCCGTCCGGGCGCTGCAGGCCTCCGGGCATTGCAGCCTCCCCCGTTCCTCCGGGTCCGCCGGCGCCGCCCGCCATGGCACCGAAGGCAAGGTTCAGGTCCCACGTCACTACGGTCATCTTGCCGGTGTCGGGGTCGTACCGCAGGTAGGAGTTGTTTCCCGGGCCGTCGATATCGTCCATGTTGCCCATCAGGTCCTGGGCGGCCAAATAGGTGGCGAAGGCATCCACGTCCAGGTGCTCCCCAAGGTGAGCGCTGAACTCCTCGTTGGTGGAGTTATTGACGAAGTCGAGGAACTCCACCAACGGTTCCAGCCCCTCCTCCCCGGCCTTCTCCTCGAAGACGTCCTGGTATTCGTCCGGGTTGTCCCCGCGGTAGCTGTAGTCCCCGCCGCTTTCCGCCTTGTAGATGCTGCCCTCGCTTCCAAAGGTGTCTTCATTCCACAACTCATCGTCCGGGCTTTCAATGATGAGCCGAAGCTGCCCGGCGCTGCCGTTGACGCTGAAACGGGCTGCGGATGCCTGAAGGGTCGCAAGGTTGGAAGCGCCGGTCAGTTCAAGGGCAAGAGCCTCGTTTAATGAGGACTCGCTGTTATTGCCGCGGACCACCAGGTCCGTGCGCCCCTGGTACTGCTGCCCGTCCACGAACTTATCCAGACGGATCAGCCAGGGAAGGGACTGAGGAGATTCAGCGGTGCCGTCCCCGTCGCCGCTCTCCTGCGTCCCATAAGGATCAGTGGTGGTTTCGGTGTCAGCACCGGGCTCAGCATCAGCCTCAGCATCGGGGACGGCCTGCTGCGCTGTTCCGCCGGTTCCGCGGCCGGAGAGGGACATAAGACTGGAGTTGCCCTTGAGTCTCAGCCCCACATTCTCCAGCGTGGTCCCGTCAATAGTTACTGATGCGGAAATCCAGTCCTTGTCCCCTGAGTCCGAGTATGCGGCGAGCATGGCCTGATACTCCTCATCGCTGAAGCTGACGCTGACATCATGGACGGTGGAATCGTCAAAGAACGGCAGTGACTCTGAAGCGGCGGTATCCGCTGAAGATACGCCGGCAGCGTCCGTGCCCGGAGTCGAGCAGCCGGCCAGGCCCACGGCAGCGGCAAGGGAAACAGCTGTCAAAGCCGTTCGCGGTCATGGTGAGCCGGAGGGCCTGCCGATTGCCGATCCGGGCTGTGCGTACCTGTTGAACGGCGGGGTGGAAGAAAACACAGTGATACTCCTTGAATGAGGGAATTGCCCGGAGGGGCTAGGCGGCAGCTGCCGGACGCAGCGGGAAATCGTTCATGAGGGTCCGGTGCCACCGGTTGGCAGGCAGCGCGGGATTCAGTGCTGCCAGACCGGTGGCGAATTTGGAAATGCGGGAGGGCCGGACACCGTGCTCCCACAGATGGCGGTCCAGTGCTCCTGCCGTGGAACCTGATTTCGTTTCTACAATGACCTTCCGGTCCAGCGTCCAGCCGGAGCGGCCCGGCACGGAGCAGGTCACATCAGAATCGATGGTGGCGCGGCTTCCGGATCCGGGAAGGTAGAGCGTGGTCCGGGCATAGGCGGTTTCCAGCACCGGGTACAGCTTCTCCGGATCCGGAAAGGACCCCACGGCTGCGAGGGTTTGCAGGATGTAGTCCCGGCCCTCGGCGGTGATACGGCTGCGGTCAGCCAACGCGTAGGGGATCCGTTCCTTGACCGTGGCGGCACGGGCTCCTTCCGTCTTTACTTCAAGGAAGCTCATCGCACTGTCCACGTATGTGCGCGTCCTGATTTTGTAACGACGGCGCCGGCCGTAGGCGGCCAGCAGGTAGCTGTCCCGCTCAGGGGTGTCGAAGTACACGGAGTCGTAGGTGAAGGAGCGGCGCCCATCCATTTCCAGCACAAGCGCGCGGTTCGGCAAGGTGCCCAGGATGCGGTCAGCCAGTTCGCTGTCCACCAGGTATTTGCGGTCAACCCGGGTTTGGAGGGCTGCGGCAGTGTTCAGGTCTTCTAGGCTGACGGAGGACAGAACATCAGCGAAGGTCAGGCGGAAGGGTGCAGGTACTGCCCGGCCGCTCATGAGATGCGCGCGGGGAAGGCGGGATCCGCAGGCTGTTCTGCGGTGACGGGCCGGCCTGCGGGGACTGATCGGCCGGAGGGATCCGAGGGGGCGGAGAACTTGACGTTCACGAAGGTCTTGTCGTTGACCAGATCCAGTTCGGTCACGGTGGCGGAGTGGATTGTCCCGCCCAACACCTCGGACAGGCGGGTATACAGCTCTTCTTCCCTGGCGATGGCGCGGTCCAGGACAACGGTCTGGTGCCGGTACGCCGGAAGGACCCGAGGGTGGTCGCCCACAAACATAACGCCCAGGATCAGGGCCATCAAAGCAGGAGCCAGCCACAGCGGGCTGCTGCCGATGCCGGAAATCAGGCCCAGTGCCAGTGCCGAGAAGTAGTACGCCACCTCATGCTGCTCCAGCTCCGTGGAACGCAGCCGGATGATGGAAAGCACCCCGAACAGCCCCAGTCCCAGTCCGGCGCTCGCCGCTGAGCCGCTCAGCGATGCCGCCACGGCAAACACCCCGATGTTGATGCCCAGATAGGAGACAGCCAAGTCCCGCCGGCGGTGCCGGCGGAGGTACAGGCCGAAGGTCAGCAAAAAAATAGCGGCGAGATCCGCCGCAACCATGATCAGGATATTCATTAATGGCTCTTTCAAAAGGTCAGATGGGGTGCCGAACCATCCTGTCGCAGGGACCTATGACAGAGCTGTGGAGAAGCCCAGACGCGCATATGCGCCTGGAATTGATGTTGCCGTTATGGCAAGGCGACTTGCGGACAGGCCCGTGGATTCGGGACGATCAAGGCTGATGAGTCAACCGGCGCTCTCCCGCGCCGTGTGGACCGGAAGGAGCTGGACGGGCCATGGAGCACGATTTCGACAAAGACTATTGGGAACATCACTGGGAACAGGGCGCCCAAGCCCAGCCCGGAGTTGAACCCGGAACACCGGAAGCTGACCAGCCGAACCCGTACCTGGATCATGAGACCGCCGACCTGACGCCGGGCACTGCGCTGGATGCCGGCTGCGGAACCGGCACTGACGTAATCTGGCTGGCCCGGCACGGCTGGCAGGTGACCGGCGCCGACATTTCCCGGACCGCCCTGGATCAAGCTGCCGCCCGGGCGGCAGCACAGGGCTTGGACGTCGACGTCACCTGGATCGAAGCGGACCTCGTATCCTGGCAGCCCGAGCATCCCTTCGACTTGGTCACCACCGCTTACGCACACCCGGTGATGGAACAGCTCGCCTTCTACCGGCGCGTGGCCGGCTGGGTTGCGCCCGGCGGCACGCTGCTCATCATCGGGCACCGGCACGACGGCGGCGCCGCCGGACACGGGGAACAGCCCCCGGCAGAGGCAACCGTCTCCGTTTCCCAGACAGCCGCCGCACTGGACCCCGCCCAGTGGCTGATCGATACCGCGGAAGAGCACGAACGCACAGTCACGGCCCCGGACGGAACCGGCCATGTCCTTCACGACGTCGTCGTGCGGGCAACCCGGATCACAGAGTAGGCGCTCCTTCCGCGCCTACGCGACGCGCAGGTCAATCTCCCCGGGCGCGGCGCCGTCGGCACCGAACACCAGGTGCCGGTTGGCGATTTTGTCCGTGAAGAACCGGTCGTGGCTGACCACCACCACAGCTCCCGGGAAATGCAGCAGGGCCCGTTCCATGACCTGTGTGCTGGAGAGGTCCAGGTGGTTGGTGGGCTCATCGAGCAGCAGCACGGAGGCGCCGGAGAGCAGGCACTGGGCCATCGCAACGCGCGCCTTCTGCCCGCCTGAGAGGTTGCCGATCTTCTGCTTCAGGTCCGCCTCGGAGAACTGGAACATGGTCAGGAACCGGTTGACGGATTTCTTGGTGGCGGTCAGGGCCAGGCTGTCCGGCATGGCGTTGACCGAGTGGGTGACGGTGTCGTCGTCGTCGAGCTCCGCCAGCACCTGGTTGTAGGAGACCATCTTCGCCCCGTTTGCCCACACCACCTTGCCGGCGTCGGCCTTTTCCTCGCCCGTCAGGACCCGCAGCAGCGTGGTTTTGCCGCTGCCGTTGGCGCCCAGGACCACCAGCCGGTCACCGCGGCGAATCTCGAAACTCAGGTCCTGGAACAGCGTCCGGTCCCCGTAGGACTTGGCCACGGACTCCACCCGGCACAGATTGTCCTTGACATGCAGCCCGCCGTAAATTTCCGTGATGATCTGGTCCACGGGCCGCGGCGCGCGGGCCCTCTTGATCTTCGCGAGCTTGCTGTCCAGGGCTCCACTGCCGGATTTAGCTGCCTCGCGCCGGTCCGAAATACCTTCGGCCTCAAAAGCCAGAAGCTCGGATTCGTGCACAAACTGGGAGGCCAGTGCCTTGAGCCGGAACTGTTTCTGGATCACATATTCGCCGAAGTTACCGGGGTATTCGTGCAGGTGATAGTTCTCCACCTCGATGATGCGGGTCACCACGGCGTCCAGGAACTTCCGGTCGTGGGAGACGACGACGGCGGCACCGCGGAAGTCCCGGAACCAGCCTTCCAGCCACTCCACGCCGGCAACGTCCAGATAATTGGTGGGTTCATCCAGCAGCAGCACATCCGGGGCTTCCAGCAGGATCTTGGCCAGGGCTGCGCGGTTGCGCCAGCCGCCGGAGAGGGCGTCGATAGGGCAGGTCCGGTGTGCTTCGCTGAAGCCAAGCGTGGTCAGGGCGGCATCGATCCGCCGCGGATAGTCCCAGCCGTCCAGCCGGTCCATGGTCTCGAACAGTTCAGACTGGCGGCGGATCAGCTTGTCCAGCGCCTTGGGCTCAGGGTCTGCGGCAATGGCTTCATCAATGGAGGCAAGCTCGGCTTCCGTGGCCTTAATCTCCACGAACAGGGCGTCCAGGACCTCGGTAATGGTGGATTCGCCGTTGAGCTCGGAAAACTGGGAGAAGTAGCCGATCTTCAGGCCCTGCTCCAGGGTCACGGTGCCGGAGTCAGGAACCACCTGTTCCAGGATCAGCTTGAGCAGCGTGGACTTGCCGGAACCGTTCTTGCCGATCAGCCCCACCCGGTCCTTCGGTTCCAGGCGGAAGAAGGCCTCGCGCAGGATCTGCGTCTTGTCGAAGCCAACGTTGACGTCCTGCAGCCGGATCAGGCTCATTCGGGGGTGTCCTCTCGGGGATGGAAGCTGGTGAACGGTGCCGGCAGGCGTTAGGACCGCACAGCCGGGTTGTTCCCGTTGACCAGCCACTCATCATATCGGCTGCAGGACAGCGCCCGTTTCCCGAAAGCGCAGCTTCCTGCACCGCCCTGTTCGCCTGCATGCTGCCGCGCCATACTGGACATGCCACGGCGGGTTCGCCGTCACGGGAGGAAAGAGGCGTGTAATGGCCGAAGCGAAAACCCTCGTATCAGGACTTGGAATGGGAGAATCTGCCCGCTGGCACCGCGGCGAGCTGTGGTTCGCGGACTGGATGGCCGGAACCATTTCGGCGCTGGATGCCGAAGGGAGCGTTCGCCGGGTTGCAGCTGTGCCGTCCTCCCCCATCAGCTTTGACTGGCTGCCGGACGGGCGGATGGCTGTGGTGTCCGGCAGCGATGCAGCGGTTCTCCTGGAGATCCCGCATGCCGGCCTGGTTCCCCTGGCTGATCTGCACGGAATCTCGGAGTATCCGTGGAATGAGATCGCGGCGCACCCCTCGGGCAGCATCTACGTCAACGGGATCGGTTATGACTATGCCGGAGAGGCTTCCGACAACGGAGTCATTGCCGTCCTCCGGCCGGACGGTTCACTGGACCAGGTGGCCGAGGGGCTGGCTTTCCCCAACGGCATGCTGGTCTCCGCGGACGGCAGCACGCTGGTGGTGGCGGAGTCCAACGCCGGACGCCTCACGTCATTCACTATCCGGGAGGACGGGAGCCTCAGTGAAGGTTCCATGTGGGCGGATCTGGCAGGAGGCGCTCCGGACGGTATCAGCTGGGACGGCAGCGGCGGAATCTGGGTTGCCGAGGTGCCCGGTGAGCGCTGTGTCCGAGTTGACCGGGGAGGAACGGTTCGGGACACGGTCCAGCTGGAGCAAGGCTGCTTCTCCTGCGCTGCCGGGGGCGACGACGGCGGTCTCCTGTTCATCATGACGGCCCAGTGGCCCCAGGTCATGGATCCCGCGGCCGGGAACACCGGCCGCATCTTGGGGCTAAGGGTCAAGCAGTAGCCGCCTACTTGATGGCTCCCGCCGTCAGCCCGGCAACGAAACTGCGCTGCAGCAGGAGGAATCCCACCACCACGGGAATGCTGACCACCAGGGACGCAGCCATGATCTGGTTCCAATAGACATTGGTCTGGGTTGAATACAGCTGTAGCCCCACCGCGAGGGTCCTGTTCGCGTCAGTGGTCATCACGGAGGCAAACAGCACCTCTCCCCAGGCCGTCATGAAGGCATAAATGGCCACCGCAATCAGGCCCGGACGGGCGGCGGGAAGAACAACACGCAGCAGCGCGCCCATCGGCCCGCAGCCGTCCACTTTCGCAGCCTCATCCAGCTCCTGGGGAATGCCGTCAAAGTATCCGGACAGCATCCAGATGGCGAAGGGCAGGGAGAAGGTCAGGTAGGTGATGACCAGCCCCAGCCGGGTGCCGACCAGCTGGACACCCAGCGTGGAGTTGATGTTCACGAAGATCAGGAACAGGGGCAAGAGGAACAGCACACCGGGAAACATCTGCGTGGACAGCACCGTGGTGGAGAAGATGGTCCTCCCGCGGAAGCGGTACCGGGAGATGGCGTAGGCGGCGAAGATCGCTATCACCAGGCTCAGGATGGTGGCGGCGCCGGAGACGATGAGGCTGTTCACGAAGTAATCCGCCAGCCGCACGGTCTTCCACATATCGATGAAGGGGGCGAAGGTGAGGCTGGACGGCCACCAGCTGAAGGGTCCCTGCACATCCGAAAGCGGCTTCAGTGCCGAGGTGATCATCACGTAGACGGGAACCGCCGTGAAGATGGTCAGGAAGGTGATGACCACAATGCGGAAGTATTTTGCCCCGGTGGTTTCACGCACGGCGTGACCTCCTGTTGATGGTGAGCAGGTAGATTCCGGTAACGATGAGCAGGAAAATCAGCAGCAGCACCGACATCGCGGCCCCGGAACCAAAGTTCCACGTCAGGAAGGACGCGTTGTAGATATGGAAGGAAATCAGGTCGCCGGCCGGTGGCTGGGCCGTGCCGAAGAGGACAAACGGTGTGTTGAAGTCGTTGAACGTCCACAGGAACATGACCAGGATCAGGACCAGGTTCACCGGCCGGAGCATGGGCAGCGTGATGGAAGCCCACTGGCGCAGCGGCTTGGCGCCGTCAACGGCTGAAGCCTCGTAGACGTCGTCGGGGATGGACTGCAGCCCGGCCATGAGCATCAGGAAGGCGAAGGGCCACAGCCGCCACAGGGCCACCACCACAATGGAGACGAAAGCGTTGTCACCGATCAGCCAGAAGGGCTTTTCCCCGCCCAGTCCCAAGTTGTCGTACAGGAAGTGGTTCACGGCTCCTGTGTCTTTTTGCAGCATGAACTTCCAGGCGATGATGCCGGCGTACATGGGGAGGGCGTAGGGAACCAGGAACAGCGTGCGGAACAGGCCGCGGCCCCGGAAGTTCCTCTGCAGTGCAACGGCCGCAGCCATCCCCATGCTCCAGGCCAGGCCCACCACCAGGACAGTGAAGCCGCATGTGATCAGGAAGGAGCGCAGCAGCGCCTCGCCCACGGCAGCATTGAAGTCCAACGCCACCTGGTAGTTGGCAAGGCCCACAACGGGAGCCTCTCCCCAATTGGCAATGAAAGCCCTGGTGAGCTTGAGAAAGCTCATCCAGATACCGGTGAACATGGGGATCACATGGATCAGCAGTTCAAAAACGACGGCGGGGGCCAGCAGCGCATAGGGCAGCCACCACCCGGCCTGCCGAGGCCTGCGGGCTTTACGGACCGGGCCGTCCGGTGCCTTGGTTTCCTCAGCGGATATCGCAGTGGCCATGACAGCCCACTCCCCTTTCCTTGCCTGCACCCCAAAAGCTGTCCCGGGTCCGCGCTCGCGGACCCGGGACACTGGATTAGCCCGCCGCTGCCACCTGTTCCTGCGCGGTCTGCATGGCGTTGCGGATGTCGTCAGTGCTCACCGTGCCGCCCGAGGCGATGGTGGCGAACATCTGGTTCATCGCATTGCCGACGGTGCTTTCAAACTGGTCTTCCGCCGGTACCAGGGGCAGCGGCTTGGACTTGGTGGCGTAGATATCCGCGAAGGTTGCGGCCTCTTCGGCATTGTCCGTGAAATTGGGTTCCGCGCCGGTGAGGACCGGCAGCGAGGCGAACGGACGTCCCAGTGCGGTCTGCGTGTCCTCACTGGTCATGAACTCCACGAACTTCATGGCTCCGTCTGCGTTGTCCGTATTGGCAAAGACGGAGAGGTTGATGCCTGCGACGTGGCTGGCAACGTCGGTTTCGGAGTCAGCCGGAGCCGGGAACGCCACCACTCCGTACTGGTCGTCGGTCATTCCGTTGGCTGCAATGCTGTTGTTCGCGTTGTTTTGATTGAGGATCATGGCCACTTTGCCGGTGGCGAAGTCGTTGACCGCCCGGATGGCGTTTTCATACTGGACGTTGGAGGTGTTGACCACCTTGTCCGTTTGCATGAGATCCAGGTAGCGCTTGATCCCGTCCACCACACCGTCGGAAGTAAACGTTGCCTCACCCTCGGAATCGAAGAGGTCAGCACCGTTCTGCGCCGCATTAATGAAGGCAAAGTGTGCATTCTCGGTGTAGCTGCCACCGGCCAGTGCCAGGCCGTACTGGTCCCCGGTGGTGAGGGCCTTCGCGTCGGTGACGAGTTCTTCCCATGTGGTGGGAGGAGTCAGCCCCGCTTCCTCAAACATGGCCTTGTTGTAATACAGCCCGTACGCCAAACCGTAGAGCGGAACCGAGGTGGGGTCCTCCCCCGGTGCTCCACCGGTATCCAGGGCTGCCTGGACAAACTTATCCTTGCCGCCGATGGCTTCAAATGCCTGGTCGTCAAAGGGCATGAAGGCACCCGTGGACTGCAGGGACGCGGCCCATGTATTGCCGATGTTGACGACGTCGGGCGCCTGGCCTGAAGTGACGGCGGTTTGGATGCGGGTCTGGAGGTCGTTCCAGCCAATCACCTCCAGTTCAACCGGTATGCCGGTTTCTTCCGTGAACTTCTCCAGCTGGGGACTCAGTACCTCCCTGTCATTGTCCAGGCTGGTGCCCTGGTTGCTGGCCCAGTAGGTCAGGGTTTCCCCGCCGCTGCCGGCGGCGTCGGAGGAACCTCCGTCCCCGCCGTCTCCGCCGCTGCAGGCGGTGGTCAGGACAAGCGTGCTGATGGCCGCGGCCGCGGCAAACGAACGAATTTTCATGGATGACTTCCTTGTCTGGATCCGTTGGTGCCGTTAGCGAGGATGCGGCCTGCACCTCCGAGACGAGGGCTGGTGGAGGGAATTCCCAGCGGCTGCCGTTCGTGGCGGCGCCCTCCGGGCTCGCTGCATCCTTGATGCGTAATATCGGAGAAGTTTAGTCCTCCGGGTCGGAACCACAAGGTGTTGCGGCCGGGAAAAGTACCAAAGCGGTGAGTCTGCCGCGGCGGCCCCAAGAACAGATGCCACTGCTAGGGTGGTTGCTGATCGCTTAGTTAGTTCGCCTGGTGCGCTCTGCGGATGCACCTGTTCCGTTGAGCTGGCTTTAGGGGACCGGGACCACGGGAGGGCATCTGCGATGACGGATACGGCACAGCGGCTGCTCGCGTCGGCCACGGCCGCCTTTGCTTCCAAAGGGTTTCACGGCACCACAACCCGGGATATCGCCAACGGCGCCGGAGTAACTCCGGGTGCCGTGTACGTGCACCACAATTCCAAGGAAGATCTCCTTTACAGCATTTCAAAGCTGGGCCATGAGAAAACTCTTTCCCTGGTTCGGGAAAGCGCTTCCATTGATGGCGATCCGGCGACGCGAATGGCCGCCTTGGTAAGGAACCTTGTTCGGTGGCAGGCTGCCAATCACACCAGTTCCCGCGTGGTGAATTTTGAGCTTCCGGCTCTAAGCGCGGAGCATCTGGCGGAGGTCCTCCGCATGCGCCACCAGGTGGAAGAAGAGTTCCGCGCGCTTGTTGAAGCCGGGGTGGAGCAGGGGGTATTCACGGTTCCGGATGCGGATATGGCTGTGGTGACGCTGCTCTCGATGTGCATCGACGTTTCCCGCTGGTACCGCGACGATGGGCGGCTTAGTGCTGCCGAACTCGGCGAGCATCACAGCCGCATGGCCCTGCGCATCCTCGGGGTTGCTGAAGCCGGCACAGCAGTGGAACCCGGCCGGGCAAAGGGCACAGAGGGGCGAACCCACCCTTGACGTAGCCGCCGGACGAGGGTGGGATCATGCTGTGGAACATCGGCTGAGGCCGCTGCCTCCGCAGCTATACGGACACTCCGCAGCCACAGGTGAGGGACCCCATGACCACTGATTACGATGTTTACGATCTCGGCGACGTACCACTGCAGTCCGGCATGTCGCTGCGGAACGCGCAATTGGCTTATAAAACGTACGGAGTCCTAAACTCCGAACGCAGCAATGCCATCCTTTACCCCACGTGGTTCTCCGGACGCCACTGGGACAATGAGTGGCTCATCGGGGAAGGAATGGGGCTGGACCCTGCCAAGTATTTCATTGTGGTGCCAAACATGCTGGGCAACGGGCTGTCCTCCTCCCCCAGCAATTTTCCCGAGCCTTTTAATGGTCCTCGTTTTCCCAACATCACCTTCTTCGACAACGTCGCATGTCAACACCGTCTCGTGACGGAGCACTTCGGAATTGACCATCTGCGCTTGGTGCTGGGCTGGTCCATGGGTGCCGGCCAAACCTACCAATGGGGCGTCAGCTATCCGGACATGATGGATGCCCTGCTTCCCTTCTGCGGTTCACCCCGAACAGCACCGCACAACATCGTTTTCCTCGAAGCGGTCCGGGCAGCCATCACCGCTGATTCTGCCTGGCAGCAGGGGTGGTACCAAGCCGAGCCGAAGATTGGCCTGCGGGCAGCGGCGCGCGTTTATGCCGGCTGGGGCTTTTCCCAGGCCTTCTACTGGCACCAGGAATGGCGGAAGCTGGGGTTCACCTCACTGGAGGACTTCCTGGTGGGCTTCTGGGAAGACTTCTTTCTGGACAACCGGGACGCCAACAACCTGCTCACCATGCTCTGGACCTGGCAGCACGGAGACGTGGGAAAGACACCGGGCTTCGACGGGGACACGGGTGCCGCGCTTGAATCCATCCGGGCCCGGACCCTGCAGATGCCGGCCGAAAAGGACCTCTACTTTCCGCCGGAAGATGAGGTGTGGGCGTCGGGATACATCCCCGACAGTGAGGTGCGGGTGATTCCCGGAATCTGGGGGCACTTTGCCGGCGGCGGCAAGAACCCCGCCGATGTGACCTTCATAGATCAGGCGGTCACGGAACTGCTCGGCTGACGCCGTCAGGTCATTCACTCCCCCGCGGCTGAGATCCGCTGCCGCAGATTGTGCAGGCCGGCGCGGATCATAGCGCCGTAACCGTCGTCAGGCAGCTCCGGGCAGCAGGATGTGCCGGCCTCCCAATGTTCAGCAGCCAGTTCAACCTGCCGGCGGCGGAGGTACCCGTCACCCAGATTCAGGTGCAATGAAGGAAGCATGCCCCGTACGGACGCGATACCCACCGGGGAAAGATCCGCGTCCTCCAGGAAGCCATGTTCATGCAGGGCCGTCTCATCCCAGGCGATCTCGGCGTCAAGTTCGTCCTGGACATCGGCAAGGTAATGCGCCAGTACGCATCGCTGTGCATGGTCCCCTTCGCCGGTGCTGCCCCAGCTGGCACTGAGCACGCGGATGCCTTCCGCCTTGTCCCCGCCAAGCGCTGTGCCCACCGCTGCAAGCACTTCATTCCAATCAGCCATCGCTCCCCCGGGTACCTTAAAACGATAGGCAGCGCCCTTGCGTGGCCCTGCGGTCAGCTTACTCAGAGACCCCTTCGTCTAGGGAATTCTTTGCGGTGGAGGTTTATTGATTGCTTGTGGTGAGTTGGATGTTTGAAGGTCGGACCATATCCGGAAAACTGGATATGAGTGGATGGAAATGGATACGAAATGGACAAAGGGGAAGCGCGGCCCCCGGCTATCCCGCGGACCGCGCCTGCGCTTTAATCTGCCGTGCGGCTCAATGACCGCCGTTCTCCCCACTCAGGCAAAGGCCGAGAACCCAGTGATGTGCCGCCCCAGGATCAGTGACTGCATGCTGTCCGTGCCCTCATAGGTGAAGACCACCTCCATGTCCGTCAAATGCCGGGCTACGTGGTTCTCCAGGAGCAGTCCGTTGCCGCCCATGATGTCCCGCGCTTCCGAGCAGATCCAGCGGCCCTGGCGTGCCGCGAACATCTTGGCCATTGAAGCCATCGGTCCGGTCATGCTGCCCTCGTCGCCTAGCTCATTCAGCCGAAAACAGGTCAGCTTGATGGCGGTCAGCTGGGCCAGCATGTTGGCCAGTTTGTTCTGCACGAGCTGGAAACGCCCGATTTCCTTGCCGAACTGCACGCGCGTTTTGGCGTAGGCCACGGCGATCTCGTAGGCGGCAACGGCATGGCCGAGGGCTTCCCATGCCACTCCCCCGCGCGTGGCTGCCAGCACCTTGTTGACGTCTTTGAAGGAATTACAGTTCTCCAGCCGGTTTTCCGCCGGTATCCGCAGCCCCTCAATAACAATGTCGGGCTGGAGCACCGCACGCTTGCCCATCTTCCCGGTAATAACCGTGGCATTGTAGCCGGCGGGATGGTTGCCGTCGGCGTCCTTCTCCATAACAAAAGCTTTCACCGCACCGTCGGCTTCATCACGGGCATAGATGACGACGACGTCGGCGAAGCTTGCGTTGCCGATCCACCGTTTGCTGCCGTTGAGAATGTAGACGTCCCCCTCCCGCCGGGCGGACGTTTCCAATGAAACGGAGTCGGATCCGTGCCCCGGTTCGGTCAGCGCAAACGCTCCGATTTTCTCAAACCGGGCCATGGACGGCAGCCAGCGCTGCTTCTGTTCGTCGCTGCCGAGCATGTCGATGCTGCCCATCGCCAAACCGGAGTGGACCCCGAAGAACGTGTTGATGGAACCGTCTCCGCGGGCCAGTTCGGCCGCAGCCGTGGAGGCTGCCAGCCGGGTCAGGCCGGGGCAGCCGTAGCCCTTGATGGTTCCGCCGGCGATGTTCAGGGCGGCGAGCTTGGGAATCAGCTCATAGGGAACCTCTGCGCGCTCCCAGTAATCATTGATGACCGGCAGCAGATCATTGTCCACGAACTCGCGCACCCGGCGCTGGACGTCCCTGGCCTGGTCGTCCAGGAGATTGTCCAGCAGGTACAGGTCACTGTCGACGTCCTGCACGTTCGTTGGGTCAAAGCTGAAACCGGTGGTGGTCTCCGGCTGCTCGAAGGTCTCAAACTGCTCGGTTGTTTCGGCGGTCGTCATATCGGCTCCAGCGCATCGGTGAGTGGTAACTGATCGTTTAGTAACCGAGTATGGGTGCGATGCGGAGAGCCGTCAATAGCCGAGGCACGGGGCGTGAGGGGCGGGTTGCCTTCCACCGCCATCAGATGCGGGAGCCAGCACTGAGGCAGGCTCCCGCATCTGATGATTCAGCTACCGGATGGACGATGCACCGGCAAAAAGCCGGTCAGTTGCGATTTGTGCGCCGCGGCCCAAGGACTCCAGCTTGGCTACCGCAATGTCGGGATGAATGCGTCCGCCCAGGCCGCAGTCCGTCCCCGCAATAACGTTTTCACGGCCAACAAGACCGGCAAAGCGCTCTATCCGCTGAGCCACCAGCTCCGGATGCTCCACCACGTTGGTTGCATGGGACACCACCCCGGGAACCAGGATCTTCCCGTCCGGCAGCGCCGTCTCGCGCCAAATGGCCCATTCATGTTCGTGACGGGCATTGGCTGCCTCAAAGGAGTAGGAACCTGCGTTGATGCCCAGCACCACATCCACGATGTGCCTGAACTCAATGTCAGTGGTGTGCGGTCCGTGCCAGGATCCCCAGCACACATGGAACCGGATTTGCTCCTCCGGAAGCCCGCGCAGCGCATAATTGAGTGCGTCAACGCGGATCTGCGTGAAGCGCCGGTAATCCTCGACACTGGGCTCAGGGTTGATCTGGTCCCAGTTCTCCGCAATGGAGGGGTCGTCAATCTGAACGGTCAATCCGGCATCAACAATGGCTTTGTATTCCTCGCGCAGGACATCCGCCCACGCGTAGATAAACTCTTCCTCGCTCTTGTAGTACTGATTGCCGATCCGGCTGGCCGAGCCCGGTGACAGGGCGGTGATAAAACCGGTGGAAAGATCCGCAGCTTTCAGGCCGGTCTTGAGGTTGGCGATATCAGCGGCCAATGCATCATGTCCGCTGTAGCTGATGGGTCCGGTTGCTGCGGGAAACGCGGTGGCGTTCCGTCCGAGCTGAATTCCGCTTTCCGGATCGGAGTAGGCACCGGAAAACCGGGTCCAGTCCCGCCGGTCGGCAAACGACGTGAGCCGAATATTTCCGGGTTCGCTGCGGAGGGGACCTGCCGTGATGGGATTGAATTCGGTGAGTTCCAACCCGGACGTGCGCTGGAAGCTGTATGTCCACCAGGCACCGTAGTCCACGGCATTGGACATCGCCTTGCCGTATTCTCCGTCTCCTGGGATCGTAATCCCCAGGCTCTTCTGGCGCTGGACAAGGTCAACAACGGCATTGGTCAACAATGCTTCAAACTCCGGCGTACGTTCCAGGGTGAAACCGTCATCGGCGTAGGTCCGCGCAGCATTCGCTGCAATTAGCTCCGGTGTCCGGGGCAGGGAACCGGCATGGCTCGTGGGAATGTGGTCGTGCGTCATGGCATATTCCTTCCATCGTTCCTGCCATTAGCACCTTTCCGGGAGGAATGTCCCGGGGGAAGCTGCAGCGTCGCGGAGGCAGGTCTCTCAGCTGCTCTGGATGGTGTGGGCCTGTTCCTGCCCACCGGCAACGCGGGATGCGTCCCCTCCCCGGGTTTCCCCGGGTGCCGAGCGGAAGGGCTTAGCAGCCAGCATGGCGGAACGGGACCGAAAATCCCAATGGCGCGTTATATGACAGGCGTCCCGAGAAATATGGCGGAGTATTGCGCAGGATAAGGCGCTGGTCAGTGCTGCGCTGCGCTGTACGCTTCGCGGATTTCCTGGCTGATTCGTCCGCGGGCACTCGGCTTGTAGCCGTTGGCGATCGCCCACTCACGAATCTTCCGGCTGTCATCGCTGCGGGGGGCGGCGTCACGGCGCGCACTGCGTCCGGTTGAACCGCCGCGCAGGCGGCGCCCGGCGGAAATATAGGGACTCAGTTTCTCCCGAAGTTCAGCCGCATGCTCCGACGTCAGGTCAACTTCATATTGTGCACCGTCCAGGGCTACCCGCACAGTTTCCTGTGCATCTTCCCCGGTAAGGTCATCAATCAATAGGATTTGCCGTTTCTGGGCCACGTGATCTTGTCCCTCTTCTGATAATCCTGAACCACCCCTGTCATTCAGCTTAGTCGTCGGGCTCACACAGAATAGGCTGCACGGCTAATTCAGCTTTAACGGTGGATAACTAATCCCCAAAGGGCCCCGTGCCGCCGGTCGCGGGAAGAACCGGACCGGCGGCACAAAGGAAAATGCGGCAGTATTTTCCCGAACTGGAACGCGTCTAAAGCACGTGGTCACAAACCGGGAAGGCTGCTCAGGGCAGTTATGGTCCGGGCTTAGTGGACCGCCAGGCCGTCGGGCAGTTCATTGGCGGGCCGGCGCACAAAGAACGACGCCGCCAGCGCCACCAGGGAGATGACTGCACCCCAGAAGAATGCCGTATGCACACCGGCAGCAGCGGCCGGAATACCGGCCGCGCCGTCGTTGATTGCTGCAGTGGTGCCGGCCGTCATCAGGGTGATGAATACCGCGGTGCCCGCCGCACCGGCCAGCTGCTGGAGCGTATTGATAATGGCGCTGCCGTGCGAGTAAAGCGACTTGTGCAGGGAGCCCAAAGCCGAGGTGAAGAGCGGCGTGAAAATGAATCCCAGGCCGGCATTCAGCAGGCAGTGCAGCACGATCACCATGGGGACGGGGCTGGTCTCGTCCAGTGTCGTCATGCCCCACAGTGCTGCGCTGAGCAGCAGTGCACCGGGAATGACCAGCGGCCGGGGACCGACTTTATCGAAGAGCCGGCCCACCACCGGCGACAGGATGGCCATGACCGCGCCGCCGGGCAGGAGCAGCAGACCGGTGTCCAAGGTGCTGAGTTCCAGGACGTTCTGCAGGTAGAGCGGCAGGACAATCAGGCAGCCGAACAAGGCCATCATGGACACCAGGACCATGACGATGGCAACCACAAAGGGCTTGCTGGCAAAAGTCCGCAGGTCCATGAGGGCCTGGTCCTTCCGCTGAAGCACCAGCTGGCGGAAGACGAACCCGGCCATGGCCAGCACTCCGGCGGTCAGCGGAATCCACAGCGGCATCAGAGCCTTGCCCTGGGCGGCTTCTCCGATGCTGCTGAGGCCAAAGATCAGCCCGCCGAAGGCGAAGGTGGAGAGCACGATCGAGAGCACATCGAAGGGAACCTTGCGGGGCTCGGTTAGGTTCTGCACCTTCCAGGCGCCCACGGCCAGGGAGAGCAGGGCGATGGGCAGGACGAGCCAGAACATCCAGCGCCAGTCCAGCGCGTTGAGGATGATGCCTGAGACAGTGGGGCCGATGGCAGGGGCCACTGCAATGACAATGGAAATGGTCCCCATCATCTGTCCGCGCCGGTGGGCGGGGACGGCGTTCAGGACGGTGGTCATCAGCAGCGGCAGCATAATGGCGGTTCCGCCCGCCTGGATGATGCGGCCGCCGAGCAGTGCGCCGAACCCCGGAGCCAGGGCGGCCAGCAGCGTTCCCGCGCTGAACAGTGACATGGCGGTCAGGAACAGGCCTCTCATGGAGAAGCGCTGGAGCAGGAACCCGGTGGAGGGAATCACCACGGCCATGGTGAGCATGAAGCCCGTGGTCAGCCACTGGGCGGTGCCGGCGGTGATGTTGAGGTCCGCCATGAGGCGCGGCAGGGCCACGCTCATGATCGTCTCGTTCAGGATCACCACAAAGGATGAGACGAGCAGGAGCCCGATCACGGTCTTGGTGCGCGGGTCCAGCGCATCCGGTGCGGGGGTTGATGTACGGCGCTTGGGCCTGCCGGTAGACGGCGGGGCGGAAGTGGCGACAGATGACGGGTTAGCGCTCAAAAGGGGAGAATCCTGTTCACGGTGGTGTGCGTTCAAACGTTCAATGCGGGCCGGGCCCTGCATGCAAGCCTAAGCGGGCCCCCATCGGGGACCCGCCATCGGACGCAACCTGCCCCGCAACCGGTTTATTCCCGGACCGGCCGCAGGGCAGCCCCAGTGGCCGCAGCAATGGAACCCAGCCCAAGCACCGCCGTCGTTCCGGCAAGTGCAAGGAATATCCCCGGAACAATGGTGGGAAAAGGCTGGCCGGATACGTTGAACGCAATGCCCATCAATGGCGGCAGGGCGAGCACGCTTCCCAGTATGACGGCGGAGAGCACCAGCAGCAGCGATTCCATCCCCGTCATTCGCCGCAGCTGGCTGTTGGAGGCACCGAGGGCCTGCAGCAGCATCAGCTCCGGACGCCGCCGAGCCGTGGCCATGACCAGGCTGTTGACCACGGACAGCCCCACGTATCCCAGGAGGACCAGCAGTCCCACTACGGATATCCAGGACTCCGCTTTGCGCTCCGATGCGCCGGCGGCACCCAGCTGCCCGCTGTCCGACGCTGCCAGGCCCAGCGCGGCAATGTCCGCCGTCAGCTGTGCAGCGTCCGCATTGTCCTCCGCGGTCACCAGCACGTAATCGCTCAGCCCCGACGTGGTGTGTTCGCGCAGCGTGCCGTTGTCCACTGCCAGATCCCCGAATCCCAGTCCCCGGGAGTAGGTCGCGACGACGACGGCGGTTGCCTCGGTTCCGTCGCCGTAGGAGAAGGCGAAGTCTGCACCCACGGTGCTGCCGGTAGACCTGGCGAGGTCTTCACTGAGGGCCACCGTTCCCGGCTCGGCCAGCCGGTTCAGCGATCCCTCCTGAACACCCAGGTCCAGGGCGGACTCCGGATCATGGGTTCCCAGTCCGGAGATCAGGTAGCTCTCCACGGTTTCCTCCACTCCCATGACCGTGGTCGGGACGAGGGCCGCGGACCGGGCCACGGGTGTTGCCGACCGTACTCCCGGCACGGCAGCAACCTCCCCGGCAAGGGCCGGGGAGATCCCGGAGCCCGGAGCGGATACCAGGTACTGGGCCACCATGCCGTCGCGGGACTGCCGGACGGCCTCGCTTTCCACGGTGGCGGGCATGAACAGCTGCACTGATCCCAGGGCGACTGCCAGCGCAAGCGGAACAATGCCGGCGGCCAGCCGCCGGGGAAATGCCGAGGCATTCGCTTCGGCCAACACCAGGGACGCGGAGGGGCTGTTGCGCAGCAGCGGCTGCACCGCTTTGAGTATCCCGGCGACGATCCACGGGCCCAGAACACCGGCAGCGATGATCAGCAGCAGGACACTTCCTGCTGCGGCAGCCAGTCCTCCCAGTCCGGGGACAGCCAGCGGCGTGAGCGCCGCCAGCAGTCCGGTACCCAGCAGGACCAGGCCGGTGACGGTCCGCTTTCTTCCCAGGGCGCGGGTTTCAGTGGCAGCTTCCCGAAGCGCCGTCGTCGGTGTGGCCCGCACGGCTCCGCGCGCTGCCACCAGTGCAGCACCCGCCGCGGCGGCGCAGGCCAGCACCACGGCGGCGAGGGCAGGGAGCGGACTGTAGGCAAGGGCGAAATCTTCCGGGATGACGCCGCCGGCTGCGAACTGCCCGGCCAGGAAGTGGGCCAGCCAGAACCCGGGCAGTGTCCCCAGGACCGCGGCAACCCCTGACACCAGCAGCACCTCTCGGACAACCATGCCCAGGGTTTGCCCGGCCCCGGCGCCCACGGCGCGCAGGAGAGCGAACTCCCGGCGGCGGGCCAGGATGGACAGGGACAGGGTTCCGGCGGTCACGAAGAGCGCCGTCATGACGGCGGTTCCCGCCAGCGAGGTGCTCAGCAGCAGCAGTGTTGACCTGCCCGCTCCGCCTACGGTTTCCACGTCTCCGCGGCGGTCTCCGGTGTAGCCGACGACGCCGCCCACCTGTGTTTCGATGGCCGCCGCCAGTTTCTCGGGTTTCATTCCCTCCTGGGCGATGACGCCCACAGTAGCCACGCTGTCACCGTGCGGCCACAGGGCAGCTGCGCCGGCAGAGCTGAGGAAAGCGGCGGACGCGGCCGTGCCGGCAGCATCTTTTGCGGGCACAGTGCCGCTGGATTCGGCTACCCCGGAGACCGTGTACTCCGCAGGCTCTCCCCCGTGGGACAGCACGATCCGCGCCCCCGGCTCGGCTCCAAAGGACCTGTCCAGCACAACCTCGTGCGTTCCCCGCGGGGCGCTGCCGGACACCAGCACGTACGGAGCCAGTTCCGCCGATTCCCAGGCGGCGGCGTCCACACTGCGGCCGTCGGCACTGACCAGCGCAATGCTGACGTTGCCGATGGCCCGGTCCACCCCCGGGACGGCGGCAATGATGGACACCGTGTCCTCCGGAAGCAGGACCCGTTCGGCGAAGGGCACCGCGACGTCCTCCGGAACGGGCATGGACTGCGGGGCGCCGATCACGACGTCGGCACCGGCAAGGCGCTGCGGTGCGGTTCCTCCGCGCAGTCCGGATTCGATCAGGACTCCCATGGCGGTGATCAGCGCCGCACACAGGAACACGGCCACAAAGACGCCGGCGAACCCGCCGCGGTTGTGCCGGATGGAAGACTTGGCAAGTGCGAGCATGTCTACCGCTCCCCCAGGTAAGCCACGCGTTCGGTGACATCCCGGACGCTGGCGTTGGCCAGACTGCCGTCCAGGCGCCCGTCTGCGAGGAAAATGACGGTGTCCGCGGAGCAGGCTGCCACGGGGTCATGGGTCACCATCACCACGGTCTGGCCCAGATCCGCCACGGTGTGCCGCAGCAGGTCGAGCACCTGCCGGGCGGTTACCGAGTCGAGGGCCCCGGTGGGCTCATCGGCAAAAACGGCATCCGGACGGGTTATCAGTGCCCGGGCGATCGCGGCCCGCTGCTGCTGCCCGCCGGAGAGTTCCTGCGGCATCCGGTCATTCAGCCCGCTGAGTCCCACGGCCTCCAGGACATAACCCAGCCAGTCATGGTCCACGCTGCGGCCTCCCAGCAGCAGCGGCAGCGTGACGTTGCGCGACACGGACAGCTGGGGCAGCAGGTTGTAGGACTGGAAGACGAACCCCACATGGTCCCGGCGGAACACTGTCAGGGCCTTGCGGCGCAGCCGGGAAATGTCGGTGGAACCCAGCAGCACCCTCCCGCTGTCCGGAGTGTCCAGTCCCGCGGCCATCTGCAGCAGGGTGCTCTTGCCGGATCCGGAGGGGCCCATGATGGCGGTGAAGGTGCCGGCCGGAACGGCAAGTGACACCTCATGCAGGGCGGTCACGCGTGCGGTTCCGGTGCGGTAGCTCTTGGCCACGGCCTCCAGCTGCAGTGCAGCCGGTCCGGAAAATTCAGTGGTTTCGGTGTACATGGCCTTCGTCCTCTTTCTCTGGCGGGCGGTGTGCTGCCGCCGCTTTTTCTCCTGCCATTGACGCTACGGAGAAGGCCCCCGCACTCCGATACAGCCAGCACCCCAATCCGGGGTATAGCTGGCTATACCCCCGGTGGAACGGGGGCAGGGCATAATCGGGCAGGTGAGCTTTCTTTCCCGCGCCGGCCTGGAGTCCCGTCTTCGGGATGCTGGCTTCCTCCTGCGCGAGGCCATGAACTGGCCGGCGTCGCTGGGGATCCTCCTGGGCGGCGTTGTGCTGCTTCCGTTCCTGCCGCTGGGCGTTGGCCTGTACGCGGTTCCCCGTCTGCTGGGAACGCTCAACCTGCTTGCCGCCCGGGCCCAGGGCCGCGCTGCGGGTTATGCCGGCGCCGTCGTGCCCTTTGACCGCCGTGTCCTCGCCGGCAGGAAGAATTTTGGCGAACTGGCGGCCCTGGTGAGTGCCCCGGAGACCAAGCGGGACATTTCCTGGCTGCTGTTCCACTGTGCTTTTGCGCTGCTGGCCGGCTGTCTTGCGGTGGCCCTGCCGCTGGCTGCGGTGCTGTATATAGGTACGGCTCCGTGGTGGACGCTGTTTCCGCAGTCCGCACCGCTTGATTTTGCAGTTCCCGTGACCAGCTGGTCGGCAGCGGGATTCACCGTCCTGCTGGGGCTCATCTACGGCCTGGCGGCCTGGCTGCTGCCCCCGTGGATGGCCCGCCGGCTCAGCGGCGGCACGCTGGCAATCCTCTCGCCCCGCCGGTATGACGAGCTCTCCCTCCGGATCCAGGATCTTTCCGCTGCCCGCGCCAGCGCTCTGACGGCCCATGCAGCAGAGCTGCGCCGCATCGAACGGGAGCTGCATGACGGCGCGCAGAACCGGCTGGTGGGGGTGGTGATGATGCTCGGACTGGCACAGCGGGCGGCGGAGAGCGATCCGGCTGCCGCGATGCCCTTCATCGGCCGTGCCCAGGACGCCGCCACCGAAGCCCTGGCCGGTTTGCGGGAAGCGGTGCATGACATTTATCCGCCGGTCCTGGATGAGCTGGGCCTGGGCGGAGCGGCATCGGCGCTGACAAGCAGGTCCCCCATCAGCTGCTCGCTGGACGTGCAGGGACTGCAGCGTGCTCCCGCAGCGGTGGAATCCGCCGCCTACTTTGTCCTGGCCGAAGCCCTGACCAACGCAGCGAAACATTCCGATGCCTCGCACATTGAAGTACTCCTGCGTACGGAATCCACCCCGCGCGAGGATGTGCTGGTGGTCCGGGTGAACGACGACGGGCGCGGCGGCGCCGCTGTTGCCGGGGCCAGCGATCCGGCGGCCGGGTCCGGCACCGGTCTGGCCGGAATTGCCCGCCGCGCCGCAGCCTTTGGCGGCAAGTTGTATGTGACCAGTCCGTCCGGCGGGCCAACCGAACTAAGAGTGGAGCTTCCATGCGCCTTCTGATCGCTGAAGATGATGCCCTGCTGCGCGCCGGGCTCGAGCTGCTGCTGCAGGGCGAGGGGTTTGAGGTGGTTGGCTCCGCGGACAATGCTGAGGACCTGCTGGCTGGCTTTGAACCCGGCAGTGCCGACGGCGCCGTCCTGGATGTGCGGATGCCGCCGACCTTCACCAACGAGGGGCTGCGCGCTGCCCTGGAACTTCGATCGCGGGTGCCGGACTTTCCCGTCCTTGTCCTCTCCGCTTACGTTGAGGACCGGTACGCCAGCCGGCTGCTGGCCTCCGGCGCCCAGGGTGTGGGCTACCTCTTAAAGGAACGCGTAGGCAAAGTGGGCGATTTTGTCGAGGGCCTGCGCCGGGTCCTGGCCGGCGGAACGGTCATGGATCCGGAGGTCGTCGCCCAGCTGTTCAGCCGGCGCAGCACTCTGGACCCCATCCGGTCACTGACTCCCCGCGAATTCGAAGTGCTGGGGCTGGTGGCCGAGGGCCTGGGCAACACTGCCATTGCCCGGGCCATCTCCGTATCCGAGACAGCAGTCAGCAAGCACATCGGCAACATCTTCGCGAAACTGGGCCTCTCGCCGTCGGACAGCGGCCACCGCCGTGTACTCGCCACTTTGGCGTACCTGCGGACCTAGGCGAACCCCCCGGGCCCAGCTGTACCCGCGAGTCCGGACGGCAGTAATTCCCCGCGGTGACGCCTATCCGGAGGCCTCTGTGCCGGCACCCACAGGCGGGTCCCGAGGTCCCACTCACGCCTCTGTGCGAGCTTCGTTACTAAATAGTTACCATCCCGTAACCCTCTTGTACGGTAGTACTCATGCCGTTATCTGAAGCGGCTCCCTTGACTTGTTACCTAGCTCTGCCGCTGGTCAAGGTCCACAGATTTCACACTTCGGCAGAGGCGGGGGAACCACTTACGGGTTCCTTATGAATCCTTGGGGTTAAGTCAGCCGAGGTTTCTTCGGCGGACCGGATGACTCCCATCCGCATCCGACAGCTCACCTCGCAGGTATCGGGAGAGGTAACTCATTTTGTTGAACAATACTCGTGGAACCCACAGCGCCGACAACACCGGACTGTGGACTGCACTGGCAAACGCCACCACCGGCAAGGCCCGCACCATCGGCACCGCAGCCGCTGTCCTGGCAGCAGGCTCCGGCCTGGTGCTCAGCATGGCCGGCCCCGCTTCGGCAGGCGTCATCGCCAACGACTCGACCGAGTCCTACACCGCCCCTGCTGCTGTAGCCGCTCCGGCTGCTCCTGTGGCTCCGGCAGTTGCTCCGGTTGAGGCTCCGGCCCCCGCCGCAGCGTCCACCCACGTTGTCCAGTCCGGCGACACCCTGAGCGCCATCGCAGCCACCTACGCCGTCACCCTTGACGACATCCTGGCGCTGAACGGCCTTTCGCTGGATTCCATCATCTACCCCGGCGATGTCATCACCTACGCCGGCGGTGCTGCTGTTGAAACTGCTTACGCCGCACCGGCTGCAGTCTCCTACGCTGCCCCTGCAGCCGTGTCCTATGACGCTCCCGCTGCGGTCTCCTACGCCGCTCCGGTGGAAGAGACCGCTGCTGTGGCCGACTTCAGCACCTTCAGCACGCAGGCTTCCTCCGTGACGCCGGCTGCTGCTCCCGCTGCATCCGGTACCAACGCCATCATGCTCAGCTCCGCATACGCCCAGATGGGTGCCGTCCAGGACTGCACCATTCTGGTTGAGGTTGCGCTCCGGGCAGCCGGCCACTCGGTTGGCGACCTGGCTCCCGCGCAGCTTGCTGCTTACGGAACCCCGGTTTCCGACCCCCAGCCCGGCGACATCGCCTACTACGCCGACGGCGGCATGGGCGTTGCCCACATCGCCATCTACGCAGGCAACGGCCAGGCCATCCACAGCGGATGGGGCGGCAACCAGACTGTTCTGGAGAGCGCCAACGTCGGCTCCGGCGCCGTGTACTACCGCGTAGCGTAATAACGCACTAGCTCCCATCGGAGCGCGGGAAGCGAACGGACCTGCAATCTGATGGATTCATAAAAAGGGAACGCCCGGCCAGCTGGCCGGGCGTTCCCTTTTGCCGTTAAGTTTCCAGGTGGACGCGCAGGCATGTCCTCAGTGTCGGATCCGCCCGGACTCAGGCGTCCGGATCGTTCCGGCCATCCTGCTGTTCCTGCTGTTCCTGCTGTTCCTGCTGTTCCTGGAAGTCCGGGACGTCCGGGACATCCGGGACGTCCGGGACATCCGGGACGTCCGGGACGTCCGGAGTGTCCTGGTGGTGCCGGCCGCCGTGACCGTGTCCGGGGCCTTCTTCAGTCATGCTGTCGCGGACAGGCCCTTCGACGTTGTTCCCGCCCTGATCCGGTGCAGATTCCCCGTCTGAGTTCTCATCCTGAGTGTCCGGATCCGCTTCGGTTCCCTTGTCTGATGTGTCTTTATCCGACGTGTCCTTGTCTGACTTGTCTGACTTGTCTGTCTGGTCGCCGTCGCTGTCGCGGTCATGCCGAGTTCCGGCATCGGACTCCTGATCCTGGTCCTGATCCTGGTCCTGCTCCTGGTCCTGCTCCTGGTCCTGCTGCTCCTGATCCTGGTCCTGCTCCTGGTCCTGATCCTGCTCCTGCTGCTGTTCAGTTACTGAGGCCTGTTCCGAATCCGCAGTTGTGTCGGCCGTGGCCATACCGGCAAAAAAGGAGCCGACCAACAGGACCAGACCGCCAACAACGCCCAGGATCCATCCGAGCGGGCCCCTGGCCTTGTCCCGAAACGCCATCGTGTTATGCACCTTTCGAAGAGTGGATGTGCTGACACTTTTATTTTCGGAACCGATTCTTCGAAGATTCTTAGACCCTGCTCCGGCCTCCGGCCAGGGGAAGGCGGACTTCCAGCACGCCGCCGACGTGCTCTTCCCCGGCAGGCAGGGCCCGGACCCTGCCGCCATAACGGGCAGCGATTTCCGCTACGAGGGCAAGTCCCAGTCCGTAGTGTCTCGGGGCCGAGTGATTTTCTCCTGCGCCACCCGTTTCCCGGTTCCGGAGGGAGGCAAAACGTTCAAAGGCCTGTCGGTCGAAGCCGGGCGGAAATCCTGCCCCGTCATCGGCGACACGAATCACGGCTTCGTGTCCGCTGCTCTCCACGGAAAACCGCACGAGCGACCGGGCATAGTCCAGGGCATTGGCTCCGAGCGCCGTGAAGATCCGCTGCAGCGCAAACTGCCCGCCCAACACGGTTACTTCCGGAGCCGGAGCGTCCAGTTCCAGGGCCAACCCGCGCCGGAGAGCTTCGGGCTCCAGCGAGCTCACTGCGGACCGTGCCAGAGGCACCAAATTGACCGGTTCCGGCGGTCCGGAATGCCTGGGATCCGCGGACATCAGCAGGTCCTCGAGGATTCCGGTGAGAACTTTGGTGTCCTCCACGATGTCATCGGCCGCTTCGAGTGCTCCCTCGTTCACACTGACATCCGGCTCATCGTCAGCCTCCTCTCCGGCAGGGGCCCCTGGCGGGGAAGAGGACTTCGACAACCGCCGCCGGAGCAACTGGGCGCGGGTGCTCAGGAGGGTCAGCGGTGTCCGCAGTTCATGGCTGGCATCGGCCACGAACCGTCGCTGCAGAGCCAGTGCTTCAGCCATGGGCCGCATGGCAGCCCGTGCCGCTGCGGCGGAAAGAACGCCCGCCACCACCCCGGCAGCCAGCACCGACACCACCAACGCCAGGGCCAGGCGGCGGAGCTGTTCGGTGGCCTCATGCGTATCGACTGCGGCCTGCACCACATCACCGCCGCGCCGCACAGTGAGGACTTCGTACGTCCGATCTCCGGCGGACACGGTGTCCCGCCGGGGTCTGTCCGTACCGGCAACCTCAGCCAGCGCTTCCTGGTCCGGCAGGCCCGACGGCATGTTGCGGGAAACCGCCAGCCTGCCGTCGTCGTACACAGCCAGGAAGACATCCAGCGGCGCCTCCCGGGGAGAATCGAACTGGGCAGCTGACACCAAAGTCTGCTCGGTGGCCTCACGGGTTTGAGTGGAAACCAGCCCGTAGACCAGGACGGCGGCCAGACCCAGCAGCACCACTGTCAGCGCCGTGAACTGGACCGCCAGGCGAACAGTGGCTTGCCGCAGTTCAGTCTCCTCCGGGCTGCGCTGTTTCGGGGGCGCGGCGGCACGCTTCGCCGCTGTCCGGGCGGGCCTCATGTGCGGGCGCCGAGCCGGTAGCCGATGCCGCGCACCGTCAGCACTGCTTCCTTACCCAATTTCCGCCGGAGGTAGTGCACATACGTGTCCACCACGCCGTCGTCGTCGGCGTCCGGAAAGACCGATTCCAGCAGGTCTGCCCGCGGAAACACCTGCCCGGGCCGGCGGGCCAAATGCTCCAGCAGCGCGCCTTCCCGATCGGAGAGCAGCACCACGTCCCCGGCGTCAGTGGTGACCGTGCGGCCGGTGGTGTCCAGGGTGCCGCCGGGCACGGGCAGTACCGGAACCCGGGAAATGTTCCGTCTCCTCAGCGCCCGCAGCCGTGCCAGGAGTTCGTCAATGTCGAATGGTTTGGCCATATAGTCTTCGGCACCGCGGTCCAGTCCTTCCACCCGGTCCGCCGCGTTGCCCAGGGCGGAGAGAATGAGCGCCGGCGTCAGCACGCCGCGGCTGCGCAGACGCGTGAGCACGTCCAGTCCCTCGATGGCGGGCAGGCCGCGGTCCAGCAGCAGGACGTCGAAGGGTTGGGTCAGGCCCTCGTGCAGTGCGCGCTGCCCGTCAAAGGCCAGCGTCACCAGATACCCCTCCGATTTCAGGAGGTCCGCCAGCATCCTGGCCAGCCGGCGGTCATCTTCCACGACGAGGATCCGGGGTCGGTCCGTCATGCCGAAAGTCTATTGGCCGCACACGCGGAGGGTCCGGTGTCAGTGCCGGATTGGGGGCTGGCCGGGGCCAATTGCCTGTTGCCCGACGCCTGTGGAGGGCAATGCCTTCGCCGTGCGGCGGGTGGTGAGCAGGACAACGACGACGGCGACCGCCGCTCCGATGGTGGTTTCCACCGCCCGGTCCACAGTGAGGTCCCAGACCTGCTGGCTGGACACGAAACCGGTCATCAGCAGCGCTACCGGGGTTAGGAAGACCATGGCCAGGGCGTAATGCCGGATGACGTAGACCTCCCCGGCAAACTGGAGCAGCGTCAGCAGGACGGCCAGCTGCACCGGGGTCCAGTCCGGCTGCAGGAGCAGGGCGGAAAGCAGCACACCGGCATAGGTTCCCACAATGAAATGCACGGCCCGCAGTGGAGCCCGCGCCGCATCAGCGGCGGCGATCGGGGCGCAGGCTGCCAGCATGGCCCAGTAGCTGTGCCCGGTCCCCACCAGTGCAGCGAGGGAACCGGCTGCGGCGACAGCCGCGACGTACCGGCCTGAGTGCTTGAAGATCTCTTTCCAGTCCGGCGCCGCCCGCGGTGTCAGGGGCAGTACAGGGGTATGCCTGCGGGCATGTGCCCGGCCGGCGATCCCGAGCAGGATGGCCGTCAGCGCGCTCCCGCCTGCCGCCAGTGAAGCTTCGCCGGGAGAACCGGAAAAAGGTGCGGCGGCGGTCGCAGTGAAAGCAAAGATGTAGGTGAACGGTCCGGCCGGGCGGACGCGCAGATAGTCGGCGGCAACGGAAATGATTCCGGCGATAAGAGTGGCGGCCGCCACCACTTCCCACCCGCTCCGTCCGGCCAGGGACATGGTCACTCCGGCAACCACGGTCAGGGTCATCAGGGCACCGGACTGGGTTTGGTGCCGAAGCCGGCGCCAATGCGGTTCGCTGCGGCCAAAGACACCCGTCAGGGACCCGAAGATGGCGCACATGGTCAGGTCGGTGCGGCCGAGGAGGATCAGCACCACGAGCGGAATCAGCAGCCCCGCAGCAACGCGGACTGCCGGAATCCGGTGGCCCCGGCCCGCGGGAACCGACAGGAAAGTACGAAGGGAATGGATCACGGAAAACGGGCCTTTCACTGCGGCTGAAGAGACAGGTCGCCGCTCTTCCAGCCTACGAGTGCACTCCGTCCCGGCGGCGGAACACCCCGCGTGATGCCTGTCGCAGCGGGCGCCGCTGCCCCCGCTGCCCCGCTACATCCGGGCCTTGGTTTTGGCAGTCGCCTTGGCCGACCAGGGGTCCTCAGGCCACGGATGTTTGGGATACCTGCCGCGCATCTGGGCGCGCACCTGCAAATACGGTCCGGCCCAGAAGGATGCCAGGTCATCGGTCACAGCCAGCGGCTGGCGTGCCGGGGAGAGCAAATGAAACAGCACCGGCACCCTGCCCTGGACCACGCGCGGGGTTTCCGCCCAGCCGAAGCACTCCTGGAGCTTGACCGCTACAACCGGCCGGCCGCCGTCGTCGTCGGGGTCCGGGTAGCTGATCCGGACATGGGAGCCGCTCGGGACTGCGAGGCGTTCCGGTGCGAGCTCGGCTAACCGGGAAGCCTCGGGCCACGGCAGCAGGCGGCGCAGCGGTTCAGTGAGGTCAATGCCGTTCACCGAGGCGCCTGCGGCAAGGGCCGACAGTTCGGGAGCCAGCCAGTCATCCAGGCGCGCCAGCAGTGCCGGCTCGGAGACATCCGGCCACGGTTCCCCGAGCTCACGGCGAATCAAGGCCATCCGTCGCCGCAGCGCATCCGCGGCGGCCGAGAAACCTATGATGCCCAGCCCTTCCTGCTTCAGAGCCCGAGCCACCGCCGTCCTGCCTTCGGCAGCCGTTGGCCGGACCGGGGTGGAGGAAAGCACGATGGACCCGAGGCGGCGTTCACGCCTGGCAGTGACCCGGCCGGACACAAACCGTGCTTCAACCGTGTCGGTGAGCAGGTGCTGCGCCGCAGCGGCGGCAGTCTCCTCGCTCAGCGGCGCAGCCGAGCGAATCACCGCTCCGGTGCCGGCGGCATCGCGTCCCTGGGCGCGGGTGACTTCGGCGACGGCGAGCCATTCGTGGCCGGTCAGCGGGCTGCCGGCGGGCAGCCCGGCGCGCGTTCCGGACGAGAGCAGGTAGCGCTCCGGTCCTTCCCCGGGCACCCGGCGGGCAATGCGGTCCGGGAACGCCAGTCCGACGACGAATCCCATGGCCTCCGAATCCGGAACGTCAGCTGGCTCCGAAGAGCGCGGTGGATTGTGGCTGGATGCTTCTTCGCCTCTTGACCCTTCACGCCGGACAATGCCCTGCATGCGCCGCACGTCCTCGGACCAGCGGCGCTCCCCCGGGTCCCGTCCGGACCGCAGGGCAGTCAGGAGCCGGGTAAGGTCAGCGCCGGGTGCACGGTGATCCCCGGCGACCAGTGCAACGGCCTCCGCTGCAGTTCGGGCTCCGACCACCTTGGAACCGTCCAGCAGGGCCCGGGCCAGGCGGGGATCGGCGGGGATCCGGGCAAGGGTCTTTCCCACAGGGGTGACGGCTCCGGAAGCATCCACGGCGCCGAGGTTCTTCAGGACAGTCCGGGCATCCTCCATGGCCGTGCGAGGCGGAGCATCCGGCAGTGCCAGGCCTTCACCTCCAGGCGAGCCCCAGCAGGCCAGAACGAGAGCTGCAGAGGTCAGGTCCGCCACGGAAATCTCCGGCGTTTGATGTGCCGGAGCTGCGCCGAAAGTCCGCTCGTCATAGCAGCGGACCACGCGTCCCGGCCCCTGCCGGGCGGCACGACCGGCCCGCTGTTCCGCTGAAGCCCGGGAACAGGAGACTGTCACTAAGCCGGACATTCCGCGCGCTGCATCCCGGCGCGGTTCGCGGGCCAGCCCGGAATCGATGACCAGGCGAACTCCCGGTACGGTCAGTGAGGACTCCGCCAGACTGGTGGAGACGATGATCCGGGGCCGGTCTCCTCCTGCTCGGCCGGATACCGCGCGGTCCTGGTCCCGCGGATCGATCTGTCCGTGCAGTTCCAGGACTTCAGTTCCGGCTCCGGCACGGCTGCGGATACGGGAGGCGACAGACGAGACTTCCCAGGCCCCGGGAACGAAAACCAGGGCGTCAGCCTGCGGGTTTGCGGTCAGGAGTTCGGCGTGGGCGGCAGCTGCCGTGTCGGCAACGTGGTCAAGGAAGGTCCGCGTCACCCCGCGCTCATCCAGACGCAGGGAAGGAGCCGGCTGCCAACGGATTTCCAGCGGATAAAGGGCAGACGGACAGCCGACAACGGGGACCGGTCCGTCGCCGTCGTTCCCGATCAGCGAGGCAAAGCGAGGCGCGTCAAGTGTGGCGGACATGGCAATCAGCGTCAGGTCCTCGCGCAGCTGCCGGACTTCAGTGAGCATGCCCACCAGCAAATCCGTTTCCAACCCGCGCTCGTGCACTTCGTCCAGGACGACGGCGGTGGTGCCTTCCAGCCCCGGATCGGCCAGAAGCCTGCGCAGCAGGATGCCGGGGGTAACGAACTCGATGATGGTTTCGGGACCGGCGTGGCTCTCGCCGCGCACCGTGTAGCCGATGCGGGCACCCACCGGGCTGCCGTCCAGCGCGGCGAGCCGGCGGGCTGCCGAACGTGCCGCCACCCGGCGCGGCTGCGTCACGACAATCCGCGGCGGCCGTCCGATTGAACTTTCCTGCAGAGCCAACAGGTTGGCAAGCAGCGGCGGAACCAGGGTCGTCTTTCCGGTTCCCGGCGGAGCCTGGACCACCGCGGCGCTCTTCCCGTTCTGGGGATCAAGGGCGGCGAACAGATCGGCGAGCGCCTCGGCGAACACCAATCCCGTCCCGATGCGCTGAAGGTTGAACGGCACCTGCGGGAGGAAACTGGGGATGCCGGATATCTGCGGTGTGCTCACATCCCCTATTCTCCCGTGTATTGCCTCGTGCCCAACCTCGTGCTTGCCCACGGTGTTCATTCCAAGCCCGGCGGACTCGGCGCAGTGGATCTATAGGCATGGCCTGTGGGTGTGGTGATGACCACCGTATGTCGGCCACTGGTGCCGGTCCGCGCACTCCAGTCCGGTGCTTCCTTGGCCTGGTTGCAGGCCTCGCACAACCCCTGAATGTTTTCCGCCGAGGTCGCCCCGCCCTTTCGTACTGGAACAATATGGTCGTAATGCCGGATGGGAGCTCCGCACCACGGCATACGGCAAAGGTGGTCGCGGGCCGCGATGAAGCGCGCCAAACCCCTGGGTACCAGCCGCGCCCGGGAATCCATTGCCACCAACTGGCCGGTCTCCGGCACCGCATACAACCGGCGTAGCCACACCTCGGTCCGCGGATCCAGCCGCTCCGGACGCTCCGGCGCCCTTCCCCAACCGGATGCCGATCCTGCCACTGGTGAAGGGCGGGAAGGTGCTGTTGCTGTCCGGCCGGAGACAAGTCCGGTGGTCCGTGCGTTGGCCTCTGCACCGGCCTGCCCCGGCTCTGCGCCGTCCCGGCCCGGCTCCGTTCCGTCCTTGTCCGGCTCTGTTCCGGCCTGACTCCCGCGAAGCAGGTCCCTAGCCCACTGTGCCGGCACCATTCCATATCCCGGCAGTACGGCAGGCTCCGAAACGTCCGGAACCACAGCGCCTCCGTTGCCCGGATCCTTCCCTTCGGCCCCAGCCGGACGCTGCAGGACACCAGCGAGCAGGGACCTGTCCGTCATGATCAGCTGCACCTCCACCCGCACATCTTCAGCGCGCGCCTGGCCGGTGACCCGCTCCACCAAGGTGTCGGCCATGATCTGGCCCCGGGTCCGCGGATCTCCCTCCGCCCGCAACCGGTCTGCCTCCCGCGACAACGAGGAGAAGACCCCCACTCCCTGGGACACCGGCAGCAACCCGGTCAGATATGTCATGGTGTCCGGCGCCGGCCGGCATGAGACATACCGCTCTGAAACCGCCTTCGCCGCACGTTTGACCACCGCCTGCGGGTCCAATCCATAGGACAACGACTTGATCCGGGCAATCAGCTGCCGGTCTCCCAGGGTCTCCAGCTCAGCAAGGTTCCCTGCCACCGCCTCATCCACATGCTGCCGGTCCTCCAAAGACAAGCTTGCGGTCTCCCGCACCAGCAGCGTGGCCCGCCACTCGTTAATCACACCGGCGCTCAGAGCCCGAAGCGTGCAAGGCATCTCCTCTGTGAGGATCCGGGCCAATCCCAGCAGCCGGATGCCCCGGTGCGGAGACTCGCGGCGAGCCAACCCAATCTGCGCTCCCACCCCGCGGCCCAGATGTTCCGCCGCCAGCCCGGCCCGAGCCTGTGCCCGGCGCGTTGAGGCATCAAAGGCTGCGGCTGCACGGGCCTGAGCCGCCGCAGCGGCGGACTTCAACTCTTCCAGTAAGCGGATCTCATCGATCAGTCGCGCCCGCTCTTTCGCTTCCAATGCTGCCAATCTCCCGTCAGCCGTCGACGGCCGCTCGGCACCCGCTGGCCCCTCGCGGTTCGACGGCCGCTCAGCGGTCGACGTCCGCTGATCCGCCGATGGCCCGTAGCCCTTCGACGGCCCCTGAATTCTCGGCGGCCGCTCAGCCGCACTGAGCCCACCACCGCCGCAACCGCGCTTCGAAAGCCGCCCGGAAAGCGGGAGCAGTCCGGAAAGCTTCCCCGCCCCGGGCTGTGATCCCACCTGCCCTAAAGATTCGTACATGTGTTCTATTTTATTGCTCGGCGCCCCATCCGGCAGCCCTTGGCATTACTGGTTCTTTACTCGCGATTACTCCCGGAGCACTCCTCCGCGAGGACAATAAAGGCGCGAGAACAATAAGGGCCGGTAAGCCGGATAGACAACAGATCTGAGGACCGAGGAATGGAACACGAGGATTACCGTCCCCAAACCCGGCTGCGGGTCCTCAGTTCCGGCACCACACCGGAAGAAGCCCTGACCTTCTTTGACTCGCTCCAACCGGTCAGCATTGAAGAGCTCGCGGGCTTCTGGCACGGTGCAGACCTTCCAACGGGTCACCCGTTCGACGGACTCCTGGGACCCCTAGGCTGGCAGGGAAAGCAGTTTGACGGACCTGACGGCGCACACCCGCTGGTCTTTGCCGACAGGGGCGGACGGTGCTTTGACGTAAATCCCCGCGTTGTTCCGCTGGCCGCCTCCCTCCGGCTGTCGCGGCTGGTCCGCAAATCAACCGCACGCACACAGGTCGCCGCCCGCCTGATCCGGCCGCTGCTGCCGCTGACCCGGACCACGAAGCCGAAAGCCCGCCTGCGGATGACGGAGTACCGCGGCGTTCTTACCGCCACCATGATCTACGACGCCCTGCCCATCAACGACGTCTTCCGCCGGGTGGACAACGGCACGCTGCTCGGCGCCATGGATCTGCGCGGCCCGCTCCCGCCGTTTATGTTCACCCTCCGGCACGACTGATGAGACCCTCCGAAGCATCACTGGCAGCACGGCTTCGCTTAGCAGGCTGCGTGTTTGCCGCAGAGGAGGCCCGCCTCCTGCTCTCGGAAGCCACCGGTTCCAAAGCTCTGGAGCAGATGGTCCAGCAGCGGTGTGAGGGTTACCCGCTTGAACAGGTCCTTGGCTGGGCAGAATTCTACGGGCTGCGCATACCGGTTGCCCCCAATGTCTTCGTCCCCCGGAGGCGGACGGAGCTGCTCGCCGCCCACGCCATTGCGCTGCTCGAAAACCTCAGCCATCCGGTGTTCGCAGAGCTTTGCTGCGGCTCCGGGGCGGTCAGCATGGCCGTTGCCGCGCACGCGGCCTCCGCGCCGGAGGCTTACGCCGTTGATCTTCAGACAGCCGCCGTTGCCTGCGCCCGGACCAATCTGGCGGGGCAGGCGTCCGTTTTGCAGGGCAATCTGTTCGAGGCGCTGCCGGGAGGGCTTCGCGGCCGGATCGACGTCGTCGCCGCCAACGCCCCCTACGTTCCCACCGCCCAGCTTGGCTCCATGCCGCCCGAGGCGCGGGACTATGAACCCGCCTTAACCCTCGACGGCGGATCCGACGGTTTGGATGTGCTGAGGCGCATCATCGAGTCAGCACCTGTGTGGCTGGGGCCCGAAGGCTCCGTGGTGGTGGAGTGCAGCCGGAGCCAGGCCGGAGCAGTGGGACATCTCATGGCGGTGCGCGGACTGGAGCCGCAAATCATGTGCGGGGAGGAACCGGAGGCAACAATCGCCGTCGGCCGCCGCACATCTGGTAAAGCGCCACCGTAAAGATAGGGAAGACTGGAACCTCATCATCTCTAAAGGCGGAAACACTTGATCTCTCTTCAGCAGGACACCGACGGCTTCGTTCGCATGGACCGCCATTTTCCCCAGTCGGCGTCCGTCAGCATCAGCTTCACCGACGGAACCGCCGAAGTCATCACCGGCGAGCAGATGAATAAGGCATACGACGCCGCCCTGGCGGATTTCCGCGCCAAGAACCATTTGGACGCCAAGGGCTTCACCCGCATTGCAAAGAAGCGGGTCCTGGACAACAACAAGATCAACTTTGTTCCGGTTTCCCCGGGAATGGCTCAGTAGCCGGAGCCTTTCCACCCTGGCCTCCGGCAGGGCCCGGCGCCCGGCCGGAGGCCAGGTGCCCGGCCGGAGGCCAGGTGCCCGGCAAAGAGCCGCAGCAGTTCGGGTACCACGGCCGAGTGGAAGTAATGGCCCATGCCGGGAACGGTTGCCTGGCGTGAACCGGGAATGGCCGCCGCCGTGGCCGCGCCGCCGCTGGGATCCACCACCGGATCCCGGTCTCCGTGGATGATCAGCGTCGGAACCTTGATGTCAGCCAGGTCACGGGTGCGGTCGGCGGACGCGTTGATGGCGCCCAGCTGGCGGGACCGGGCAGTTCCCCGGTCCGGGTAGTCACCGCGGTCCCAGGCCAGCCCGGCCTGTTCGGTCTCGAAACCGGCATCAGCTGGGTACGTCCGGCCGGAAAGATGGCCCATCAGGGCAACCCTCGACCGGATGAACTGCTCCCGGGTGCGCGGAGGCCGTGCGGCAAACCTCAGCTTGGTGGACAGGGATGCCCCTCCGGTCCCCCGGGCACCGGTGGTTGAGATTATAGATGTCAGGGTGAGTACCCGGTCCGGGTGATGAGCGGCCACGGACTGCGCAATCATGCCGCCCAGGGACATTCCCGCCACGTGGGCGCGTTCAATCTCCAGGTGATCCAAAAGCCCGACGACGTCGTCCGCCATGTCCTCAACCCGGTAGGCGCCGGGCACTGGACGTCCCAATGCCTGATGCAGCAGGGACGGGGCGGGTGTCCGCATCCGGCTGGAACGTCCGGCATCCCGGTTGTCGAAGCGGATCACCCGGTAACCGGCTGCAGCCAGGCCGTTCACGAAACCGTCCGGCCAGCAGGTCAGGTCCAGGCCGAGCCCGGCCACCAGGGCCACCGGCTCCCCGTCGTCCGGGCCGCTCACCCGGTAACAAAGCCGCACTCCGGATTCCAGGGCAGCAAACCGGTCTCCTTCCGGGTTGTTTGTGTCTTCGGCGGGCGTGAACCGCAAATAATCGTCCACCAGGTCCCCTTTCTGCAGATCCCTGCGGTCGGCCAGGAAGTTCATGGTCATCAGCCACGGCTCCTGGGTGCCCTGCCGCGGCAGGTCCGCGAGGCTGCGCTGGACGTATCCGGCACCGAAATCCAGCAGCGGCCGCGTTTGAAGGCCCTCCGGCGGAACGGGAACGGCCGCACTCAGCCCGTGCCGGTCCATATGGGTGAGCAGCCGGGAGAACCACCGGGTCAGCAGTCCAACCTTCAGCGTCCAGGAGGCGTTGGTGTACCCGATGGCAAAGGCCATGTTGGGGATGCCGCTGAGCATGACGCCGCGGTAAGCCACGTGCTCGGGCAACCGCACCGGAACGCCGTCGAGCCTCATCTCAATGCCGCCCAGCACCTGGACGATAAACCCGGTGGCGGTTACGACGACGTCGGCCTTCACCTCCTCGCCCGAGGCAAGCCGGAGTCCGTCCGCACTGAAGCCGGCCGTCTGCCCGGTGATTATGGTTGCCCGGCCGCTGCGCAGGGCAGTGAAAAAATCACCGTCGGGCACGGCGCACAGCCGCTGGTCCCAGGGCTGGTACGGCGGGTTGAGGTGCGTGTCCAGGTCGAAATCCGGGGGAACAACGCCGGACTGGATGCGCCGGATGACCTTGCGCGCGGCACGCGGCCAGCGCTGGCAGACGACCCAGATGGCGCGTTGCCGGCGGGCGCTGATTTCGGCCATGATGCGTCCGGTACGTTCGGGTCCGACGACGCCGCGCAGCCGCCGCGCGATCGGATCCTTCGCCGGGATCGGCAGGATATATGTTGGGGTGCGCTGGATCATGGTCACCTCGGCCCCGAGGTCGGCGAGCGCGGGAACCAGGGTTACGGCGGTGGCACCGCTGCCGATCACCGCTATCCGTTTGCCAGCCACGTCCAGGTCCCGGGGCCAGTGCTGCGGATGCACCACCGGACCCGCAAAAAGCTCCCGCCCCGGAATCTCCGGAACATACCCCTGGCCATAGTGGTAATACCCCGCGGCATTAAAGATCCAGCCGGCCGTAAGATGCACGGTTTCTCCGGATCCGGCGGGTTCCTCGGCGGCGCCGTTTTCCTCGGCATCCTCCTGCGGCGGCCCGGTACGTTCCACCGTGACGTGCCAGCGCGAGTCCCGGCTGGACCAGTCCGCGGCAAGGACCCGGTGGTGGTAGCGGATGAGGGCATCAACGCCGTACTCCGCAGCGGTGTCTTTCAGGTACTGCAGGATGCTCGGACCGTCCGCGATTGCTTTCTCTTCGCGCCAGGGCCGGAAGTCATAGCCGAAGGTGTAGAGGTCCGAATCGGAGCGGACTCCGGGATAGCGGAAGAGGTCCCAGGTTCCTCCCGGACGGCTGCGGGATTCCAGCAGCGCGATGGTTCGGCCGGGGTGCTCCTGCCGCAGCCGGCAGGCCGCGCCGATGCCGCTGAGTCCGGCGCCAATGATCAGTACGTCCAGGTGTTCCACGGTCTCTTCCATTGTCATCGCGCCCCGTTCCTTCCCCTGCCATCGGCCCGGGGAACACATCCCTGTGCCCGGTTACCGCCGACCCTAGCTGACCCCTCCGACGTTGGCGGGCCCAGCGAATAATTGACCCGGTTCCTACACCGGAGGCTGCGGGTCGTATTGGATACCCCGGCGCACCTGGCGGGCACGGCCTTCCCCCGCCAGCCGGCGGACCAGGTGCAGGGCCATGTCGATGCCGGCGCTCACGCCCGCACTGGTGACCACATCGCCGTCGTCCACCCAGCGCTCTTGGGAGCGGACCTCAATAGTGGGGTCCAATTCGGCCAGCAGAGCCAGGGAATCCCAGTAGCTGGTGGCCGGGCGGTCTGCCAGCAGCCCGGCGGCGGCATAGACAAGGCTTCCCGTGCACACGCTGGTCATCAGTGGAACCTGTGCCCGGAGGGACCGCATCCACTCCAGATGCTGCTCATCCACCATCAGCGCCCGCGCACCCCGTCCGCCGGGGTGAAGGAAGACGTCAAAGTCCGGTGCTTCCGACCGGGAGGTGTGCGGCGTCAGGAGCATTCCCTTGGCCGCCGTGACGGGTTTCCCGTCTGCGGATAGCAGGCACACGTCATAGTTGTCCTCCGGAAATGTCTGCGTCCAGAACGCCAGAACCTCCCACGGCCCTACGGCATCCAGTTCTTCAACCCCGTCAAACAGCAGAATCCCAATATGTCGCATGTGCCCGATCCTGCCAGTGCCTGCGGCATCAGCGGGGACCGACATGCCGTCTTTACACGCCGGTATCAGCCGGCGGCCCGCCGTCGCCGCATGCGAACCGACACCCCGGCACAGGCGATAACCGCGGCACCGCCCAGGAGCGTCGCCCACCCCAGCCGCTCGTTCAGGAGCAGGGCCGCCCAGCAGAGGGACAGAACCGGCTGGACCAGCTGCACCTGGCTTACCTGTGCCATGGGGCCGATGGCGAGGCCGCGGTACCAGGCGAAGAAACCCAGGAACATGCTGACCATGCCGAGGTAGGCCAGCGCCGCCCACTCGCCGGTGGTGCCCGACGGCGGCTGCCGGAGTGCCGCGGCGGTGGTCAACCCGATCATCAGCGGCGAAACAAGCACCAGCGCCCAGGACACCGTCTGCCAAGCACCCAGTTCGCGGGCGAGCAGCCCGCCCTCGGCATATCCGGCCGCTCCGGCCAGTACGGCTCCGAAGAGCAGCAGGTCAGCGAGGTGCAGTCCGCCGAGTCCTCCGCCGCTCACGGCCGCAAACGTGACAACAGCTCCGGCTCCTGCCGCTGCCGTCAGCCAGAACGAGACGGGCGGCCGCTCCCGTCCGCGCAGCACGGCTGCCACTGCTGTGGCAGCCGGCAGCAGGCCGACGACGACGGCGCCGTGGCTGGCCGGAGAGGAGGTGAGCGCAAAGGAGGTCAGCAGGGGAAAGCCGAGCACCACTCCCCCGGCCACCACGCCAAGGCGCAGCCATTGCCGGCCGTGCGGCAGCTTCTGGCGGGTCAGGGACAGCGCGAGCGCCGCGAGGACTGCGGCGATGACTGCCCGCGCGGCACCGATAAACAGCGGAGACATTCCGCCGTCCCCGCCGTCCCCCACCGCGATGCGGGTCAGCGGCAGGGTAAAGGAGAAGGCAAGCACCCCCAGCAGGCCCCAGCCGAGGCCGGCCCTGGTGGATAGCAGTGGTGATTTCTGAAGAGTAGCGCTACTATGCTGTGACATGTCTCACGATAGCAGTAGTGCACGGATTGTTGCAGGTCTGCGGGCCTGGATCTCCACGGCAGCACCGGGAGCCATGCTTCCTTCCACCAGGTCGCTGGTATCCCAGTACGGTGCCAGCCCGGTCACTGTACAGCAGGCACTGCGGACACTGGCCGCCCAGGGAACAGTGGAAAGCCGCCCCGGAGTGGGAACGTTTGTCCGCGCCGTCCGGCTAGCACGCCCCAACGATTACGGCTGGCAGACGGCCGCCCTCGGCGCACCCCAGGCCCGCGTTCCGCAGCTTTCCGCAGCCCTGCGCACCGCCTCCAATGACGTCATTTCCCTGCACTCCGGCTATCCGGACCGCGAGCTGCTGCCCGAACGCCTGGTCCGCACCGCGTTCACGCGCGCCGCCCGCAGCAGTGCTGCGGTGAGCCGTTCACCGGCAGCCGGCCTGCCGGAACTGCAGGCCTGGTTCGCCGGTGAGCTGGAATCGGGTACTCCGGCCGGCGTCGCGCCGCCGGCGCCGAACGACGTCGTCGTGCTCCCCGGCAGCCAGAGCGGGCTCAGTTCCGTGTTCCGCGCGCTGGTGGGCGCCGGCCGTCCGCTGTTGATGGAATCGCCGACGTACTGGGGCGCAATCCTCGCGGCGGCGCAGGCCGGCGTGGAAGTTGTTCCCATTCCCAGCGGCATCAACGGGCCCAACCCGGAAGATCTGGTCCGGGCTTTTGAGCAGACCGGGGCGCGCGCCTTCTATGCCCAGCCCACGTTCGCCAACCCAACGGGGATCCAGTGGTCCGCGGGCACTGCGGGTGACGTGCTCGACGTCGTCCGAAGGTACGGAGCGTTCCTGATCGAAGATGACTGGGCCCATGATTTTGGCATCACGGCCGAAGCCCATCCGCTGGCAGCCCGCGATGACAGCGGTCATGTGGTGTACCTGCGCTCACTGACCAAAAGCGTCTCGCCCGCTGTCCGGGTGGCCGGCATCGTGGCCCGCGGACCGGCCCGTGACCGCATTCTGGCGGACACGCAGGCACAGTCGATGTACGTCAGCGGCATGCTGCAGGCGGTGGCGCTCGACGTCGTCACCCAGCCGGCGTGGGCTGCGCACCGGCGCGGGCTGAGCCGGCAGCTGGCCGGGCGCCGCGACCTGCTGTACACAGCCCTTCGCGATCATGTGCCCGGAGCCCATGTGGCAGTGCTGCCCGGGGGCGGACTGAATCTGTGGGTGCGGCTGCCGGACGCGACTGATCTGTCCCGTCTGGTGCTGGACTGCGAGCGCGGCGGCGTGGTGGTGGCGGCGGGAGATGAATGGTTTCCGGCCGAACCCACAGGGCCATATCTTCGCCTGAACTACTCCGGGCCGAATCCCGGGGCTTTTCCGGAAGCTGCGCGCATTATCGGTGCGGCCCTCGCGCGGCAGCTCGAGCTGCCACCCTCTCCCCAGCCCGCCCCTCTGTCCTAGCCCTCGCCGCGGTCCTAGCCCTCGCCGCGGGAGGCGTTGGGATCGGCCGGGGCTTCCGCCCGGCGCTGCTTGAGCAGTTCCTTGGTCCGCACCAGACGCAGGGCCGTGACCAGCACCAGTCCGCCCACCATGTTGAAAAGCAGCGTGTAGCCGAACCAGGCGAGCCAGTCGGGGTAGGTGATGTTGGCACCGGATTGGATGGCTCCGAAGATGAGCAGCGAGTCCAGGATGGAGTGGAACATCTGGAGCCCGGCCAGAAGGAATCCGCCGATCACTGTGGCGACGATCTTTGCCGGGTCAGAGGACGTGCCTTGCTGCATGCGGCTCATCAGGGTAATGGTGCTGCCGCCCAAAACGGCGAGCGCAACGGTCTGCAGGGAAAACGGCGCATCCGTGAAATGCGCGGCGGATTCGGCAACGGTGGCCTCCCACTGTGGAAAGGCCTGCATGACAATCCACATGATGATCCAGCCGCCGGCAAGGTTGGCCAGCAGGGTTCCGCCCCAGAGCTTGAGCAGCTGGCCCACACTGGCTTCCTTGGCCACCACTGCCGCAACCGGCATCAGGAAGTTCTCGGTAAAGAGCTCGCTGTGCGCCAGGAACAGAGCAATCAGGCCAACACTGAAGGCTATGCCTGCCAGCAGATGATCCCCGGTCTGATGTATCACGGCCAGATACGCCATGACGCCCAGCCCCACCTCAAGTCCTCCGAATACTCCCGTCACAAGAACGGTGCGGAACGTTCGGTGCAGCCGCTCCGCGCCTTCGGTAATGGTGTTTTCAAAGGACTCCTGCAGCTCGTCCTCGACGGGAGCTTCCGATTCCCCAATTTCCCTGCGGCGTTCCTCGCTCATGCTGTTCCCTTCCCCGCATAAGCGGAATTCTTTGCTGCCCTGGGGGCTTGCCGGCCTGCCTGCTTCACGGCTGCCTGAGAGCCTGAACGGATGCAGGCGAGCACGCCGGATACAACAGTAAGCCTGCTGAGGAATATTAAGGGGTGACAGACGGGGTGCGGCGGCCTACGCTGATGGATCACTCAGTGATCCGAAAATACAGATCAGTCAGGAGCTCCCGTGCCCAGACCCGGTTTCACCCCTCCGGCTGCCGTTGCAGAACGCCTGCCCGCGTCCTACTCCTGGTGGCTCTTCGGCACCGTCTGGACCCTGCTGGGAACCCAGGTCCTTTCCTTTGGACTGAGCTGGTCGGCGTCAGACCTTGGCGGAACCGCCGCCGGGCTGGTCCTGACGGCAATCACCCTGCCGCGTGTCCTGCTGGCTCTGCACGGCGGGGTTGCCGCAGACCGGGCGGGACCGTGGAAGCTCATGGTTGTTACGGACGGCATCATGTTCCTGGTGTCCGCACTGGCAGCGGTGCTCGCTTTCATTCTGGGCACGCCGCTGTGGCTTTTGCTGTCCGCCGCGGCCATTGTGGGCACGGCGGATGCTTTCTACCGTCCGGCCTCGGGAACCTTTCCCCGGCTGCTGACCCCCGGCCCCGCGTTGCTGCGGGCGACGGCGGCACGCCAGGCGCTGATCCAGCTGACCGCGGCTGCGGGACCGGCGGCCGGGGGCTTCGTCGTAGCATGGCTGACGCTGGGCGGAAGCGCTGCCGCGGCCGCAGCCGGCTACCTGCTGATGTTCACGGTTCTTCTGTGCCTGCGGCGCGCGGTCCCCGCCGCCCGGAGGCCGGCCCTGTCGCCGTCGCCGGCTCCTGACGCCCCGTCTGAAACCCGGCCCGCAGCACGCAGCTCCATGCTGCGCGAGGCGGCGGACGGGCTCCGCGTCGCCTGGCGACTGACGCAAATCCGTGCGGTCCTGGGCCTGCTGGCTGCTGTGTCCGGCTTGGTGCTGCCGCTGACAACGCTGCTCGTGCCGCTTCTGGGACGCAGCAGAGGCTGGGACGCTGCTGCAGCAGGAACAGTCGCTGGATGTTATGCCGCGGGCATGGCGGTGGTGGTGCTGCTCATCGTCGCCAGGGGACACCGGGCACTCGCCCGGGTGACGCCGGTGGCGGGGCTGGCACTCTGCGGTGCGGCAATGACGGGCCTCGCATGGGTGCCAAACCCGTTGCTGTGCGGTGCGCTGGCCGCCGTCGCCGGTTTGGGAACCGGTGTGTTCAGCGGCAAGGTCGCTCCGCTGATGCTCACCCTCGTTCCGGAGACCCACGTGGGACGGATCCAGTCGGCAGCTGTGCTGGCTCAGATGATCCCTCTGCTTCTGGCCAACAATCTGCTCGGCTGGATCAGCGACGCCATGGGGCCGGCTCCAACGATCGCCTGCTGCGGCCTGGCGACGGCGGCCATCGCTGCCTTCTTCCTGAGCCGCCCCTCCCTGCGAAACCTGGGACAGCAGCAGGACGGGACCGCGGCGGGCAGGGCCGCAGCCCGGGCCGGGTCGGTGGCCTCGCAGAGGCCCAACTAGACTGGCAGGCATGGCATTATCGACGTCGGCTGACGGCACGCGGACCCGCAGCACGCTTTCCTGGTTTCTTCTCGGCATTCCCGCGGCGCTGGTGCTGGTGGTTCTCGGAGCGCAGATCCACGGCCTGGATTTCACCGTGTACCGCGAGGGCGCGCTGGCGTTCCTGGGAAAAAGTGAGCATCAGCTGTATGACCCGAGCCTGGTGGAGACGGACACCCGCGGCCTGCCGTTCACGTATCCGCCGTTCGCCGCGCTTCTCCTGACGCCGTTTGCCTTCCTCCCCGAAGCCGCCGGACTGGTACTGCTGACTGCAACCTCCTGCGCCTGCCTGGTGGCCACGGCGTTCCTGGTGTCCCGCTACCTCCGGCACCAGGCGGCCCTTCCCGCGCGCCTGAAGACCGCACTCGGCGGTCCCGCCGGAGTGGTTGTCCTAGCCACCCTGCTCATTGGCCTGCTGGGCCCGTGGCGCGAAGGGCTGGGTTTCGGCCAGATCAATCCGATGCTCATGCTGCTGATCGTGGCAGATCTGCTCCGCCCCGCCGGACGCGTGCCCCGCGGCATGCTGATCGGCCTGGCAGCCGGCATCAAACTCACTCCGCTGGCCTTCGGCCTGATCTTCCTGGCCCGCCGAGACTGGCGCGCCATCCTCGCCATGGGAGCAACGTTCGCGGCCACAGTGGCCCTGGGCTGGCTCGCCTCCCCCGCCCAGTCCCGCACATTCTGGTTCGATGCGCTCTCCGATTCCAGCCGGGTGGGCGACACCACGGACATGTACAACGTGTCACTGAACTCGCTGATCGCGCATCTGGGCACTCCCGAGTCCCTGCAGCGTCCACTGTGGCTCCTGGCCTCGGCCGCCGTCGTCGTCCTGGGGTACCTGGCCATCCGCCGGGCGGACCGGCGCGGGGACATCGTCGCGGCCGTCAGCGCCAACGCGGTGGTCATGCTGGCCATCTCGCCCATTTCCTGGTTCCACCACTGGGTGTGGATTGCCCTGATCCTGCCGGCACTGTGGGTTTCGGTACGACGGCGGCGGACCGGCCTGCGGGCAGCGGGCACCGCCCTGGCGGCAGTGCTGGTGCTGGTGTTCATGCTCTCTTCCATCACCGTCACCATGATGTTTACGGGCGAGGTCAGCGGACACGGTCCGGCCGCGCTGGAGCTGTTCACCAGCCTGGGTGTCATCCTTCCCGTGGCGGCCCTGGGCTACTGGGCAACGGATCCGTTGCCGGCACCCGCTGTGTGAAGCAGCACCCTGTTTGAGTAGGCTGGAGATAGTAAGCATCCTGACTACCCATCCTCCGGAGTGACTTCCATGTTTTCTCAACTGCCCGCGCTGGACAGCTCCCTGGCCTTCCTGCGCGAGGGATACACGTTCATCTCCTCACGCTGCGACCGCCTGGGAACGGATCTGTTCCGCACCCGCATCGCCGGACGCCCGGTCTACTGTATGCGCGGCGAGGAGGCGGCCCGGATCTTTTACGACGGCGACCGGTTCAGCCGCAAGGGCGCCCTGCCGCCCACCGTGGTGCACCTGCTCCAGGACAAGGGCAGCGTGCAGACCCTCAACGGCGCCGAGCACCACCACCGCAAGGGAATGTTCATGGACATGATGGCGCCCGAGTCCGTGGCCCGGCTGGGGTCGATCTTCGAAGCCGTCTGGCGCCGGCGCAGCGCCGGCTGGACGTCCTCCGCCGTGGTCCTGCACGAGGAAGCACGCTGGATGCTCACCGCCGCGGCGTGTGAATGGGCCGGCATTCCGGTCTCCGATGCCCAGGTGGACCAGCGTGCAGCCGAATTCGGCCTGATGGTGGACCAGGCCGGTTCCTTCGGGCCGCAGAACTGGTGGGCCCAGCTGCGCCGCCGCCGCACCGAAAAGTGGGCCCAGGAGATGATCGGAGCGATTCGGTCCGGCAGCATGCAGGTGAGCCCGACGTCGGCCGTTGGGCTGGTTGCGGGCCACCGGGACCGGGAAGGGAACCTGCTGCCGGCGGACATTGCGGCGGTTGAACTGCTCAACGTGCTGCGTCCAATCGTGGCGGTGGCACGCTTCATCACCTTCGCCGGCACGGCCCTGGTGGAACATCCCCAGTGGCAGCAGCAGTTCGCGGCCGGCACCCCGGAGGATCTGGAGGACCTGGAGCCCTTCGCTCAGGAAGTGCGGCGCTACTATCCCTTCTTCCCGGCCATCGCCGGCACTGCACTGAAGGAGTTCAGCTGGAACGGCCATGACTTCCGGCCGGGTGCCTGGGTGATGCTGGACATCTACGGCACCAACCATGATGCCCGGCTCTGGCCGGATCCCGAGGCTTTCCGTCCCGAACGGTTCCGTTCCTGGGATGACAATCCCTACCGGCTGGTGCCGCAGGGAGCCGGCCAGGTCACCACCGCACACCGGTGCCCCGGCGAGGCCCTCACACTGGAACTGGTGAAGACAGCGGTGCGGATGCTGGCCTCGGGCGGTTACCGTGTTCCGGCGCAGGACCTGAGCATTTCGTTGTCCCAGCTGCCCTCGATTCCGCGCTCCGGCCTGCTCCTGACGGCCAAGTAAGGGCTCTCACTGCACGCCGGCACGCTGAAGGCGGGCCCGCAGGGTTGGGGCTCCGGGCCCGTCGAGGTCCTCCAGATACGCGGCACGGCCGGCAATGCTCATGACCAGGGCCAGCAGCGGTCCGGTGACCAGCAGCCCGTAGCCGGCGGTGAAGAAACCGTCAGTGGCCCTCAGCTGGAGCCCCGTGGAGTAGGTGCGGCTGGGAACGGTGAAGTCCCGGGTGACAAAGAATCCGGCCACCGCCGCCAGGGCTTCAAAGCTCGGGGGGCGGGGCAGGCCCAGTGGCCGGCGGATGTCCTGGGCATGGACCACCACTTCTCCCAGATAGGCCGCCGTGTGTGCCGACGGCGCGGTGGTGCTGTTGATGACCACCCGGAACCGTTCGAGGGTTTCTTCGGGGACGGCTCCCAGATGCTGCGCGAGCCGGCGCTGGTTGTGCACCTCCGGGCGGAACCGTGCCGCCGCCATGCTCCGCAGCCACTGCCGCTGGTTGAGGCTGGCGGCAGCCGTCAGGTGGGCAAGGACCTGCTCAACCGTCCAGTCTCCGCACAAACTGCGGTGCTGCCATTGGGCCTCCGTGAGGCCGGCCAGGTCCTCCGCCAGTGCTGCCCGTTCGCTGTGGGCCAGGGCCCACAACGCTTCTACATCAAGGTTTTTTGCAGTGACCATGGCTCTGCCTTCATCTCTGTCCCGCCGCCTGCGGTGCCGAATCCCTGCGGCAAGACGCTAGCAAATCGCCGGGACCGGCAACAGGTTCAACGCCCAATCACGACGGCGGACCCTACCTCTCAGCCGAGGGCCGGCAGCAGATGATGCGGCACCCGGAGATTACGGCCGGGCGCCATCCCGGACTGCGCCGAAGGGTTCCCAGAAGAAATCAAAGTTGTCCCGCGGTCCGCTGAGGAAGCGCTGAGTGAACACCACCCCCATGTCACCGTTCGGATACACCGCCGCACAGACCCCGGAGCCTCCGGACCAGCCCCACATGCCGGGTTCGGACCACGGCTCGCCGACGCCCACCTGCACCGCCGTCATGAAGCCCCAGGATTCGTCGGGGCCGGCCATCTCCATCATCCCGGCGCGCTGCGGTCCGGTGAGCTGGTCGCTGGTCATCATCTCGCGGAGCGCGGCCGGAAGCAGTTCGTCGTCGGCCAGTGCCGACAGGAAGGTGAGGTAGTCCGGGACGGTGGACACCAGTCCGCCGGCCAGGGATTCGAAGACCGGAGGCTCGGACAGGGCATCCCGGTAGGACACGGCCTCGCGCAGTCCTGCAGCGGTGGCTTCATACTGGACCGGAAATTCCTCGCGGCCGGTGGGGAAACCGGTGCCGGCCAGCCCCAGCGGCCCGCTGATCCGTTCCTCGAACAGCTGGCCGAGCGGGGCCAGCGCGACGGCCGGGAGCAGGACGGAGAGGACGTCGGCGCACGCGTGGTACATCCACCGCTCCCCGGGCTGGTGCGCCAGGGGCAGCCCGGAGAGCCGTGAGAGATACTCCTCCGGCGGCACCTCCGGCGGATTCGGGCCCCATAAAAGCTCCCGCGTCGCCGCCGCATACGGAGTTGTCCCGAAGTCGATGCCAAGTCCCGCGGTAAAAGTGAGCAGGTGGCGGACGGTGATCGGGCCGCGTGCCGGAACGGTCAGCGACAGCGGTGCGTCCGGGGTGGCCAGTACGCGCGGCGCTGCCAGCGCCGGAAGCCAGCGGGCGACGTCGTCGTCCAGTCCCAGCTTCCCGTCCGCCACCAGGCTCAGGGCCAGCGCGCCGCCCATCGGCTTGCTCAGGGACGCGATGCGGAACGGAGTATCCTCAGCCATGGGAGCCGTGGACCCGATGGTCAGGGAACCGGCGGCGAAGACTTCGGTCTCGCCGTTGATCCGCACGCCCGCGACCAGGCCCGGATACCTGCCCGAGCTGACAGTCCCGGCCAGCGCGTCCCACAGTGGTGCGGCGTTGGAAGGCATGGGTCAACTGTCCGGCAGCACAGGGCTGCGGTCAACGGCCCGCTCTGCCGCTGCCGGTAGCCGAATCCGATCCCAGGCCCAGGTGCAACGCGAAAGGCCCGGCAGGACGAGGGTTTTGAACCCCCGCCTGCCGGGCCTTCAGGGCCAGCCGCGTCTAACGGCGCGTGCGGGCGTCCGTCTTGGCGTCGGCGCCGGAACCGGCAACAACCGCTGCGCCATTCCGGGCGGCGTCAACCGTGGCAGCGTCATCCGTGGAAATTCCGCGGCGCTTGTCGAAGATGGTGGCCCCGACTTCCTGCTCCGCCTGGTTCCGAATGGACAGGTCGATGCCGGGACGGTCGCGCAGCATCATGGTGGCTGCCGCTGCCAGCACAATCATGACCAGCAGGTAGGCGGAGACCGACGTCGTCGTGCCGGTGGCCTTGACCAGCGCGGACGCGATGGTGGGGGCGAAAGCTCCGCCGATGATCGCACCCAGCGCGTAGGAGACCGAAACGCCGGAGAAGCGGATGGAGGCCGGGAAAATCTCGCTGTACCAGGCGGCCTGCGGGCCGTAGGTCAGGCCCAGGCCCACCGTGAACAGTGCCATGCCCAGGAACAGGATCCCTATGTCGCCGGTGTTGATCAGCCAGAACAGCGGGAAGACCGTCAGTGCCAGGCAGGCAAAGCCAATCAGGTAGGTCTTCTTCCGGCCGATCCGGTCCGCCATGAAACCGCTGATCAGGGTGAACGTGAACCAGAGGGCGGCGGAGCCGGAGACGGCCAGCAGCACGTCGGTGCGGTCCAGGGCCACCGGTCCGTCCGGGTTGGTGGAGTAGTTCAGGATGAACCCGCCGGTGGTCATGTACCCCGCGGCGCTGTTGCCTGCGAAGACCAGGGCGGCCAGGACCACCAGCTTCCAGTGGTTCTTCATCAGTTCCACGATCGGCATCTGGGTCTGCTTTTTCTTCTCGGCGATTTCCTCGAAGACCGGGCTTTCGCTGACGGACCTCCGGACCAGGAAACCGACCACAATCAGCACGATGCTCAGCAGGAACGGCAGGCGCCAGCCCCACTCGACAAATTCGTCGCCCGGGGAGATCACGCCGGTCATCAGCGCCGTGACCCCGGAGGCCAGCAGCATGCCCAGCGGCACGCCCAGCTGCGGGAAGGAGCCGAACAGTCCGCGGCGGTTGCGCGGGGCGTGTTCCACGGACATGAGCACCGCGCCGCCCCATTCGCCGCCGGCGGAGATGCCCTGGATGATGCGCAGCAGCACCAGCAGGATGGGCGCCCAGATGCCGGCGGTGGCGTGGGTGGGCAGCACGCCGATCAGCGTGGTGGCCCCGCCCATCAGCAGCAGGGTCAGCACCAGCAGGGCCTTGCGGCCGATCTTGTCGCCGTAGTGCCCGGCCAGGAACGCACCGAGCGGGCGGAACAGGAAGCTCAGGCCCACCGAGGCGAACGTCACCAGGGTGGCGAACTCCGCCCCCGCGGGCTTGAAGAACAGTTCGGAGAACACCAGGCCGGCGGCGGTGGCGTAGATAAAGAAGTCGTACCACTCAACGGTGGTGCCGATCAGGGTGGCCACGGCCACCTTACGGGTGTCCTTGGCCGTGGAGCGTGGGGTGGAACGGGGACCGGCGGCGGTGCCGGAATGTGCAGCCATGGGAATCCTTGTCAGTAACTCGCGCGGGCGTCGTCGTCCGCGGCGGAAATATAGGTGGCGGCCAGGGCCTCGCTCCCCCGGGCCAGGAGCGCGACGTCGGCACCCACCAGGAGAAAGTCGACACCTGCTGCGATGTACCGCCGGGCGGTGGCTTCGGCGAACGCGTTCACGCCCACCGGTTTGCCGGCGGCCTTGATCTCGCGGATGCAGTGCTCGACGGCGGCCACCACGTCGGGGTGGTCCTGCTGGCCCAACAGGCCCATGGAAGCGGCGAGGTCGGACGGTCCGATGAACAGTCCGTCCACGCCGTCGACGGCGGCAATGGCGGCCACGTTGTCCACGGCCGTAACGGTTTCGATCTGCACCAGCAGCGTGAGGGTGTCAGCGGCATTCTGCAGGTAGCCGTCAATCCGGTTCCAGCGCGACGCGCGGGCCAGGGCACTGCCTACCCCGCGGATGCCCTGCGGCGGATACCGGACGGCGCGGACCAGATCCGCGGCCTGCTCCGGGGTGTCCACCATGGGAATCAGCAGGTTTTGCGCACCCAGGTCCAGGTACTGCTTAAGCAGCACCGGATCGCCCGACGGCGGACGCACCACCGGGGCCACCGGGTAACCGTGCACCGCTTGCAGCTGGGCGAGCAGGGATTCCAGCCCGTTGGGACTGTGTTCGGCATCGATCAGCAGCCAGTCCAGTCCGGAGCCGGCGCAGATCTCGGCGACCAGCGGGCTGCCGGAGCAGACCCACATGCCGGTCTGCCGGCCGCGGGCGGCGATCCGCGCGGCGAAGGTTTCGTCGGGGGTTACTCGAAGCGGCATGTGATGGTTCCCAACGGTCCGTAGTCTGCGTACACGGTGTCGCCTTTGTAGACCCACATGGGCCGGGTGAACGATCCGGCGAGGATGATTTCCCCGGCCTGCAGGGACGTGTGGTGCGCGGCCAGCTTGTTGGCCAGCCAGTACACACCGGCGGCGGGATGGTTCAGCACCCCGGCGGCAACGCCGGTTTCCTCGATGCCCTGGTTGCGGTAGAGCAGGGCCGAGACCCAGCGGAGGTCGACGTCGGCCGCCTTCACCGGGTTGCCGCCCACCACCATAGCGCCCATCGCCGCGTTGTCGGCGATGGTGTCCACGATGCTCCGGCCCTCCATCTCGATCCGGGAGTCCAGGATCTCCAGCGCCGGGACCACGTAGTCCGTGGCGTCCAGGACGTCAAAGATGGTGCAGTGCGGGCCGGCCAGCGGCTTGCCCAGCACAAAGGCCAGCTCCACCTCGATCCGGGGATGCGTGTAGGAATCCCAGTCCAGGGTGACACCGTTTTCCAGCACCATGTCATCGAGGATGATGCCGTAGTCCGGTTCCGTAATGCCGGTGGCGGCCTGCATGGCCTTGGAGGTCAGGCCGATCTTGTGCCCGGCCAGCCGGCGGCCGGAGGCAAGCAGCCGGTCCGCCCAGAGGTTCTGCACCGCGTAGGAATCCTCAATGGTCATATCGGGATAGCGGGCGGTCAGCAGCGGCACCGGGGTTCGGGTCCGCTTGGCCTCGAGCAGCTCGTCGGCCACCGCCTGGAGAGTTGATTTATCTAGCACCGCACTGCTTTCTGTTCGGATCGAACCTGCTTAGAGCTGGGAGCCAACCTTGTAATCGGTCTCGTCGCCGCGGGTGTAGGAGAAGCCGTCCGCGCCGACGGTCACTTCCATTTCGGAGGAATCGGTGCGGGCCACCAGCGGCTGCGGGTTGCCGTCCAGGTCCAGGACCAGGGAGGCCTCGGTGTACCAGGACGGGACCACGGGGTTGCCCCACCAGTCGCGGCGCTGGTTGTCGTGGACGTCCCAGGTGATGGTGGGGTTGTCCGGGTCTCCGGTGTAGTAATCCTGCGTGTAGATCTCGATGCGGTGGTCGTCCGGATCCAGGATGTAGAGGTAGAACGCGTTGGAGACGCCGTGCCGACCGGGGCCGCGCTCAATCCGGTCGGAGATGCGCAGGGCGCCCATCTTGTCGCAGATCTGGATGATGTTGTGCTTCTCGTGCGTGGCGAAGGCAACGTGGTGCATGCGAGGGCCGTCGCCGCCGGTCAGCGCCGTGTCATGGACGGTGTCCTTACGGTGCATCCAGGCGGCGTAGGTGACGCCGTCGGAATCCTTGATGTCCTCGGAGACGCGGAAGCCCAGGTCCTCCAGGTAGGCGCGGCCGCGGGGAACGTCGGGGGTGACCTGGTTGAAGTGGTCCAGGCGCACCAGCTCGCCGGCGGAGTAGAGGTCGTAGCGCTGGGTGAGGCGCTCCACATGGTCCACGGTGTAGAAGAACTCGTACGGGAAGCCCAGCGGGTCCTCCACGCGGACCGAGTCGCCCACGCCCTTGGTGAAGCCCTCGGCCCGGCGTTCGGTGCGGCAGCCCATTTCCTTGTAGTAAGCCTCGGCCACGTCCACGTCTTCGGGAGTGCGCACGCGGTAGGCGAAGGACGCGACGGCGGCGACCGGTCCCTTGCGCAGCACCAGGTTGTGGTGGATGAACTCCTCCAGGGAGCGCAGGTAGATGGCCTCGTCATCTTCTTCGGTGACGTGCAGGCCGAGGACATCCACGTAGAACTGGCGGGACTTCGCCAGGTCGGTGACGATGAGCTCCATGTAGGCGCAGCGGATGATGTCCGGCGGCTGGATGCTCGGCGTCGGAATGGGATTCGGGTTGTGGAGGGAAATGCTCATGGTGTTGCTCCTTTGCAAACGAAGTGGAAGTGTCTGGGGCGCTTAGCCGTCAACCTTGTTTAGCCGGCGACCGTGGCGGCGTCGTCGGTCCCGAACTTGGGGGTGTGGACCTTGCCCAGGGTGATGTGCACGGCCTGCTGGTCGGTGTAGAAGTCGATGGAGCGGTAGCCGCCCTCATGGCCCAGGCCGGAGGACTTCACGCCGCCGAACGGGGTGCGCAGGTCGCGGACGTTGTGGCTGTTCAGCCAGACCATGCCGGCCTCGGTGTTCTGCGCGAAGTTGTGCGCGCGGGTGAGGTCCTGCGTCCAGATGTAGGCGGCCAGGCCGTACTTGGTGTTGTTGGCCAGCTCCAGGGCTTCGGCTTCGGTATCGAAGGGGGTGATGGCGACGACGGGGCCGAAGATTTCCTCCTGGAAGATCCGCGCGTCGGGGGCGACATCGGCGAAGACGGTGGGGGCAATGTAGTTGCCCTCCTCCAGGCCTTCAGGGCGTCCGCCGCCGGCGAGCAGCCGGCCTTCGGTCTTGCCGATCTCCACGTAGGAGGCAACCTTCTTGTAATGCTCGGGGTGCACCAGTGCGCCCACCTGGGTCTTCGGGTCATGCGGGTCGCCGACGACGATGGTCTTGGCGCGGGCGGCGAAGCGCTCGCAGAACTGGTCGTACACCGGGCGTTCCACCAGGATGCGGGAGCCGGCGGTGCAACGTTCGCCGTTGAGCGAGAAGACACCGAACAGGGCGGAATCGAGGGCGGCGTCCAGGTCTGCGTCGGCGAAGATCACGCAGGGGCTCTTGCCGCCGAGCTCCATGGACATGCCCTTGAGGTTCTCTGCGGCGTTGCGGAAAATCGTCTTGCCGGTGGTGGTCTCACCGGTGAAGGAGATCAGCGGCACGTCCGGGTGCTTCACCAGCGCATCGCCGGCTTCCTCGCCCAGGCCGTTGACCAGGTTGAAGACACCGGCCGGAACGCCGGCTTCGGTGAAGATGTCGGCCCAGAGGGAGGCGGAGAGCGGGGTGAATTCGGCCGGCTTGAGCACCACGGTGTTGCCGGTGGCCAAGGCCGGGGCGAGCTTCCAGGACTCGAGCATGAACGGGGTGTTCCACGGGGTGATGAGCCCGGCGACGCCGATGGGCTTGCGGTTCACGTAGTTGATCTGGGCGCCGGGGACCTTCATGGCGTCATCGAACTGGGCGACGATCAGGTCCGCGAAGAAACGGAAGTTCTCTGCGGCGCGCAGGGCCTGGCCCTTGGCCTGGGTGATGGGCAGACCGGTGTCGAAGGTTTCCATTTCGGCCAGGCGGGCTTCCTGGGCCTCGACGGCGTCGGCGATCTTGTTGAGGATGCGGGCGCGCTCACGCGGCTTCATCTTGGGCCACGGGCCGTTGACGAAGGCTTCGCGGGCGGCAGCGACGGCGGCGTCGATGTCTTCCTTCTGGCCTGCGGCGGCGGTGGCGTAGTTCTGGTTCGTTACCGGGTCCAGCACGTCGAAGGTGGCGCCGTTGACGGAGTCCACAAACTTGCCGTTGATGAAGTGCTGGATGTGGGTGGGAAGGTTCTCGGGAACAAAGTGTTCGGCCATGGGGTGGTCCTCTTTCTGCGTTCTGTGTTCTCAGTCGTTACAAGTCAGACGGGGCTGTCAGATGGGGCAAGTCAGATGGGCGACGGCGGCTGGTGGGCCTGCGCCAGGAAGGCGTTGAGCGTATTGGTGCGGTGCGCGCGGGCGGCGTGCTCGACGTCGGACGCCGGGGCTCCGGCCTCGATCAGGTCCAGGAGGTGATCGTGTTCTTCCACCGAGGCGTGCGACCGGTCCGGCACGTACCGGAAGGTGGAGGTTCGCATCCGGTTCAGCCGGTTCCAGCCGCGGTGGACCAGGTCCAGGATGTGCGGGTTGGGGCAGGGACCGTACAACAGGGCGTGGAACTCGGTGTTCAGCTGGGTGAAGCGGACCGGGTCGAAGGCGTCGAGGACGGCACGCATCTTTCGGTTCAGGTCCCGGGCCTTCGCCAGGTCCCCGGCGCTGATGCTCGGGGCGGCCAGCGCGGTGGCGGCACCCTCGATGATGCTGAGGGTCTGCATGGTGTGCAGATACAGGTCCGGATCGATACCGGCCACGGTGGCTCCGACGTTCCGCTCAAAGTGCACGAGCCCTTCAGCTTCCAGGCGCCGGATGGCCTCGCGGACCGGGACCACACTGAAGCCCATGTCAGTCGCGATGCTGCTGAGGACCAGCCGGTAGCCCGGAGTCATTTCTCCGGACAGGATTCGGTCCTTCAGCTGAGCATAGGCCTGCTCCGACTTGGAGCCGGTGGCGGTGCTGCTGGCGGCGGTGCTCACGGGTTCTCTAGTCATACTTGTTCCGCCGCCCAGGCCTCGTACTTTTCCTTCCAGGCCGCGTTCATCGGGTAGAGCCCGTCCACGCCGTGGCCGGCCTTGACCATTTCGGCGATGAACTCTTCCTGGTGTTCCTGGACGATGCAAGCCTCCACCAGTTCCTCGGCGATGGCCGGCGGGATGACCAGGATGCCGTCGTCGTCGGCCACAATAATGTCGCCGGGCTGCACGGTGGCGCCGCCGCAGGCGATGGTGAGGTCGGTGTCCCAGGGGACGTGCTTGCGGCCGAGGACCGCGGGGTGCGGGTTGGCGCAGTAGACGGGCAGGTCGATGCCGGCCACGGTGGAGTAGTCGCGGACGCCGCCGTCGGTGATGATGGCTGCGGCACCGTTGTGCTTGGCGCGCAGGGCGAGGATGTCGCCCAGGGTTCCGGTGCCCTTTTCGCCGCGCGCTTCCATGACGAGGATTTCGCCCTCACCCACGGAGTCGATGGCGCGTTTCTGCGCGTTGTAGCCGCCGCCGTGGGACTTGAAGAGGTCCTCGCGGTTGGGGACAAAGCGCAGGGTGCGGGCGGTGCCGACCACCTTGCGGCCGGTGCGGGTGCCCGTGAGGCCGTCGATGGAGACGTTGTTCAGGCCGCGGGCGCGCATCTGGGAGGAAAGGGTGGCGGTGGCGACGGATTCCAGCTTGGCCTTGAGCTCGGGGGTGAGGGTTTTCTTTTCTTCTTTGGGCTTGAGGCCTGCCTTTTCGGCGGAGCCCCAGGCTTCTTCGCGCTGCTTGTCGTCGATCCGAGGCTGCGCGCCGAAGGGAGCCAGCGCCGTCGTGCCCTCGGTGACGGTGGTGGTGAGGCGTCCGGTGGTTGCTCCGGTGGCGGGGACGTCCACTTCAATTTCCAGGACGTCGCCGGGGACAGCTACGGAGGCGCCGGCGGGGGTTCCGGTGAGGATCATGTCGCCCGGTTCCAGCGTGAGCAGCTGAGAGAGGTCCGCCACCAGCTGGGCGAAGGGGAAGAGCAGGTCTGCTGTGGTGTCATCCTGCGTGAGTTCGCCGTTGACCCAGGTGCGGATGCGCAGTGCTGCGGGGTCGACGTCGGCGGCGTCCAGAATGGCGGGGCCGACGGGGGTGAAACCGTCGCCGCCCTTGGAACGGAGGTTGGAGCCTTTGTCTGCCCAGCGCAGGTCGTACACGCCCAGGTCGTTGCTGGCGGTCACTCCCCCGACGTAGCTCCAGGCGTCCTCGATGCTCACGCGGCGGGCGGTCTTGCCGATGATCAGGGCGATTTCGCCTTCGAAGCCGAGCAGTTCACAGCCGGCCGGGCGTTCCACCGTGCCGCCGGTGAGGGCCAACGAGGAGCCAGGCTTCAGGAAGTAGGAGGGCTGTTCCGGGGTGCGTCCGCGTTCTGCTGCCCGGCTGGGGTAGTTGATGTGGACGGCAATGACCTTGCCGGCCTGCTTCAGCGTGTCCGTGGTGGCGTCGTTGCCCATGTCTCTCCTGAATGAAGTACGAAATCGTATATTATCCAGAGTGCCATGTGGTGCCAGTCACGTCAAGCGCTGTGGGGTTGCTCCTGGAGCTCGGCTGCATGTTGTACACATTTCCGGAAGGCCGGAAACCGCTGAAGCACAGTGCAGAATACACCTCTGCTGCCTTAGGTTGCTGGCGGCAACCGATGATGCGATCAGGACTCAGCCGTAGCGGTACCGCCTGCAGCCGTTGTTATCGGACTGCCTCCTCTGCCAGAACCGGGTCCGGAGAGTCTGTGCTGAGCACCCAAAGAGGATAAACATTAGCGGCCCTGCAGTGCGAACTGTGAAAATTGGTGTTGAATGGGTCCAATCTCAGAGGTCTTTAAATACAAGCAGAATGCTGGAGGACGGATGGCGATCGAGCTAAGTCTTCAACCTGAACAGTTGGAAGCCTTGCGCCTCGCGGCGAGAAGCAGCAGATACCACCTGCTGCTAGGGGCAGGGGCCAGCTTTGGTTCCGTATCTCATGACAATCGGCCGTTGCCTGGTGGGGCTGCGCTGGCCAACGAGATTGGCTCCGCTTTTCAGGTTTCAAACGAAGAGGGCGATTTGCTTTGGCGTGTTTACGACAGGGCTGTCGCGAAACACGGCCAAGCCCCAGTCTATGACTGGCTGCGCCGTCGCTTTTACAACGTGAAGCCTCCCGTATGGATGCAAAAGTATGCTCGGTTTCCTTGGGAAAGAGTATGGACACTGAATATCGATGATGCCTTTCAAACGTCCTACGCGACTGTAGCAAATTCCGCTTCGCGCACCCTTGAAACTGCCTCCTGGAATTCGCCGGCATCCCCTGACCGGAATTTGGCAGTGGTCCATCTGCATGGACACGTGCACGATAGTCAACCCTCAGAACTTGTCTTTTCATTGGCTGAGTACTATCAAGCGGCAGTGTCGGGCGCGACATGGCCTTTCATCTTCCGGGATCAGTACGGAGTCAAGCCATTTGTAGTCATTGGCGCACGGCTACGTGATGAACCGGATCTGGAGGCCGTCATACGTCGCCGTCCGGAGCATGACGCTCCAAGCTTCTATGTCAGCCCTGACATATCCCCTGGACTCGCTGAGGACCTAAAATCTTGGCGACTGATTCCAGTTAGAGCAACTGCCGAGGAGTTCACCAAAATTTGGGCCAAGCTCACAAATATGAACCTAGAAGAAACGCCCAGCCGCCCCGAGGAATATGCGCTACGGCTTGCTAGGCAATTTCGAGAACTAAAAATCGATGTCCCTGGTAAGGAACCTCTGAAGCACGACTTGTTGGGTGGCGACGAACCTCGATGGACTGACGTCGCTACGACTGGAGCTCCTCCCGTTCCTGCCACCACAACGTGGACTGCAACTGCTGGTGGACGAATCGGACAACTCCTTGGGAAGGAGGCAAGCAGTTGCCTCATTTTCGTTGGCGATCGTCTATCCGGCCGCAGTACTGGAATGTTTCAAATTGCTCGTTCATTCGCACTCGCGTCACGGCGGGTGTTCTTATTTACCGCTGACGAATTACCAGACAGTGAAGCGATTCTCCAATTCGCTTCAGACGGCAAAGCACTCCTTCTCGTTTTTGATGGGGTGGCTGACTTTGCGGTCAACGTCGGTAAGATTGTAGGCGATGCGCGAGCTGCTGGCCTATCCGTTTCCTGCCTTGCAGTTGACCTAACTGAAAACCGAGACAATATTCTCGGACGTATTCCGGTCAGCCTGTTAGCGGGCGACAGGATTTATACGATACCTCGACGACTCGAAAAGCCAGATGCAACCGCGCTGGTGCAACGCCTCTACGACGCTGGCCGCTTAGGAAAAATTGAGGGGTGGTACAACGAGAAAGGTGGATTCCAGCGGCTCGTTCGATACTTCCTCCACCAGGAGATTTTCTCTCAGATGGCGGGTCTTGAGGAGGCACCTGGTTTTGGCCGCCGTGTTGGAAAAGCTGTTGATGACTTAAAATCCGACGAGGACGTACAAATCGCTTTTTTTGCATCCATGGCGGCTAGGGTCGACCGCAGGATCACGGTCGTCGAGCTAGGCCGAATGAGCGGGCTTCCACCCGAGGAAGTCCTGCGGCGGATGAGCGGCTCCACCCCCTTGGGAGCACTGTTCGGTGCCGACGGCGAGCATGTTCAATCGAGACAGCGTTGGCTTGCATTGGAACCGTTGATCCACAGGCTCAAGCCCGCGGCCAGTCTGTTGATCCTCGCCGCCGGCATTCGAAAGTTGAAGCCGAGTATAAGCCAGCGAGGGAACCGACAACGCAATACCGCAGATACACTCGTTGGATCTCTTATGAGCCACAAGCACTTATCTTCTATCTTCCCTGGGCAGCCCTTGGAGCGCTGGTATAAGTCCCTCCTGCCAACTTTTGGCGACTGGAGCGGACGGTTTTGGGAACAGCGCGCCATAGCCAACCGAGAAGCTAGTACGCAAGATCCCGGCGCGTCTGCGCGTGCTGAGTCTTTCGCTCGGCGGGCTGTTTCGATTACCGATGACACCTATTCAAATACGACTCTGGGCACTGTACTCATGGCACGTGCAGCTGAATTTATGGCCTTTGACATCCCCCTTGGACTTAAATACTACGCAAATGGCTTTGAAGCTTTCGAGCATGCCCAAATCAGGGACCCGGCGAACATCATCACGTGGTGGGCCCTCCTGCGGTATTCGCTCCGGGTGATTGAACAGCTCAACGCCCACTCCGAGGACGTACCTCTGGAGGAGCGTCGCCGAGTGGAAGATGATTGGAAGTCAACCCACGACAGCCTCAAAACCGTCTTGGCGGCAAGCCCTGAAGCCCTCCGCGACCTGGAGAAACTGAAGAGTCGATATGTAGAACTATCGAGCGGAGAGGCTGTAGAACAGGTTTCGAACAAGCCCGTGGTCAAGGGTCGACCCGTTGTGGGCTCGACGCTCCGCGCCCACGTCGCCTCTAAAGGCGACGGATACCAAGTCATTCATGCGTGGCGGCGCAACAGCGACAGGATCGAAGAAAGTGGACAGTCAGCTGAATACCGAGTCAAACCGGAAGACATTGGTGCTCGACTCTCGGTTACCGTGACTTGGAAGAAACTTGGTTATGGCCCGGAAAGCAAGACCAGTTCCGAGACGGAACCGATAACGTCATAGACAGGGGAAATCACCCTCCGAAGCCCCGGGCCGCCTTCCGCTTTCGACATCGGACGAACTGTCGTGACTGGCAGGCGGCCCACTGCGACACGGATTGCGTGGGCCGGCCAACCTTCCGCGCCAATGACCTAACAGCTGACTTTTAGATTCTGCTTGGGTACACCTACCGGGCAGGCCGAGCACTTTAAGTCACACTTCATGACCTCGGAACTCTGGGTAGCTCAGCAAGGAGACTTCCTGCCGGGGAGCGCCAGCCGGGTGCCTGGTCTACAAGTGCAACCCCCCGGCATGGAATCTTGATTCCGTGCCGTGGGCTAGCCTTGGCCATTGATCCGCCCCGGCATAGAACCGCGCGTGCAACAAGTAAATGACATTGTCGCTGCTGGCGTCAGCCTAGAATTTATCAGCGCTTTGAGTGAGATTGTATCTAGCGAGTTCGTAAGTATGTTCACGGCGACCTTCAACTGGGCAGGGGGCGTCCAAGCGCCATTTTCCGCTTTGCATGAAACTATCGAGATTCCACACGATTCCGTCGAGATTCTCACGATGGCTGCGAAGCATCGCAAGACCGCTCGCGTTCACTTAGATGAGGTCCCCGCGAACCATACTTGTTGTGGGCCGCATTCGACGTCAAGCAGGAAAGCCGCTTCTCGTCGATGAACCATCTAGACTCCTGCCCATCGAGGAAACTTACCTCTATGGGCAGTAATCAAATTCGCTTCCCCGCAGCGCTCCAGAGCTTAACCGAGCCGAACTCGGAGCGCTCGCGTTGCTATTCTTCAATAATCCGTTGAACTATTGAAGTAGAACGAACCTCACAACTGTTTATACATGGGCGGCTTGGGGTCAGCGGCCACGCATTTAAATCATCTGGGACTGATGCAGCTTGCCATCCAATCTGCCCGCTACTCAATCATTGGAAGGTGACCGCGACGCAGGTATGCAATTGCAGCTGTCATGATGCGAGTATCATCGCGGAACAGGCCAATGGCACGGTTGCAATCCGGGCATAGAATTCCGCGTATGCAATTTCCGCAAGACATCTCCCCGGGGCAGCACGAATGGTCGTGGTCAACCGACAAATTATAGCCCTTAGCTTTAGCCAGCATCCCGCATATTGCACATCCCCCACCTTGAACTTTTAGTAGTACATCGTAGATGTCACCGCTCATGCCATATTTGGACAGCCTTCCCGCCGTTGCATGACAGACACGACACCTATAGTTCAGTCCATCGCTTGAGACCGACGATTTGCTGAATTGTCCTTCAGATTTCCAGCTCAGGCAGCTGGGGCAATACTTATTGCCCATACTGTCCCTCTCACAGACCTCTGCGCGACCCCGGGCGGAATTCCCCCTCAACGGGCGAAGAGGCTGACCCAACTGGAATTGTCGCCAGTGAGCTCGGCAGTAGCCCATCCCGTCCGCAACGTCGCCGTATCTGCAGCCCTCAAAATTACAAGGAGCCGATTCACCCTGCTTTCTGGTCCGTTTGAGAGGAGAGAGTTTCTGCCCACGTCGGACTTGAGCGTAGTGACCAACACATAGACCCAACCCCTTGTGTTTCATTGGACGCCCGCATAGTTCGTCATCTTCCCCCGGGCCCTTGCACGGCCCATCGGGGGTATTCGTTCGACGTATCGGCTTCAACTGTCCCGACCGAAGCAGCTGGTTGGCATGGGCTGCGCAGTACCCGGACCCGGTTTCCGCACTACGTGAGCACTCTTCCGCTCCGTCCTGCCCGGGCCCGATGCATTGTGCCGCGGGCACTGCTACGTGTGAGGCAATGGGCCCCATCCAGCCCCGCTTCTTTAGCTGGTCATAATGCGTCTTACATACACCGTCGTCTTGGCCCGGTTCACGAAAAAAACTTGGCGCCCGCACACATCCCCATCGTTACCAGGCGCCAAGCATGGTGTTTTGCTCGTGCGTGTACGAAGCGGCGATAGCGTCCCATGGATTTCCATCTGGCGCGCATGGGACCTGCAAAACGCCGCGGACCGCTGATATACAGGCCTGTCGCATCGAGGCAAGTTATTGCGTCCGGGACCGTCACAAATGGGCCAGTCGCCCGTTTGTGACAACGGCTTCATAGGGGCTCTGCAGCATCATCATTAATCATGGAGGGAGCTTATGTCGTGGGACTGACAATAGTGTCACGCGCAGGTTCCCACACTGCCCGCCGCACAGGGGCATTGGGCCCCTCCGCGGGAGAGAATGACAGGGAAGTATCTGTAAAAGCCTTAGTAGGGTGCCCAGCCAATATGCCTGACGACGTGTATCGATAACAGCCCAGTCATTGGGCTGCACGGGGCTCATGTCGGCTTGCGAATTCCAATAACGTGGGACACGGTGAGGAGCCTTGTGGCGGAGTCGAAACAGTAGGTTGAAGATGGCTGCCAAGACTACCGCGGACGCCGGGGGGGGTGCGAACCGCACTACGGGAAGTGGCTCCGCCGCCAAACCAAGTGCAAAGCCGAAGGAAGCAAACGCCTCCCCGCCGCACACGGATACTGTCTCCCGCACGAACAACTTGCCCTCACAAACGGCAGGAAAAATCCTTGTCCCCCCTTCCGAGCAGGGATTGAAGCTGATTGGGAAACTGGCTGTTGGATCTGGGTAGAGCAGCCGAATGAAGACGGCTATGGTCAAATGCACGCGGGCGGGCATTGGTATGCTCACCGCTTCGCATATGTGTGGTTCATGGGTGGACACGAGCCACGAAAGACATTGGATCATCTGTGCAACCGAAAGCGCTGTGTTCGCCCTGATCACCTGTGGCCGATCAGCGAGACACTAAACTCCCACCTGAGGCATGCACGCGCCTTGGCCGGTTCCCTCGCATATTGGCGCGATGCTGCTGGCGTATACCCTCGAGTGGGAAAATTGAAAGGTGGGCGAGAGCCAACAACCTGCCTTACGGAGACCTACCGCCGTTCGGCCGCGACGGAGTGAGGCCGCCCATGGCTTACAGCCAGGACCTGCTTCCGTATCTCTACCAGTTCCCGGCGGCAGCCCGGTTACATCCGGCATACGAAGGGATGCGGGTTGGGCAGTACGAACTATTCCGACCGGCACGGGCGTATGAAGGAACCACCCTCCGCACTGGCCTGCCAGCCCCAAAAATTCCTAACCCGCCCAGGTAAAGAGCCGCTAAGACGACCGGGCAGGCGGCGTTGCGCAACACGGGTCCCCTCCCCCTCCACTTATTGTTGAGTCCATGAATAATTTGTGGACTCAGGGGAACTCTACGTTTTGCGGTGAATGCGGATCAGGACCCATTCAAGTTGACGTGGAATATCTCTCAAAGGCATGGGACAGGCGGGTCGAGCCGTGCCCGCACTGTTCCGAAGACTTCGATTACTGGGACAATCTCATACGCCATCTCAGTAATAGGTCTGATTTGTCGCACGCAGTCATGTTGGCGGGTGGGTCATCCACCATGCTCATCCGGTCGGTCCCAATGGGGAAACCATTCTGGCTGGAGTTCAGCGACTGCGACATTCCGGTCGGCGCTCGCGTTTACAAGGTTGTGAATGGCCCTATCGGAGACCCAGATTCTCCGGGCGGCGTCACGGTCATGGCTCATGCAACACAGACAGTTGGCGGGCAACTCGATCCAAAGGGAATCCAGCTCTTTCCCATAGTTCTTGGCGCTGACGCGCCAGGGGCCAGTGAGGCCGATGTCCTCACATCGTTCTTTGTAGTGTGGGCCCCTCCAGCCGACCCGGACAACATCCCCCAAAGATTGATGCTGTCGGCCTTCGCGGCATATGGGGAGGACGACATGACGCGCAGTGTGATCGACGCTGACGCCGCCGTAGAGTTCAGCCTGCGGCGGCTGGTGACGGCAGACTTCATGCCCAACTGGAACTACGGGGTAGAGAAGCGCATGAAGCTCCAGACCCGACTGCTTCTCTTGACTACCGCCCTCGTTGCCAAAGGCCAAGACCCCATCCCCGATGAGGTAATTGGCCTCCTGTTCAAATTGAATTCCATGCGCAATGATGCGGCTCACGGAGCCAGTCAAAAGAATGATCCCCTGCAAATCGCAGAACTTATAACTAACGCCCTTGTGGCCGTATCCCAGTTTCATCGATGGTTCGGTGAAGTCTCGGAACCCATGCCTTTTACGACACCTCAATTGCGCGACACATCGACGACCAGATAGGCCCGCCAATGTTCTTGTTTGCATGCTTCATGAGTACCCACAAGTTTCGTTGTAGCGAAACAGCGTTGGGAGACATATCGGAATGAGCGGGTAAACCAAAGCTGATCGGGTGCGCCCGCACTTCACTGCTCCCAGGCAGAGCGCCACCCTGCCTGACGCCGTCTGCGCCATGGGCCGGAACTAGGCCACGCGACGCACAGCCGAGGCGCCACTCGAACCTAAGCGCTGCGCCAGGAGCCCCGCAGAGTCTCAACGCCGTCCAGCAGGACGTCCAGTCCGACGGCGAATTCGGCGTCGTAGTCGTAGCCTTCCTTCGCCAGCTCCCCCACCACTTCGAGCAGGTACGGATACCGGGCCGCGTCCTCCGCTGATTCACCGTCGCGGGTTGCTGCAGCAGCCTGAGCCGATTCCTCCGGAGTCTCGAAGGAGAGCGTTTTCTGCTGCAGGGCGAAGCCGTACACGTAGGCATCCAGCATGCTCGTTACATGCACGGTGGTGCGGAACGAAAACCCGCTTTCCCGCAGGCATCCCAGCATAGCGTTGTGCTGCCGCAGGCTCTCCGGGCCCGGGTGGCCTGCTGCCTCCATGAGGCCCACTGCCCAGCGGTGCCGGGTGAGGGCGTCCCTCAGTGAGACGGAACGATCACGGATTCCCTGCTTCCAGCCGTGCCGGGCGTCCGGCTCGGTGACCTCGTTCCACACGAGATCCACCATGCCCTCAAGCAGTTCCTGCTTGTTGGCCACGTGCTTGTACAGCGCCATGGGCACCACCCCGAGCTCCTGGGAGAGGGTGCGCATGGTGAAACCTTCGATCCCCGCCTGGTCAGCCAGGTCGACGCCGGCGCGGAGCACGGTTTCCCGGTTCAGACGCGGTCGGGACACGGATGCCTCCTGCCGATCCTGAGGTACCTGTGCCAACGACGCCGCCTTCATAGGAATTGATGCTTGACAGAGTGTACGTCATACACCTACGTTCATGGCACACGGTGTACTTCGTACACCTTTGGCGATGGGAACACCATGCAAGCCCCCACCCGAACCGCCCGGACAGCCGGGGTTCTTTTCCTTCTAACCTTCGTCTCGGCCATCACCGGGGCCGCACTCTACGCACCGCTGCTCACCGACCCGGACTACATCATCGGTCCCGGCGCGGACACCCGAATCCTTCTCGGTGCGGTCTGCGAACTGGTACTGATCATCACAAACATCGGCACCGCCGTCGTACTCTTTCCCGTGCTGCGCCACCACAGCGAGACGGCGGCGGTTGGCTACTTCGCAGCCCGGATTGTGGAGTGCACGTTCATTGCCGTCGGTATCCTCAGCATCCTGGCTGTGGTGACGCTGCGGCAGACCGCCGGTCCCGACGCCGCCGAGTACCTGCCCGTCGCCCGAGCCCTGGTGGCAGTACACGGCTGGACGTTCCTGCTGGGCCCGGGCTTTGTGGTCGGCATCGGCAACGGACTGCTGCTCGCGTTCCTGATGTACCGCTCGCACCTGGTGCCGCGGCCAATGGCACTGCTCGGCCTGATTGGCGGTCCCCTGATGTCGATGTCCGGCGTTGCCGTGCTCTTCGGGGCCTATGGACAGAGCTCGATTCCCTCAGCCCTGGCCACGCTGCCGGAGATCATCTGGGAGGCCTCGCTGGGGATCTACCTGACGGTTGTCGGCTTCCGGCGTCCGCGGGATGCCGAAACGACCGGAACCGGCGCCCAAGAATCCCGGGCGCCGCGGTCATGACAAAGTCTCGCCGGCAGCTCTGACATCTCTACTCGCCCAAGGGATCAGCTATGCCTCCGCTGGAGGTTCGTCTCCGGGCAAGTAACGGAGCCCGAGAAGTTGACGGTAGAACTCGGCCGGCCCGCGGAGATCGGTGGTGTCCAGGACACTATTTTGCAGCTCGGGATATCCGGGCACAGACTTTTCATCCGTCGGGCAGTGGCTCCGATGACGGCGCTCAGGAGCCCGTTGCCGCAGCCGGCCCACCGCCGTCGCCGCTCTCCCACCGGGCGTAGTGCGTAATGGGTTGCAGGGCGCGCCGCAGGTCGATGCCACCCGCGGAGAGACGACAGCGGATGCTGACCGGAATGGTTGGCTGGACGAGGCATTCCACCAGGCCGGCGGCTTCAAGGTCCCGAAGCCAGACCGTCAGCATCCGCCCGGACAAGCCTCAGCTGCTCGATTTCGGCCCGCCTGGTCATCGAGGCCTTCCATGGCCGTGGCTTACGTCGTCGGGCATACCGGCATTCGGGCCGCCCTACCTGTCCATCCTGCACAAGGACCCGGCCGATGAGCTGATCCAGGGACTGCGCCGCCGCTTTGACGGTCCTGTGCTGCTGAACACCGGCTTCGGCACGGTCACCAGCCGCGAGGACGCCATCATGCTCCTCGAAGAGGACCTGGCCGAGGCCGTCGTCGTCGGCTGTCCCGTCATCGCCAACCCCGATCTGGCCCGCTGGCAGGACGGGAAGACCTGCCGCTGAACGAGGTCGACCAGGCCACCGTCTACACCGACGATGACTCTGGCTACACGGACTACCCGGAGCTAGCAGCATCCTACCCGCAGAGCCGTCGGCGACTACGATTGTCGCCCGGACGCCTATCAGGACCGAAGCTGGCGTTGGGTATGCTCCGGAGCATGGCAGATAAGAAAATGAGCAAGAGCGCAGGAGAACACTGGGTGTGTTCCGTGTTGGCGCGGCACAACTGGGCTGCAGCACTTACCCGGGACGGACTGGAGCGGACCGACATTCTTGCAGTGCATAGTGACGGGCCGCGACGCCAGATCGAGGTTCAAGTCAAGGCTATCCAGGCTAAGGACGCAAAGGGGACTTGGCTCCTCGGCCTGAAATCCCAGCAACCGGCGCTCTCTCAGCACGAATGGTATGTGCTTGTCATGCTCGATCCTTCTATGCCTACTGCTGCACCCCGTTCCTTTATTGTCCCGCGGGACCACGTGGCTGCTGCCGCTTGGATAGGGCATATGAACTGGCTTACCGATCCCGAGACATCCCCCGGAAAGCGCAATGCCGGGCCGGATCAGTCCCGGGTCAGTGTCGAGACCTTCCAATCCTACGAAGATCGTTGGGACCTTCTAGGCACGCCAACAGGTGAAATACCTGTGATGCTCCCCCGGCATTACCGCAAACTTGCCGTCGATCCCAGAGTTGGCCTTCCGGAAGATCACCCTTGGAAAGAACACCTGCCGGATTGGTAGGTGGCTGCCTTATTGAATTCGCAAACTCGTCGTGAGCCTCCCCGTCCCACCCGGACCTGGCCAGCCGCTGAGAGGAAGACCTGCCCCTCAACGAGGTGGACCAGGACTTACGGCTCCGTCGGCTACCCTGACTGCCCGGTGCTGGGTCGGTCGTCTCATGGTCAAGTGTGACTACGGCAGGAGCTCTACTCGGCCTCGCGCCGCCAGCGAGAAGACTGCTGAGCGAGCCGGGATGCCACCTTTTCCGATGCCGCTTTAGCCTTGCCCATGGTCTCAGTCCGCAGGCGTTTGGCGGCGTCGACACCTTCCGCACTGATCCGCTTGGCCGCGTCCACGCCGTCGGCCCCCGCCACCACAACTCGATCTTTGACGTCTACAGCGGCCTCACGCCAAAGCCTGGCCTCCAGCGCTTCCCGTCCGGCGCCGATGCCAAGCAGTTCCTGAAACTCAGCAATGCCGGCGGCTGCTTCGTTGCTGGATTTCACCACGGAACGGGACGCGGCGGGCTTTAACAGGACCTTCGAGTTGGCCGTACCGGCAGCGGCATCCAGGCGGACCATCAGCCGTCCCGTGGTCCGCGCTATATGCTCCGTCCGGTGCCTTCGAGCGGTCTTGAGACCGAGACGGTGCTGGTCAAGGTCCTCCGGCGCCGCCTCAAGAACACGGTCCAGTTCAAGAATGTTGAGGGCATCCTGGAGCTGGAAGCAGCGGGCCAGGACAGCGAGCCACTCGCGCACTTTCGTCTCGGCGTCCTTTGTTGCCTTGGCGAGGTCCCCAACCGCTGTTTTGCCCTCAAGCTTCTCCGCCAAAGCTTCAAGCTGGCGCAGTGCGTACGCCTGCGTCCGACCGATCGTGCCTGATGTCGCCTGCACCTTGGACCATGTCACCTCGGACACCCTGCCCACTTCCCCACGGACGGTCAGCGCCTCCTCGATGACAAAGTCCACCCCCAGCATGTCCGCAAGCACTGCATCCTTTTGGGCTCGGAGAATGTCGTCAACCTTCTCGTCGATCGCAGCGAGATAGTCGGTGATTTCATCCATGGTCTGCTGCATTGCTACCTGTGCCATGATTCCCGCTGCTCCGGCCAACAGTGCGGGGTTGGCTAGCTTGGATGCGTTCCCGCTGCTGAACTGGACGATTGCTTTGATGCCGCCGCCCTGGCCCTTTGCCTGGACGACCCCCATGCTGAGTCCCGTTTTAGACGGGAACCTACCTCGACCGCGCCAGCGGCCTTATTCAGGGAGGAGCCGAGCCGTTGCAAGCCAAGGTCTTTCGATTTTAGCCTCTCAGACGACAGGAAACGCTCGACGGCGTTTGGCTCACCGATAACAGCAAGACCATCGCCGTCGCTGATCAGCTGGATATCGTCGTCCACCGTTTGCTCCTGCCGCAAGAAAAGTACCGAAACGCTGCATCATCATTTCCCAGTTGCGTGCATGGGAGGGGAGTCCCGCCGCCGCGCGGACATTCCGCTTCAGTTCATCTGATAACCGAGGACTTCATGAAGTAATTACCGTCGGAATTTACTTCATAGGTGCCTACGGCCCCAGATCCCCCTTCCGCGATGATCGAAAGGGAGCGGATGGTGACGTCAAAGGTTCCGTACTCATTCGCGTGTGCGTCGTAGGTCAGGTCCGGGTTGTAATCGAAAGCCTTTTGGAGGACTTCAATTGCACCTTCCGCAGTGGAGACATTCATACGCGGCACCTCAGCCATAAACCGGGGCGGACCTTCTGCTTCACCTTGCCCCTCCGCTGGAGATGGAACTGGAGCTACCGGTTCAGCCGTAGCCGGCAAAGGCTGCGCTGTGGCGGGACGGGGCGCCGTCGGGGTCTGTGAGGCAGTAGGTGCTTTTGATGCCGTGGGTGTCGACCGTGTACTGGAATCGGTTGGAGACGAGGACGGGCTAGGCAGCCCCTGGGCACTGGGACTTCCGTTGCTGCATCCGGCTAGGAGAGGCGCCGAAACAATTATTCCCAGTGCTAACCGTGTAGCTGTCCACCGTACGAGGCCATTCTTCGCGTGCATATCTGCTTCCCTCATCGCCATACATCAGATAGGAACCCTATCCACTGAAAGCATGTCGACAAATATTTGAACCGTGGTGGCAATGGGCCCTGCCCTTCAAAGTGCCCCGTTCAGTGCTGCATCAGCTGGTGATGATTGGAAGCAATGATCTCGTCGGAGAGCCCTGGAGCGGCTTGTGCCACGGCACGCGCAACGACGAGGGAACCGACCATCTGGCTGAACAGAGCAATGGCCTCACGGCGTGCCCGCTCGGGATCCCGCTGGTTCTCGGGCTGGTCGGCGAGGAGCAGATCACTGATTGCGGCTAGGTAGCCTTCCAGCCCGCGGGCATATTCCGCTTGTGTGCCAGACCCGTGTCTGGCCGCATCGGCGGCCAGAGCGGCCGATGCGCATCCTTGTTCGGGGTCATCGCGGTGAACGGGTGTCACGTAGCTGTCGATAATTGCCGCCAGAGCGGCTCTGGCAGAGTCGGGATGGTCTCCCACAATACGGTCGACCTCACTGAGTGAGTCATTGAATCCCTGCCGGAAGACCTCGTGCGCAAGGTCTTCCTTTGATCCGAAGTGGTTGTAGAAACCGCCGTGAGTCATTCCAGCGGTGCCCATCAGGGCGTCAATGCCCACGCCGTCGATACCGCAGGCGCGGAAGCGCTCACCGGCGGCTGCAATGATCTTTGCCCGGTTGTGATCCTTCTGCTGCTGTGAAATTCGTGGCACTTCGCGCTCCTTTTGACGGCAGGATCACGCCTGCATCTTCCACTGCACGAGACGGCGCAGCACTGTTTGACACTCAATGAGGACGTATGACATCTTTGCACAAATGACGACCGTCATCATTGTAAAAGCGAATGGATGAACCATGAGTAAAACCCTCGTCACCGGCGCCAGCGGACACATCGGACGAAAGACGCTCCAGAAGCTCCTCGACCGCCGACCCGCAAGCGACCTCGTTGGCCTGGCGCGGGATCCCGAAAAGGCAGCAGACCTCGCCGCGCAGGGAATTGAAATACGCCAGGGCGACTACTTGGATCAAGACTCCCTCCTTCGCGCGTTCACCGATGTAGAGACCCTGCTGCTAGTGCCCACCCATGCGTTCACGGACCGCAACACCCAGCACATCAACGTCATCAAGGCTGCGCGGCAGGCCGGTGTGCAGCGCCTGGTTTATACCCCGATCATCCGGCCGGAGGACTCCCAATTCGTACTCCAGGAAGTCACCAAGCCCGACCTCTTCACACTGCAGGAGCTAGAGGCTTCCGGCCTTACTTACACGATCGCTGCCCACCCGCCGTTCACCGAGTCGATGCCGTTCTACATCGGTGAGAATGCGTTCGAGACCGGAGTCCGGGTCCCCGCAGGTGACGGCAAGGCCGCTTGGGCAACCCGCGATGACCTGGCCGAAGCACAAGCAGTCATCCTGACCGAGCCCGGCCATGAAAACCAGACGTATGCACTCCACGGGAACCAGCCCGTCTCCTTCGCTGACGTCGCCGGGATTCTGTCTGAGCTTCACGGGGCTGAGGTCGCCTATGCGCCCGTCACGGAGGAGGAATACATCGACCAGTCAGTGGCCAACGGGCTCCCGGAAGCGGCAGCAGGGTTCGCGCTCGGATGGGCACGCGGGATCAATGCCGGCGAGTGGGGAAACCCGAGCGGCGATCTGGAAAAGCTCCTCGGCCGCACGCCCACTACAGTGAGCGCCTACCTCCGCGACCATTACCCGACGGCGCAGTAACAGGGCATGTGAACGACGGCGGCCCTCCGGAGTGTTGAACGGCCGCCGGCCCCTCCCGACAAAACGACGACGGCTCCCCCACAAACCGTGGAAAAGCCGTCGTCGTTATGCGGGCGATGGTGCCTATTCGCCACGCCCCTGCGCAGCGGAGGTGACGAGGTCGCTCTTGGCCAGCGGCTCCCCCGTCCGCAGCGCCGCGGTCCAGGTCTCGGCGTCGGCGACCGCAGCCCAGTTGGAGTGCAGCAGTGCCATGAGGGTTTCATGGACCTGGCGTGCCGGTGCGGCGCCGGCTTCGTTGGCCAGATCGATGGCTCCGGTCGCGTCGGAGAGGACCTCGACGGCGAAACCGAGGGGCTCGGCGGCCACAGCGGAAGCGATCACACAGTTGTTGGTCATGTAGCCAGCCAGGGTAATGGTGTCGATCCCCTGCTCCCGCAGCCAGGGTTCCAGATCCGTGCCGGCAAAGATGCTGGAGAACTGCTTGCTGATGCGCTTTGCTGCTTCCCCCTCATGGGCCGCCACACCGGAGTGGTTCTGCCAGGTCGCCGAGCCGGAAGCAAACACGGGTGCTTCCGCCGGCAGCTCGTGCTGCACGAGCACCACCGGCACCCCGGCCTCGCGTGCCTCCTTAATGGCGGACTGGATGACGGCGACTGAATCATCCCGGTTCGGATACTGGATCGGAAGCAGTCCGTCATCGAAGTACTCCTGCTGGGCGTCAATGACAATCAGGGCGCGGCGCGGTGCGGTGGTCATGGGGATCTCCTGTGCTTGTTGGGCGGGAATGGCTGACATTTTTGAGCAGGTGTACTAACTGGCTGCCGGCAGCGTAGCCGGCCGGGGCAGCGAGTAGTGGTCGGCGAGGAGGTTGATGCCTTCCTCATCGAGTTCAGTCGAGTGCCCGCCGACAACGAGCATCACCTCATCGACGCCGGTGCGCTTCCAGAGAGCTTCCAGACGGTCGGCCACGGCAGCGGCGTTCCCGTGGAAACTGCGGTTGGTGTAGGAGTCGAGGATCTGCCGCTCCTGCAGGGTGGCTTCATAGGCCTCGACCTCGTCCGGCGGCAGGAGCAGGTAGCCTTCCCGCTTGAACATCCGCAGCATCGCCATGGCGGACGTTGCCGCCTGCCGTTTGGCCTCCGCCGCGTCGTCACTGATGGCCACGGGCACGCTCACCAGGGTCCGCGGCTCAGCAAGTACGTCGGAGGGCCGGAAGCTGTCCCGGTACAGCTGCAGAGCGGTGTCGATGTCCGCGTCACCGAACTGCAGGGCGAAGGCGTACGGCCGGCCGAGCTGCCCTGCCAGCCGGGCCGAGTAGGGAGAGGAACCCAGGATCCACATTTCCGGCAGGGCCGCGGACGGTGCTACCCGGTTTTCCCCGGCCTGCCAGGGGCCGGGCACCGCATGGACCTGCCGGTACGGGTGGTCGGACGGGAACTCATCCCGCAGGAACGCCTCCAGTTCCAGCACCTGCTGCGGAAAGCCGTCATTGGCATCTGCGCCCCGCCGCAAGGCTGCAGCCGTGGCGCCGTCCGTTCCTGGCGCACGCCCCACGCCCAGGTCAATCCGGCCCGGTGCGAGGGCATCCAGCATCCCGAACTGCTCGGCAATCAGCAGCGGTGAATGGTTGGGCAGCATGACTCCGCCGGCACCGAGGCGGATGGCCGCAGTCTCGGCGATGAGCCGGGCAACCATCAGCTGCGGGGACGACACGGAGGTTGCTCCCATCGCGTGGTGTTCGGACATCCAGAACCGGTGATATCCCCTGCTGTCCGCGGTGCGGGCGAGCGAGATGACCGCTTTAAGGCCTTCCTCAGCGGTCATTCCCACTCCCGTGCCGCCTGCGGACAGGACGGACAACGTGAACGGCGCCGTGCCGGAAGATCGACCGTGGTGCATACCAACTCCTCATGGAAACGTGCAGGTTTAAGCGTGATAAGACCATAACAGGCGTCTCACGGTTAAATGAAACTGATACCATGAGAAACATGTCTGAATCTGTACCCGCAGCCGCACCGGGAGCCCAGGAACATCCCAGCCTCGCGCTGATCAACAGCGCCGGGCTGCAGCCCGGGGGTAAGACCTATGATGAGCTGGCCACCCCTGAGGCGGCGGTGGCCTGGCTGAAGGCCCACGGACTCATTGCGCCCGACGCCGTGCTGTACGAACACTGCCGGGGCCGGCTGACAGCGCTGCGCGCAGACCTCCGTGCTCTGTTCACCGCCTTCACGGCGGGTGAGGCTCCCCCGCCGGCGGCCGTGGACGCGGTGAACCGCGCGCTCGCTTCCGCCCCGGGCGCATTGCTGCTGCGGTTTGATCCCGCGGCAGGATTCGTCCGTTCCGCTGACCACCCCGTGACCCAGGTTGTTGAGCACGTCATGGCGGTCATCGCCGACGACGCCGCAGCACTGCTCAGCGGCGAGCAGGCAGCACAGCTCGCGCCCTGCGAAGCGGATTCCTGTAACAGGTTCCTCCTCCGCACGCACGCACGGCGGCAATGGTGCTCAACCCGCTGCGGCGACCGGGTTCGCGCAGCACGGGCCTACGCACGCAAACGCACCCTGCAAGGCGCCTGACCCCGCTTCGCGGACATCAACCGCCTACTCCTCAATCGTCCAGGAGGGTTGCTCCCGCGTCGGTGGCGAGGCCGGGACCCAGGGCGGCGGCAGGCGTGTAGGCGCCGCGGGGTGGCGTTCCGTTGCGCAGGGCATGGACGACGACGGCGAGTACGTCGGCGGTGTAGTCCATGGCATCGCCGGCGCGCAGCCAGCTCTCGCGGCGGGTCCCGTCAGCCCAGTCGACGACGGCGTGTCCCCACGAGTGCGGGCGGGGGCGCGGTGCCCTTCGAGTCTTGCTTGCCGCCATCGAGCTGACCATCAGGCGCCTCATCGACGGGATCTTCAGCAGCCGGGACAGCAGCGGGAGGGCGGGACGGATCAGCGGTGACGTCGGTGCGAGCGCAGAGGTGAAGTCGATGGTGGGCGCGTTGCTGGCCCGGCGGGCGGCGAACAGCTCGCCCGAGGGGACAGCGGCGGACTTCACGGCCGTCCCGTCCGGGAGCGCATGCTTGCGGAGGTTGGAGCCAAGCGGAACCGGGGTGAGGCGTCCTTCGCGGTAGGCGCGTCCGCCCATGCTCATCACGTCGACTGCGGTTACGGCGAGCGCCTCCCCCATGACCCCGTCCTGGGGTGCATAGGAACTGAGCGCGTCGATCTGCACCTGCTCAGGAGCAGGCTTGCCTGCGCAGAGCCGAAGAATCAGGGCTTCCGTGGCGAGCACCCCGAATCCGGCACCGCCAATGATCGTGCTGTTCGCGGCGCGGGCTTCGTGATGAAGATCCACGAGGCCCGAGAGGGTGTCGAAATCGATCGAGAGGTCGACGTAGTTGCCCTCCGGCATGCACGCCTGCGCCAGCGGGATCGCGGTCTCAGTGTAGGAGCCAAGGAGGTTGACGACGACGAGCGGCTGATCCCGCTGCACCGCGGTCAGCATCTCGGCAAAGTCGGCGAGCTGCCGCGTCCGGACGGGAGCCCCGAGACTGTCGGCGACCGAGGCGAGCCGCTCTGCCGACCTGCCCACCAGGACCACTCCGGGGGTGCGTGCTGCAGCAAGCCGCCCGGCGAGGCCCTGACCGACATTGCCCGTCGCTCCCAGAATCCAGATCTCATCGGTCCGTTTGGCATCCATGGCTTCCTCCCTCACACGCCTATGACACTGTGTGTCGTCAGGCCACCCTACGACACACAGTGTCGTCATGGATAGACTGGGCATATGCCTCGTTGGAACCCGGACCCCCAAGAACGGCTTGTCACGGCCGCCGTCGAGCTGTTTCGGCAGCACGGCTACGACGCAGTCACGGTCACTGACATCGCTGAGAAGGCCGGCCTGACCCGCCGGTCCTTTTTCCGCCACTTCTCCGATAAACGCGAGGTGCTCTTCGCTGGCTCACATGCGAACCTCCCCGGGATTACCCGGCTGGTTGAGGAGTACCCGCCGGACGTGACAGCACGGGATGCCGTCATGGGTGCCCTTATCCAGGTGGGCGAGTACCTTCTCACCGACCCGGCCGCCCAGGCGCTTCGCCAGGACCTCATTGACGGCAGTCCCGAGCTCAAGGAACGCGAGCGGACAAAGCTGGCCGACATGGCCGCCGCTCTGGCAGCAGGTCTCGTCCTTCGCGGCACCCCTGCAGACGCCCACAGCATCGGAGTCTTCTCCGCCGGGATCTTTCACTCCGCTTACGTGCGAGCCCTCAGGAGCCACCCTGCAGACTCGTTCTCGGACCAGCTTCACGCTTCGGCAGCAGTGATTGCCCGCTTTCTGGCGGAATGAATCAGCTACGAGGCTTCGTAAGAGCCGGAGGGCTGGCCCCCGCCGTCGTCCCTTCGCTGCACCCCGCCGTCGCCCCATTGCGGGTCACCGCCGGAGACGCCGGGAGCCGGCGGTACGCGGCGCCAGGGACGACGGTCATAGATTGCCAGCAGCTGCGCACCAAGCCCAAGGAACACCATGGCCAGCCAGACGACGATGTTCAGCCACGGAATATGCAGGGCGACAACGAGGATCAAACCCCCGACGAGTGCCTTGATCACCGGATGCTGGTTGCCGCGGAAAATGAGCCTGCCAATGAAATAGGCGCCGAAGACAAAGGTTGCGAGCGTCAACAGTATCCAAACCAAAAGGACTGCCAGCGCCAGGGGCGCTCCGATGACCGTAGCCAGAAGGAGCAGCACCACCAGCGGTACGGCGATTGATGCCACGAAACCGACCAGCAGCGCCTTCCATGGCCGAGGCAGGAGCCGGTCGGTCACCCGGTGCAGCAAACGGGGGAAGAGCCAGCCTGCGAGCACCGCGACAAGGCTCAGCGCAACCAATGAATACAGCAGCCCGAGCAGCCATCCCACGAATTTCTCCCCCGCCGAGGGCTCCTGCTCGGGCTCCGGGGCAATGCGTTCCACGGTGCCGCTGACCGCATCCGGGGAGATGTTTGCCTCCTCGTCGGAGTTGTAGGTGAGGTTGCCCCCGACCGTCCCGCTGATGGAGAGGTTTCCAACGCCAACCTCGACATCACGGCCGATCGCGCCGTTGATGGCGATATCACCTGCGGCCCCCACCAAATCCTCCCCAAACGACCCGGTGACGGTGACGGTTGCCGCGAAGATCGTTCCACTGCGCGCAACGTCGCCGCTGATGGTCACGTCCTGCCCTGCCAGCCGCACATTTCCGTCGACGTTGCCGGTGACGGTGATCGTTTGGGCTGCTGCGATCACATCCCCCGTGACATTTCCGCTGATGGTGACGCTCTGCCCGGAGGCGTAGACGTCACCCGAAACGTCATCCTGGACGTCAATGTTCAGTCCGCTGTAGAACTGCGGACCGGTGCCGTCGTTCACCACGGCCAAGGGCGCGGACTGTGGGCTGGAAACCGGGGACGAAGCGAACGCACCTGACCCGGTTGCCAAAATCAGAATGCAGACGGCGAGAAGTGCGGAGAATACCCGCCGGGCAGGAGAAAAAAGTCTCATCGGAATGCCTTTCCGGAGTGCTGTGTTCGCCGGTTCGTCCTCGTCAGAGGGCTGGTGCAGCGGCATCCCGCGGCTGGACTGCCATGCGTGTCCGGCGCGCCGGGTCCCGGGGGCCAATGTGTTCAGTGTCCAGCAGATGTCCGCCGCGCAATAGGGGTGACGGCCCCGGAGGGACGGCACTGAGGAGGATTCATGGAGTCAGCAGTACTTTCACCGCGCGGCGTTCATCCATGGCCCGGTAACCTTCCGCCGCGTCCTCGAGGGGAAGTGTGAGGTCGAAGACCTGGCCGGGATCTATGGACCGGTTCCAGATCAGGTCAATCAGTTCGGGCAGGAACCGGCGGACCGGTGCCGGCCCGCCGAGCATGTTGATCTCGGCGAAGAACAGTTCCAGTCCGGGCAGCGCCACGTCATGGGATACGCCCACAAAGCCCATGTGCCCGCCGGGCCGCGTGGAGCGGACCGCCTGCATCATCGATTCCTGTGTCCCCACGGCCTCCACCACCGAGTGTGCCCCGAGCCCGTGTGTCATGTCCTTGATGACGGCCGCGCCGTCGTCGCCGCGTTCGGCAACGATGTCCGTGGCGCCGAAGCGGAGCGCCAGTTCCTGCCGCTCGGGATTCCGGCTCATGGCTATGACCCGCTCGGCGCCGAGCTGGCGGGCGGCCAGGACGGCAAGGAGCCCGACGGCGCCGTCGCCCACCACCGCCACCGTCTTGCCGGGACCGGCGGAGGCGGCCACGGCACCGAACCAGCCGGTGCCGAGCACATCGGAGGCGGCCATCAGCGACGGCAGCAGGTCGGCGTCGGGCTGGCCGGGCGTAGCCACCAGAGTGCCGTCGGCAAGCGGAATCCGGGCGAACTGTGCCTGGGTGCCGATCGCGCCCATCGGATGCGCCTGGACGCAGCGGCTTTGGAAACCGGCCCGGCAGATCTCACAGGTGTTGTCGGAGGCCCAGAAGGATCCGACGACGAAGTCTCCGAGTTTTACCGTGCGGACCTCGCTGCCGACCTCTGTCACGGTACCCACGTATTCATGACCCATCGGTGCCACAGCCGGAACGTCTTCGATGCCGCGGTATGGCCAGAGGTCGGAGCCGCAGATGCAGGTTGCGGCGAGCCGGATGACAGCGTCGGTTGGTTCAATGATCCGCGGGTCCGCGCGGTCCTCCACCCGGATGTCACCGGGGGCATGAATAACTACTCCTCGCATGGGGTTGCTCCCTTCAAGAATCCTGTGCAGTTCCTTCTCCAGCAGACCATTGCCCTCCGCGCTCGGGAAGTCCCGGCCGGCAGCGGCGGACGCCGGCCGGGCATTCCGCTGGCGCACGCGCTGCGGGAGCATGGGGTGGGGGCTCACCGTTTCGCCGATTCCAAGGAGCAGGACCCATGATCCTGAACGAGACCTACATGCTGGTCAACGGACTTCCCATCCCAAAGCTGGGCCTGGGCACCTGGTTCATTGAGGACGACCGCGCTGCACAGGCCGTCCGCGACGCCGTCGGCATCGGCTACCGCAACATCGACACCGCGCAGGCCTACGGCAATGAGCACGGTGTGGGAGAAGGAGTGCGCAGCAGCGGCGTCCCGCGCGATGAGCTGTTTGTCTCCAGCAAGCTGGCTGCCGAGATCAAGGATTACGACGGCGCCGTGGCCGCGATCGACGGGTCACTGACGACAATGGGCCTGGATTACCTGGACCTGATGCTCATCCACAGTCCGCAGCCATGGAATGACTGGCGCGGCGGCACCTACGCCGAGGGCAACCGGCAGGCATGGCGGGCACTGGAGGAAGCCCAGCAGGCGGGCAAGCTCCGGTCCATCGGCGTCTCCAACTTCCAACAGTCCGACCTGGAGAATATCGTCTCGGTCTCCACGGTTTCCCCACAGGTGAACCAGGTGCTCTTCCATATCGGCAACACCCCGGACGACCTCCTCTCCTACTGCACCGGGGAAGGCATCCTCATAGAGGCCTACTCCCCCATTGCGCACGGGGAGATCCTCGCGAACGCGGACGTCATTGAAATGGCACAACGCTACTCCGTGACCGTCCCTCAGCTGTGCATCCGCTACGCCCTGCAAATGGGCACGGTTCCGCTGCCCAAGACCGCCAACCCGGAGCACATGCGCGAAAACGCGCAGGTCGACTTCACCATCTCCGACGAGGACATCAGTGCTCTGTGGCGCCTGCGCATCAATGACTACGGCAAGTCCGGCAAGTTCCCAGTCTTCAGCGGCAAGTAACATCCGGGGCGAGTCCTCCGCCGACCAGAGGGCCCCCTCCGCTTCGGAGCAGCTGCACTTTGCCCCCCGCGCCCTTGTCCTGAGGAAGAATACCGAACGTTTCGCCGCTCGTCCGCTAATTGACGAATCCCGATGCTGGATACCCCAAAGGACCGGATTCTGCTCCCCTGCCCCCCATACAGTCGTTGGTGTTCGGTGATCAACTCCACCAGCTGAAGGGCTCAAAATGTCAGATCGCAACTACACCTTGTTTGTATCGTCATACGGCGACGCAGGATCAGCGGCAGAGGATTTCAAGACCATCAAGAGCATGGACGAAGGAGTGGTGGCCGCGGTTATCCTCTCCCGTGACGCCTCGGGCCGGGTTGAGGTGAAAGAGCATGGAGGCAGGCTGGTTGGCGGCGGCACCACTGCCGGCGCCGTTGCCGGACTGGTGGTGGGACTCTTTGCTCCGCCGCTGCTGCTCTCAGGTGTGATTGGTGCCGCGATTGGCGCCGGTGCAGGTGCCGTTGCGAAGCGCCACGAGGAGAAGAAAATTGGCGTGGAGGCGGACGAATGGCTGGCACCGGGATCCTCGGCGCTCGTTGCGGTTGTCGACGACCACTACCTGGACCGGGTGGACAAGGCCGTCAGCAAGGCGACCAAGAAAATCAACAAGGCCATCGACAAAGGTGACTACGACGCGGTGGTGAAGGCCATCAACGAAGGCGACGAAAAGATCGTGGAGGCTGTGGCTTCCTGACCCAGTCACCGTCCCGGCGGCGCCCCGTCCTGCTGGGCGACAACTGGCGGGACGGCCACGCGAGATGGCAGAAAGTGCGCTTCCCAGGGCTGGGAAGCGCACTTTCTGCTATTTCGGCGGTGTCCTGGAGCCGGTGCGGTGAAGCGGTCCCGGGAATGCCGACGACGGCGGCCGGGTTGCAGAGAGCATGACCACGCATTTCCCCAGTACCGCACCTGGCGCCGCCAGCCAGGGCTTCCCCTCCCCATCTGAGAACCTGCACGTCGCCGTGGTGGGCGCGGGACGGGTGGGCACCGCCGTCGCCCGCTCACTGCTCGACGCCGGCCACCGGGTTTCACTCTCCGCCTCCGGAAACCCCGCTCAGCTGGCACTGATGGCTGAAATCGTGACCCCGGGTGCCGAGCCGAAATGGACCCGGGATGCTGTGGCAGACGCGGATCTGGTGGTCCTCGCGGTGCCGCTGCACCGGCTGCAGAATGTTGACCCGGCCCTGCTGGAGGGCCGCGTCGTGGTGGATGCGATGAACTATTGGCCGCCCGTGGACGGCGAAATTCCGGCGTTCGCTGCGGGGACACGCGGCTCCTCCGTGGTGGTGCAGGAGATGTTCCCGGGCGCCACGGTGGTCAAGAGCTTCAACCACACCGGGTACTCCAGCCTGGAACCGGACCGCCGTCCGGCCGGCCATCCGGACCGGCTCGGCCTGGCAGTGGCCGGTGACCAGCCGGATGCAGTCGCACTGGTTTCAGCTGTGGTGGATCAGATCGGCTATGACCCGGTCGCGGTCGCTTCCCTGAGCGCGACCGCGTTCCTGCAGCCCGGCGGACCTGCGTTCGGAGCCCGGCTCACCGCAGCGCAGCTGGCGGCAATGTCGGACGCACCCGCGTCCGTGGCCTAAGAGCTCGGTACCTCCTGCCGTTTCACCCGCGCTGACGGCTGGCAATCGGCGGGGAACTGCAGCCCAGGCGTCGGCCGGAAGCGTCCATGCGCCGCAGCCAGGTGGCGGCGAGCATCGCTGCCGTCAGCTCCCAGCCAACGAGCGCGAGCATCGTGAAGGTCGATTGGGCGCCGGCGCCGTCCGCAGCACCCGCAACCGCAGGCAGACCGCCGTGCTGATGCCCGCTTTCTTCCCCGCCCGCTGCCAGCAGCAGCACCGCATGGACGGCGACCATAGCCAGCGCGCCGCCCATCATCATCCGCGCGGCGCCGACTGACCCGAACCGCCACAACGGCAGCACGCAGGGCAGGCACATCAGCGCCATCAGCAGCATCCCGGCCGCCGTCAGTCCGGCATGCTGTCCGGCCATCTGCAGGTGCAGTCCGGCGGAGAGCAGGGCCGCCCCGGCGCAGGCCCGGGCATGGAAGCCCGGGCCAGCCACCGCCGAGTCCGCTACCGGTGGCAATGCCCGCCGGATTCCGGCGCGGGCACGTCCAGCACGGGCGAACGGTCGAAGAAACCCTCGGGCCGCAGCTTGAAGCCCGTGGTGTCCACCGGCATGATCGGCCAGTCCTCCACGCGCGGGAAATGCGTCAGGCCGAAGGTGTGCCAGAGGACGATGTCCTGTCCGTCAATATCGCGGTCCGCCTGCACCCATTCCGGGACGCCGCCGCCGCCGGAGTGCTGGTTGACGAAGTCACCGGTCGGGTAGCGCTGGGACTCATCCCGCCGTGTCACCCACAGCGCCTTGGAAGCGAACGTCGCCCGCCGGTAGATGGAGGAATCCTCATCCGCCAGCAGGGTGGGCTGGCCCTCGGGGTGCAGCTTGTAGGCCACCGGCTCGCCCAGGCGGTTGGTCTTTTCCGGGTTGGAAACCACCCAGGTGCGCCCGACGGCGGAAGCGGCGTCGCGGGCGGCCTCCGACTCGCGGGCCAGCACGGTCCGCTTGCGGGTGAAGGCGTTGCCGCGCGGGTTCTCCGGTCCCACCGGCACGCGCACGGCGTCCTCCTCCTCGACCCGGCCGGGGCCGCCGTCCAGCGCGAAATCCAGCCGGGCACCAAACAGGTGCTGGTGGAACGGAGCGCCCAGCCCGGGTGCCAGTTCGGAGGCGTAGGGGTAGTCCTTGCCCGGGTAGGCGCTGGTGAAGACGACGCCGGTGGCCTTGGCCTCGAACTCGATGGTGCCGTCCAGGTACAGGTACCAGTAGAAGCCGTAGTCGTAGTTGCCCACCGTGGTGAAGAAGCTGATCACCAGGCGGCGGTTGCGGCGGGTGTAATTGACCCCGGACCACAGGTCGGAGTGCTTGGAGAGGATGGAGGCGTCTTCTTCGTGCATGCAGATGCCGTTGCGGATGGTGCGCGGATTGCCGCGCGCATCGGAGACGGTGGGTGAAATGTAGTGGATTTCGCCCAGGCAGTCGCAGCCCAGTTCCAGCGAGTTGGCGAACTGGCCCACCAGGTACTCTCCGGTGTCGAAGTAGTTCTGCCAGGAGCGGGTGGGCGCGGGATCCCCGTATGGAACCACCATCTCGGCAATCGAGGCGCGGTTCAGGATCCGGCGCACCGTTCCCCCGTCCTCGAAGCCGATGTTGTGGAGCACCAGGCCCTCGCGGACATCAAAGCCCACGTCCAGGTGCCACTTCTCCCACTCCACATGGTTAATGCCGGTGACAGTGAAGCTGGGCCCCTCCGGCTGGGTGATGCTGATGGGTTTCTGCGTGGTGCGCAGCGGACCGGTCAGGGACGGGTCCGTGTAGTTGCCGTGTTCCTCAGGAACCGGCACGGCGCCGAAATCCAGCACGGAGTCCACGGTGCGGGCGGTGACGTCCACATAGGCCACCAGCCCGTCAATGGGATGCGCCCACGCGGAATCCTCAGCATGCGTCTGCAGGAAGGCCAGTCCGCGCAGGATGCGCCGGCCCTTTTCCTCGGGGTATTCGAAGACGCCGGCCGAGAGCGGAGCCACGCGGACCTGCGCGACGTCGAGTCCGCGCTTCTCCAGCGCGGCCAGCCAGTCCGGGTCAGTGGACAGGATCTGCTCCACCACCTCGAATTCCTCCTCCAGCACGGGCAGTTCGCCGGTGACCTCGGTGTCCAGCACGGTGTCGCTCACTACTGCGCGGGCGGTGGCGGAGACGACGACGTCGTGCGGCTTGCCGCCCGCGGTGTCCAGCAGGAAGACGCGGAACCGCCGGTCCGTGCGGGCCTCGGGGTCCGTTTTGTTGCTGCCCCGGGGCGGATCCACCAGGCCGAGGTAGGCAATCCGGGCGGTGTCCGGGAACAGGCCGGCCGCCTCGAGGGTTTCGCGGACGGCAGTGATTTCCTCCGGGGTGGCCAGCGCATAGGCGCTCACCGGCTCCGGCACACGTTCGGGAACGGTGTCGGCGGGCGCTGGCTTGGCGGCGGAATGGCACGAGCTCATGGAGTCTCCGGTTCTGCGAGGCGGTTTTTCTATGGTTGTAGACAATAACCGTGAGTGACGCAGGTTACAAGGGTGAACCGGAGCCGTGCATCAAAGCGTTGCGCGCATCGGCAAGAGTCTGTCGCCCGCTGCCAAGACCCCGCAGCGGCCCGCCGCCGAAGCTGGGTGGAGCAGCATGTGTGCCGTTGACCGCCGCCCGCCCCTCCAGCCGCGTAAGGAAATCCCATGACCCAGGAAACACCTGTCGATTTCATCGTCACCAACGGGCCCGTCTACACAAGCGATCCCGCGAACGAGTGGGCCGAGGCCTTCGCCGTCCGGGCCGGGGAAATTGTGGCTGTGGGAGACGAGGCAGCTATCCGGGAGCTGGCCGGCGAGACAACCGCCGTCGTCGACCTGCACGGCAGGCTGGCCATGCCCGGCCTCGTGGATGTGCACGCCCATCTTGGCCTGGGCGGCAGGCAGGCGGCGTTCGAGTTGCCGCTGCTGCCCACCGATTCTCCGGCGGAGATCTTCGCCAAGGTGCGGGCCTGGGCCGGGCGGCTGGCCCCGGACGAGTGGGTTATCGGCGGCATCGTCGGCTCCACCGTCATGGATGACCTCACCGTCCGGGACCTGCGGGCCCTGGACGAGGCCGCCGGTGGGCGTCCGGTGCTGCTGCGCGATGATTCCATGCACAACCGCTGGGTGAATTCCCGGGCGCTGGAGCTCATGGGCGTGGACGCGGACACCCCGGACCCGGAGGGCGGAACTTTCGTGCGCGACGACGCCGGGCAGCTCACCGGCGTTCTGCAGGAGCTGGCCAGCCCGGTGGCGGAAGCGGCCGCGGCGGCCTCCATCGATGACACCCCCGAGCGCCATGCCACCGCTTTTCGCACCGCGGTGCAGATCCTCAACGGCTACGGCGTGACCGCTGTGCAGGAGGCCGCCACGATGGACTACGCCCTGGAAACCCTCGCCGCCATGGACGGCCGCGGGGAGCTCACCGCCCACGTGGTGGCCTCCATGCCGTCCCGGCCCTTCATTGAACCCGGTACCACGGGAGCGGCGCTGTACGACGTCGGCGCCCGCCACCGCACCGCCCACCTGCATCCCGACTTTTCCAAATACGTCCTGGACGGCGTGCCGATGACACGTACCAGTGCCATGCTCAACCCCTATCTGTGCAGCCACGCCGGCCACGACCAGCAGCACACCGGGGAACCGCTGTGGCGGCTGGAAGAGCTGGTGGCATCGCTGGAGGAGCTGGCGGACCGCGGCCTGCATGCCAAGCTGCACGCTACCGGCGACGCCGCCGTGCGGCTGATCCTCGATGCCGTGGAACGGGTGCGGGCCACCCGGGGCGACGGGCCGCTGTTCCAGATCGCACACGTCGAGTACATCAGCGACGCGGATCTGCGCCGGTTCGCAGCGCTGGGCGTGGTGCCCGACGCTTCGCCCTACATCTGGTTCCCCTCGGTGATCCAGGAGAGCATCGCCAAGCAGATTCCGGCCGAGACCTTCAACAAGTCCTGGCCGCTGAAGGACCTGCTGCTGGACGGAGCGCTGGTCAGCGGCGGGTCGGACTGGCCCTGCTCGGCACCCACCCCGGATCCCTGGACCGGCCTGGAAACCATGGTCACGCGCCGCAACCCGGACCCCGCCGTCGTCGGCGAACTCAACGGCGGGCAGGCGCTGGACGTCCGGCAGGCAGTGGCAGCCTTCACCCGCAACCCGGCCGCCGCCATGGGGCTGGCAGAGAAGGTCGGGATGCTCCGGCAGGGAATGTCCGCCGATTTCATTGTGCTGGACCGGAACATCTTCGGCATTGACCCCGGACAGATCCATGCGGTGCAGGTGCAGCAGACCTGGTTCGAAGGCAGGCTGGTGCACGAGGCAGCGGAGCAGATGAGTTTGCCGGCCGTAGGATAAGCGGTGGAAAGGCGGCCGTGGGGGCCGGCGCCGGAAGGGAAGCATGCCAAAGATCGTGGACCATGAACGGCGGCGGGCGGAGATTGTGCAGACCACCTGGCGGATGATCGCCCGGCACGGCCTGGACAGAGCCACCCTGCGCGAGGTGGCCGCCGAGGCCGGCTATGCCAACGGGGCGATCAAGCCGTACTTCCCCGCCAAATCGGATCTGCTGGAAGCCACCTTCCGCCACGTTTTCTCCCGCACCAATGACCGCGGCGCTGCTGCCACTCAGGGGCTGGACGGTTTCGACGCGCTGCGGGCGTTCTGCCTTGAGGTCCTTCCCCTGGATGCGGACCGGCTTGATGAAGCACGGGTGGTGATTGCCTTCTGGCAGCTGGCGCTGCACGATCCGGCGCAGGCTGAGGTCAATGATTCGGCGATGCTTCAGTGGCGCAGCAGCATCCGCGGATGGCTGGACGCAGCGCGCGGCGCGGACGACGACGGCGACGGCGGGCGGGCCCCGGTGCAGACCCTCGCCGAAACCCTGCTCACCTTTCTGCTGGGCGCACAGGTGGCTGCGGTGTTTGATCCGGACTTCAACTCCCCCGACCAGCTCGTCGCCCAGCTGGACGGGCAGTTGGACTTACTGCGCCGGTAATGCGGCTCCATCAGCTGGTTTGTGAGCCCGGCTCGCTCACGCCCCCGCCGGGAAGTTCGACACACGGAGAAAATTATCGACAACTCAACAGAAAAAGCGTAAGTTGCCTCTAGCGTGATCTGCTTCACGGAAGAGCTGCGGCAGCGAAAGGACGGCCATGACCACCCTGCTTCCTGCCGCCCCCTCCCGCCCCACCGTCGCATCGGCCCCTGGACCCGAGACGGCACCGGCCGGCCCCGTGGTCCGTGCCCAGTCCTTTCCGGAATGGAAACGCCTGATCTCACAGTCCTTCGTCCCGCTTGAAACTTCCCCGGCCGGAACCCGCCCCGCGGCCTCCTTCACCGGGCAGCTCACCAGCCACCAGCTGCGTGAACTGGCTATTGTGCAGGTGGATGCCATGGCCCACGCCGTGGAACGCACACCGGATTTGATTGCCGCCGGCGGATCCGGGTTCTACAAGCTGAACCTGCAGCTGTCCGGCAGCGGAGTGCTGCGCCAGAGCGGCCGGGAAACGGTGCTGACCACGGGCGAGCTGACCATTTATGACACCGGCCAGCCGTACACCCTGCGCTTTGACGAGAGCTTCTCCACCCTGGTGCTGATGTTCCCCAAGCATCTGGTGGGACTGTCCGCGGAGCAGATGAGCGGACTGACCGCCCTGCCGCTGGGGCGGGAGCACCGGCTGGGCCGCGCCGTCGTGCCGTTCCTGACCCAAACCGCACGAATGCTGCCCGAACTGGACGGGCCGATTGCGCACCGGCTGGCCATGAATACGGTGGACCTGCTGGCCACCCTCCTGGCTGATGAGGCCTATTCCAGCCCCGCGGCAGAGGGCGGGGGCCAGGCTCCGATGCTGCGCCGGATTCAGCTGTTCATCGACGGGCAGCTGTCCAACCCCGACCTCTCCCCCGGCTATGTGGCCGCGGCGCACTACATTTCCACCCGCAGCCTGCACAAACTCTTCGAAGACAGCGGCACCACCGCGGCCGCCTGGATCCGCGAGCGCCGGCTGGCCGGTGCACGGCACGACCTGGCCGATCCGCTGCTGGCGGATGTCCCCATCTCGGCCATCGGCGCCCGCTGGGGCCTGCCCGACCCGGCACACTTCAGCCGGATTTTCCGTACCGCACACGGCTGCTCCCCCTCCGCCTACCGGCAGCGCACCTGAGGGCTCCGGCACCTAAGGACCGCGGCACCTAAGGACGCCGGCACCTGAGGACTCCGACGCCAATGCACAGTTCGCCAACCAGTGCTCACTGAAAGCCAAGCCGCCAGACTATGACGTGGACCACAGTGGAGTAGGCCCGCCCCCCGGGCGCATCAACTCCAATCCGTCCCGCAGGAGATCACCGTGTCCACATCCCCCCAGCAGCCCGGCACGGGCACCGCCCTGGGGCGGCGGCGCCTCGGAGTGCCGGCGCTCGTGTTTATGATCATTGCCGCCTCGGCTCCGCTGACTGTGGTGGCCGGCGGCGTGACCAGCAACTATGCGGTCACCGGCCTGACCGGCATTCCGCTCTCCTTCATTGTGCTCGGCTCGGTGCTGCTGGTCTTCTCCGTGGGCTACTCGGCCATGAGCCAGCACGTGCCCAAGGCCGGCGCGTTTTACGCCTATATTGCCCGCGGATTGGGCAAGCCGGCCGGGGTGGGCGCCGCCTGGGTGGCCCTGCTGGCATATAACGCCATGCAGATCGGCATTTACGGGATGTTCGGCTTTGCCTCCTCCTCCTTCATCACCGGCCTGACCGGCGCCGAACCGGCCTGGTGGATCTGCGCTCTGGGCGCATGGCTCGTGGTGGGCGTGCTGGGCGTGAACAAGGTGGACCTTTCCGCGAAGGTGCTGGGTGCCCTGGTCGCCCTGGAATTCCTGGTGGTCATTGTCTACGACCTGATCTCGGTCGCTGCGGCACCGGAAGGGGTCAGCGCCGCGTCCCTGGCGCCGTCGGGCCTGTTCACCGCCGGCGTAGGCGCGGCCCTGGCCTTTTCCATCGCCGCGTTCATGGGTTTTGAATCCGGAGCCATCTACAACGAGGAAGTGAAGGACCCGCGCACCACCGCACGCCGGGCCACCTTCATTGCGATCGTGGTCATCGGCTGCTTCTATGCCTTCTCCGCGTGGGCGATGGCGGTGGGCGAGGGCGACAGCCAGGTGATTGCCCGCACCACCGAACTCGGCCCCGACCTGGTCTTCGCGTTCCTGGCCGAACGCGTCCCGGCCTGGGCCGTGGACCTGTCCTCCCTGCTCTTCGTCACCAGCCTGCTGGCAGCCCTGGTCGCCTTCCACAACGTGGTGGCGCGCTACTTCTTCGCGCTCGGCCGGGAGGGCGTGCTGCCCGGCGGCCTTGCCCGCACCAGCTCCCGCACCCAGGCTCCCGTGGCCGGTTCCCTGGCCCAGTCGGCAATCGCCGCCGTGGTGTTGGCCGTCTTCGCTGTCTCCGGAAACGGGCATGAGACCGGGCCGATGTTCCCCGTGCTGACGCTCTTCACCTGGCTCACGAACATGGGCGCCTTCGGACTGGTGCTGCTGATGGCCCTGACATCCTTCGCGGTGGTTGGCTACCTGAACCGGCATGCGGCCGGGCACGGCATCTGGACCCGGCTGGTGGCGCCGACGGCGGCGGGCATCGCCCTCGCTGCCGTGTTCGCGATGGTTGTGGCCAACTTCGATGTGCTGATCGGTCTGCAGGAGGCCAGTATCCTGGGCTGGCTGCTGCCGGTTATCGTCCTGGTCCCGGGGGTCCTCGGGATGCTGTGGGCAGTGGGGCTGCGGGGCCGCAGTCCGGAGGTCTACGCCGGAATCGGCTACGGCGGCGACGCACCGGAAGCCGCCCCTGCACAGGGGCAGGGGCCGCAGGGCGTGCACGTTTAGTCAAGCACTGCTCACGCAAAGCCAATCGGTGATGCTATGTCGTAGGACACAGTTGACTGTGGACCCGGCCGCCATCCAGCAAAGGAGCAGGACATGCCTCTCGCCGACTCGAAACTTTCCTCATATCAGGACATCCTGGACACGGTTGCCGCTCCCGGCGAGGGCCGGGACATCCTGGACCCGGCCACCGGTGAACTGGTGAGCAAGGCTCCCCTTCATACTGTCGAGGACCTGGAAAAGGCCGTCGCCGCCGCCCGTGCCGCACAACCGTCCTGGGCAGCGCTGGGCCATGCCGGGCGGCGCGAGGCACTGAATCTCGCCGCCGATGCCATCGATGCCGCCGCTGAAGGGCTCGCGGAACTCCTCTCGCGGGAACAGGGCAAACCGCTCAACGGCCCCAACGCCCGCTTCGAGGTGGGCGGCGCCGCCGCCTGGCTGCGCGCCGCGGCGTCGTTCGATTTGGAGCCCGAGGTACTGGTGGACGACGACGGCGGCCGCGCCGAACTCTACTACCGCCCCCTCGGGGTCGTGGGCGCCATCGGCCCGTGGAACTGGCCGATGATGATCAGCGTCTGGCAGCTCGCCCCGGCCCTGCGGATGGGCAACACCGTGGTGATGAAGCCTTCCGAATACACCCCGTTGTCCGTGCTGGCCCTGGCCGCCGTGATCAACCAGGCCCTGCCGGCGGACGTGCTGCACGTGGTGTCCGGCGGCCGCGACGTCGGCGAAGCCCTCTCCGGCCACCCGGACGTGGACAAAATCATGTTCACCGGCTCCACCGCCACCGGCAAGGCAATCATCCGGTCCTCCGCGGACACCGTGAAGCGCCTGACCCTGGAACTGGGCGGCAACGACGCCGGGATTGTGCTGCCTGACGCAGATCCGGAGGCCATCGCCGAAGACCTGTTCTGGGGTGCGTTCATCAACACCGGCCAGACCTGCGCCGCCATGAAGCGCCTCTACGTCCACGAGGACATTTACGACGACGTCGTCACCGCGCTGGCGAACGTCGCCGCCGCCATGCCGATGGGCGTGGGCCTGGATGAGAACAACGTGCTCGGGCCGCTGCAGAACAAGGCGCAGTTCGACATTGTTGCCGGGCTGGTGGAGGCTGCCCGGGACGCCGGTGCCCGGATTGTGCTCGGCGGCAACCCGGAGGCGGACCAGCCCGGATACTTCTACCCGGCCACTCTGGTGGCGGACATCGACAATGACAACCCGCTCGTTGCCCAGGAACAGTTCGGCCCGGCCCTGCCCATCATCCGCTACTCCACGGTGGACCAGGCCGTGGCGATGGCCAACGGCCTGGATGTGGGCCTGGGCGCCTCCGTCTGGTCCTCGGACAAGGACGCCGCCCGCGAGGTCGCTGCCCGCATTACTGCCGGCACCGTGTGGATCAACAAGCACGGCACCGTTGATCCGCGGATTCCGTTCGGCGGTGCCAAGCAGTCCGGTTACGGCCTGGAATTCGGCGTGGAGGGCCTCAAGCACCTCGGCGCCCCGCAGGTCATCAGCTACTAGCCCCCCCATACTGCGGTGCCGGGACGTTTCCCCCCTCCGGCCCGGCACCGCGCCTTTTTCCCCGCCGCTTCGCCTGAAAGGCCCTTCCCCGTGGATTCCTCCAGCTACATCGTCATTGGCGCCGGTTCGGCCGGCTGCGTCCTTGCCCGCCGGCTGCTGGATGCCGGACACACCGTCACCGTCCTGGAAGCCGGGGGCGAGGACACCAACCCGATCATCGCCAACGTGCACGAGGCCGGCGGGCTCTGGCACGGTCCGGAGGACTGGGACTATTACACGGTGGAGCAGTCCGGCGCGTCGAACCGGCGCATCCACCTGCCGCGCGGCAAGGTGCTCGGCGGGTCGCACGCGCTGAACGCAACCATCTGGGTACGCGGCGCCAAGGCCGACTATGACACCTGGAACTACCTGGGCTGCCCGGGCTGGGGCTGGGAGGACGTACTGCCAGTGTTCCGGGCCATCGAAAATTACGACGGCGGAGCTTCCGACACCCGCGGCGGCGAGGGCCCCCTGGACGTCGTGGGGGACTTTCCGATGAACCCTGTACAGGAGTCCATCCTCGCCGGGGCCTCGGAAATGGGCATCAAGATCAACGAGGACTACAACTCCGGCGACGTTGAGGGCGCCTCCAAGATGCAGCTGAACATCCGGGACGGCAAACGCTTCAATACCTGGCACGCCTACCTGCGGCCGGTGGCGGACAACCCCAACCTGACCCTGCTCACCGGCGCCACGGTCCGCCGGCTGCTGATCGAGGACGGGGCCGTGGCCGGCATCGAGTTTGAGCAGGGCGGCGAGGTGAAGACCCTGCATGCGGATGAGACGCTGCTGGCCGGCGGAGCGATCGGATCCCCGGAGATCCTGCTGCGTTCCGGCATCGGCCCGGCCGAGGAACTGCGCGCGGCCGGCATCGAACCGGTGCTGGACCTGCCCGGCGTCGGCAAGAACCTGCAGGACCACTTGCTGTCCCCCGTCATTTTCACCACCACCGCCAAGCCCGTACCGGACTGCGAGGTGGGAGCTGCGGAAACCCATCTGTTCTGGAAATCACGCCCGGATCTGGCCGTGCCGGACACCCAGCCGATCCATTTCTCGCTGCCGATGTACTTCCTGGATTCCATGAGCGGTCCGGAGAACGGGTTCTCCCTGGTGGCAGGCATTGTCCGTCCGCTCAGCCGCGGCGAAATCACCCTGTCCGGACCGGCTCCGGAAGATCCGATCCGCATCGACCTCGGTGCGCTCACCGAGCAGGCCGACGTCGATTCCCTGGCCGCTTCGGTGCGGCAATGCCGTGAGCTGGGCCGTACGTCGGCCCTCTCCGGGGAATGGGGCGCCGAGGAGGTCTACCCCGGTCCGGAGGTCTCGGACAGCGCGGAAGATCTGGAACAGTATGTGCGGGACACCGCCGTCACTTACCACCACCAGGTCGGCACCTGCAAAATGGGCCTGGACGCGCTGGCTGTGGTGGATCCGCGGAGCATGCAGGTGCTGGGGATGCCCGGTCTGCGCATTGCTGATGCGTCGGTCATGCCGCTGGTGCCCACGGGCAACACCAACGCGCCCACCATCATGATCGCCGAGCGCGCCGCCCGGATGATCCTCGCGGGCTGAGGTACTGCTGCGCCGAGGCGCACCGGCGTGGATGGTGCCGCTCCTTCTCAGGAGGGAAGGCGTATGACCAACTTGCGTGCTGATACTCCTTTGCCAAGGATGTTCAGGGCGTTTTGCACCTGGTCCAGGCCGTCGCCCACAATCTGCGAAGGGGTGCCGGCAGGTAGGTACCGTCCCTGAGGGCTGCGGGAAGGAAATCCGTCCACAGCATCGGTCCAACGGCGTTGTCCCGCAGTGACGCTCCCCAGATGAACTTCGCCCGGATTCCCAGGAGTCTTGCGCGTGTCATCATCTTGGCGGTGCGCAGGACAAGCTCGAGGACGGCCAAGGCCTGCCGGGGACTGCGCCCTGCCGTCCTCCGCATCCCCTGGAGCGACACGGACGGACTGGCCAGGGCCACCCGCTTCGCGCCGGTCCGCCTGGCGATCGTGATGCAGGGTTCAGCCGACCCCGTGCCAATGGCGAGGATACCGGCAACGGCTCCACCCTTGAGGGCGGCGACGATGTCTGCGACGGCATGGGGGTTTGCGTAGTCAACGGCGAGGTCCGCACCGAGGGCGCGCATCCGGTCGTGATTTTGGGGAGAGGACGTGGTCAGGACCCGGTAGCCCGCCGCGACGGCCAGTTGGATGGCGTTGCTGCCCACACTGGTCGATCCTCCCCACACCACTACCCACTCCGTTGAGGACGACTCCCCCAAGGTCGACGGCGCCGGGACCGTTGGGTAGCGCAGCGCCAATTGATCATCCTGGAAGAGACCGCAGGCCGCCGTTGACATCGCCAGGGGGAGGACGACGGCGTCCGCCAAAGACATGGTGTCGGGGATCGGCGCGGCCAGGACGGCATCAACAACGGTGTAGAGCTGGAAGCCACCCTCGGCGGAATGGTCCCGGCCCTTTTCCATTCCCAGGGCATACGCAATGACGCGGTCGCCCGGACCAAACCGGGTAACGCCGGACCCGATCTCCATCACCTCGCCGGCAACATCTTCGCCGAGGACCGCTGGGTAGGGCAGCCAGCCGTACATGAGGTTGCCGGTTGCCTGCTTGACGACATCGAGCGGATTCACGGCGATGAAGTGGTTGCGGATCAGGATCTGGTTGGGCCCCGGAGACGGACACGGCACCTCCCGTACCTCCAGATCTGCGGTCCGGGCGGCCATGACTGCAGCAGCGTTAGTGGTCATTGCATCCTCCGATGGGGACTGCGGCATCACGCGATGTCATGCCGTGTCATGACACTACGCGCCAACGTCAGCCTTACGGCGTTGCTGCTGACTGGCGGCCAAGCTCATCCCACAGGAAAGCCAGCGTTGCTGCGCCGGCTTTGAGGATATCGACCCGGGCGCTTTCGTCACTGTCATGCCAGTTGTCCTCCACCAGGCCCGTGCCGAAAAAGATAACGGGAATATTCAAGACGGATGACAGTAATTCGGCCGGCCCGCCGCCGGCATTGCCCATCCGTCCCACGTCCCGGGTTTGAAAACCCTTCGCCATCGCGGCGGCCAGGGCGTCCAGCACCCGCCCGTCCGGAGTGCGGTAAGGCTCCTGCGCCGTTTCAGTGTCGATGGACAACTCATACGCGTAGCCGTCACTGACGGTGTCCCGGACCCAACGGCGCACCTGGTCCGCCACGGCCTCAGCCTTCTGGCCGGCAACGGTGCGGATGCTCAGGTCCGCCGCCGCCATGGACGGAACAGCAGCACGTTTCGCTCCAACGGGGTCCCCGGCAGCCATGGCGACAACTTCCAGTGCCGGCCGTTCCCACAGCCGCTCCAGCGGAGTGTAACCCTCCTCCCCCAGGATGCTCCGGGTGTGCGAACGTTCCAGCCAGTCCTGCGCATCAAAAGGCAGTGCGGCGAGTTCCTCGCGGCGGCGCTGGGACATTTCTTCGACGTCGTCATAGAAACCGGGAAACGTAATCCTGCCCTTCTCATCGTGCAGCTGGCCAAGGAGCCTGCCCAGCTCGAGGGCGGGGTTGGGCGCCGTCCCGGACACTGCTCCGCTGTGAATGTCCGTCAGCGGGCCGTATATCTCAAGGTGCACCCCGGTCATGCCGCGGACGCTGGTGCAGAGGGCCGGATGCCCGGCCTGCCACAGCAGAGTGTCGGAGAAAATCACTGCGTCCGCCTGAAGCCGTTGCCGGTTGGCCTCGATGAGCTCTTTCAGGCCCGGTGAGCCGGCCTCTTCCTCCCCCTCGACGATGAATTTGAGATTCACCGCCGGTTCGGTCCGCCCCGCCGCAGCCAAATGAGCGCGCAAGGCCAGCAGATGCGCCATTACCTGTCCCTTGGCGTCCGAGCTTCCGCGTCCGTAGAGCCGGCCGTCGCGGAACACAGGTTCGAAGGCCGAGGTTTGCTTCCAGTTCTCTTCCTTCACGGCCCGCACGTCGTGGTGGCTGTAGATGAGGATGGTGGGGGCATCCGCGGCGCCGGACCATTCGGCGAAGACCGCCGGGCTGTCCGGACCTTCCCAGATCTCGGTCACCGGGAATCCGATGCTGCGCAGCTCTCCGGCGAGCCAGTTTGCGGACCGCATCAGATGGTGTTTGCGTTCCGGCACACCGGCCACTGACGGAATGCGCACCCACTCAGCGAGCCGGTCCACGAGAAGGTCCGCCGCATTGGCCTCGAGATAGCCTCGAACGTCTTCGTCAACCGTCATGGTTGTCCTTTCAATGGTTCGGCAGCCTGCATGCCGTGCGTGACCTCGACGGCGTCCGCCACCACCGCGGCAAGGTTGCGGCTGCCGGCCATGGTGTCGCGCTGCCTCCGTGAACCTGTGCCGGAGGAGAGGATGCGGGTCAGTTCCCGGGACACCGGGCCCTCATCGCCGACGGCCGCGAGGACGGGGCGAATGTGCGACAGGAGGGCTTCGACGGCGTCCGCCGCGGGGCATGGTGTGTGCAGGACCGGGTGCAGCAGCTGCCCTTCCGTCCCGGCCACACTGGCCTGCCATCCCGCCAGGCGCAGCTGCGCGGCAGACACCCGCGGAGCCCGGATGCCGGCTTCCCAGTCCCGGGCAGCCTGTTCCACAAGGGCGCGCACCATTGCGGCTATGGCTGCGGCATGGGACGGATCCAGACACACGTCCGCGATGCGCACTTCGACTGTTGGGTGGGTACTGGACAGACGCGCGTCGAAATACACCATGCCCTCATCCACAAGTACCCCCGTAGTCAGCAACGACCGGACGTGGCGGCGGTAACCCCTTTCAGAGCCGAACAGCTCACAGGGCCCCGCCGTCGGCCACCGGTTCCATGCCTGGTAGCGGAAGCTGGCATATCCGCTGTCGCGTCCCTGCCAGAACGGCGAGTTGGCGCTCAATGCCAGCAGAACCGGCAACCACACCCGGATCCGGTCCAACACGGCCACAGCTTCCTCTCCCGAGACCACCCCCACATGGACATGGAAGCCACAGGTGAGCTGTTCCCTGAAGGTCAGGCCGAACCGGTCCGCCATCAGCTGGAAACGCGGCAGGGGCACCATGGACGGGCTGGTCAAGAAGGGACTGGTTGCCAGCGCCGCTGCCCTGGCGCCTACCGACCGGGCGGCCTCATCAGCCATGGCGCGGCCGTCCCGGACGGCGGCCTCCAACTCCTGCAGCGTGGTGCAGACAGGGCCCACGGCTTCTATCTGCTCCTGCTGCACTTCCCGGGTCAGGACGGGACCCATGTCCGAGATGCTGCGCTTTGCCGCCCGGCTAAGCGCCAGCTCGGCGACGGGTATGGGATGCCCTGTTGCCGGGTCCACGAGAAGGAATTCCTCCTCGATGCCGAAGGTCCGTGCAGGGTTGGTGTCCGGGCGGGGATCCGGACTGTTTATCAGTGTGGTCAAGGCAGGTCCTTGCAGGCCTCAAAGCACGATTCGGCGGCGCTTCTTGCTGCCGGTCCTGAAAGGGTACTCAGGAAACCGTGCCGGGGGAAGAACCATCAAACATGATTTCCGGCCGGCGCCGCCGGCTGGGGAATTCCTGTGCAGCAGGAGGGGTTCCTTCCCAGAGAGAGACCGCTGCAGGACACTGCGGCCGGTCCCGCTGACACTATCGAAGGAATATGCAATGCCAATATTGGGAATCATCGGAAGCGGAAACATCGGCACGGCAGTTGCGCGGCTTGCAGTTGCCGCGGGCATGAACGTCGTCATAGCCAACTCGCGGGGGCCGGAAACGCTCTCGGACCTGATCTCCGAGCTCGGGCCGCTGGCCGCCGCCGGAACGGTGGAAGACGCCGCGAAGCTCGGCGACGCCATCGTGCTTTCCATTCCGCTCAAGGCGGTTACGGATCTTCCGGACGGGCTTCTGGCCGGCAAAACCGTTCTGGACACCAGCAATTACTATCCGTCGCGGGACGGGCGCATCACCACCCTGGATGACAGCACCGTCACCACAAGCGAGCTGGTGCAGAGCTGGCTTCCCGGAGCGTACTACGTCAAGGCATTCAACAACATCCTGGCGCACCACATTCCGCTTCTGGCCCGGCCCGCCGGGTCCCCGGATCGCTCCGCGCTGCCCATCGCGTCCGACAATACGGAGGCCAAGGCAGAGGCTGCGGCACTCATCGACGCGCTGGGGTACGACGTCGTGGACGCCGGCACCGTCGCCGAGAGCTGGCGGTTTGAACCGGACGCCGCGGGCTACACCCGCCTCTACCTCGCGGATGAGAGTACCCCCGATGACCAGCTTTTGAACTCGATGCCCGGGATAACGCCCAAGGAGAAGGTCGAGTCCACGCTGGCATCAGCCACCCGGGTGAACGTGGCCGAACGAATCTTTTAAGCCGGCTGCGGCACCAAGCTGCCGGCTGGCTGAAATGTACGGCTTTACAGCAGCACGCCACCGGACACCTCGATGCGCTCACCGGTTGCCCAGCGGAAGTCCCCGGACACCAGCGCAGCGATCGCGTCGGCGATGTCATCCGGCTCGCCCACCCGTCCCAGTGCGGTCTGCGCGGACAACGTCTCCCGCGTGGCGTCGCTGTCCCGCATGGCTCCGCCGTTGAAGTCGGTGGCGGTGGGCCCCGGTGCAATCGAATTGACCCGGATGCCCCGCGGGCCCAGTTCGGCGGCGAGACTCCGGGTCAGTGCTTCGAGCGCCTTCTTCGAGGCCGCATAGACGGAGGTCGCCGGGCTGACGTGCCGGCTGAGCGAACTGGACACGTTCACGATGGCTGCCCCTTTGGCCAAGTGGGGCAGGAAGGCCTGCGTGAGGAAAAGTGGACCGCGGACGTTGACGGCGAAGGTGGTGTCGAAGTCTTCCGCCGTCATGGCGCCAAGGGGCGCGAACAGTCCCACCCCGGCGTTGTTCACCAGCACATCGATGGTGGTGGCGTTCCACTTCTCCCTGATGCCGGTAAGAGCCGCGACGCGGGCCGCCTCAATGGAGGGAAGGTTTGCGACATCCAACCGGACCGCGACGGCTTCGCCGCCCAATTCGACAATCTCGTCAACGACGTCCCCGGCGCCGCCCCGCGAGGCGGCAATGACGTTGACCGAGCGGATACTCGCCGCGGCGACCATAGAGTTTGCGGCCCACGGTTTCGCCGGCGGGCGCGTGGAGCGGATCGCTTCCCAGGCGCAGAGCAACGTCCGGATGATCTACGCGTACTACGGGGGCAAGAGCGGCCTGTTCGATGCGACCGTTTCGGACGCGCTGCGCCGGATGGCCGAGAACGTCCCTCCCCGTCCCGAGGACCTCGCAGGCTGGGCCGGGGACGTGTTCGACCATCATCAGCGCTTCCCTGAGGTACTCCGCCTGAGCATGTGGGCTCAGCTGGAGCGGCCGGAGGCCACCGCCGAGCCGAGCGATATCTACCGGAAGAAGACCCTCGCCGTCGCCACGGCTGCCGCACGCCCGCTGTCCGCCGTCGACGTTTTGGTCTTCATCTACGCCATCGCGCAGGCTTGGCAGCTCTCCCCTGAGGGGCTTACCAGTCTCGCGGAAATTTCGGTCAGAGGTGAGGAAGTTGCTGCTGCCCGGAGGCGAGCCGTGGTGACGGCCGTCGAGCGCATGCTGCAGGTCCAGCCCTGAATCGGGCAGCAGCCGAAAAAGACACTTCAGGCTTCTGCACCGCAGGGATTATCCAGAAGCTCAAGGTATATAGGTCAGCGGAACCCCGTCGGGACCCGCGGTGTGTATTCCCCGGGCACCGTCAACTGCCGGACCGGCCGTCCACCGGAGTCTTCTGCAGCGCGATGGTGCGCCCGGGTTCCACGAAGTAGACGTTGCCCACCTCGTGCACGTACGGCACTTTGTTAGCTTCCGCGAGCTGGTCATTGGTCAGGTTGAACCGGTAGGTGATTCCGGACAGGGTGTCCCCGGGCACGACGGTGTAGCTGGTGGGGATTCCGTTTGCATCCTCCGCAGCGGTCCCCATGGCGCCGATATCCGGGCCGGCCGGCAGCAGCCGGAGCCGGGTGCCCGGTGCCAGAGGCGTCCCGGACTGAAGTCCGTTGAATCCGGCGACCTTTGTTTCGGAGAACCCGTAAACCTCAGCGACTGTGGCCAGGGTGTCGCCGGCAACGGTGAGGTAGAAGTCGGGATTGCCGAACGAATCCGTGATGGTCTCCCCGCCCAGGGACGCCTCGGCGGCTGCGACCGGATTCGGGGCTGCCGGAGTCGGGATGGCGGAGGGTTCCGGCGTCGCAGCTGCGGCGGGATTGGGGGTTGCCGTGGCAGCTGCCGTCTCAACAGGAGCGGGTTCGGAGGCGGTACATCCAGCCAGACCAACAGACAGCAGAACTGCGCAGACGGCCGCGGATCGGCCCGCCCAGTATCGGCCCGGCTTGGAAACGCGGCCCGGCTTGGAAACGCTGTTGATTTTCGCCACGGTTATCCCCCAAAAGCCCGGCTTGAACCGAGCACAGTCATTGGGACAGAGCCTAGCCCATGGTTTTGGTCCGTCCCGGTTGAACGGTCTACTTCGGATGTGAGTACATCACCACAAGCACGCAGACCGCAGAAAATCCCGCCTGTACCACAAGCAGCACCCCCGGAACGTAGCCCAGGAACAGGCCCAGCAGCAGCGGAACCAGTGTCAGCAGCGTGGTGTCCAGGCCGCGGATCATGGCCCCGGTCTGCGCCGTCGGCACCGGACCGAAGACGGTGTCTGCGGGCGGCACGGTCCAGTCCGGCTGGACCCGGTAGGCTCCCCGCACTGCGGACGCACCAAACCCCGCGCCGGCGAGTGCACCAAGAGCGATCAGCACAGGGCTGCCGGCACCCAGCAGCACCAGTACAGCGCAAAACACAGCAGACCACAGAGCCAGTGCCGCCGCCGGCAAAGCCATCCGGCTGAGCCGCACGATGCCCGGCGACAGCGGCAGCAGCATATCCAGGCCCGGCGTTATCGCCGTCCGCCGCGCCAGTGTTCCCAGCGCCGGAACTGCGGCACAAACCGTTCCCGCAATCAGGGCCAACTGCACCAGCGGCGGCTGGGCCCCGCCCGTCAGCAGCAGGGCTACGCACAACAGAAGCAGGGCCATCGGACGGGTCCACAGTCCCCGGGTCCGCAGGAATGCAGCTGTGTCGGCACGCAGCAACGCTCCAAACGGCGTCCGTGCGCCCCTCGCATACCAGCGCCCGGCCCGGGAGGACACGGCTCCCCCGGGATCGGCGGACAGTGCCCGGCCCACCTCATTCGGATCCAGCAAATACACCGCGGCGTCGGCGTGTCCGGAGACAGCGCCGCCGCGGATCAGTTCGCGGGCTGGGATCCGTTCCAGCCGGGCAGACACCACCAGCCACAGTGCGCCGGTGACACTCAGGGCACCCAGCCCCAAAGCCCACGACCCGTCGGCCACCCCCGCAGGAATCACGCTCAGGAGCGCTATCAGCAGCACGCCGGGGAGTCCGCCCCTCCGGTCAGTCGAAGCACGCGCAACCGGCCGGGCCTGGCGCACGGCGGCGAGCAGCACCGCGCAGACCGCAGCCAGGCCAAACACCCCTGCAGCCGGCAGCTGCCCCTGAACACCGGTCTCCAGATCCGTGACGAGCCCGAACGGCAGGTACAGTACGGCGGCCCCCGCGCACACCAGCACCAGGCGCCGGACCAGCCGTCCGGTCACCATCGGCCGCCGGTCCAGCGGCAGGCCCAGCCACCAGTACCCTTCAGCTGCGCTGACCGACACCGGACCAAGCTTCCGGGCCATGACCGTCACCGACATCAGGGCGGCGAACACCAGCACGGCCGCTGCTGTGCCGTCGGGCAGGGAGAACGACGGCGGCACCACCAGGGTGCGTCCCGCCGGGCCCGCGCTCCAGGCCTGGGCCACCTGCCCGCGCAGCGCCAGGACCAGACCAGTAGCCAGGGCACCGATGGTTCCCACGGCCAGCACTGCGGTGTAGACGTCAATGAAGACATCCCGGAAGCGCGTCCGGGTTCGGACGAAGGTCCGTGAGGCCTGCCGGGTGAACTGCACCGGGTTGAAGGCCGCAGGTGCCGCCTCCACGGCGGCGTCGGGCGCCACGGCTAGCGTCCGGCGATTTCGGCGGCGGCGCGGCCGGGCGCAATCTCGCGGACGTCGTCGTCGATCAGCAGACACCGGTCCGCGGTGGACAGCAGCAGCGCCGGGTCGTGGGTGACCAGCAAAACCGTGCCGCCGCCGTCGGCATAGGCGTTGATCCGATCCCCCAGCCGTTCCCGCATGACCGGGTCCAGGCGCTGTTCCGGTTCATCCAGGATCAGCAGCGAGGAGGGCCGGATCAGGGCTGAAGCCAGCAGCAACCTGCGCCGCTGACCGGAGGAGACGGAGGCCGGAACGGCGTTGGCCCGTTCCTGCAGGGCAAAAAAATCCAGCTCAGCGTCGACGGCGGCGTTGGGGTCCGAAACCGAGTGCCCGCGGGCCACCAGCTGGAGGTGCTCGCGCAGGGACAGGGAGGGGAAGAACGCGTCCTCATCGAACAGGGCGGCGACCTGCCGCCGGAACGGAAGCGCGTCTTCATTGACCGGGAGCCCGAGGACCCGCACGTCGCCGTCGAGCATCGGCTGTTTTCCGGCGATGGTGCGGGCGGCAGTGGACTTGCCGGCGCCGTTGAACCCGACCACCCCGAGGACTTCGCCGGGCTCCGCACGCGCCGTGATCCGGCCGCACACCGGAGTACCGCCGTAGCCCACGGACAAATCTGCAATCTCCAGCACAGCCCCCACTGACGTCATGGGTTCAATCTAGCTCAGGCGTTGCTCACGTTCGGCCGAGCCGGCCTGCGGGCGGGAATTTCCCCGAGCCGGCCGTTGCTTACACACACCACAACCATCAGCGAAGGGATGCAGACATGGCAACACTGGGAATCATCGGAAGCGGAAACATCGGATCGGCCGTTGCCCGGCTTGCAGTTGCAGCGGGGATGAACGTGGTCATCGCAAACTCGCGGGGACCGGAAACACTCCAGGACCTGGTGGGCGAGCTGGGCCCGCTGGCCAAGGCCGGAACAGTGGACGAGGCAGCCCGCCTGGGCGACGCCGTCGTGCTTTCCATCCCGCTCAAGGCGGTGAAGGACCTCCCGGAGGGGCTGCTGGCCGACAAGCTGGTGCTGGACACGAGCAACTACTACCCGTCCCGCGACGGGCGCATCAAGGACCTTGATGAGAGCACCGTGACGAGCAGCGAAATGGTCCGGGACCAGCTGGGCGCTGCGCAGTACGTGAAGGTCTTCAACAACATCACCGCAGCGCACATCCCGGCCCTCGCCCGGCCTGCCGGTGCTGGCGACCGCACCGCGCTGCCGATCGCAGGGGACGACGCCGCTGCCAAGACCGAGGCGTCAGCCGTCATTGGGCAGCTCGGCTTCGACACCGTGGACGCCGGCTCGCTGGCCGAAAGCTGGCGGTTTGAGCCCGACACCCCGGCCTACGGGCGGGTCTACTTCGCGGACCCGAATGCCTCCGATGAGCAGCTGATGGACACGCCTCCCGGGCCGACGCCGGCGGAGCAGGTTCGGTCCGCGCTCGACGCCGCTGCCCGGGTCAACGTGGCGGAGCGCCGGTTCTAGAGCGGCGAGCGCTGCGCCCCGGCGGGTAGCGCAGGTACCGGACAGGAGGCTGATCAGTCCTCAAGGGTGCGGATCACCCGGGCCGGCGATCCGACCACCACGGAACGGGCCGGAACGTCCTTGGTGACGACGGCGCCGGCGGCCACCACGGCGTCGTCGCCGATGGTCACCCCCGGCAGCACGGTGACGTTGGAACCGAGCCAGACATTCCGGCCCAGCGTGACGGGCGCCGGATGCATGTCCGCCCGCCGGCTCGGTGACAAATCATGGTTCAGCGTTGCCAGGACGGCATTGTGGCCGATGAGGCAGCCGTCTCCAATGCTGATGCCGCCCTGATCCTGGAACCGGCAGCCGGAGTTGATGAAAACCCGTTTTCCCAACGTGATGTTCCTGCCGAAATCGGCGGAAAACGGTGGAAACAGGGCCACGGACTCATCCACGGGCTTACCGGTCAGCCGGGCCAGGAGTTCCCTCACTTCGGCCGGTTCGTGGTAGCCGGAGTTGAGCTCGCCGGTGATCCGCAGGGCGGCCTGGCTGGCATGGTGCATGGCCTCATGCAGGGGTGAGCCTGCGGTGATTGTTTGGCCGGCGTTCAACGCTGTGATCAGGTCATCAAGTTCCATTGGCCCATTATCGCTGCACCCCGGAGGAGCGGCACTGCGCCGCACCCTCCGGGGCAAAGGCATCACCCAAAGCCGGCAGGCTCAGCCCCGGGCTAAAGATCGGCGAGGAGCGCGTTCATCTCCTGGATCTCCGCTTCCTGGTCGGAGATCACCGACCGCGCCAGTTCGACGGCGTCAGGGCTGGATCCGTTTGCCGCTTCGTCTTCGGCCATGGAGACAGCTCCCTCATGGTGGGCAATCATCTGTGTGAGGAACAAACGGCTGGCCTCGGTTCCCCGGGCTGCTTCGAGCCGGTCCAGGTCCTCAGGGCTGACCATGCCTTCCATGTCCATATTTCCGGACATGGCCGCCGGTTCTCCCCACTTCTCAAGCCAGCTGCTCATGGCCTCAATTTCCGGGCCCTGCGCTGCCTTGATGTCTTCGGCCCGCTCACGGATCTTCGGATCCAGGCTGTCCTTGGCCAGGACCATCTCACTCATCTCCACCGCCTGCCGATGGTGGACCATCATCATCTGCGCAAACATTGTGTCGGCACTGTTGTGTCCGGCGTCAGGACCGGATTCCGGCGCGTGCGAGGTGCTTCCGTGGTCCATCCCGGACATGTTCCCACTCTGCCCGGAGGCATTGTCCGTGCCGCAGCCGGCCAGGAAGACGACGGCGGCGAGGGCGGTTGCTGAAATTGCTGGTGAACGCTTCACTGTGGTTTTTCCTTTGAAAGTCTCTGCAGTCTTGTGTGGCATCGCTGTCACTCCGGTGCCGGCCGCCCTGCGGGCACACCGGAGGCCGTCGCCGCTGGGTGCGACGGGCTTCGATGGTTTTTACGTTCGACTGATACAGAGCTCAATGAGGGACGGCGTCTGCGGGACAGCCCTCGGGTCAGGCCCTCCGACCCCACGCGCAAAGGAATGCTGCCTTCGCACGGACAGCACCTTGGGCCTGAGAAGCAGGATGAGCACAAAAATCATCAGCGTGCACACGCTGCCCGCTGAGCCATGGTCCTGGCTGCACGGCGCGGAGCAGCCATGTCCGCCGGCCCCCGGGGCAGCGTCGGGCCCGTGCTGAGCAGGCACCTCTTCAGGATGCGCGGCGACAGCAGCCACCGCCGCGGCCGGCTCATGATGGGAGGCACTGAACATGTGCATCCCCAGGATCCCGGCAATGACGGCCGCCACACCCAGGAACAGTGCTGCGGCCGCAGGGAACGGCAGGAGGAGCGCCGGGTTGCGTCCGCACCGCATTGTCATCCTCCGTACCGGTGGTCAGTGGTCTCTCACGGACGGGACGACGGCGGCGCAGGCGGCCTTCGGAGCGTTCCGGAGTGCACAGTGTGGGACCTTCAAGGCGTAGCGATTCGTTGATCGGACGCGGACTTCCGGTGTTCCGAAGTTATACCCCTAGGGGGTATGTGTCAATTTAGCCGGCCGAAATCAGCGCCCGGCAGGGACAAATGGACGCCGGCATACAGGGCTGCCCCTAGACGGAGATGGCCCGGTGCGGCAATCTGTGGTGGTAGGGGCCTCCGGAAAGAAGCAGCGAAGCCCGGACTTTAGCGTCGTCGTTCCCTGACAACTGTGAGGCCGCATGAGCGATCGTGAGCTACCCGGGGCACCCGGACTTGCCAGGCCAACCCGGATTCTGCTGACCCTGGCAGCTGCGGGCGGGGCCTGCTGGACGGTATGGGCAGGCCGGTCGATCCTGGGACCGCTGGTGTTGGCCGCGGCGCTCATCATTATCGCTCTGCCTGCACGAAGGCCGTTGGACCGGCGCGGGGCGCCAAGCTGGGTTGGGACACTCGCCGTCGTGGCAATTGCGTGGGGAATCCTGGTGGTTCTGGCCGCCTTGGTCCTGCTGGCTCTGGGCCAATTCGGGCTCATCCTCTCCGACTACGCGGGCCAGCTGGAAAAGAGCGCCGAGTCTTTTGAGTCGTTTTTCCAAAGCCTCGGATTCAACTCCCTGTCGATGGACGCGGTTGCCGGGGCAATCCAGCCATCTGCACTCCTGACAACTGCCTTCAACGCCGGCACGCAGCTGTTGGGCCTGGGCACGGCCGTCTTCTTTGTCTTCGCCTACGCGATGTTCCTCGGAATGGATGCTGTCCGGTGGCAGAATCCCCCGGCGGATCTCGCGGAAGCGAGCAGCAGGCGACTGCAGGCTTTCCAGCACTTCACCGCCGGAACCAACCGATACTTCCTCGTGAACTCGATTTTCGGGCTGATCGTCGCGGTGATTGACGGACTCGCCCTGTGGGCCCTTGGGGTACCCGGCCCGTTCGTCTGGGCAGTGCTCGCGTTCGTTACCAACTACATCCCCAATATTGGTTTCGTCCTCGGCGTGGTGCCTCCCGTCGTGCTCGCTGTCGCGGTTGGCGGCTGGGGTCTGGGGCTGCTGGTGCTGGCCATTTACTGCCTCGTCAACGTCACGCTCCAAGTCCTGATCCAGCCCCGGTTCGTGGGGGAAACAGTGCGGCTGAGCGTCACGCTGACCTTCGTCTCGGTGGTTGTCTGGACAACCCTGCTGGGAGCGGTCGGCTCGCTCCTGGCTGTGCCGCTTACCCTCTTCGCCCGCTTCCTGATCATCGGCGGAGATCCCGGTGCGCGCTTCGCCCAGTGGATAACCGGCGACGACGGCCCGGAGGATCCCCCGGCCGGAGGCACCCCGGCATGATCATCTTCGATTGACTCCCCACGGAGGACCCATGTCCGAGACAGCTCCCCCGCGTCCGGCGGGCTCACGCGCGCCCGCGGTCCGGATCCGCGGCGCACGCGTCCACAACCTTCGGGACGTGGACGTAGACGTTCCCCTGGACCGGCTGGTCGCCGTGGCCGGCGTCTCCGGGTCGGGAAAGTCGTCGCTGGCCATGGGTGTGCTGTACGCCGAGGGGTCGCGGAGGTACATCGAAGCACTGTCCACCTACACCCGCCGCCGGATGTCTCACGCCTCGCGCGCCGCCGTCGACTCCGTCCGCCACGTTCCCGCCGCCCTTGCCCTGCACCAGCGCCCAGGCGTGCCGGGGGTGCGTTCCACGTTCGGCACATCCACGGAGCTGCTGAACGTGCTGCGTGTGATGTTCTCGCGGCTCGGTTCGCATCTGTGTCCCAACGGGCACCGGCTGCCGCCCACCATTGATGTCGCGGCGGACAAGGAACTGGTGTGCCCCGAGTGCGGGGCGGTTTTCCGTCCACCCGGGGCGGAGTCGCTGGCCTTCAACTCCGACGGCGCGTGCCCGGTCTGCGAGGGCACCGGCACGGTCCGCGAGATCAACGACGCCGCACTGGTCCCGGATCCGTCCAAGTCCATCGACGAGGGCGCGGTGGCGCCGTGGAGAATGTTCGGCCTGACCGTGATGCCGCAGGTCGTGGCCGAGATGGGTGTGCGCACCGACGTGCCCTACGCAGACTTAACCGAACAGGAGCAGCAGATTGTGCTGGCCGGGCCGGAGGAGAAAAAGCACATCAGCGTCCCCTCCAAAAGCGGCAAACTGTTCGAGCTCAACTTCACCTACCGCAACGCCCGTCGTGCCGTCCGGGAGGCATTGAACAACGCCACCAGCGAAAAGGGCCTGGCCCGCGTCAACCGCTTCATCAGGTCAGGCATCTGCCCCGCCTGCCGCGGCACCCGTCTTTCCCCGGCAGCCCTCGGCGCCCAGGTAGCGGGCCTGAACCTGGCGGAAGCCACCGCCCAGACACTGGACGAGGCACTCGCCTGGGTTTCCGGCGTCGTCGCGCCGCTGCCAACGGAAATGCATCCGATGGCACGGATGATCGTTGCCCAGTTCCAGGACATGGCACGCCGTCTGGTCCAGCTCGGCCTGGGTTATCTGGGCCTGGACCGCGCCGGTGCAACCCTGTCCACCGGCGAGCGCCAGCGGGTCCAGCTGGCCCGCGCCGTACGGAATGAAACCACCGGGGTGCTCTACGTCCTGGACGAGCCGTCCATTGGTTTGCATCCCGTCAACGTGGAAGGACTCATAGGTGTGATGCGTGACCTGCTTGACGGCGGGAACTCCGTGGTGCTGGTGGACCACGACGTGCAGGTGCTGCGTGAGGCGGACTGGATGATCGAACTCGGGCCCGGCTCAGGGGCCGAGGGCGGGAAGGTCATTGCACAGGGAACCCTTCAAACCATTGAAGCGGACCCGGCGTCACTGATCGCGCCCTTCCTCCGCGGCGGAACAGGCACAGTGGTACGGAAGCGCACCGCCGCCGCGGCACTGTATGAGCAGGGAACTCTGCGGCTGGCCACGTCCCCGCTGCATACGGTCCACGCCCTCGACGTCGCCATCCCGAAGGGCCGGCTCACCGCCGTTACCGGCGTCTCGGGTTCCGGTAAAACGACTCTGGTCCTGGACAGCCTCGTCCCGGCCGTCACCGCTTCCGCGAACCCCTCAGCCCTCCCGGACCATGTCCGTTCCATGGATCCGGCAGGAATTGTCCGGGCGGATGTGGTGGATGCGACGCCCATCGGAGTGAACATCCGCTCCACCGTGGCCACCTATTCGGGGATCCTCGACGAACTGCGCCGCGCCTATGCCGCCACTGATGCCGCCCGGGAACGCGGGCTGAAAGCCGGGGACTTCTCCTACAACACCGGGTCGCTGCGCTGTCCGCGCTGCGAGGGCACCGGCCAGGTGGTCCTGGACGTCCAGTTCCTGCCCGACGTCGACATCCCCTGCCCCGACTGCAGCGGTTCGCGCTACGCCCCCGCCGCTGATGCAATCCTGCTGGAGATCGGATGCGGAGAATTCCCGCTGCCGGCCCTGCTCGCCCTCACGGTCCGGGAGGCACGGACGGCACTGGAGAAGCGGCCGAAGATCCGGCGGAAGCTGCAGACCCTCATCGACTTGGGGCTGGGTTATCTGACCCTGGGCGAGGACACCCCTGCCCTGTCCGGCGGAGAAGCACAGCGGCTCAAACTCGCCGGCGAGCTGGGGCGGGACCAGTCCGGCACCCTGTTTGTCCTGGATGAGCCCTCCGTGGGCCTGCACCCCCTGGACACCCGGACCCTGATCAAGGTGCTGGACCGTCTACTGGCGAAAGGCGCCACGATCGTGGTGATCGAACACGACCTGGACCTGATCGCCAACGCGGACTGCGTGATCGATCTGGGCCCGGGCGGCGGTGTCGACGGCGGCCGCATTGTTGCCAGCGGAACCCCCGGAGAGGTCGCCGCGAATCCTGCCAGCAAGACCGGATGTTTTCTCCAGGCCCACCTGAAGGAAGCAGCCGGTTAGAGCCGGAGACCGGCTGGACAAGCCGGCCAGCTAGGCTGGGCGGATGGCAACAGTAATCCTCGTGCGGCACGGCCGCACCACAGCGAATGCGTCCGGACTGCTGGCCGGCCGCACCCCCGGCGTCGAACTCGATGAAGTTGGCCGCGGGCAGGCGGCGGCCACCGGAAACCGGATCGCAGCGGTTCCCCTCGCGGGAGTGGTGTCCAGCCCGCTGGAACGCTGCCGGCAGACGGCGCAATTCATCCTGGACCACCAGCAGGGAATCCCGCATACCCCAATAGAGTCCGATCTGACCGAGTGCGATTACGGCCAGTGGCAGGGCCGCACCCTCAGCGACCTGGCCAAGGAAAACCTCTGGTCGGCCGTACAGACGCAACCGTCCGCCGTCACTTTTCCCGGCGGCGAATCCATGGCCGGCATGCAGGCCAGGTCCGTAGCGGCAATCCGGCGCCACGACGCCTCCTTCGAAGCCGAGCACGGCCCGGGAGCCGTGTGGGCAGCGGTGAGCCACGGCGACATCATCAAGTCGGTCCTCGCCGATGCGCTGGGCATGCACCTTGACCTGTTCCAGCGGATCACTGTGGGCCCGGCCTCCGTTTCCATCGTGCACTACGGCAAGGGACGCCCCACCGTCTTGGCAACCAACACCGACGCCGGAGATCTGTCCTGGCTGGCAGCGAGTCCCACAGCGGAGGATGCTCCGGTGGGCGGTGGCGCAGGGCACACGGCACCACCGGCGGGATGAGCCTAAGATAGTCCCATGCCTACAACCGTTCACGAGTTCGTCTGGCCTGACCGCGTCGTCGTCGGCACTGTCGGCGTACCGGGCCAGCGCACCTTCTACCTTCAGGTGCAAGCAGGGAAGCAGATCGTCAGCATTGCCCTGGAGAAGCAGCAGTCAGCTCAGCTCGCCGAGAAGATCGACGAGATCCTTGACCAGCTGATGACCGTTGAGGGCAATCCCTTCCACGTTCCCGCGAGCACACCAATCGAGCTTGTCGACAACGATGATCTCGCGACCGTCTCGGAACAGTTCCGCGCAGGAGTGATGAGCCTGGGCTGGGATCCAACAACGGCACAGCTCGTCATTGAGGCTTACCCGCTCGAGGAAGTTGATCCGGACGATGACGGATTCCTCGAGGAGGACGACGACGCCGACCCCGCCGAGGTACTGCGGGTCAGCATGCCGGTGGGCACCGCGCGGGCCTTTGCCAAGCGCACCCGGGAAGTCGTGGGCGCCGGACGTCCCATCTGCGTGATCTGCGGACAGCCGATCGACGCCGACGGACACACCTGCACCTTCCCCGAGGCCTGATGCCCGCACCCGACCTGGTGACCGCAGAGCTCACGCTCACCGGCCGCATTACGACGGCGTCCAACGCCACCTTCCTGGGGCACATCGGTGACGCCGCCGTTGTCTACAAACCCATGGCGGGTGAGAAGCCGCTCTGGGATTTTCCCGACGGTTTTCTGGCGCACCGCGAGGTCGCCGCCTATCTGGTGTCCGAGTTTTTAGGCTGGAATATTGTGCCGCGCACCTGGCTGCGCGACGGTCCGCTTGGCGAGGGCATGGTCCAGCTCTGGCAGGACACCGACCCCGGGCAAAGCGCTGTGGACCTGGTGGCAGAAGATGACGTGCCCGCTGCCGGGTGGAAGCAGGTCCTCGAGGGTCAGGACGACAGCGGCCGCATTGTCGCCCTCATCCACGAAGACACGCAGGCGCTGCGCCGGATGGCGGTATTCGATGTCATTGTCAACAATGCCGACCGCAAGGGCGACCACGTGCTCACCATGAGCGGCGGGCACCGGTACGGAGTGGACCACGGCCTCACCTTCCACAGTGAGCACAAGCTGCGCACCGTCCTGTGGGGCTGGATGGGCGAGGAGCTGAACGCGGAGGAGCTCGACGGCGTGGGGCGGGTCCTCGAAGGACTGCAGGGCGAGCTTGGCGCGAAGCTGGCCGAACTGCTCACTGCCGAGGAACTTGAGTCGTTCGCCGCACGCTGCGTCCGGCTACAGGCGGAGGGGCTCTTTCCCGCCCCGCACGGGCAAATGCCGCCCGTGCCCTGGCCGCTCTTCTAGAGGCTGGCCGGTTTTCCAGAGTCAGGCCAGACGTCAAGAAACCGCACACGGGCCGCAGCCGCATTTCCGCAGATCGTAAATGGCCTTAAAGGTCCTTCACAGCCCGGATAGCTGCGACGGCCCGTGGGAAACCCACATACGGGAAGCAGTGAACCAGGGCCGCAACAATCACTGTTGGGGAATGGCCGACCTGCAGGCAGGCACGGCCGTGCGGACCGAGCTGGGCTGATGTATCTCCTATTGCCGTAAACGCGCAGAGCGCCAGCAATTCCCGCTGGGGAACGGAAAGCCCGCCGCGCGTGTAAAAATCCCCAAAATAGAACTCGGTGAGAAACCGGGGCAATGCCTCATTGAACGGCTCCGGCAGATCTGCGAGATTGTCCCTGATTTCAGTGCCGTACAGCGGCATCTGTTCGGCGAGTCCGCGCTGGTAGCGGCCGGCGTCGTCGCCCTTGCCTTCATTTGGCAGCGGCAGCTCAATTCCGTGATCCCCGAAAACCTCGTTGATCGTACGGACAGCGTTGAGGGTGCGGGGAAAGCCGATGATGGGAGCCAACTGATACACCGCTTCACGGATCTGCGACGCCGGCACACCGACACGAAGGGCGGCCGACGTATGGGCACCCAGCTGGGGAAGTGTCTGCAGGCAGGCCAGCACAGTGACTGTAATCAGTTCCCGGGTCCGGTCATCCAGCACGCCTGTGCCAAAAATATCGGCAAAGATGAAACCGCGCAGGATCTCCATGAGCTCGGGGTCGTCCTCGCTGCCGTCCCGGTCCCGCGGACCGAACAGCCTCTCATACGTCGCTTCGGCCTGCTCTCTTCGGGAGGGGGTGCCCTGCCCAGAGTCAGGGGTTGAGTTCGATGCATTCACAGTGTGCTCCTTGGTCCGGCGCCGGGGCTGGGGCGGGGAACTTGGGCTGGGACTACCCATGCAAGCATGATGCGGGAGGTACCGCCATAGTTGCCGCCCCGGCAGACCCGCCGGAGCTGCACCGCCGAACGGATGCTGCAGCAGGAACGAGTGTGAGGAGTTTTTGATTTGCCGGGTCAAAATCCCTTGTGCCGGAATACGCTGAATGGGCCGTATCCTCGCCCAAGGAGCATTGCATGAGCGAACATCCCAGTGCTGGAAGTGAGCAGCTGCAGGTCCAAGCAGTGGTTCGTGACATGGTTATTCCGGCCGGGGTCGCAGGTCCGGAGCCGCTGATGATCGATGTGCGCTGTTACGCCGTGGCCCAGCCGGCGGGCATCGTCATCATTGATACCGGGATGCCCGACGCCGAGGCAGGTATTGCCGCAGCGGTCCAGGCCCTCGGGGGAAGTTTCGATGACGTGCGTGACATCGTCGTCACGCATTCGCACGCCGACCATACCGGCTCCCTTTTTGCTCTTGCCGAGAAGGCTCCCCTGGCGGCGATCTATGCGGGCGGCTCCGATGCGCCGAATATCCGGGCACCCCACGGGGTTACACCCATCGGGGAAGGGACAGTGATTCAGGGCTTCGAGGTTCTTGCCACTCCCGGGCACACCGCCGGCCATGTGTGCCTTTTCCACTCACCAACCGGGACCCTGTTTATTGCCGACGCCGCCGCCTCTGAACGCGGTGACGCAATCCGGCCTCCCGAACTGTTCACAGCGGACGCCCTACGCGCCGAAGAATCCCTGGCACGAATCGCCGAGCTTGGCCCGGCACGCGTGCTTTTTTCGCACGGACCTGAGCTCGAGGCTCCGGCACAAGCACTTAGCCGGCTCATCGGCAGTACGCATCCGCCTGCCTGACAGGTACCGCAGCACCGGGACCTCCCAGGGGTTCGGTGTCTGCCTCCCACGTCCAGCGGCCGGCAGGCACAGTTCCTTTTCTGCAGTCCTATTCGGCGAAAAGTGAATCTAATTCACGGTGACGGAGGTGGGCTGAACAATGTATTCAAGTACCTGTGAAGCGTCCCTGCGGATTCGGCCGGAATTCGGGCTAGGGTGAATTCATGGAAACGGACATCGACGTCAAAATCACCCGCGGACGGAATCTCCTTTGGCTGATCCATCTCGGGGGCATACTCATTCTGGCGGCCTGCTTCGCGTACGGATCCACCATCTATGATTCCCTCCCCGAAACGATTCCCACCCACTGGGGAGCAAGCAGCACGCCCGATGAATGGGCTGACAAGTCCTTCGGTTCCGTTTTCGCCCCGCTGCTGGTCGGCGCCGGTATAAGCGTCTTCCTGGCCCTGATTGCTGCTGCAGCTCCCTTCATGATTCCTCCAAACCAAAATGCCACACCGTGGGAACTCTGGCGCAGGGAAGGAACAATTCGGGGCCTTGTTGCGGGAATGGGAGGAATGTCCGTCCTGCTGGCAGCCCTTATGGGTGTGATGTCGGTGTCAGCGTGGAGAAATCCGGACGGCTTTCCTTCCGCATCCGTGCTCATCTTGATTGTCCTGATCCTGGTTGGTGTCATTGCCGCCTCTGCCCTGTCCTCCCGCTGGGCTCGCCGGACAGCACTGAGGAACGGGATCACGCCCACGGTCCCGGAGCAGGAAGAGGACAAGCTGTGGATAGCCGGAGGCATCTACAACAATGCGAAGGATCCCCGCGTCATCGTTCCCAAGCGAGCAGGTTTCGGCACCGGCGTCACAGTGAACGTCGGAAACTCCAAGGGGCGCGCCGCCGTCGTCATTTTCCTGGCGGTCTTTGTGGGGATTCCGCTTGTCCTCTTGGGCGTTTCAGCGCTCTAGGCAGTGTGATTTGGGATGCTTTCGGAATAACCGGTGCTTTGCCCCCTGTTGTCGCTGGATATACGAACTACGGCCCGGGGCACTTTCAGTCCTGATGCCAACAACAGAAGGAAGCCTCCACCCGTGAAACTCTTTACCCCGCTCACCGTCGGCACCATGGAACTGCCCAACCGCCTCGTCATGGCACCCATGTCCCGCGTGCGCGCCGACCGCAGCGGCGTCCCCACCGACATCATGGTCGAGCACTACCGCCAGCGCGCCTCCCTGGGCCTGATCGTCACGGACGGCATCTATCCCTCCTTCACCGGCCAGGGCAATGCCCTGATGCCCGGCCTGGTCACCGAGGAACACGTCACCGGCTGGAAGCGCGTCACCGACGCCGTCCACGAAGCCGGCGGCCGGATCGTCGCCCAGCTCATGCACTCCGGACGCGTCGCCCACGAAAACATCAACGGCGGACGCCAGCCGCAGGCCCCCAGCGCCATCGCCCTCTCCGGCATGGCCCACACCTACGACGGCAAGCAGGCCTTCCCTGTGCCGCACGCCCTCACCGAAGCCGAACTCCCCGGCGTCGTCTCCGACTTCGTTTCCGCCGCGCAGAACGCGATGAAGGCAGGGTTCGACGGCGTCGAGCTGCACGGTGCCAACGGCTACCTGCTGCAGGAATTCCTCTCCCCCGTCTCCAACACCCGCACCGACAACTACGGCGGCTCCCCGGAAAACCGCGCCCGGATGGTCATTGAGACCTTCCGTGCCGTGGCCGAAGCCATCGGCGCCGAGTACACCGGCATCCGCATCTCCCCGGAGCACAACATCCAGGACGTCCTGGAAACCGACCGCGCCGACGTGACCGCCACCTACACCGCCCTGGTGGACGGCATCGCCGACCTCAAGCCGGCCTACCTGTCCATCCTGCACAAGGACCCGGCCGATGAGCTGGTCCAGGGACTGCGCCGCCGCTTCAACGGTCCCGTACTACTGAACACCGGCTTCGGCACGGTCACCAGCCGCGAGGACGCCATCATGCTCCTCGAAGAGGACCTGGCCGACGCCGTCGTCGTCGGCCGTCCCGTCATCGCCAACCCCGACCTGGCCCGCCGCTGGCAGGAAGACCTGCCGCTGAACGAGATCGACCAGGCCACCGTCTACACCGACGGTGCCGCCGGCTACACGGACTACCCGGTGCTGGCTCCCGTTTCCTAACCGGATTCACGGCGCGATCCCGGGCAGGCGCCCGGGGAACAGAAGAAGCAGGAACCGGATGAGCCGGTTCCTGCTTCTTCTTGTGCCATGTGGGGCTGAACTGTTTCTCGGTGTTCCCGTCCTGCCGCGGACAGGCCAACCACAGGGCTCTTACGTAGCGTCGCCTCCGGGGGCAGCGGGTCCGGTGGGCCAGCGCAGCAGGGCGGCAATTTCCACCCCTCCTGGCAGGACGCCGTCGGGCACCAAAAGCAGGCTGGCGTCCGTCAAAGCCGCCGCGCGCAGCAGTGCTGTCGGGGCAGGGACCCGGCCCAGCGACTCCGCTCCGAGGGCTTGTTCCTCCGCGGTGGCAACCCACGGCTCGCTGGCCAGAACCAGCAGCTGACGGTCGCTGAGCGCTTTGTCGTTGAGGATCAGCACATCAACCTGGGCCTGCTGAAGCGCATGGACCACAGCACCCACGCCGACGGCGGATTCGGGGTTAGCCTGCCCCTCCTGCAAGGCAAGACGGTCCATAATTTGTTCCTGCTCGGCTGCCCACTGCAAAGCGATGCGTTCCTGGACCTTGTCCTGGAAAAGCTGCTGGTGGGAGTCTTCCGGCCGAGGTTCGGAATCAATCATGGTGACCAGCGGCTTGTGCGCCTCAGCCAGCTGGTTCTGCACCAGCCCCCGGGCACGGATGTCTCCCGCGAGCACAATCAGCCGGGCACCGCTGCTGTCGACGATCCGGTCGATCTGTCCCGCAACTTCCTCTGCGTTCCGGCGCCAGATCTCTTCGGTCCGGCGCTGTTGTTTGCTCTGTGCCCAGTCCACACCGGCGGAAAGTTTGCTGATGTCCTCGGTGGACCCCCTGACACCTTCCACTGCAGCGGGTCCGGGGCGGCCTACGTACTCCAGCCGGATCTCGGCGTCCTCCCGTGTTGCTTCCGCAACGACATACGGGAACTCTTCGGGTCGGTGTTTGATGAGCGGCAGCAGGTTCGGAACAGGGCTCACGGCAACCTGTTTTGGGGTCACCAGCGGGCCGGGCAGCAACTCGTTCAACTCCACCGTTCCCTGCCGGACGAGGACAAAGCGGGAGATCGGGGCGGGCAGTCCGCGCGCAGGATCCACGGCAGTTTCCATGGCTTCCTGGTCCTCTGGTGGAGCCCCCTGCTGAGCCAGGGATGCGCGAACATCACCGGGACGGACTTCGGCAGCTTCCGCACCTTCCGCGCCTCCGGCACTGGCGTCCACGTACGCGAGGCACCATGGACCTTGCTTTCGATATAGATCAGCAAATCTGCTGAGATGCTCCGTCATGTCGATCTCCTTCCCGCGCAGGGGCGGCCGCATATCGGTTGGAACCGTGCCTCCCAGCTAACACCGGTTGTGCCGGGAGTTGAAGAGTCCCCACTCCCCCCGGGCCTGCTAATCCAAGCTGGGACAGTCACCCCACTGTCAACGAGCAGTTGATCGACTGCATCAGGGGTCCCATTCGTCCCCGCTAACCGCTCAGGCCTGTCCGGCACAAGGGCGGTGCCCCGGGTGCCGCCCACCCCGCGCTACCCGGCTTAGCTTCCGGATGTATCCCGGCTTAGCTTCCGGATGCGCCCGGGTCAGCAACTCCAACACGGGCGGGCCAGCGGCCGGTCATCTGGTGATATTCAATGGCCTGCAGCAGAGGGCCCACATCGAAAGCCCCGATGTTGATGCTGAGCTTCGCGCCGTGAATGGACGTGATCGTCAGGATCTGCTGACCTCTGGATCTGAACAGGCTGTAGCGCGCAATGTCGCTGTAGGGAACAAGGTGTTCCGTTCCGAAGGCGGTGCGAAACACCACTTCGTCTGCCCGCGGATCGACGTAGAAATTCCGGTACATCGCCACGAAAGCGAGCCCGCCAGCAAAAATGGCCGCCGCGGCAATCCGGGCTCCGGGAGGCATGCCGGGTGAGGCAAAGGCCACCAGCCCCATCAGAAGTCCCACGCATATGAACAACCAGCCGACCACCGGCACTGCCTTCGGCAGCCGGACCTGATGAGGGTTCTCCTTGGACCGGTTCGGATGGGTCCGCGCCCACCAGCCGATGCCCGTGACTCCCAGCATGATGCAGCTAATGAGGACGAGCTTCAGGAAGAGTTGTTCTGCCACGTCGATCTGCCTCTCATAACTGCCAAACCCGGCCCGGAAACCCTAAGTAGGCACCGGGCTCCAAGAGAATCTACTGTACTTGGAACCCGCTCCGACTGGTCTCCTGCAGCGGGTGGGTACAGCTCCCCCGGTTTAGCTGGCGGGATCGTCCATGAAGGCGCGCACTTCCTGGGCACACCGGCAGGCCGCCGCCATTTTTGCAGCCCATTCCAGAGCTGCCTCTCGCGATGGCAGTTCCAGCACGGCGTATCCGCCTTCAATCTGCCTCGTCTGCGGGTATGTGCCCTCGATAACCGTTCCGGCGCCGTCGACCATCACCGGCCGAATGTTCTCATCAATGCCTCCGCCGAACACCCACACGCCCGCGTCCTTCGCCTCCTGCATCACTGTATGCGCTGCTTCCGCAACCGCCGGCAGATCCCCTGCCGGGAGCACCATGGCGCTGCTGGGGAATGAGATCAGATACTTCGTCATTGCGTCGCCTCCTTAGGGTGGCTGACTGTTTTCGCTGGTTGATGTGGCTTTGTCATCGTGCTCCGGCCGCACAGCGCGGGCCGATTCCTAGAGACTCTCGTACGATTGCCCGTGCGGGCCTGCCAGGCCACAGGCCTTACCGTTGACTGCCACAATCGTGCGCCCATTGACGGGCTTCCGCACCTGTTCGGCGACGGACGGCAGCACCCCAGCACCCTCATTGCTGATCCAGACGACGTCCGGGTACGCCTCCATCAACTCAACAAAACGCCGTCGGTCCTCAGCCTGCAGATAGACCAGCACCGCACTGTGGAACACCACCACAGTGGAGCCTTCGGGTGCCTGAGCGATGAGTGCCGGAACCGTTTCGAGAAGGTCTCCCCGGACGAGCTGCGCCGGTTCTGCGGCTGCGATGCGTGAGGCTCCGCGTAGGCGGTTGCGCCGTTCCTCATGCTCCGGCCACACGAGTGCCTCAAGCCAGGCCATCTGCTCCGGATCGTGGACATTCAGTGGATTCAGATCCACTCCGGCCCGCCAGACGACGTCGGGAAGCTGCGCGGGCAGCGCAGTCTCGTCGATCAGGCACGGGATCGCCACGTCACTCGGTCCTGGCGAAGGGTCCAGAGCGACCACACTGTCTCCGACGTCGTAACGGTAACTGTACCGATCCGGATACAGGCACAGCCCTGCCGAAGCGCCCGCCTCAATGAGGCTGATCGGACCATCCAGGCGACTGAGCAGCGGCAGCAGCACGGCACATCTGGCCGCTTCATTGGTTTGGGTTGAACGAGCCATCGCCACGGGAACCACCTCGCTCCAGTGCGTCATTAACCAGTTCCTGAACGGCGCGTACTTCTGTTCAGGCGCTCCCAGCAGACGAGCGACAGCGAACACCAGGTTGGGTTGACGCTTGCTCCGGGCAAGCGAGGTGATCAGTGCGCAGATCTCCGGGTCTTCGGAGACTCCCCTGGCCCATGCTTCAAAGATGGGCGATACCCCCGCAGCTTCGAGCGTTGCGAACCGTTGATAGATCTCAGCTACCCCATCCATGGGCACACCCTAGCAGGCCGGATTGCTCCATTTTCGAGTGTCGTCTGTGGCAGGATCGAACCCATGGTCCGCTCTCCAGCCCTCGTCCTGATCGGCCCGGCGGCTGTCGGCAAGACCACCGTTGGCGAACTGGTTGCTGCGCAGCTCGGGCTGCCGTTTGTGGACCTCGATGAAATCGGTGAGCGCTATTACGCCGAGATTGGCTGGAGTATCCAGCGGCTTGTGGACTGCACCGAGCAGTTCGGCCGGGTTGCTGCGGAAAGAGAATGGGAGCCTGCCCGAGCGCATGCGGTCCGTCGTGCGGTGGAAGATCATCCGGAGAGCGTTATGGCGTTGGGTGCCGGCCACACCTCTTTCTATGATCCGGATTGCGTCGCGTCTGTAACCAGCTCGCTTGCCCCTGTGCCCAATGTGGTGCTGATCCTGCCCTCTCCGGACCGTTCGGCAGCTCTGGCCGAGTTGCGGCGCCGGTCACTCAGATCCAAGGAAACCACGTGGATTTCTGCCGGACATGATTTTCTCGCTGAATGGCACGACGACGTCGGGACGCGTTCCCTGGCCACCGATGTCGTCTTTACGGCTGGGAATACGCCTCAAGGAACAGCCGAACAGATAGTGGCGAACATCCTGCAGCGTAACCGCCTGTCGACTTAGAGGTGCGGCGAATTAGGCCACTAAATGGAGCGGATGCATGGAAGCGCGGCTGCCTAGAAAGGGGCCGTCTAGAAGGGTGGCGGATTCTCACCGTAGTCGTAGGGATCGGGGTCGTCGGGTGATCCCCATAGCGACGATGCCGGCGGCGCACCCGTGGCGGCACTTGAGGCAGCGTCTGGCACGCCCATGCCAGCACCCGGCGTTCCCGTGAATGGAGAAGCGGAATCCGTGCCGGCACCCGAGGCAAGATGAAGATGGGGTTCGGTGCGGTAGACCCGGCCTCCCGGTGAAACCCATTCAATAATCCCGGGCGAGTGCTGTCTTGCTTTCCAGAACCCCCGGGTCTTGAACATGTGATGCCTCCGGCACAGGTGTTCGAGGTTGTCATGATCCGTTGTCCCGCCGCGGGACCAGGGGGTGGTGTGGTCGATCTCGGAGATCAGGGCGTTGGTGCGGCAGCCCGGGAACCGGCAGGTACCGTCCCGGGCGCGCAGCCAGCGCTGGAGTCCGGGCGGGACTTTGCGGCGGCGGCCGACCCGCAGGATCTCTTCGGTGTCCGGGTCGCGTTCCACCGGAGTCCACCGGGCGGCCTGGCGTGCGAGTCTGCGGGCTGTTTCGGCGCTGATCGGCCCGTACCCGTGCAGCTCGGCAGGATCTTCATCGGCTCCGAGCAGGGTTTCGGCGGTGATCAGGACCAGAATCTCGGTGCGGGGACCGGAACCGTGTCTAATGGGACGGTCTCCTGCGCAGGCACCTGCACTCTCCCTTTCACCACCACGACTTCCACCTCCGTCTTCACTATCAGAGCGGTTGGGGCCCCGGCCGATCCCGCCGCCAACACCACTGTCACCGCTGACAGCACTGTCGGACGTGTCAGGACGGTCAGCGCCGTCCTTCTCGCCCCGGACCCACACGCCGTCACCGTCAGTGTTGCTGCCCGGGCCTCCCGCCTTGGCGCCGCTGGTCAGCAGGTCCGCGAGGATATCGGCCCGCAGCTGATCCACCGGACGGGGATCCCCGACCGCCTGCTCGCCCCGGGCCGCAACACTGAGCTGCGTATAAATCGCCTGCGCCCGCTGCGCGGGAAGGAACGCTGACAACCACGACATCCCGTCCGTGTCCGGCTGTAAACACACGCGGCGGGTTTCAAACGCACTCATGTGCCGGACGGGAATGGTCTCCGGGTACCGGGTTTCACGCAGCCGGCGGGCTTTGACCCGGAACTGCGCCAGGGTCAGACCCCCACCACCCTGCTGCCCGGCCGCGACCAGCAGGTCCTGCTCGAACCCGGGCAGGTCAGCGGCAGGAATGTTCTGGGACTGCTCCAACACGGTTTGCACCTGCCCGTACCCGAGGGATCCCGCTTCCAGATGCTGAAGGGTGGCTGTGTGGGTGTGGCAGAGGGTGCCGGCGTCGATCATGAGCATCTTCGCGGTGCCGGTGGGCAGGTGCAGGATCGCTGCTGCTTCCTCCGCGGCAAGACTGAAAGCCAGCCCCGGATCCACCTGACGGCCTTCCACTGATCCTGTTCCCGGCAGGAAACCGTTCCGGAAAATGTCTTCCAGCCGGTTCAGGACTCTGGCCTGCTGGGCCTGAGCCCACCGGACAAGGTGATCCAACCGGGCCAGAACAGCACCGGCTTGATCCTGGTCAAAAACCTCAACACCCTGCAGAGCCAGACCACCGGTGAATCCGTCACGCCAGGACGAACCGGAAGAAACAGTCTCGACAGTGCCGGGCTCCGCAGAGTAGACGGACAGGCTCGGCCCCGGTGCCGTCCGGCCCCCGGCGCAAGCTTCACTGGCGCAAACATCATCCGCGCCAACATCACCCGAGCCAATGTCACCCGCGTAAGCACCACCGCTGCTTCCGCCCTTACCGGCAGAAGCGTTCCCTGAAGAAGATCCGTGCTGATCCATGCCAACAGGCTTTCACCCGCCACCGACATTCCCGACCCGAAAACAGCTCCGAAAGACCTAAAATCGACCCTTTTCATACGGGCCGAATACCCGTCTTTTTTCGAGCACGCTTTTATGCAACTTCTAACCATCGATATCCGCACCAGAACGATGCACCGTCACCAGCGCACCGGTCGGGGTCCCAAAATCACGGGCCGGGGCGGCCACAATGAGGCAGTTGTGGTGCCATCTCCCGGAAGGAACGGCAGGGCATTGACGGCCGGAAGGCGCGCAAGCCAGCGTGGTTCTATGACAAAGCCGGGCGACAAGGGCGCCGGACGCCCCCCGGGCACCGGAGCAGGAGACACCGAGACAACAGATACGTCCGGAATGACCAAACCAGCCTGCGCGACCGCATCAACGAGTGACGCCGCCACGGAGCTGCCTCCCAGTACGGCAGCAACCGCCGTTGATCGGATCTTCTTCGCCTTCAGCGGCCTCGCAGTCCTTTGGTTTGTGGTGCTGCTGCTCGTGGAAGGCCTGGAGCTGCGCGGGCACATCGCATTTTTAATCCTCTTCTGGGTGGCTCTGGCCTATTTGGTGCTGCCGCGTATGTACAGGATCATGTCGCAAATCCTGATTCCCAACTACTTCATGGGACGCACCCGGACCAACGCCGGATTATTCGGCGACGCCGTAAACCTCGCCTTCCTGGGGACGGAGGCACAGCTGCGCGGGGCCCTGGAACGGGCCGGCTGGAAGCTCGCAGATCCGGTCACGCTCGCCAGCAGCTGGCGGATTGTTTCCTCCACTCTGCTGCACCGCAGCTATCCGCACGCGCCGGTAAGTCCGCTGCTGCTTTTTGACCGGGAGCAGGATTTTGCCTATGAGCAGGAAATGCACGGCAACCCCCGCCAGCGCCACCATGTGCGGTTTTGGCGGTGCCCGGAAGGGTGGATGCTGCCCGGCGGGATCGCCGCGGACTGGCTGGGTGCCGCTTCCTTCGACCGCGCTGTCGGACTTTCCCTCTTCACGTTGCAGGTCACCCACAGGGTCGGTGAGAACATCGACGCCGAACGGGACTACCTGCTGTCCACCATCCAAGATTCCTCCCCCGAGGTGACGGTGCAGGTCATCAAGAACTTTTCCACCGGATACCACTCGCGCAACGGCGGGGGCGATTCGATTGTCACGGACGGTGATCTGCCGGTGACCGACCTGTCCCTGGTGCAGGAAACCGCAGTGCCGCAAACCCAAGTGTCGCAAACCCAAGTGCCGCAGACGGCGCTTACCGGATCCGGACGGACGGCAGCAGAAGGGCGGAACCCGTACGGGGTCCCGCGGCCGCCTCCCACCGTCGTCGGCGCAATTCTTGTGCTCCTGCGAGGCATCGCCGCACTGACGGTCGCTGCTCCGTTTCTGGCTCGGTTTGCCCATGCGGCGTGGGTGACGCAACTGCTGGGCGAAGAAAACCGCGGCCTCGCAGACTTGGGCGGTGCCTACGCTCCGGTGAGCGTCATCATGGCCCTCTTCGCCTGCGCCGAGGTGCTGCTGGCGGTATTGATCCTGAGGGGCAGCAACATTGCCCGCATCACGGCCATGTCCCTCAGCGCCGCCGCTATTATCCTGCAGATAAGTGCCGTCTTTGCAGGCACGGTGACCACCCTTGGCAGCAACTTTTTTGGCTATTCCTTCGACATCCTGCTCATCCTGGCCCTTTCCAGCAGCCGAGCGCGCGTCTACGCCCGCAGCCGCAGCAGGCGCAGGCGCCTGCGCCTCCGCAGCCATCAGCAGATGAGTAACGCTTGACCCACAGGCTGCTGTCGTCTTTTAACGCTTTGAAGCTGGACCTGCCCGCCGGGGTGAGGGGTATGGTCAGATGCTGTCTCGTTGAAGATCCCCGATCCCCCGGAAGGGAACCCACACCATGAGAATCCTCGTGACCGGATCAGCTGACGGACTCGGCAGGGCAGCAGCGGATTCGCTGCTCGCTGCAGGGCACGACGTCGTCGTTCACGCGCGCAACCGGGACCGTGCAGATGCTCTGGCCCCGCTGCTTGAGCGCGGGGCGGAACTCGTGGTCGGCGACTTTGGGGACCCCGAAGCGGTACGGCAGGTGGCCGCCGAACTCAATGCCGGAACGCCGCCGGACTCCGTGATCCACAACGCCGGGGTTGCGGGCGGCCGGCACGTCATGCCCGTCAACGTCATCGCACCCTACCTGCTCACCGCGCTGCTCAACGGACCGCAGCGGCATATCTACCTGAGCAGTAATGACCACTACGCCGGCCGCCCCTCCCTGGACGGCGTCGATTGGCAGGGCAACACGCCGGGTTCCTACGCGGACAGCAAGCTGTTTGTCACCACACTGGCTGCCGCGCTGGCCAAGCTGCGCCCGGATGTACTCAGCAATTCGGTGGACCCCGGCTGGGTGCCCACAAAAATGGGCGGCCGCGGTGCGCCCGATGATCTGGAGCTGGGCCATCAGACCCAGGTGTGGCTCGCTGTCAGCGACGATCCCGACGCGCTCACCAGCGGAGGCTACTGGTACCACGGACGACGGCGGCGGCCCCATGAGGCGGTGAACGACGGCGATTTCCAGGATGCGCTGCTGCGCACCCTGGCGAAGGAGACGGGAACGGCGCTGTAGCTAGCCAGCCGCACCCCCAAGTCGGAGGCCATCTTCGCGTATCCGGGTCCGGTATTGCAGCGGGGAAACACCGATGCTCCGTTTAAAGGCGGTGCTGAACGCGCTCTCGGACGAAAAGCCCAAATCCAGCGCCAGCGCCCGGATACGGGTGTCGCCGGAGCGCAGCTCCCGCTGGGCGGTAAGCATCCGCCAATTATTCAGGTACGCCCGAGGCGGCATTCCCGCCACTTCGCGGAAGCGTTCAGCAAATGCGGTGCGGGACATCGCGGCGGCTTTGGCGAGGTCCTGCAGGCTCCAGGGCCGGGACGGCTGGGCGTGAATCAGCGCTACCGCAGGCCGAAGCCGTTCATCAGCAAGAAGCTTCAGCCAGCCGGTAGGCAGCTCTGCATCTTCCATGAAGGCGCGGAGCACCTCCACCAGCAGGAGCTGCCCGTATTGCCGGACAGCAAACGCAGAGCCCATCCGTTCCCGGGACACTTCCTCGAACAGCCGTTCCATGAGCACATGCATATGGGGTGCGGCCGGAGTTCCGGAACGGATGTGCGCCACCGGCGGCAGCGCGTGCAGCAGCAGTTCCCGTCCGGTTGCATTCACGGCAACCCGGCCGCCGATGATGATGTCCTCCCCGCCGGCCGGCCCGTCCCCCACCCGGACGAAGGTGCCGCTGGCGGGCGGATCCAGACGCAGCCTGACGCCGCCGCCTTCCTCCGGGCCGCCTGTGTCGCCCTCAAGCCGGAGCCAGGTACGGCCGTTGAGTACTGCCACGTCGCCTGCCTCCAGGATCAGCGGGGCCTCCATCCCATCGGTTGAGACCCGCATCCGGCCCTGCACCATGGCGAAAAACTTCAGGTCCTCGTCCAGCTGGCTTTCTGACTCCCAGCGTCCGTGCACCGCGGTGCTGCCCGAAATTACGCCGCGGAGCTCGATAAAGTCCAGCACTTCGGATAACCGGTCGCTCGTTGTCATGTTTGTACAGTAGAGCAATAAAGCCGGACTTTTGCTTATTCCGCGTACGGATTCTCTCCGGCAGACTCAAAGTGTCGTCCCGGCCGGGACGGCGCTATTTCTCTAGGAGTCCCCATGGAAAACAACATGATTGCCCTCGTCACCGGTGCCAACAAGGGCATCGGCCGCCAGATCGCCGGCAAGCTCGCGGCACTGGGCCACACCGTGGTGGTCGCCGCCCGCAGCGCCGACGCCGGCGAGGCGGCTGCAGCGGAACTGCGCGCCGCCGGCGGCGAGGCTGTCGCCGTCGTCCTGGACGTGACGGACCCCGCTTCGGCGGCGGCCGCAGCGGACGAGGTCAAGCGCCGCTTTGGCCGGCTCGATGCCCTGGTCAATAACGCCGGCATCGTCGCCACGCCGGGGGTCAGCTTCGCCGCGCAGCAGCCCGGTTCTGCCGATGTGGAGGAGATCCGCGCCGTTTTCGAGACCAACTTCTTCGGCGTCATCACCGTGACCGCGGCTTTCCTGCCGCTGCTGCGCCTCTCCGCAGCTCCCCGGATTGTCAACGTGTCCAGTGTGGCCGGATCGCTGACCGCAGTCTCGGACCCGGCAAACAATGATCCGATTGCCGCCGGTTACGCGCCCTCCAAGACGGCGCTGACGTCCCTGACCCTGCAGTATGCGCGCGGCCTGGCCCCGGAAGGCATCTTGGTCAACGCGGTTTGCCCCGGTTTTGTGGCCACGGACCTGAACGGCTTCCGCGGCACCCGCACCCCCGAACAGGGTGCCCGGGCCGCAGTCCGGATGGCCACCATTCCTGCCGGCGGGCCCACCGGTACCTTCAGCGACGAAGACGGACCCCTGCCCTGGTAGGGCTATTGATGAAGCGGCCAGACCACCTTAAAGCGCTCGAACACCAGCTCGTCGGATTCAGACCAGGACCCTCCGCGCACGGCCGACGTGCGTTCCCAGTACTTCCGGTGCTCGCGCCGCCAGGACTCGAGGCTGAGATCATCCTCCCCTTCGTCCCGTGCAAAGGCCTCGTCGGCGTCGCGAAACGTGCCCAGCCTCAGTTCGGTGGTCCGCAGAACCGCCCGCGGCACACCGGCACTGTCACAGACAATCCAGTGGATGCCTATCCGCGGCAGCTGATCTCCGCCGTCGACATACTCCGCAACGAGTGAGGAGGTGGCGGTCTTCCGCCCGTCCAGCACCAGCGCCAGCAGCTCGTCGGCGAGTTGGGGGGAATCGCCGAAGGTTTCCACGTTGTACTGGCTGTCGGCAGCAGCCTGCTCGGGGTAGGCGGCGGCGTAGGCATCCCAGAGGAGCGCGGCGGCGTCAAAGTCTGGCGTTATTGGGTCGGAAGGGGTGTCCATACTGCCCAGTCTGTCATTGCCGCGAGCCATGCCGCACCCCCGTCGCCGCCCATATTAACGCAGGACGACGGCGGCACCCGGGTGCCGCCGTCGTCCTCCTCGGAACGGGATTAGGGCTGCGGCTGGCGAGCCGGCAGCAGCGGAGCGAAGAACTCCCCCAGCTCCGCAGTGGCCGTCAGCGGCAGTACGTTCGCCACGTACTGGTCGGGGCGGACCACCACCACAACTCCCCCGCGGTCCAGGCCGCGCTCTTCGAAAATGTCCGCCTGGGGATCAGCGCCGTAGACCTTGGCCAGGTCGGTGAGCCGGAACGGACCCACCTCGGGCTTGAAGACTGCCGGCACCGCGTTGATGTCGATCCCGTTGTGGTCCTGCTGGTAGATGACCTTGACATCGAACCAGGCATCGCGGTCAAGATCCGCCGGCGTGGCTGCCAGCGGAGACTCCGGAGCGCTCTCCAGCCAGGCAGCCAGATCGGTGACCGGAGACGGAGCTCCGGCCGGGGCGGAATCAGCGAACACGTAGATGCGCCAGCGGCCGTCGGCCTTGGCCTGATGTCCCAGGTGCACCGGGTTGGTGTCCGACACACGCCGCACGGTTGCGGACTTGAAGCGCTTGCCAATCGGGAACCCGGCGGCCAGCTCCTGATGCTTCGCTTCGGCAATCAGCATGGACGGCGTGTATTCGGTCATGAAACCGGCGGGGAACTCCGCGGTGCGCACGTAGAAGTCCTCGAGCTCGGAGGGATTCTCGAACTCCTCGGGCCGCTTCGCCATCAGAGTGGACCACTCCTTGTCGAAGTTGATGAGGTTCTGAGCCACCACCTGTCGTTCGGCCGAATACGTGGACAGCAGCGTCTCCGGGCTGCGGCCGTCCAGGACGTGGCCAAGCTTCCAGCCAATGTTGAAGCCGTCCTGCATGGACACGTTCATGCCCTGCCCGGCCTTGGCGCTGTGCGTGTGGCAGGCATCGCCGGTGATGAAGACGCGCGGCGAGCGGGTGCCCAGGTCTTCGGGCAGCACGTCATCAAACCGGTCGGTCAGCCGGTGGCCCACCTCGTAGACGCTGTGCCACGCGACGTTGCGGACGTCCAGCGTGTAGGGGGCGAGGATGCCGTTGGCCTTCGCGATGATCTGGTCAATGGTGGTTTTGCGGACGGCACCGTTGTCATCCTCGGCAACCACGCCGAGGTCCACGTACATCCGGAACAGGTGCCCGCCTTCGCGCGGAATGAGCAGGATGGACCCGCCGTTGGAGGACTGGATGGCGCACTTGGTGCGGATATCCGGGAAGTCTGTCTTGGCGAGCACATCCATGACGCCCCACGCATGGTTGGCCTGGTCACCTTCCAGGCTGCAGCCGATGGAGGCGCGGACCTTGCTGCGGGCGCCGTCGGAGCCCACCACATATTTGGCCTTCACCGTTCGTTCGGTGCCTTCATGGGGACCGGCGGTGTGCATCAGGGTGACGGTCACCGGGTACTCGGCGTCGTCGTCGACCTCCAGGCCAACGAACTCGAAACCGTAGTCAGGGGTCATGCGGGTGGGGGCGAAGGCCATCGCGCGGGCAAAATAATCCAGCACGCGGGCCTGATTGACGATCAGGTGCGGGAACTCGCTGATCCCGGCTTCGTCGTCGAGCGCACGACCGGAGCGGACGATGCGCGAGGGGTCCTCGGGGTCCGGGCGCCAGAAGCACATTTCCGTAATCCAGTACGCCTCGGCAGTGACCTCCTCTGCAAATCCAAAAGCCTGGAACGTTTCCACGCTGCGGGCCTGGATGCCGTCCGCCTGGCCAATGGCCAGCCGGCCGTCACGGCGTTCCACAATCCGGGTGGTGATGTTCGGGAACTGGGCCAGCTGCGCGGCAGTCAGCATCCCCGCCGGCCCTGATCCCACAATCAGCACGTCCATCTGATCGGGAAGGCCCTCGGGGCGGTCAATGCCGACGCCGGCGGCCGGCTGGATGCGCGGGTCTCCGGATACGTAGCCGTGATGGTGGAACTGCACGGGTGTCCTCACTTCTTTGTGTCTGCGGTTGCCGGCCTGCGGCGAGATGCGGCGCTGTTCGATATTTGAACACAACGTTCTATAGTCGAAACAGTCGGTGCGATCACTATACGGCAGGCATGACGCAGGTCACAAGCTGCGCAACCTTGAGAGTCTGCCGCTTAGAGGCAGCAGCCGTCCATGCAAAGGGCCGCCTGCCCTGCTCATTAATCCCGTTCCTGCCCCTGGCTATTGCCGTTAAGGGGATCCCCTGCCAGCGTGGCGGCCCCCGGCGTCCTTCACTGGGACAAGCCGCCGCACCGAGAGGGAACCACCATGCGCACCCAAAATCCCGATTCCAATAACCAACCGGCACCGGCCCTTCGCCGCAGGACCTTCCTGGGAGGCGTGGCCGGCACCACCGCCGCCGGACTCGCCGGCCTGAGCCTGCTCACTGCGCCCTCGGCCGTTCCGGCGCCGTCCGCCCCTGCCATCCCCGGCACGGATCTGGATCCGCTGGACCTGCTCAAACGGATGCTCTCCTTCGATACCCAGAACTTTGGAACCGGCGGCAATACCCGGCCCCATGCAGAGATGCTGCAGGAGGTCTGGTCCCGCGCCGGAGTTCCCGTGGAGATCGTGGACACCCCGCAGCCCAACAACGTGCACCTGATCGCCCGGATTCCGGGCACCGGGCGGGCAGAGCCGCTGCTGCTGTTGGGCCACTCCGACGTAGTGCCCGTTGAACGGGAGAACTGGACGGCGGACCCCTTCAGCGGCGAGATCCGCAACGGCGAAATCTACGGACGCGGTGCCCTGGACATGAAGGGAGCCAACGCCGCTTCCATCACGGCCCTCCTGCGGCACCTCAGCGAAGGCGCCCGCTTCGACCGGGACATCATCGTCCTCACGGACTGCGACGAGGAGGCGGGGTCCTTTGGTTCCCGCTGGCTCGCGGCCAATTACTGGGAGAAGCTCGACGCCGGTTCCGTGCTCACCGAGGGCGGCTGGTTCCTGGCCCAGGACGATGGAACCACCCCCATGCTCATCAGCGCCACGAGGCAGGACAAGGTCTACTTCAACATCGACCTCATCGCACGGGGCACCGCGACCCACTCGTCCAAACCGCTCGGCGATGCCGCCATCGTCACCCTGGCCCGCGCCGTCGCGAAACTGGGTGACTGGCAGGCGCCGGTCTATCTCACGGATGTGACCCGCGAGTACTTCCGCGCCCTGGCCGATGCCACCACCAACCGGAGGTTCGCCCAGGCCCTGCGGAGGATGCTGGAAGCACGGAATCCACAGACCCTGGAACGCTGGGCGCGCATGGTCATCGCCAAGTCGCCCTACCCCGCACTGCACGGCGCACTGCTGCGCACCACCCACGCATTCGTCATCGAAAACGCCGGCTACAAGGAGAATGTCATTCCCTCCAGCGCAGAAGCACGGATCAACTGCCGTGCCATTCCCGGCGGCCAGAAGCCGCGGGAATTCCTGGCCCAGGTGCGCGACCAGCTGTCCCGGAAAGACGTGGAAGTTCGGATAGCGGCACCGGACGGTATCTCGGAAGAGGATTATCTGAATACGCTTGACCAGACGTGGGCCACCCCTCCGGCGGATACCGGCACCGATCTGTTCCGGGCATTGAAATCGGCGGCGCGGGACACCTATCCGGGGGCCCGCTTCACCCCAGCCCTGTTCGAGGCGGGGACCAGCCTGGCACCGTGGCGCGACCGCGGAATACCGGGGTACGGCGTGTACCCCTATGTCCTCAGCAACGCCCAGCTGATCGGGATGCACGGCAATGACGAACGCATTTTCACCGCCGCGCTCCAGCAGGGCACGGACTACATGTACTCCGTGTTCTCCCGGTTCAGGGTTTAGCTGTGAGTTAGTGTCGGTGCGTTCCCAAAGTTGCCGGCAGAGGAAAAACACATGGCCCTGAAATGCGCAGTGCTCGACGATTACCAGCACGTCGCCACCCGGTTCGCCAACTGGACCGAGCTCGGCGACCAGGTTGAACTGACGGTGTTTCCGGATCACCTCACCGGGGAGGACGGACTGGCACAGCGGCTGGCCGCGTTCGACGTCGTTGTCCTCATGCGCGAACGCACGCCGTTTCCGGCCGGTCTCCTTGCGAGGCTTCCCCGGCTGAAGCTGCTGGTGACCACCGGTATGCGCAATGCCGCGGTCGACCTGGAGGCGGCCCGGGCGCAGGGCGTGACAGTCTGTGGAACGGAGAGCAACTCCGCGCCGCCGGCGGAGCTGACCTGGGCTCTGATCCTGGGTCTTGCCCGGCATCTGGTTCCGGAGACAGCCGCACTGCGGAACAGCGGACCCTGGCAGCACACCGTGGGCACCGATCTGCAGGGCGCCACCCTTGGGCTGCTGGGGCTGGGCAAGATCGGATCGCAAGTTGCCCGGGTTGGAAACGCATTCGGCATGGAGGTCACCGCATGGAGCTCAAACCTCACGGCGGATCGCGCGGAGGCGGCGGGTGCCCGGCTTGCAGCCTCCAAGGAAGAGCTGCTGGCCGCTTCCGACGTCGTTTCCATCCACCTGGTGCTCAGTGAGCGCACGCGGGGGCTGCTTGGAGCCGGGGAACTCGCCCTGATGAAGCCCACTGCGTACCTGGTGAACACGTCGCGGGCTGCCATTGTGGATCAGGCCGCACTGCTCGATGCGTTGGAGCAGGAAAGCATTGCCGGGGCCGGGCTGGACGTCTTCGAGGAAGAGCCGCTGCCGGCGTCGTCCCCGTTCCGGAAGCTGCCCAACGTCCTGGCAACGCCCCACCTTGGCTACGTGACCGAACGGAACTACGGCACGTTCTTTCCGCAGGTTGTGGAGGACATTTCGGCATTCCTGGCCAGCAGTCCCGTGCGGATGGTGTAGCTGGCCTGGAGTCTGCGGCGGCGGGTGGCAGGCGGTGGCGGGCGAATTCCACCCGGTTTGGGAAAACCCGCCCAGTTTGGGAAAATCCGCCCGGTCCGCAGCGTCCGGAATTTCCCAAAACGCAGGGAAATACCCAAAGCGGCCGCGGAACTGGGCATCCGGTGGTGGACGCTTCCGCCCGGAGCCGCCGTCGGAAAGGCGCCGCGTTCCGGTCACCCGATCCGCAGCGCCTCCGGGTTAGGCCGGCTGGTAGGCGCCGGCCACCCCTGCCAGGGCATCCAGCGAGGAGATCACCACGTTCGCCGACTGCGTTGCTGCGTCATCCACCTGGTCACGGAAATCATCTTCGGCTGCCGGGCCGCACAGGTCGGAGATGCCGCGGACGGAAATGAACGGAACCCCAAAAACGAAGCAGGTCTGAGCAATCGCGGAGGACTCCATATCCGTTGCCAGCGCACCGGGGAAACTGCCGGTAATCAGTTCAGCTCTGGCGGGAGTGACAAAGTTGTAGCTGGAGACCATCAGGCCGTGGTGCAGGGGAATGGTTCCCTCGGACTGGGCCAAACGAATGGATTCGGTCAGGTGCTCCGGGACCGGATAGTTTTCGGGCATCCCCGGTACCTGGCCGAGCTTGTAGCCGAAGGCACGGGCGTCGGCGTCCACATTGATGTATTCGGATCCCACCACGACGTCGCCCACCCGGACATCGGCTCCCAGTCCGCCCGCGCTGCCGGCACTGATCACTACCGGCTGCTCATTGCTGCCATCGGCGCGCTGCGCTTCGAGGATGGCGGTGGTTGCGGCTCCGGCGGCGTTCACGAGGCCAATGCCGGTTCTGACAAGTACAACGGGGTGGCCGCCCAGAACGGCGTCGCGGTGAATTGCGTTCCCGATCTGCCGGCCCTCGCCTACCTCCTCTGCGCGTTCGACAAAGGGGGCAAGCTCGTCATCCATGGCGACGAGGATGACAAATGCAGCTGAACTCACGCGTACACCACATCCCAGCCGGCACGGTCCGCAAGGAAGCGGGTGGCCGCTGCCTGTGCTGCTTCAAGGGAGTGGTTGGCACCCCAGCCGCACTGAACCTCATTGGCAGCAGGAACTGACTCTGCGCGCAGAACGTCATTCAAGGTCACCTCGACCAGAGCAGCCACCTCATCAAAGGCCGGAGCGCCCTGCATCATCAAATAGAAACCCGTCTGGCAGCCCATCGGAGAGAAATCAATCACCTTGTCTGAGTGATTGCGCGAATGCTCGGCAAAAAGGTGCTCCAGGGAGTGCACGGCATCCATTTCGAGGTGGGCCGCGTTGGGCTGAGTGAACCGCACGTCAAACTTGGTAATCACGTCACCGCCCGGAAGCTGCTTTGTGTCGGCAACCCGGATGTAGGGTGCCGCAACAAGACGGTGGTCGAGGTTGAACGATTCCACATTCATGCGCTCTTGATCCATCTTCATCCTTCTGTTCTGTTCGAGGTGGGCGTTCCGCCATCCAGGCCCAGGAACCCCCGGCCCCGGCAACCGCAGTGAGCGGCGGGGACAACAGACCAGACTATAGGGTCAAGCTGAACAAATTCCTGAATGTCGCTGACGCACGGCGTAAAGGTGACAAACAACGCAACACACAGGATCGGTGGTGAGCCGCCCGAAGTCCGGAACGCCGGGTGTCGTCCGGGCGAGGTCCCTCCGCTTTGGGAAGAAGCGACCGGTACGCAGAGGCAGGGATTTCCCAAACCGGAGGAGAATCCCGCCAGCGGCAGCGAGCTCCCCGGTTCGCGGGTGAGTGCGGCAGGATGGACCAATGACCACTGCAAAAACCGTGCTGCTGTTCCTCCTGGCTGCCGCCGCCGAAATTGGCGGCGCCTGGATGGTGTGGCAGGCCGTCCGGGAGGACCGGGCCTGGTGGTGGGCCGGGCTCGGAGTGATTGCGCTGGGGCTGTACGGTTTTGTGGCAACGCTGCAGCCGGACGCACACTTCGGCCGGATCCTGGCCGCATACGGCGGTGTGTTTGTGGCGGGATCACTCGCCTGGGGAATGGTCTTCGACGGCTTCCGCCCGGACCGCTGGGACATCGCCGGTTCGATCATCTGCCTGGTGGGTGTCGCCGTCATCATGTTTGCACCGCGGACGGCGGCCGCCTGATGACGGACTCGCGCCGCGACGTTCTCGCTGCCCTGTACGCCGACGTCGTGCTGGACAACCTGCGCCGGCCCTACCCGTTCGCCTCGCACCATGTTCAGGCCTCTCCTGAGGACCGGCCGAGCCCGCGCGAGGTGCACCCCAGCTTCCACACCTCTTTTGACTGGCACTCATGCGTGCACATGCACTGGTTGGGTGTGAGCCTGCTGGAATACGGGCTCGACGACGGGCGGGAAGCCGCCCTGCGAGCGGAGCTGGACGCCACTCTGACCCCTGAAAACCTGTCCGCTGAAGGCTCCTATCTGCGCGCCAACCCGGGATGGGAACGTCCCTATGGCTGGGCTTGGCTGATGCGCCTCGCCGGCGCTGCGGCCGCGTCGGCAGACCCGCAGATTTCCGGATGGGGAAAAGCACTGGATCCGCTGGCGGATGATGTGGCTCACCTGGTGGAACGCTGGGCCGCGAAAGTGGAGCACCCCGTCCGGCACGGCATCCACACCAACACGGCTTTCGGCCTGGGAATGCTGTACAGCTCCTTTCGTGCACTGGGACGAGCAGAAGCAGCCAAGACCTGCGCCGGCGCCGCGCTCAAGTGGTTCGCCGGTGACACCGGCTGGGCCGCAGAGTGGGAGCTCAGCGGCCAGGACTTCCTCTCAGCCGGTCTCAGCGAGGCTGATCTCATGGCACGGATTATGGATCCGGCCGCCTTCGCCGAATGGTTCGCCGCCTTTCTGCCGGGCTTGTCGGCGTCGTCCCGTATTCTGCAGCCGGTCTCCGTGACCGATGAAACCGACGGTTACATGGTCCATCTGCACGGCTTGAATCTTTCGCGCGCCGGCCAGGCCGCCCGGATCCTGCCGGTGCTGGAGAGAGCCGGAGAGGCAGGAGCGGCAGATGCAGCAGTACTGCGGGCCGGGCTCGATTCACTGCTCGACGCCGGTTTGGACGCCGTGGTCACCGCGGAATTCATGTCCTCGCACTGGCTGGCCAGCTTCGCCTGGGACGGGCTCTGCAGCAGGGCAGCGCTGACGGACTAACCCCTCTCGGATTGCATTTCACATTGCCGGGGATTCTCGGCAGAAAGTGTCATAGTGAAGCTATGAATGGACCCGGGGTACCAGCCGCTGCGAATACATCGGACCGCTTGTACGGTCGAATCGACCGGCTCTTTCTGCTGTTTCTTATTCTGGAGTTCGCAGCGTGGGCGCTGTTCCCTGGCCTGCCCCTTGTCGTGGCTCTGGCTTCCCTGAAAACGCTGCTCCGTTTCTCGAAGTGGCGGCTGAGCGTCCTCTGGGTTGTTGCGGCAATGGCGACCCTGATCGTGATTGCACCGTTCATTATCGGATGGCTGGGGCTGAGCACTTTCTCGGAAAGCACCATCACACCCACCGCGCCGGCGGGCTGACGGGACGGCTCTACGCAGCCCTGGACCGGATTGTCACGGCCGGAGCCCGGGGCAGCCTGGATCGGACCGGTAATCCGGGGGTACCCGAAACCCGGGCCTGATCGGTATATTCAGCCCCGGAGCAACCCGATCGGTTGCCGACTCCAGGAAAGGCGCGGGCATGGCGAAGCTGGATTTACGGGTGCGGTTAATCGGACAAGCGCTGCGCAGGGTATCGGTCACAGGAAAGAGCGAGGAGCAGATCCTCGCCGATCAACAGCGTTCAATCGGGCACAACCCGGTCCTGGACTGGCTGCTGGGCGGACTCGCCCCCGGCGTGGACGTCAGCGATGACACTGCGGCCGGCGCTGAGGGCAGAATTCCCGTGCGCATCTACCGCCCGCACGGGGCCGCCGGCACGCTGCCGCTCGTGATCCTGATTCACGGCGGCGGCTGGACCAGCGGAAACCTGGACACTTATGACTGGCTGGGCAGCAGCATTGCCAAGGGGGCAGGCGCCGTCGTCGTCTCCCTGGACTACCGGCTGGCCCCTGCGCACCGGTGGCCGGCTGCAGCAGAAGACTGCTATGCGGCTCTGGTGGATGTCACGGCCCGCGCACCGCAGTGGCGGGCGGACAGCGGCAGGCTCGCCGTCGTCGGAGACAGCGCGGGAGGCAACCTTGCCGCCGTCCTGACGCTCATGGCGCGCGACCGGTCCGGCCCTGCCATCACCTGGCAGGGCCTGATCTATCCCGCCACCGATCTCACCCTGGGCAGTGCCTCTCTGGAGGAGAACGCGGATGCACCGGTGCTCACCAAGAGTGATGTCCTCGCCTTCCGCAGCCATTACGTGCCCGACGACGGCGACCGCAGCAATCCTTACGCCTCGCCGCTTCTGGCCCCGGACCACAGCGGACTGCCTCCGGCCCTCATCCAGGTGGCTGAACATGACCCCATCCGTGATGACGGCCTGCGCTACGCGGAAGCCCTGCGCGCAGCCGGCGTCCCGGTCCGTGTCACCACCTATGTGGGAATGCCGCACGGCTACCTGGCCTTTCCGAAGCTGTGCCGCAGCGCTCCGCAGGCACTGGCGGAACTGTGCACGGAGCTGCGGGGCCAGCTGGCTCCGCAGCTCGCCTTGTAGCGGCACCTTTCCCGGCCCGTCAGGGAAGTTGTCAAGAAGCCGTTGACAAGAATGTGGTGTCAAGCTCTAATTGACACATGAAAACTCAACGCGCCGCCTTCGCCGTCCTCGCGGTCCTGATGTTCGTAATCGGCGCTGCCGTGCTGGCCCTCTGGCTTGTGCTGGACCTGCACGGATTCTTCAAGGGAATGTGTCAGGGGGCCGGATTCATGCTCCTGGCCGGAAGTGTCTTCATCGCTGTCCGGTACGCCCGCAAGGGGAGCAAAGGTGGCGAGACCGCCGACTGGCTGCCCAGCAGGGACGGCAACGGTACCAGCGGCTGGCTGCCGGGCCGCAACGGCGAGCGCCGATGACGCGCACCGCACCCGAGGACCTGCAGGAGCAGATCGGCACCCTGATTCTCGGAACGTATGACGACGCCGGCAAACTCACCGAGGCGGACCACCTCGCTCTTGTCAGCCGGGCCGCCGCGGCAGAACAGGCCAGCCAGGAGCTGCAGCGGCGGGCTGTCACGGCAGCCCGCAGTGCCGGGATCAGCTGGGCTGCCCTGGGCCGGGAACTTGGCATGACGCGGCAGGCGGTGCAGCAGCGTTTTGGAGGCAGGACCGATCCCGCGAAGTCCGGCGCCATGGAGACCAGTGCCGTGCAGACCGGCGCCCGGGAGCGCTGGCTTGGGCCGGTCACCGCCTTCAATGAAATGGCGGAACTGGAGCTGGCGGGCCGGCTGGGTTGGCGAACGGTTGGAGCCGACGTCCTGCGGCACCGGATGCTGCGCACTGACACGCAGTGGGAGCACCGCCGGGTGCTGTGGACCAAACCTTCACACTTCTATGAGACGGACGGCTGGGAAGTCGGCTGCCGTGCCTTTCCGTGGCTGTACCTCGTTCGCGACCTGCACAAAGCCCCCGAACAGGACGCATCCGGGGGCTAAGCAGGACAAGGGACAGTTCCCTTTTACTCCATCTTCACGCCGCTGAGCTGGCTGACAGCTTCCGGATCGCTGTGGTCAAAGAACTGGGTTTTGCCCGTGTCCAGATCTGCGATGGCTGCCATTTCCTGCGGGCTCAGCTCAAAGTCGAACACGTCCATGTTGGCCGCCATCCGGTCCGGCTGCACCGTTTTGGGGATCACCACAATTTCACGCTGGATCAGCCAGCGCAGCACCACCTGGGCAACAGACTTCCCGTGCTCGGAGCTGATGGTGCTGAGCGTGGGGTTTCCGAAGAGGTTGTTCTTCCCTTCCGCGAAGGGTGCCCAGGACTCATGCCGGACGCCGTGGGTATGCATCAGCTCATTCTCGACCGCCCGCTGGTAGAACGGATTCGTTTCGATCTGGTTCACCGCCGGGGTGACGTTGTTGTGGAGGATCAAGTCCAGCAGCCGGTCGGATCCGAAGTTGGAAACCCCGATCGCCCGGGCACCGCCGTCGTTGAAGATCTGTTCCATCGTGCGCCATTCTCCGTAGACGTCACCGAAGGGCTGGTGGATCAGATACAGATCCACGTAGTCCATGCCCAGGTTCCGGAGCGAGGTTTGAAAAGCGGAGAGCGTGGTTGCTTCGCCGTTGTCCTGGATCCAGAGTTTGGTGGTGATGAACAGTTCATCGCGCGGGATGCCGCTCTTCTGCACCGCGCGGCCCACAGCGTCTTCGTTTTGATACGCGGCAGCCGTGTCCAATGACCGGTAACCGGCGTTCAGGGCGTTCGTGACCGCTTCTTCGGTTTTCTCGGGCGGTATTTGATACACGCCGAAACCGAGAATCGGCATGACCACGTCGTTATTGAGGGTGACGTACTCCATCGGGTTTCCTTTCAGTGGCAGCGTTCCTGCCGGTTACGTTCGGGGTTCCAGCCTCTCCGTAGCCCCTTGGCCGTCGGAGGCAGCGGGCTCGGACGGGGGATCTGACCGGAGGAGGCGAGTACGCCGTCGTCGAGCGTTTACGACCCTTCGACAGTACAAGCGGAAGCTGTCCCGCGGGAGGGGCGGAGCTGCCAATCCCGGCTCCGGACCCGGAACTTTCCCGCCACAATCGTTGCCGCGGACCCGGGCCATGAGACTCGCAAATGATGTGGCAGGGACAGGTCAATACACTGGGGCCATGAGCAGCCCCGCAGAGGTAGAAACCGCACGGCAGAGCGCACTGAAGCACTTCCAATGGATAGACGGGCAGGCGGATACATGGTCCATGCTCGGCGAGCCCGAATCATTGAGGGCCGTTGTCAGGGGGCTGGCGCACTTGGCCGCTCAACAGCAACCGAACCTCGTCGTCGGCATAGAGTCCCGGGGGTTTGCCCTGGCTCCCGCGGTCGCTCTTGCTCTCGGGGTGGGCTTTTGTCCTATCCGCAAGAGCGGCAGTTTGTTCCCGGGGGACGTTGCGGGACAGCTGACCGAACCGGATTACCGGGGCAACCGGACAATGCTCCTCGCCCGTAAAGATCAGTTCACACGCGGCCAGCGCGTGGTCCTGGTTGATGACTGGATTCAAACCGGCAGCCAGGCCGGCGCCGCAGCCAAACTGATCAGCAGCTGCGGCGCCGAGGTTGTCGGCGTCATTGTCATTGTGGATGAAGCAAGCCGGGAAGCCCGGCTCAGGCTTCCACCTGTTCGGGCGCTTCTCAGCGCTGCCGAACTGCCCTAAGCACTGGAGGATTGAGGACGGGCAGGAAGATTGAGGGCCTACATAACGTATCCGGGAGCCGGGGCGTCGTCGGCAATACAGCGGAACCCGCTGCGTACGGCCACTGCCCGTGATGCGGTGTTGCGGGCATCGACGCGAATGATCGCGCGCTTGCAAGCAACCTGATCGGCAAGCTGACTGCACATCAGGAGAACGGCGGCTGTCGCAACGCCCTGACGCCGAGCCCAGGGATGAACGGCATAGGCGAGATTAACGTCGCCGGCGGCGGGCATGTCCTTCGCGTCCGGGTCGAAATCGATATAGCCGGCGAGCCGGCCATCCGCCCAGATCCCGAAGCCCCGTTTGCCTTCCCCTGCCCTCGCATTCGCAGCCAATACCGCGAAATGCCGGCGCGTTGATTCGTCCGTGCTTGGCACCTCGGAGAGCCATCGAATCACCTCAAAGTCCTCACCCGCGACATGTGCTTCAACGTCCTCATCCGTGAGCGGCCGCAATTCAATCATGGGCCTAACGTACAGCGCCGCCATCCGAGCCTGTTGCACCGTCATAGGTGTTGACGCCGAAAACACGGGAGTAGGTCTGCAGACTAATGGCCCGAACGAGCGGTAAATAATATCTCCTGGATTTCGTGCAAATGGTTGCGCCGGGACAGCAAACCGAATCCAATAGTCCAATGACCAACGATCCCGGCACAGCCACATCGAAAACACAGCCCGGCCTGAAGCGGGCAATCGGCGTGCCGCTGCTGTTCGCGTTCATTGTGGGTGACACCCTCGGAGCCGGCATCTACACCCTTGTGGGCACCATGGCCGCCGATGTTGGTGGTGCACTCTGGATACCGCTGCTGATCGCGCTGGTCGTCGCGATGCTCACTGCCACGACGTACGCGGAACTGATCACCAAGTACCCGCACGCCGGAGGAGCCGCCCGCTACGCCGACCGGGCCTTTGGCATCCCCTACGTGTCCTTCCTCGTCGGCTTCCTCATGATGGCCTCAGGAATCACCACAGCCGCTGCGCTTGCGAACGCCTTTGCCGGTGACTATCTCACTGCGCTCATCGACGTTCCGGCAGCCCCCGCAGCGGTCGTGTTCATCATCCTGCTGACCCTGATCAACCTTCGCGGCGTACGGGAGTCCCTCGGCGCGAACCTCGTCGCCTCCATCATCGAGGTAACCGGCCTCGTCATCGTGATCGTCGTCGCCGGCATCGTCTTCACCTCCGGCAACGGAGAACCGTCCCGGCTCCTTGAGTTCGCACCGGATGTGCCACCCCTCCAAGGCGCCTTCGCCGCATCGATCGTTGCCTTTTTCTCGTTCCTCGGTTTTGAATCGGCAGCAAACATGGCCGAAGAAGTACGCAACCCGTCCAAGGCCTACCCCCGCGCACTGTTCGGCGCCATCGGCACCGCCGGGTTCGTCTATCTCCTCATCGCCATCGGCGCTGTCATTGTCCTGCCCCCGGCCGAGCTGGCCGAATCCACCGGACCTCTCCTCGACGTCGTCGCCGCCAGCGGGGTGGGAATCCCGCCCGGAGTATTCAGCATCATCGCCCTGATAGCCATTGCCAATGGAGCGCTGCTGTTCATGGTGATGGCCAGCCGTGTGGGCTACGGATTATCAGAAGCAGAACTGCTCCCCCGTGCTTTCAGCCGTGTGCTGCCGGGCCGCGGCACCCCCTGGGTCTCCATCATTGTCGTGGCCGCACTGACGATCGTCCTCACCCTTACCGGAAACCTCGCCACCTTGGCCGAAACCACCGTGCTGCTTCTGCTCCTGGTGTTCCTTTCTGCCAATGTCAGCGTCCTCGTCCTTAAAAAGGACAAAGTTGACCACGACCACTTCAGCGCCCCCCGATTCATGCCGATCCTCGCGATCATTGCGAGCGTCGCACTTCTCACCCAACAGTCCGCGACCATCTGGCTCGGCGCCGGCGCTTATATAGTCGTGGGATCCCTGCTGTTCCTCGCAGCCCGGGCCGGACGCAAACACGAGGAACGCGCAAACGCCAGCTGATTTCCGCCCCCGCCGTTGGCGGCATTTCCCACACCGGAGTGCCGGAATTATCAGCTGCAACTGCGGCGCGTCGCCATATCACAGATGAATATTTCAACGTTCTCCATTTTGCCGTTCGCCTGGAGTACGCCAACCGCCACGCCCAGCAGCACAATAAGGACGAGCGCTGTGACGACGGTGAAACGCTTCCAATCGAATTTTCTGCTTTGCATGGGTCGAGCTTCGCAGAAAGCACCCTGAATATTTAAAAGCGCTGCTCAAATCCGGGTTGACCATGAGGTTTTGGGAAACCTGTAAATTAAGAACCATGACTGAACGTGTGGGACAGCTTGCGTCCATTTCCCTTGATTGCCCTGATACAGATGCGTTGGCGGCGTTCTATTGCGCTCTCTTGGGTCTGGAGGAAGCGTTTGCCACGCCCGACCGCGGCGTGGTGGCACTGTCCGGAGCCGGACCCATGCTCACGCTGATGCGTGCCGATGACTATGCTGCCCCCTCCTGGCCGGATGGCCCCCAGCACCAGCAGATGCATCTGGATATAGCCGTGGACAACGTGGACTCAGCCGCAGACGCAGCAGTACGGTTGGGCGCGCAGGCCGCTGAACACCAGCCGGCACCCGATCAGTGGCGGGTACTGCTTGACCCCGCAGGCCACCCGTTCTGCCTCACCGCTGTACGGCCGGACTAAGCACTCACCAGGGTCCCGGCTCGGGCGGGTTGCCGGCGCTGCCCGCCCTGCCGGTTTTCAAGCCTGTTTCACCGGCTGCTGAAGTTCAGTCACCCAGTCCGACTGGTCCTCGGACACCGCACGGACGTACACCTCCCGGCACGGCCCGGAGGGAGCGAATCCGCGGGCGGTCATTTCGGTGTGGACGGCCTGCCAGCTGTCTCTGATTCCGTCCATGGACCCCAAATGAACGCCGCAGATGGCGATTGGCACCGAGGGCAGGTCCACCACTTCCACGCCGTCGGGCGCGCCCGAGGTGACGGCATAGCCGGCGAGAATGTGCAGACCGTCCTCGGCCCTTTCATACCGGGCGATTGGCCGGTCCAGCGGAACATCCGCGAAGGCCAGGATGTCCCCCACGGCGTCGAACAGCGGCCCGACGACGCCGGCCACCTCCGGCTGCCCGGCAACCACGGCGGCGCGGGCGGCCAGCCGGACGGCGGGCAGGGACTTGGTGACGATCTCGATCTCTGACATGGCATATTCCTTTTCCATGAGGTGGAGCCTGCGCTCACCATAGATGAGCCCGGCAGAAGCCGTCCGTTGTTCGCATGGTACCGCTGATATTTTCCACATGGGCGGGTACCGGTCCCGCTGAAGCTTCTACTGCGTATGCTGTCCGACATGATGACACGCGTGCTCTCCGCCCTTCTTATTCCGCTGGACGCACCATGAGCGGCCGCATCGTCCTGTTCGGCGCCACCGGATATACCGGCGCCCTGGTGCTGGACTCACTGCTGCGACGGGGTCTGCGGCCGGTTCTGGCCGGACGCAATACCGATGCGTTGGCCGGGCTGGCTCGGCAACACTCCGGATTGGACTATGCCCCCGCAGACGCAGGCGATCCGGACAGCATCCGCCGGCTGCTGGACCCCGGTGACGTGCTGATCAGTACCGTGGGTCCCTTCGAGCGGTTCGGGCTTGGGGTGGCCGAGGCGGCGGTGCAGGCCGGAGCCCGCTACATCGACACCACCGGGGAGGTGGGGTTTGTGCGCACTCTGCAGGAGAAGTTCGGGACCCGCGCGAAGGAAACCGGCACCGTGCTGCTGCCCGCCTTCGGATATGACTACGTCCCGGGAATTCTTGCCGGCGCCATGGCAGCCGAGCAGGCCGGAGATGCCGGACGGGCGCTCGACGTCGGCTATTTCACCTCCGGCTCGCTGCTTCCCGGACTGAGCCACGGCACCCGAAGCACACTGCGCGACGGGCTGTTCCTGCCGGCCGTGCGCTTCGCCAACGGACGCCTGGTGGAAGAACGGACGGCGGCAGACGTTCATGTTTTTCCGGTGAGTGGAACGCGCCGGGGACGCAAAACAGGAATACTGGTTCCGGGCACTGAGGTGCTCTTCCTGCCCGGCGCATTTCCCCAGCTGGACAGCGTATCGGTGTATAACGGCTGGTTTTCCCCGTTCAGCCGGGCAATAAGCGTGATGTCCGCGGTGCCCTCCGCGGCGGGGCGGTCCGCCCGGGGCCGCCGGATCATGGAAAAACTGACGGCGCCGATCATCGGGAAACCGGGTGGACCGGACAGTGCCCGGCGGGCTAAAACCCGCACCCGGGCGGTTGCCACCGTGACGGGACCCAACGGGGAACTGCTGTCTTCCGTGCAGCTCACCGGCCCCAACGTGTACACCCTGACCGGTGAGCTGATCGCGTGGGGAGCCGAGCAGCTGCGCGACCGGCAGGATCTGGACCCCGGAGTGGCCAGTCCCCTCAGTGCCTTCGGTCTTGAGGGGCTGGCACGGGGATGCGCCGACGTCGGCCTGGTGCCGGTGAACGCACGCCGGGACTAGAAGATTTCGCCGGGTTTCTTCCAGCCCGGCCCCGCCGGCTACACCGAGCGGGTCTCGCCCGCCCGGTCGGCAAAGGCCGCCTCCAGATTCCCCACCAGCGCTTCTTCCACCCGGCGTCCCATGTCCCGGATTTCCTCGTCGTCGGCCGGAACCATCTCGTGTCCAGCGGTTTCAAGCACCAGGGCGCTCTGCCGGCGGATCTCTTCGCGCTGCGTATCGTTGACGGCGGTGGCCGCGCAGTCCCGCAGGAGCCGCAGCACCGCGGTCAGGACAATGGGCTCCGAATCGGCAAACCGGCGAACCGGCCCGCAGACCATATCCAGGAAGTAGCGGTAGTCCCGGCCCATGGTGACCAGCCGGAGCACGCCGTCGTTATCCCGATGTGCCTCCGGACCCAGCCGGCGGCGCTGCAGGTCCACCAGCAGATCCGCGCAGTATCCGGTGGCGTGGGCAGCGGTGATGGGGTCATTGATGCTGGGGGAAATGGCCTTCACCGCGATGTCGGTCAGCTGCCGCAGCCCCAGGGCGGCGTCCTGTTCCGGGGTGCGCTCGTAGCCGATGTCCAGGGCCTCGGCCAGGGACTTTTGCACCGCCCCCAGCGGCACCTGCCCGCCGTCGTCGGCCCAGACCCGGGCCACCGGCGACCCGACCGTGATGTGGTCTCCGGGCTGCACCAGGACCCGCATGGCCAGCCGCCGCTTCTGGAGCATAGCCATCAGCGGCTTCCAGTCGATCGTCTGGATGATTCCGCTGCGCCCGCCGGCAACAAGCGTGCCTCCCGCGGGCTGGTCAAACTCCTGCACTTCCCCTGTCTCGGACACCAGATAGGTGTCCCGCAGGACCGCCAAGCAGTCCTGATGTGCGTTGAGCATCATGGTGTCCACCCGCAGGGAACGGGCAATGTGACCGATGAACAGCAGCAGCACAATGCCGGAGGCAATCCCCAGCACATACACCAGCCCGACCACCAGCACCGGAACCGGCCGGTTTGCATCCATTCCGTGCAGCCCGGTGATGCTGACCAGGAAGGTCCCCAGCAGCACACCCAGCACAGCCTGGGTCCGTGAGTCGCGGGCAAATTCTCGCAGCAGCCGGGGCGAGAACTGCTGCGAGGCCAGCTGCAGCGCCACCACGGTCAGGGAAAACGTGACGGTCGCAGCGGTCATCACGCTGGTGGCGACGGTCTGCAGCAGACTGGACGCGGCGTCGACGCCGGTGGGCCAGATCCACTGTGCCCAGGCCACCTCATCTCCCGGGCGCACCGGCATCAGCAGCAGGGTCAGGACCACTGCCGCCAGGGAAGCAGAGCTGGGCCAGAACCACAGGGATGCACGCAGGCGCTCCCGCGTGATGCGGAACCTCGGCTGCGGTCCGTGCGGATCATAGGCGACAGTGGTTGAACCATGAGCCATCGGAACCCCTCTGAACAAGGACTATTAATCAAGGAAAGTGAGCGTGCACCCAGTCTGCCCGGAAGACGTTGCGGTTCCAATCAGGTTCCGCCCCGCGCTGCACCTCACCACCATGCTTCCGGGCACCCGCTAGGCTGAAGCCCACCCGCACCCCTAGTGAGAGGCACTTCCTTATGACCCCCGGCTCCCGCCGCTTATCCAAACCCATGGCCGTCTCGGTCTCCCTGATCCTGGCAGGACTGCTGACGGCAGCTCCGGCGTCAGCCGTTGAACCGGTGCCGGCTCCTGCGCCGGCAGAGCTTGCCGCACCCCAGGGCACTCCGGCTCAAAGCAAGCAGCAAATCATCGACGTGTTCAACGGAATCAATGCCTTCCGTAAGGGCAAAGGCCTCAAGCCGCTGCGGATCGGTGCGAATGCTTCACTCGTGGCCCAGGAATGGTCCACCCGCATGGCGGACACAGCAAAATTGGAGCACTCCTCGGGGTACGCCAAGGACAAGCGGATTGAGCCCGGATTTGTATCCGCTGCCGAGAACGTCGCCTACAACAGCTACGGCACGGGCCAGTCCATGGTGGATCAGTGGATTAATTCCCCCGGGCACAACGCCAACATGAGCCGGCCCGCGGACAACGTCATGGGCGTGGGAATCGCGTTCGACAGGCAGGGCGTTTTCATGTGGGGAACCACCACGTACTACCAGTACGGGCAGGTGCCGCAAAAGACGTTTGCGACGGCGGAAGAGTATCTCGCCAGCCTTGCCGCCGTGCCGCCGGCTGTTTTCAAGGATGTCCCGAACGGTTCAGCCTTCGCCGAGGATATCCGCTGGATGACCGAGAAGGGCATCACCACCGGGTGGCCCGACGGAACCTTCCGTCCGCTGGACACTGTGCGCCGCGACGCCATGGCGGCCTTCCTGTACCGGCTGGCGGATTCCCCCCAGCACAAGCCGCAGAACATCTCCCCCTTCAATGATGTGTCTCCCAGCCAGCAGTTCTACAAGGAAATGACCTGGCTTGCCGGAACCAAGATCACCACCGGCTGGCCGGACGGAACCTTCCGCCCGCTGGACACCGTCCGCCGTGACGCCATGGCCGCCTTCCTGTACCGCAGCGCCGGTTCACCGGCCTACACCCCGCCGAAGACGTCCGTCTTCACCGATGTCAGCACGGGAAACCAGTTTTACAAGGAGATCTCGTGGCTTGCAGACCAGGGCATCTCCACCGGCTGGTCCCAGCCCAACGGCACCAGGACCTTTGCTCCGGGCCAGGCTGTGGCCCGTGATGCCATGGCCGCTTTCATGCACCGCTTCGATCAGCGGGGCTGGTAAACCCCGGCCGGGTTGGGAACGGTGGCACCAGTTTTACCGCTCCCAACCCGGTGTTGGCCATGTACCCTGAGCGGCATGACTGCACCCATGGTTTATGTCCTTTTCCCGGGGACTGCCCGCGAGGCCCTGACCTTTTATGCCGGAGTGTTCGGCGGCGAGCTGTCGTTGCACACCAAGGGGGACTTCGGCAGCGGCGGCCCGCCTGACGCCATTGCCCACGGGGTGCTCGACGGCGTTGTCACGCTGGCCGCGGCGGACGCCGGCGGGCAGGACAACAGTGTTCAGCTTGAGGGTTTGATGCTTTCACTGCTGGGAACCGCTGAACCTGACGTCCTGCACAACTGGTTTGACCAGCTGGCCGACGGCGGCCGGATTGTCGACCCGCTGATGCCCAAGCCGTGGGGCGCTTCGGACGGTCAGGTGGTCGACCGGTACGGGCTGCACTGGCTGATCGGATACGAGCCGGCAGCCGGCTCGGCAGGTGAACCCGCAACTGAAAAGGTTGGTCCCCGTGAACCTTGACGGCGACCCGCAGCGCGCGTCGGAGCTGTGCCGGGAAGCTCACGTGCGCGTCGTTGCCCGCGTGGCGCAGCTGACAGATGCGGATGCCCGGGCCGCCAGCCTCTTGCCCGGATGGACCGTGGGTCACGTCCTCACGCATCTGGCGCGCAATGCGGATTCCCATGCGCGGCGAATGTCGGGTGCACTGGACGGCCTGGATCTTCCCAAGTATGTGGGCGGCAGCAAACAGCGGGAGGCCGAGATAAAGTCCGGTGCCGGGCGGTCGGCGCAGGAGCTCGTCGCCGACCTGGAAGCCAGCGAATTACGACTCGAGCAGGTCTTCGAGCGGTACATCACGGCGGGGGCGCCCAACGGCCACTTCCTCGGCGGATCAGACTACGGAGTGTGGGCGTGCCCGGCTCACCGGCTGCGCGAGATCGAGATGCACCATGTAGATCTGGGCCTTGGCTACACTTCCTCCGACTGGCCGGAGGAATACGTGGCCTGGGACCTGCCGACCTTGCTGGCCGGCGTTCCCGAACGGCTCGCTTCCTCCGATGACCGGCGAACGTTCATGGCCTGGCTGTCCGGCCGGGGGCCCTTGGACCCGGAGACCAAGCTGGCCCCCTGGTGAGGGAGCTGCTGCTCTACTGCGCTGCTTGCCGGACAGCGGAGCAGAGCAGCATGTCCCTCCGCACGCCGTCGATCTCCTGATGGCTGCGAAGGATTCCTTCGCGAACAAATCCTGCCTTCTCCGCGGTGCGCACTGACGCGGTATTCCACGGCTCGATATAAAGCTCCACCCGGTACAGGGCAGGAAGAGTCCAGGCGAAGTCCATCAGTGCCAGCAAGGCATCGGCGGCAACACCGCGGCCGCGCGCATCCGGACGCACCGCATAGCCTGCCGTCGCCCTCCCGGGTTGCCCCGGCGGGAAGAGTGCCGATGGTGGGAACATACGGGTCTTTGGCGAGTTCCATGGCCATGGCAGCGTCCTCGTCACGGAATTTCCGAAGGCGCACAGCTCCGTGGCGCGGGTCGGACGAGAGCCACGGCGGAATATCGGAACGCGTCTCCATGCGGACAGTCTGCTCCATCAGCCCTCAACCGGCGGCCGCAACACGGCGCGGGCTACTTGCGTCCGAATAACTTCCCAAACCATCCGGCGCCCGAACCGCCGTGTGACTGAGCTGCCCCGGCCGGATTGGCTGCTCCCGCCGATTTAGCCGCTCCCCCGGACTTGCCTGCATCGCAGGTGCAACGGTCGGTTTTCGGCACTCCCCGCAGAACCTGGTCCACGTGATTTCCACATCCGGCCCAAGTGGTTTTGCCGCACTTCCGGCAGGTGACTGCTCTGCACATTTCTAAGAACTCCATCCAGGTGAGGTGGGGCGATCGCCCCACCCAGCATGGCAGATACCCCCTAGGGTATGCAAAAGCAGGGCTGAACACCATCAGGGCTACGCGGCGCCGGAATCCCCAGTGACCTCTCTGCTTACCGTTGGGGCAGTGTCACCGTGAAAGCAGATCCCTGCCCCTGTTCACTGATAAAGGTCAGCTCACCGCCATGGTTTTCGACGATGTTCCGGGTGATCACCAAACCCAGGCCCACGCCGGGAACCGCCGAGGCCACTGCCTTGCGGCTGCGGAAGAACTTGGTGAAGACGCTCGCCTGCTCAGCGGCACTCATTCCCATGCCGGTATCGGCCACGCACAAGCGAACCGAGCTGCCCTCCTGCCAGAGCCGAACGCTGACCGTACCGCCGTCGGGCGAGTACTTCACCGCATTGGAAAGCAGGTTGTCCACTACCTGCGCCAGCCGCTGAGGGTCCACCTCCGCCATCAGGGACCCGGGAAGATCCTCCACCAGAACCACCGAATTGGCGCGGGCCTTGGGTGCTGCGGATTCCAGGCCTGAGCGCACAATGTCGGCCAGGTTCACCGGCCGCCGTTCCAGCTTCTTGCTCCCGGAGGCCACGGACAGCAGATCCGAGACCAAGCTAAGCAGCCGTTCCGAGTTGCGCAGTGCCACCTCCAAAGCATTGCTGACGTGCGGGGACAGGCTTTCATCCTCCAGGGCAAGGTCCAGGTAGCCCAGGATCGAGGTCAGCGGAGTCCGCAGTTCATGGGACACGCTCGCCACAAACTCCTCCTGCGCCGCCACTGCCTGGACCAGCCGGGTGACGTCGTTGAAAGCGAGCACCGATCCGGAAAAGACTCCGTCGGTTCTGATCGGCCGGGAAGAGACCGTGACGGCCATTTGCCTGTCGCTGCCCGGCGCGAACCACACCAGTTCGTTGGAGAAGGACTCCCCTGTGCCGGCCCGGCGGAATGGCTGGTCCACGGCGGGGATCGGCGTCACCCGGTCCGGCCCGTACATCAGTTGCTCCATCTCCGCGATGGAGGCATCACCCATCATCGTGCGCCAGGTGGATGCCATGTGGGCGTTGGTCAGCAGCACTTCCCCGTGTTCATCCAAAACAAGCAGGCCGACGTCGGCTGTGTCCAGGACAGTGGCCAGCAGGGCCTCGCGTTTCCTGCTTTCCGCCAGACCGTCCTGCAGAATGCGGTCCTTCTCCTCAAGTGCCTCCTGATTGGCCCGCAGCTCTGCCACGGCCGCGGCGCGTAACTCTTCCGACGCCTCCGCCTTGCGAAGGGCTGCCATCAGTTCCCGCTCATAGCGTCGGCGTGCAGAGGCATTAAGGACGGAAATGCGGTCAAGTCCGCCGCCGTCGTCGGCGCCTTCGGAGCGGACCCCGGACAGGAGGGCCGGAATCCTTTTCCCGTCTGCCGAGAGCAGCTCCACTGCCATCTCGTTGAAACACCCGGATACCGCCAACTGGGGCACAGCGTGGGACGCGAACAGGATCCGGTCCCCCACCGGCAGCAGGTCAGCAATGTTCTTGCCGAACAGTTCTTCGCGGGAATGACCGGTCCAGGAAACCAGTGTCCGGTTTACATCCAGGATCGTGCCGTCCGTTTTGAGGACGAGATATCCGGAGGCCGACGCGTGGAAATGTTCCTCATATGTGCTATTCACCGGGGACGCTTTCCAGGTAGTTCAGGATGGCGGCCGCCGTGATTCGGGGGCGCTGAGATGCGGCATGTTTCCATTGGTATCCAGGGGCATCAGCGTACTGCCGGGCAGATGCTCGTGGAGGTATTGGGACGCGGCTACAGGTGTCAATGGATCAGCGCGTGTTTTGAGGATTAGTGCGGGAACAGGGACCTGGGCCAGCAGGTGCCGGACGTCGGCGGCAAATGACATCTGCAGGAAGTCCCGGACATACTCCGGGTGCAGCCGGCACATGTTCTCGGCCAATTCAGTACTGACCTCTGAACCAGGGTCCGCGCCCGCTACCGCAGGAGCCATCATCTTGGCCCACAGGGGATAATTGGCCTCCACAGCGTCCAGGATGTCCTCGATATCCTCCGGACGAAATCCGCCGAGATACCCTTCGTCATTGATGTAGCGGGGTGAGGTGCAGAGCAGGACGAGACGCGCAATCCGCGGGCTCCGTGTCGAGGCAGCCAGGGCCATGGTGCCGGCGATGCTGTGCCCCACGACAGTGGCATCCTGGACCTCAAGGACGTCAAGAATCTCGATAAAATCCCCCAGATGACCCTCAAGCGAAGCGTATTTTGCGGCACTGTAAGCGTCCGGATCGGCACCCCCGGTGCCCACATGATCAAACAGCACCACTTTGTAGGTATCTGTGAAGAAGGGCAGGAGGCGGTTCCAGATCACCTGATCGCAGCCAAATCCCTGCACCAGCAGCAGCACCGGTCCATCCATACGCCCCAGCACCCGGACGTTGTTGCGGTGCCTCACTTCGTCCGCATTCATCCTCTACCTGCTTCCGCGTTAGTTTCAGTTATCCATTATCGCGGCTGCTGCTGCAGCTGAAGCACGCAGGCCTAGGCTGCAGCGCGCCTGCGGCGAAGCAGCCAGAAGGCTGCAGCGCCCAGAAGGATGACCGCGGCGAGGGCAGAGATGATGATGCGGTGATCCGGTTCATCTGCCGGTACCGCAGCTGCATCACTGAAGGTCAGATCCGCCTCGGCCTGGGCCGTCACCAGTCCGCTTTTCAGGTCCAGCTGGGCATGCCAGGGACCGGCGGGCAGTTCAGGCGCCAGAGTGACCGAAACCGGGGTGGTTTCCCCGGGGGCGATGGTGACGGTTCCGTCCAGGGAGGCGGGTCCGGCGGACAAGCCACCCGGACCGTCAATCAGGGCGAGCTCGCCCTGCACATCCAGGGCCCGGCCGCCGGTATTGGTGACGTCGGCGGTGACCTGCGGGGCACCGTCAGCGCTTCGGCCGGCAGCCAGGTCACCGATGTTGAAGGCTGCGGGCGGACCATTGCCGGGGCCCACCGAAAGGTAGACGCGGATTCCGACGCGGCTGGCGTTGATAATCTGGGTGTCGGGCGAAGGAGCTGACCGTACTTCCGCCCAGAGGACCGCATACTGCTCGGCTTCTGCGGCGTCCTTCGGAACAGCGATCCGGACGGTTACCTCGGCACTTTCACCCGCGGCCAGCTCCACTGTGGGGGTATCCATGGAGATCCACCCGGTGAGCTCATTCTGGGCTTCCCGTGCAAGCCCCACGAAGGAACCGTCCTTCACCTCGGCTGCAGAGGCGTAAACGGCAACAGACTGCGGTTCCGGGGTGCTGTTCTGCACCTCCACGCGGCGTTCGATGGTGGTTCCCGGCGGAAGGTTGTCGACAATGTAGGACCGTGCCCGCGGATCATCTTGCGTGGCTTCGGGAATGTCCATGAGGCGGATGCCGATTCCACCCCCGGAATCGGAATCATCAGCGTGCGAGGCTGCGACGGGAACAAATAGAAAAAGTGCAGTCATGAGACCGACATATAAGGAACGCAAGAGACCCCTGGCAGGCGGAAGGAAAAGATAGCGATATACATGCCGGACTCGCGATCCGACACTGCTTGATAGGCGGCAGGTGCCGTCCTGAGAATGCTCTCAGGACGGCGGCTGGCCTTAGTAGAGCGAGTGGGTCAGGGTTGCAGTGTATTTACCAACAAGGGCATTAGTCGGAACTTTAAACGATACGCTGGGCGTCCATTTTGCCGCGTTGTCGCCATAAGGACTCTCGACTTTGACGACATCTTGCTCCTGGTTGAGCTCTGCAATTTTGGCACCATCGGATTTAATCTCACCACGGACGTCGCCTGTTGGGATGAAATCCTCCACGTGGTATGCGAGATCAGTCGGGATAATCGATTCTCGTGGGTCCTCTTCCTCTGCCGGAGCACCAAGATCATCGAAAATGACGAATTTCGTCATTTTAACTGTCGTGTTCCATCCGGTGATCCAAGAACGATTGTCTGTAACCGTAACGATGGGAGCCGTGAAGCCACTCTGAGCCCCGGGTTTCAAAGCGATATCGTCTATCGGCGTTGTCGCAACGTCCATCGTCAGCGATCCCGTCGCGGAAACCTCGATGGTCGCATGAGAATCGTTCGCGGCAATGAGTCCCGCGTCAGCCGCAGACGCGGGAAGGGCGGACAGACTCAGAAGAGCGGCAGAAGTGCCCAGGGCAAGAGAAATACGGGTCGCTTTACGCATGGAAGTAGAGACCTTTTTGTTTGAGACAAAACCAATCACCGGTGAGATTTCCGGTGGTGGAGGAACGCCAGAGAAAGCGTTTTTGATTCCCCGATCGCAATCTAACAGAACGTTCCTCTATGCCGAAATTCATGCACAAGCATATAAATACATGCGGATTGCGGTTGCCAGATTGAATTAACAGACGCCGCACCGGAAATTAGTGACTGACTAGGGCTTTTTCACCTCGCGGTTCCGCGGGGAGGGATTCCGGGTCTCAAACGGAGCCTCCCCGCGCGGATGCCGCATGTGATTAACGGCACCACAATCTGCAGGGGTCTCTACTTCCTACAGGCTCCCGATCGTCCCATGGCAGCCTCACCATCCGCCCAAGATCAGCTCAAGATCGGCTCAAGATCCGGAAGGGCTCCCGTATGCCCTGGTCCGGGTAAGCCCCGACATCCGACCCCACGCCCTCCCCGCACGTCCCCCAGCAGGTGCCCCAACGGCTCGTTCAGCCAAACGCAGCCCGGTTGCGGTCCACCCACTGCGCAAACGTGCGCGCCGGAGTGCCCGTCAGAGCTTCGACATCACCGGACACCGGGAGGACGGCTGCCTCCGGACCGAACGTGCGGAACACGGATTCAATGAACACCGGAGGAGCTCCTTGGAACGCCGTCGCCTTTGCCGTTTCCAGATCCAGCCTTTCCGCCCGCAGCTCCCGGCCAAGGACCCCGGAAGCAACGTGGGTCTGGTCCGCGACGGACAAAGCAGCCGGTCCGGTGATCGAGTACGCGCCGCCTGCAGGCTCAGCCTCTGACAGCACGGCGACAGCTGCCGCCGCTATGTCGTCCGGATCGACAACCGGCAGCTTCACATCCAGCCAGGGCGCACGGACCACGCCCTCTGCGGCTGCGCCTGACGCCCACATTAGGAAGTTGTAGTCAAAGCCGGCGGCCCGCAGGAACGTCGCGGGAACGCCGGCAGCGTCAAGAGCCTGCTCCCCGTTGCGGTGGTGGACCGTAATCAGATTGTCTTCCCCGTACGGCAGTACCGTATCCACGGTGAAGGAGGACAGCAGCACCACATGGTCCAGCCCCAGCTCACCGGCAGCCGCGGCAAAGACCGCACCGTCGTCGTCGGCCATGTTCAAAAAGGCACGGTCAATGCCGGCAAGGGCGCGGCGCACGTCAGCTGCGTCGGTCAGGTCCCCCTGCACGACGGTGACGCCCTCGGGAGGATCGTAGGCGCCCGGATTACGGACCAAAGCCACCACGTCATGCTCAGTGCCGGCAAGGCCCCGGACGATGGCGCCGCCCACGGTTCCGGTGGCACCTGTCACAAGAATCTTCATCAGAGCCTGCTCCTCACTCCCCTCGGACCCTCCGAACGGAACAGTGCTAACTAAAACATAACATCAGTGTTCCGAACAATAGGCGGAGAGCAATTGGGTACCATCGTTCCATGACCTCCACCCCCGTTGATTCCGCCCAGGAACGTATCCTGAAAGCGACATGCGACCTGCTGGAACAGGGTGGCCGGAGCGCCGTTTCCACCCGCGCCGTCAGCGCCGCAGCGGGCGTGCAGCCGCAAACCATCTACCGGCAGTTCGGTGACATGGCAGGCCTGCTCGACGCGGCAGCCCAGGAGGGGTTCCGCCGGTATCTGGGGTCAAAATCCTCCGCGGCTTTCGGAGCGGATCCGGTCGCGGATCTGCGCGCCGGATGGGATCTGCACATCGACTTCGGGGTAAACAACCCGGCACTGTACCTGCTGATGTACGGCGAGCCCGATTCCCGGCGGCAGCCCGAGGCCGCCAGACAAACCCAGGACATCCTGCGGAACCTTCTGGACGCGGCTGCCCGGGCCGGCCGGCTCCGAATGGATGTCGATGCCGCGGCGTCCCTGATCCATGCCCTCGGCATCGGCGTGGTCATCTCCGCGATCGGCAACAAAGCCGAGGCTGATACCGGGCTCTCGGAGCGGGTGCGGGAACTGGCCATTGAGGCCATCACCACCGAGGATGCCCGTGAGTCCTCCGGCGCTCAGCGCCCGGACGACGACGCCGCCCGGCACGCGATTGCGCTCCGTTCCCTCGTGCCCGCAGCTTCGTCCGGACTCACCCCCGGGGAAAGCCTCCTTCTGGATGAGCTGCTCGCCCGGGTTGCCAAGGCGGGAGCGGCGGAGGCGTAAACCTCCCTACCCCGGAAGCAGTTCCCCCAGGATCCGCGCCAGCTCGGTGCGGTCCTGCGGATCCAGCACGGAAAAGAACTCATCGGCCTCACGTTTGCGGTCCGCATTGACCCTGGCCCGCAGGTGTTCCCCCTCCTCAGTCAGCGACAGCAGCGTTGCCCGCCGGTCCGAAGGATGCGCGCGGCGCTCCACCAACCCCTTGTCCGCGAGCTGATCAACCACCTCGGTGGCCGAACGCGGCGCAATCCGCAGCCGCTCAGCGAGTTCCTTCAGCCGCAGTCCCGGCTCGCCGCCGGTGTCTTCGCCAGCCGCAGCTGCCCTGCCCACGGCATTCAGCGCACGGAACTGGTGCGGCGTCAGGCCGAAGGGAGCAAGCTGATACATCCAGCGCTTCCGCAGTCCCCGGAATGCCGCGTGCATCAGATCGCCCAGGGCAGCCGGATCAGCTGAAGTATTCGTCATACCGCCAGTCTATCCATTTCGCTGCAGTCACATAGTGAGGTAACCTCTGTATCAGTTGCCGTGTACAACGCCGGCAGCGTGAGGAGGACCTTTGGCTAACCCCGGAATCAACACCCGTTCCACCACTGCCGGAAGTGCCCCGCAAGGCGGCGGCCCCAGAACTAACGACGCCGCAGGCGGCCGGGGCGGCCGCGGCCCCGCAAAACTCAACCCGGCGGATAAGAAGCAGCTCAAGCAGCACCCCGTCTCCCTTAGCCGCATCGCGGCGCTCTTCGCACCACACAAGGTGACCATCGCCGTCGTCGTCCTGCTGATTTCCGCCGCCTCGGTGGTGGGCCTGGCCCAGCCGTTCCTGGTGCGCGCCGTGATCGATGATGCGCTGCCCCACGGCAACACCCGCCTGCTGGCCCTGCTGACCGCCGCCATGGTGGCCGTGGCAGCGGTGACAGCCGTGATCGGCGTCGTGCAGACCTGGATGGCCACCTCCATGGGCCAGCGCGTCATGCATACTCTGCGCGTGAACCTCTTCACCCACCTGCAGGCGCAGTCGCTGGGTTTCTTCACCCGCACCCGCGGCGGCGAGGTCCAGTCCCGCCTCACGCATGACATCTCGGGCATGCAGTCGGTAGTGACCACCACCGCCACCGGAGTCGCCTCGAACCTGACCACGGCGGTGGCCACCGCCGTGGCCATGGTGGCCCTCTCCCCCGGACTCAGCCTGATTTCCCTGATCGTGCTGCCGCCGGCCATCTGGCTTTCCCGCAGAGTGGCGAAAATCCGACGCAACGTCACGGATGAACGCCAGCGCGAACTCGCGGCCCTGCACACCCAGGTGGAGGAAGGCCTCTCCGTCTCCGGGGTTCGACTGGCCAAAACCCTGGGCACCATCCCCCGCGATGCCGAACGCTTCGCGGCACGCTCGAACAAGCTGGTGGGGCTGGAACTGCGCAGCCAGCTTGCCGGCCGCTGGCGGATGGCGACCATGCAGATTGTCTTCGCGGCCATTCCCGCGGTCATTTACCTCGCTGCCGGATTCCCCGCCACCAGCGGCGGCATGACCATCGGCACCCTCGTGGCGTTTACCGCACTACAGGGCACCATCTTCCGGCCCGTCATGGGCCTGCTGAACATCGGCGTCCAGTGGGTGACCGCGCTGGCGTTCTTCAGCCGGATCTTCGAATACCTGGACCTGGTGCCGGACATTCAGGCTCCCGATCACCCGGTGCGGCTGGACCCGGCCGCAGTGCGCGGCGAGGTGCGGTTCGAAGGTGTGCGGTTTGCGTACGACGGCGGCACGGGAGACGACACGGGTGCCGGCGCCAGTGAAAACACTGACATCCTGCACGGCATTGATCTCACGCTGCCAGCCGGCACCAGCACCGCCGTCGTCGGCCCCACCGGCTCCGGCAAAAGCACCCTGGCTTCACTGTTGCCCCGGCTCAACGAGGTCAGCGCCGGCCGGGTCACCATTGACGGCGTGGACGTGCGCGAGATTGCGTCCGGGGACCTGGCCCGGATTGTCGGCGTGGTCTCCCAGGAAACTTATCTGATCCACGCATCGGTACGGGAAAACTTGCTGCTGGCAGCCCCTGGCGCCACGGATGAGCAGCTCTGGCAGGCGCTGGCCGCAGCCCAGATTGCCGACTCGATCGGCGCCCTGCCGGACGGGCTGGACACCTTGGTGGGTGCCCGCGGCCACCGCTTTTCCGGCGGCGAGCAGCAGCGGCTGGCCATTGCCCGCACCATCCTGCGCAACCCGCCGGTACTGGTGCTGGACGAGGCCACATCGGCCCTGGACAACAGCACCGAGGCGCAGGTGCAGCTGGCCCTGGAAAAACTCTCCGCGGGACGGACCACGCTCACCATCGCCCACCGGCTCTCCACGGTGGAGAACGCGGATCAGGTGGTGGTGCTCGACGCCGGCCGGATCGTCGAGCGCGGCACGCCGGATCAACTGCGGGCAGCGGACGGTGCGTTTGCCCGGCTGGCCGCCGCCCGGCAAGAGATCCGCGTCGGCACCGGGCAGTAGCTGCCGGTTCCGCAGCCCCGCCGCCCCACCGGTTCCGCAGCACCGCGGCCCCGGCGGTTGCGCGCGGCACCTAGCTGAACGCGGAAATGCCGGTAACGGCACGCCCAATCAGCAGCGACTGCACCGAGTCAGTGCCCTCATAGGTGTGAACCACCTCCATGTCCGTCAGGTGCCGAGCCACGTGGAAATCCAGCAGCAATCCGTTGCCGCCCAGGATTTCCCTCGCCTCTGAGCAGATCCACCGGGCCTTTTGGGCGCTGTGCATTTTGGCGATCGATGCCTGCGTTCCGGTCCACCGTCCGGTCTCCTGCAACTGCGCCATGCGCACGCACATGAGCTGGATGGCGGTGAGCTCGGCGAGCATATTTGCCAGTTTGTTCTGCACCAGCTGGAAACCGGCGATCGGCCGGCCGAACTGGGTGCGGACGCCCGCGTAGGTCAGCGCCGCTTCATAGCCGGCGATGGCGTGTCCCAGGCTCTCCCACGAGGCGCCGCCGCGGGTGGAGGCCAGCACGCGGGAGGCGTCGCGGAAGGATTCGGCGCCGGGCAGCCGGTTCTCCTCGGGGATCCGCAGGTTGGCCAGTTCGATGTCCGGCTGCAGGATGGCCCGCTTGCCGATCTTGCCGGTGATCACCTCGGCGCGGTAGCCGGCCGGGTAGGAGCCGTCGTCGTTCTTCTCCATCACGAAGGCCTTGACCTTGGCGTCGGCTTCATCGCGCGCCCAGATGATAACGACGTCGGCGAAGCTGGCGTTGCCGATCCAGCGTTTGCGGCCGTTCAGGACCCAGTGCCCGCCCTCGCGCCGCGCGGTGGTTTCCAGCTGCGCGGAATCGGAACCATGTTCCGGTTCGGTTAGGGCGAAGGCGCCGATCAGCTCCAGGGCGGCCATCCGGGGTAGCCAGCGCTGCTTCTGCTCCTCGCTGCCGAGCATGTTCACGGTGCCCATGGACAGGTTGGACTGCACGCCGATGAAGGTGTTCATGGAACCGTCCCCGCGGGACATTTCCATGGTGGCCAGGCCGGCGGCCAGCCGGCTCATGCCCGGGCAGCCGTAGCCTTCGATCGTGGAACCGATGATGCCCAGGGCCGCGAGATCCGGCAGCAGGGCGTGCGGGAATTCGGCCCGCTCCCAGTAGCCGTTGATCACCGGCAAGACCTTGTCGTTGACGAAGCCGCGCACCTTGGCCTGGACGGCACGGTCCTGATCATCAAGGCCTTCCAGCAGCAGGAAGGGATCCGTGTCCCGCGCCTGGGTCAGGCCCGCGGCGAGGGCTGCGGTGTAGTCATCGGTCCAGCCGTCAGTGCTGGTGTCCGTGTTCTCAGCGGGCATCATAGGAATACCATCCCTGTCCGGTTTTGCGGCCGAAGCTGCCCTGGTCGTAGAGGTCTTTGAGGAGCGGGTGAGGCAGGTCCGCCGGGTCGCCCGTCTGGTCATACGTGGCCTGGCGGATCAGATAGCTGACATCGAGGCCCACCAGGTCCATCAGTTCGAACGGTCCCATGGGGTGGTTCAGGGCGGTTTTCGCCGCGGTGTCGATGTCGCGGAAATCGGCAACGCCGTCCGCGTACAGGCGCAGGGCTTCGTCGCGCAGGGCCCCCATGAGCCGGTTGGCAACAAAGCCGGGGATCTCGCGGTTGATCAGCACCGGTGACTTCCCCAGCGACCGGGCCAGTTCCAGGGCGGTGTCCACGGTTTCCTGGGACGTTTGGGGATGGCGCACCACTTCCACGCACTTCATGACCAGCGCCGGATTGAAGAAGTGCATGTTGCAGACCTTCTCCGGACGGCCGGTGGAGGAAGCGACGGCGGAGGATCCGAGCGTGGAGGAGTTGGTGGCCAGAATGGCGTGCGCCGGAGCGGCCGCGTCCAGGGCTGCGAAGATGCTGCGTTTAATGTCCAGCCTCTCAGTGGCAGCTTCAATGACGAAGTCAGCGTCGGCCGCGGCGTCGGGCAGCGAGGAAGTAAACTCCAGGCGGCCCAGTGCGGTATCGGCTTCTGCCCGGGAAAGGGATCCCTTGGCCACCTTGGCCTGCATCCGTGCGGTGAGCTGGCCTTGTGCCTGGACCAGCATGTCCGTACTGACATCCTGGACGGCGGTCCGGTAGCCGGCGGCTGCGGCAACCATGGCGATCTGGGATCCCATGGCTCCGGCGCCGATGACCAGGATCTTGTGGATGGTGCCCATCTGTTCTCCTATCGGGGTGGGCGCGGATCCGGCGTGCACCGGGGTCACTGTCCCTGGAATTCGGCCGGACGCTTTTCGATGAATGCCCGGGCACCTTCGCGCTTGTCAGCGGTGGTGTAGAGCAGCGACTGCGCCAGGCGTTCAATGACCAGTCCGGTGCGCTGGTCCGTTTCGGCGCCGGTCTTGATGACCAGTTTGGCCAGCCGGACAGCCAGCGGGCCCTTGCCCATGATCTGCTCGGCGAGCGCGCGGGCGGCGTCCAGCAGTCCGGCGTCGGGGACGACGTCGGTTACCAGGCCCATGTCCTTCGCTTCCCCGGCGCCGAAGATCCGGCCGGTGAGGATCAGCTCCACTGCGCGGCCCTTGCCCACCAGGCGGGTCAGGCGCTGGGTTCCCCCGGCGCCTGGCAGTACCCCGAGGTTCGTTTCGGGCAGGCCGAAGCGGGCGCTTTCGGCGGCGATGCGGATGTCGCAGGACATCGCCAGTTCATTGCCGCCGCCCAGCGCAAACCCGTTAACCGCCGCGATGGTGGGCTTGTCGTAGTCCTCGATGTAGTCGTAGAGCCGGGCCATTTCGGAGGCCAGACCGTCGGTGAGGGTGTAGTTGACCAGCTGAGTGATGTCGGCGCCGGCGATGAAAGCCTTCTCCCCCGCACCGGTGAAGACCACCGCGCCCACGTCATCCCGGGCCGCGAAGTCTTCCAGCGCGGCCCGGATTTCCCGCAGCACCGTCTTGCTCAGCGCGTTTCGGGCCTCGGGACGGTTGACGGTGATAGTGCCGAGCCGGTTGTCCACCTCGGCGAGGATGGTGGTGAATTCCATGCCGCCCCCTACCGGAACGCCGGCGAGCCGGTGATGTGCTGGCCCAGGATCAGGGTGTGCACCTCATCCGTGCCTTCGTAGGTGCGTACAGATTCCAGGTTGTTCGCGTGCCGCAGCGGCGAGTAGTCCAGCGTGATGCCATTGCCGCCCAGGATGGTGCGGGCCTCCCGGCAGACGGCGATCGCTTCGCGGCAGTTGTTCAGCTTGCCCACGGAGATCTGCACCGGCTGCAGGGTCCCTGCGTCCTTCATACGTCCGGTGTGGATGGCCAGCAGGGTGCCCTTCTGGATTTCCAGGAGCATGTTGACCAGTTTTTCCTGGGTCAGCTGATACGCCGCCAGGGGCTTGTCGAACTGCATCCGCTGCAGGGAATACTTCAGCGCTTCCTCATAGCTGTCGCGGGCCGCGCCCATCGACCCCCAGATGATCCCGTAGCGGGCCTCGTTCAGGCAGGAGAACGGCCCGCGCAGGCCCTTGGCGCCCGGGAGCCGGGCATTGTCCGGCAGCCGGACATCCTCGAAGGTGAGGTCGCACTGGATGGAGGCACGCATGGACAGCTTCGGTTCGATCGGCACCGCACTGAAACCCGGAGTGTCGGTGGGAACCAGGAAGCCGCGGACACCCTCGTCGGTGGCGGCCCAGATCACGGCGATCCGGGCGATGGAGGCCAGCCCGATCCAGCGTTTGGCACCGTTCAGGACCCAGCCGTCGCCGTCGCGCACTGCCGTGGTCTGCATGCTGGACGGATCCGAGCCGGCGGTGGGCTCGGTCAGTCCGAAACAGCCGATGATTTCGCCCTTCGCCATCCCCGGCAGGTATGTGTTTTTCTGCTCCTCGGACCCCCACTTGTGGATGGCACTCATTGCCAGTGATCCCTGGACGGAGACGAACGTGCGCAGCCCGGAATCGCCGGCTTCCAGTTCCATCGCGGCAATGCCGTATTCCACTGCACTGCGGCCGGGACAGCCGTAGCCCTGCAGGTGCATGCCCAGCAGGCCCAGCTCCCCCATTTCGCGGGCAATCTCCACCGGGAAGTGCGCGTCCTCGTACCAGGCCTTGATGTTGGGCTTGATCCGGTCGCGGACGAAACCGCGGACCACGTCGCGCAGCTGGAGTTCCTGCTCGGTCAGCAGTCCGTCCAGGTTGAGCACATCGGAAGCGGCCAGCGGATCGGGGGTTTCGGTTGCGGCGGGTGCGGAATTTACGGCGCTCACAGGGCTTCTCCTACAGGGGCGGGGTTTGGCTGGACGGCAGCTGCAGCTGCTTCGGCAACCGCAGCAGCAAAGCGCTCCCGCAGCTGGAACTTTTGAATCTTGCCGCTGGGGGTCCGGGGGAAGTCCGGCACCACTTCCACCCGCTCGGGCCAGTAGGGCTTGGCCACGCCCTTGGCCGCGAGGAACGCCTGGATTTCGGCCAGCGTCAGCGTTGTTTCCCCCTCCTTCAGCACAAATGCGGCGCAGGCGGTTTCCTGCAGCCTGGCATGGGGAATAGAGACCAGAGCGACGGCGTCGACCTTGGGGTGTTCGTAGAGGGCGTTTTCCACGTAGGCCACCGGAATGTTCTCGCCGCCGCGGATGATGACGTCCTTGGTGCGGCCGGCAATGCGCAGGTACCCCTCTTCGTCGAGGGTGGCCAGGTCGCCGGTGTCGAACCAGTCGCCGTCGAACTCCGAGCGGGTTTGCTCGAGCTTCCCCGCGTAGCCCTGGAACAGGAACGGCCCCTTGACCTGCAGGCGCCCCTCAACGCCGGGGGCGGCGTCGGAGCCGTCGAGGTCCAGGACCCGGACCTGCATTCCGGCCAGCGCACGTCCATCACTGTTAATAATCTTGTCCTGCGGGTCGGAGGGATGACCCATGGTCACCAAGCAGCATTCGGTCTGCCCCCAGCCGCCGAACACGCTCAGCTGCGGCAGCCGCTGCTTTGCCCCGGCAATCATGGACCGCGGAATCGGCGCACCCATGCAGCAGAACCGTGCCAAGGAGGAGGTGTCGTGGTCGGCGAGGTTCTTCGCCTCCAGCAGGTCGTGAAGGAACGGTGTGGCGCCTGAGGTGTGCTGGATGCCGTGTTGTTCCACCAGCTCCACGAACTCCGCGGCGTTCCAGACGTCTTGGAGGATCACCGTGGCTCCCAGCTGCAGCGGCAGGGACACCCCGTAGAGGTAACCGGTGAGGTGGGCAAAGGTGGACGCCATGTGGATGACGGCGTCGCGGTCCATCCCCAGCTTGTCCGGCCAGGGCAGGCTGCCCGCCACCAGGGTGTTGTGGGTATGCATGACACCCTTGGGCTCGCCGGTGGTGCCCGAGGTGAAGATCATGACGGCCAGGGCGTTGGGATCCGGGCGCAGTGCGTCCAGCTCGGCAGGGTCGCGCCGCTCCTCCCACGGGGTGGCCATGAACGTCTCCCAGGAGAGGAATCCGTCGTCGCCGCCGGAGGCGGGATCCGCGCCGTCGGAATCCGCACCGACCACCAGCACCCGCTCCAGGGCGGGCAGTTCCGGCGCCAGCCGCCGCACCATCGCGGGGTAGTCGAATTTGCGGAACTGCTGCGGCACCACGAGCAGCTTGGAGCCGGCCCGCTTCATCATGTACCCGACCTCCCGGTCGCGGTAAATGGCGATCAGGGGATTGGTGAGGGCACCGATGCGCACCGCCGCCAAGTGGATGACCAGCCATTCGTGCCAGTTGGGCAGCTGAATGGAGATCACGTCGCCGGGGGCGATACCCAGTTCCAGCAGTCCCAGCGCACAGCGCTGGACCTTCTGCCCGAGCTCGGCGTAGGTGATGCTTCCCCGGGGGTCCACGGTGGAGACCTTGGCAGGGGTCGCGGCGACTGCATCGTCCAAATAGTCGGTGAGGGTTTTGTTCCGCCACAGGCCCTGGGCGGTGTAGGCATCGATAGTGTCCTGGGTCAGGAGCATGTCGAAGGTCATCTGGGTGGTTCCTTAGCTCATCGTTGAGGGAGGTGGAGCCTGGGTTAGCGGGGGTGGAGCTCGGGTTGGGGCAGGGTGGTGCGCTTTAGCTCATGGTGAGGCCGCCGCTGACTGACAGCGTCTGGCCGGTGATGTAGGAGGCCTCATCGGAGGCGAAGAAGACGACGGCGGCGGCCAGGTCGGAGGGCTGCGCCAGCCGGCGCATGGGGATGGCCCGTTCCAGTGCCTGGCGCAGTTTGGGGTTTTCATCGCTGATGCCGGCGAACAGCGGGGTGTCTGCCGGACCGGGGCAGACGCAGTTGACGTTGACATTGCTGCGGGCCATTTCGCGGGCCAGAGTCTTGGAGAGTGCGACGACGCCGCCCTTGGCCGCGGAGTACACCGCTTCGCCGGAGGAGCCCACGCGGCCGGCATCGGAGCCGATGTTGATGACCGATCCCGAGCCCTGATCGGCCATGACTTTCAAAACGGCCTGGCTGCAGTGCAGTGTGCCGTAGAGGTTGATCGCGATGACGCGGTCCCAGTCGCTGATTTTGCTGCCCAGGAACGGCTCCACCTTGTCCCAGCCGGCGTTGTTGACCAGGATGTCGATCCGCCCGAACTCCCCGGTGACGGCTTCGACCATTTCATCGACCGATTCGCGGGACGTGACGTCCACCCGCAGGCCCACGGAATTGTTGCCCAGAGCCGCGGCCGTCTCCTTGGCACTTTCGGCGTTAATGTCGCTGACGACTACGGTGGCGCCCTCGGCCGCCAGCTGTTCCGCGATGGCCCGGCCGATTCCGCTTCCGGCTCCGGTGACAACGGCAATCTTCGAGTTCAGTTTTCCCATGGTGTGCTCCCTTGCAATGGTGGAATGGTCCGTCGGTCCGGCTGATGCGCCGGCACGGTTCACGGTGCGAACTCCCGGCCGACGGCCTGGCGGGCAATGATCATCTTCATGATTTGGGCGGTTCCGTCGCCGATCTGCAGGCCCAGGACATCGCGCAGCCGCTGTTCGATCGGACGGTCGGTTTTGTAGCCGAACTGGCCGTGCAGCAGCAGGCAGTCCTTGACGACGTCGAACGCCACCTTGGGTGCCCACCACTTGCACATGGCCGCCTGCGAGGTGTGCGGCAGGCCCTGGTCCTTGAGCCACAGCGTCTGATAACAGAGCAACTGGGCCGCAGCAATCAAGGTCTCGGACTCGGCCAGCGGGAAGGACACACCCTGGAACTTGCTCAGCGGCTGGTCGAAAGCCCGGCGGCGGGAGACGTACTCCCAGGTTTCATCCACCGTCACCTTGGCGACGGCCAGGCACTGCAGGCCGATCAGGGCGCGGCTGAAGTCGAATCCCTTCATAACCTGGGTAAAGCCCTGCCCTTCTTCGCCGAGCAGGTGGTTTTCCGGAATCCAGGTGTCCTTGAAGTGTCCGGCACCGCGGCCGACGGCGGTGGTCCCCATGTCCTCGAAGCGCTCGCGAGTGACACCGTCCGCGTCGAGCGGAACAATGAAGGCGCTGATCCCGCGGCCGCGGCCGCTCTCCGGGTCGGTCTTGGCGAAGACCACCACGGCGTCGGCGGACTGGTTGAAGGACATGGACTTGGTGCCGTTGAGCACCCAGCCGCCGTCCCGGCGCTGCGCGGTCAGCCGCGGCATGCCGGCGTCGGAACCCGCTTCCGGCTCGGAAAGTCCGATTGCCACGATCGACTCGCCGCTGCAGATGCGCGGCACCCACTCGGCGGCGATTTCGGGCCGGGCATTTTGGGCCAGGATCTGGCCCACCAAGGACCCCACCACCTGGACGTAGGAGACGTTAAAGTCTCCGCGGGCGATCTGTTCCACGATCAGCCCGGAGGTCAGCCGGTCCAGTCCGCGGCCGCCCAGCTCCACGGGAAGCTCCGGGGCGATCAGGCCCAGCGAACCCATTTCGCGCCGCAGCTCAGCGGAGACGAAGCCGTCCTTTTCACGCTGCTTGTAGTCAGGCGCGATCTTCTCCGCGTAGTTGGCGGCGGCAGCCTGGTACTCCAGCTGCTGGTCGGTCAGTGAAAAATCCATGGTGACGTCCTTGTCGATCCGGTGGTGTCTGTGGGGTCCGGCCCAGTTGCTCTGCGGGGCCGGATAGTGCCGCGGGAGGCACGGCGGCAGGCGGCCTTAGTGCGAGAGGACGTGCCTGTTGAAGTCGGGCTTGCGCTTCTCGGCGAACGCGGCGGCGCCCTCCTGGCCCTCCGGAGAGGCGGTGAACAGGTCCAGTGCGGTCATGGCCATGTTGCTCAGCCCGGCCTGGTGGTCGGTATCCGCGTTGAAGGACTGCTTGAGGAAGCGCAGCGCCGTCGGGCTCTTCTCGGCAATGTCGGCAGCCCAGGTCTTGGCCTCCTCCAGGAGCCGGTCGGCCGGAACGACGGCGTTGACCAGGCCCCAGCGTTCGGCGGTGGCGGCGTCGTACTGCTTGCAGAGGAACCACATTTCGCGGGCCCGCTTCTCGCCGACCACGCGGGCCAGGTAGGCGGAGCCGAAGCCGGCGTCGAACGAGCCGACGCGGGGTCCGGCCTGGCCGAAGGTGGCGTTGTCGGCAGCGATCGACAGGTCGCAGAGCACGTGGAGGACGTGCCCGCCGCCGATGGCGACGCCGTTGACGGCTGCGATGACGGGCTTGGGGATGTCACGGATGACCTTGTGGAGGTAGCCGATCTCAAACATGCCGGATTCGGTGGGACCGTAGTCCCCGGTTTCGGCCCGCTGCTTGACGTCGCCGCCGGTGCAGAAGGCCTTCTGGCCGGCGCCGGTGAGGATGACGGCCTGCACCTCGCGGTCCGCCCAGGCGGTCTTGAAGGCCTTGATCAGTTCCTCGACGGTCTGGCCGCGGAAGGCGTTGTAGCGGTGCGGGCGGTTGATCGTGATGACGGCGGTGGCGGCGTCCACTTCGTAGGTGATGTCTTCAAAGTGCTGCATGTTGGAACCTTTCGGCGGTGCTGACGGGTGTTGGCGTTAGGAGGGGTCAAGCAGGTGGGAGTACTCGCTCCGGTAATCCGGGGCGACGACGGCGCTGAGCGCCAGCGCGGTCTGCTTGCGGACATAGGCGGGGAAGGTGAGGGAGCGTTCGAAGTACCAGTGCTTCAGGGCCCAGGAGTGGGCCAGCAGCAGCAGGTTGTAGGCAAAGAGATCGACGTCGGTGGGGACGAACCGGCCCGCATCCACGGCATCCTGCACGGCCCGGCGAAGCGGTCCGGAGGTTTCAATTTCCAGGTCCTTGATCCGGCGCCGGCCTTCCTCGCCCAAGGTTTTAGACTCCCGGTAGGACAGCACGGCAGCATGCCGGTGCTCGTCAATCACCGTGCAATAGGCGGCAAAGGCCGCCGCAACACGTTCAACCGGGTCATCGCCGGAAGCCTGCAATGCCTGCGGGACTTCCGTGGCGAAGGCGTCCAGGACCTGCACGATGACGGCCAGGAGCAGGTCCTGCTTGTTGCTGAAGTACCGGTAGATGAGCCCCACACTGACAGACGCTTCCTCTGCCAGCGCCTGCATGGAGACCGCGTGCGAGCCGTCGCGTTCCATGAGCCGGGCGGCGGCCGCCAGCAGCTGCTGCTCACGCACATTGGTGCGCGCGGCACGGGCTGCTGCGCCGGGATCTCCGGGTGTCACGGAAAGCTGGGGAGCCATGAATCAGTCCTTCGAAACTAAGTGAGCCGCCCAGCCCGGCCTGAACAGGCTCGGTATGAAGGAGCCCTGTGGACAAGCTGCACGGAAGAGAATGAACAGATGTTCGTCAAAAATGAATCTGTGTTCATTTCGATTGAGACTATGTTCATATTTGGCGCGCGTCAAGAGGTCCTGCCCACTGTTTCCCTCTCAGGCGGAGGACGCTACCGGGTGAACCCAGCCGGCATCACCTGTGCGGGCCGCTGCTTTTCCTGCAGTCCGGCCCCGCTCACTCATTGCCCGCGGAGTTCCCGCCCGTTACCTCAAGGACGGGGTGTGTGGCCCCTGGTCCCTGGGCCGCGGGATCTGGGTCGCGGGCTTCCGGTTGGCTCCGCGTCAGCCCTGGCACAGGCAGAACGGGTGTCCGGCCGGATCCAGGAAGACCCGGAAACTTGTGCCGGGCTGGTGCGGATGCTTGGTGGCACCGAGCTGCAGCACTGCTGACTCGGCCGCATCAAGGTCATCAACATCCACGTCGATGTGCATTTGCTGCGGAATTTCCTGGTCCGGCCAGACCGGAGGCGAGTAGTTTTCCACCTGCTGAAAGCTGAAGCGCTGGCCGGTGACGTCGGCAATCTCGGCCCAGTTGGCGTCGTCCTGATGCAGGCTCACCTTCCAGTCAAGGAGGGCACCGTAGAAGGTGGCAAGGGCGACGGCGTCGGGGCAGTCGATGACGGTGTTGGGGTAGCGGGCGATAGCCATGGCAGGAACCATAGGGCTACGGGTGAAGTCTGGCAAGATGGTGCCATGAAGAATTCCCGCGCCGATACCGCTGCCGAAGAAGGGTTTTTTCCCTGGCCCCGTGAGATACCGGCTGAGTGGATCCTCCGCCTGCATCCATTGATCCTGATGGTGTCCGCACTGGTGCTCTACCACCAGTTCGCTCCCCTGCCTGCCGGGCCCCTGGGGTTCGTCAGCGAGTTCTTTGTGCTGAGCACCGCGTTTTCGATGCTCTCGGCCCGGAGCCGGAAGAGGACGCAGAAGGCCTCCGGCACGGCGGACAGCGGCCCGGCAGGCGCCGCCTAGAACAGGCCGTAGAAGACAAGCGCAGATTAAAAAGAAGCCGGACCCCGAGGGGTCCGGCTTCTTTTGTGCGAAGTGCGGTCAGACCGCGTCCGCCAGCTTGCGTCGCGGACCCAGACGGGCCAGATACCCCGCAAAGTCGCGGAGTTCTTCCGCCGACCAGGTCTCCAGCACGTCACGGTCCAGCATGACTCCGGTTTGCACTGCCGCCACACGTTCTTCAGCGGCAGCTGTCAGAACCAGCAGTCGCGCACGCCCGTCCCGGGGATCGGGCAGCACCTCAATGAGGCCGAGTTCTTCCAGCTGGCGCGATTGCCGGCTGATGACGCTCTTGTCCACCATCAGGTGTTCCGCCACAGCTCCGGAGTGCAGCGAACCCATCCGCTTGAGCAGCTGCAGCACCTTGAGCCCGAACAGGGACAGAGCCGGATCAATGCCCTTGGCGGCGTCGCGCATGCTGGCGCGGACGCTGTCAGCCAGCAGTCGAATGTTTTCCTCCACCTCCCGCAGGGCTTCGGCACGGCTCGTATCCTGCAATGTCACTTGGAACTGGTTTCCTCTTGTGCCATCCCGACCGGAGAGATCGGATCCACCAGGGCAACAGCCCCGGTGGCTGCCTCGGCCAGGGCAAGCTCAGCGGGGGAAACATCGGCACGGTGCCGGGGCCCCTTGCGGGGTGCAGCGTCTGCCTCAGGCGCAGCGGCAGCGGCGGGGACCTGCACTGCAGCGGGTGTTTCCGCGGCAGAGGCCTGTGTTGACGCAGCGTTCTTCAGCTGCACGGCGTTCTGCTGCCCAAGCTTGGCGTTGGGAAGGAAGATCACGGCAATGAGCGTGATGACGGCCAGCGGCACGCTATAGAGGAAGACCGATCCAACGCCCACGCCGTAGGCGCTCTCCACCAGAACGGCGATGGCGTCCGGCAGCTGCGAGACCTTGGGGATGGTCCCGCTGCCCAGGGCGGCGGCAGCTGCAGCCTGATCGGCCGGAGCCAGCGCGGTGATGCCGTCCTTGATGTGCGAGGAAACGATCGTACCCAGCACGGAGCCGAGCACGGAGACGCCGACGGTACCGCCGAGGCTGCGGAAGAAGGTGACGGCGCTGGTGGCAACGCCAAGGTTCTTGACTTCAATCGAGTTCTGGACCACGAGGACCAGGTTCTGCATGAGCATACCGAGGCCGGCGCCAAGGACGGCCATGTAGATGCCCACCAGGACCAGGTTGGTGTCGTACGCCAGGGTGCTCAGCAGCAGGGTTCCCGCAACGGTCAGGACGCCGCCGGAAATCATGATGGCCTTCCACTTGCCGGTGCGGCTGATGATCGTACCGAAGAGAGTGGAAGCAATCAGCAGGCCGGCCATCATGGGGATGGTCAGCAGACCGGACTGGGTGGGCGTTGCACCGCGGGCCAGCTGCATGTACTGGGCCAGGAACACGGAGGTTCCGAACATGGACACACCCACGGAGATGCTGGCTACTACGGCGAGCGTGAAGGTGCGGTTCTTGAACATGGAGAGCGGAATGATCGGCTCCGGGGACTTGAACTCCACCAGGACAGCGGCGGCCAGGAGTACGGCCGAGCCGGCGACCATCAGGAAGGAAGCCAGGGAAGCCCAGCCGAACTGGTTGCCTGCCAGCGTTACCCAGATCATCAGCAGCGAAACGCCGCCGGCGATCAGGACAGCACCCAAGTAGTCGATGTGGACCTTGCGCTTGGCGTGCTTGGGCAGGTGCAGGGTGAGCTGGAGCAGGATAATCGCGGCAACAGCCACGGGCAGGGCGATGAAGAAGTTCCAACGCCAGCCGAAGGCATCGGTGACGACGCCGCCCAGCAGCGGTCCGCCGACGGTTCCCACAGCCATGACGGCACCGAAGAGACCGGCGTACTTTCCGCGGTCACGCGGACTGATGATGTCCGCCATGATGATCTGGCTCAGGGCGGCAAGACCGCCGGCGCCCAGGCCCTGGAGCACGCGGAAGACGATCAACGTGTTGGTGTCCTGTGAGAAACCGGCCAGTGCCGAACCCAGCACAAAGACCCCGAGCGCGAGCTGGATCAGCAGCTTGCGGTTGAAGAGGTCTGCAAACTTGCCCCACAGCGGAGTGGAAACGGTGGTTGCCAGAAGCGTTCCCGTAACCACCCAGGTGTAGGCGGACTGGTTGCCGTCCAAGTCGGAGATGATCAGCGGCAGCGAGGTGGAAACCACCGTACCGGCGAGGATCGAGACGAACATGCCAAGCAGCAGGCCGGACAGGGATTCCAGCACCTGCTTATGCGTCATGCTGCCGTCCGGCGAGGCGGTCCGCTTGGGCGCCTTGGCTTTGGAATCCTTTTCGGACGTTGCGATGGGGGGACGTTCTTCGGGGGACATCGGGCTCCTGCTAGTAGTTGATTTAGATCAACTATATAAGTAATTGCCCTTAGTCAACTAATTTTGTGGTGCGGGACACTTGGCACCATGGAATCTGCCCTGCCCAGCGCTTCATCCAGTACTGTTCCAAAGTTCGCCGCGCGGTGGGCAAAGCGGCCCAGGAACAAGCCGTCCACGCCCACCAGCTGCGGCAGCAGTCCGGGCTTCGCCGACCCGCCGTAGATGATTGACGCGTGTTTAAGGCCGGCTCCGGCCAAATGCTGCCGCAGCAGCGCCTCGACAGCGCAAACATACTGCGCCGCCGCGGGTTCAGCTGCACCTATGGCCCACGCCGGTTCGTAGGCAATGACGATCCTGGCGGCCAGGGCCCAGTTGTTCTCCACGGCGGAAGAAATCTGTCCGAAGAGATCCTGTGCTGCTTCGTCTGCATCACTGTGGCGCTCCTCCCCCACGCACAACAGCGGAACGACGCCTTCGCCGTCGGCCGCCCGAACCTTGCGGGCAATCATGGCGGCGTCTTCACCGAAGTGCTTCCGCCGTTCAGCATGTCCGATCTCCACAAAACGGACGTTCAGCTCCGCCAGCATTCCCGGTGAGACTTCCCCGGTCCAGGCTCCGTCCGACCAGCCGCAGTTCTGCGCGCCGAGCACTGCCGGCGAACCGGCCAGGATCTCGGCGGCAGCGGGGAGCACGGGGAAGGAAGGAATGACAAACGGGACCACCCGCCCGGCGTGCAGGGCCGGGCGGGCGTCTATTTCTTCGCGCAGTTCCTTCAGCCACCGCAGGCTCTCCCTGTAGCCCAGGTACATCTTGGTGCTGACGCCGACATATTGGACGCTGCCCGCGGCACGAGTGGCATCCGGACCTGGAGCGGAAGGCATGGCCTTACTTCCGGGGCAGCAGGTCATCGGCCTTGGTATGGAATTTCTTGGTGGCAAACATCATGACGGCGCCAAGGAACGGCAGGACGCCCAGCGCGTAGACACCCATGGTGCCCGTGTCCGAGGCCGCCCATTCGTTGACCGAGGTGCGCAGGATCGGAGCCACGAAGCCGCCGAGGTTTCCCAGCGAGTTGATGAGGCCGATTCCGGCAGCTGCGGCGGTCCCCGTCAGGAAGGCCGTGGGGTAGGACCAGGCGATGGGGCCGATGGCCAGGAAGCTGCAGACCGCAAGCGTAATGAACAGGATGCCCAGCACCGGCTGCTGGTTTGCACCTGCCCAGGCCGAGCCGAAGATGCACAGCCCGGTGGAGAGGAACAACCCGGTACCCCAGACACGGCGGCGGACTATCGTGTTGGCCGCGCGGCCGATGAGGAAACACGCGAAGATGCCGAAGAACCACGGAATAGCGGTCAGCAGACCCACGGCAAGGCCCACCTTTTGTCCCGTCAGCTGCGCCACCTGTTGGGGGAGATAGAAAGTGACGCCGTAGACGGCGATCTGCAGGCAGAAATAAATGATCGTGAAGTACCAGACACGGCCGTTCTTCATGGCAGCGAAGACGCCGCGGGGTCCGGCTTCTTCTTTGACGGTGTCCTCCAGTGCCATGACGTCCAGGAGAGCCTTCTTTTCGTCGCTCTCAAGGAACTTGGCATCCTGCGGGCTGTTAATCAGGAAGACAAACGCGGCAATGCCGGCCAGGACGGCGAGGGAGCCTTCCACGAAGAACATGACCTGCCAGCCTTCGACACCGGGCATCCCTTCGCCGATGTTGAGCAGCCACCCGGAGAGCGGTGCACCCAGCATCTGCGAGAAGGGCTGGGCGAGGTAGAAGATGGCGAACATCTTGACGCGGACCTTATTCGGGAACCACGCCGCCAGGAACATGATGACGCCGGGGAACAGTCCGGCCTCCGTCACACCGAGCAGGAACCGCAGAATAATGAACGAGGTTTCCCCCTGCACAAAGGCAAAGGACGCCGAGACGATCCCCCAGGTGATGGCTATGCGTGCCAGCCATACCTTGGCGCCGAACTTGGTCAGCAGCAGGTTGCTGGGAATCTCGAACAGGGCGTACCCGATGAAGAAGATCCCCGCTCCCAGGGCGTAGGCGCCGGCCGTGATGCCGCGGTCCACTTCAAGGGCCGCCTCGGCGAAGCCCACGTTGGTCCGGTCCAGGAAAGCCACTACGTACAGGATGACGAGCATCGGCATGAGCCGGAAGGATGACTTCCGGATCGCGGATTTGAGGACGGGAGAGTCCAGGAGCTTTTGGGTTGAGGTGCTGGCGGCAGACAAGTGAACTCCTCATTGAGTAGGACAGCCGGGCAAACTGCTGCATGCGGGTGACGCGATGTGTGAGTGAGCGAGTAAGTGACGAGCGGGTGCGTGGTGCGAAGTGCAGGCTTCTTAGCGCGGGTAGGCCATGAGGAGGATCCCCAGCAGGCAGGCGGCCACACCAGCAGCCAGGTAGATCTTCCGGGACCGGGTCCACGCGCGGATCCCGGTACCGCCGGGTATCGGACGCTGGGGCATGGGTGTCCTTCCTAGTGCATGTAGAGACCGCCGTCCACATTCAGCGTTTGGCCGGAAATGTAACCGGCATCCTCGCTGATGAGGAAGGCGATGGCTGCGGCGATGTCCCGGGGCGAACCGATGCGGTTGACCACGAGGTCCCGGGTGAGTTCCTCCTTGCGTTCCTCACTGAGCGTTCCGCCCATGATGTCCGTATCGATGGGTCCCGGGGAGATGGCGTTGACGGTGATGTTGAATTCGCCCAGCTCACGGGCGGTGGCGCGGGTCAGGCCGATCACTCCGGCCTTCGCCGCCGAGTAGGGCGTTTTGGAGAAGGTTCCTCCCCCGCGCTGGGCGGAGACCGAGGAAATGTTCACGATCCGGCCCACACCGTCCCGGGCCATGGACTCGGCTGCGCGCCGGGTGGCGTAATGGACTCCGTTCAGGTTGATCCCCAGCACGCGGTCCCATTCAGCTGCGTCCACCTCAAGGTAGGGAACGGGTGAGCTGACACCGGCCACATTGGCCAGCGCCACAATCTGCGGAAGGGCAGCTTCCAGCTCATCAATGGCGGCGCGGACGGAGGCTTCGTCAGAAACATCCGCACCCGCTCCCGCGGCCTGGACCCCGTAGGAGGCCGCAATGTCCTTTGCCGTCGCCCGGCACCGTGCATCATCCAGGTCAATGACGCCGATATTCCAGCCCTGCGCGGCCAGATAGTTGATGGTTGCGCGTCCGATGCCCCGCTCCGAGACGGCACCGGTAACAATGGCAGTTCGTTCCAGGGGAAACGCGGTCACGGGATCCTCCTCTAGCTGATGGGTGCGGGACCCAGGTCGTCGAGCAGTTTCTGCATGGCCACGTACGCCTTATTGCGGTAGGCAATCAGCTCGGGTGTCCGTTCCGCCGGCACGTTCAGGAACCCTGCACCGGTCTTTGTTCCCAGCTTTCCCGCCTCCACAAGATCGCTGAGGATTTTGGGGGTGGCAAAGCGCTCGGGGAATTCCTTTTGGAGCGATTTGTAACAGAAGTTGTACACGTCCAGCCCGGCCATGTCAGCTATGGCAAAGGGTCCAAAGAAGGGCAGGCGGAACCCGAACGTGGTGCGCACCAGGGTGTCCACGTCGTCGGGTGAGGCAATGCCCTGTTCCACCAGCTGCGCGGCTTCATGGAACAATGCGTACTGGAGCCTGTTCAGCACAAAACCGGTGACATCCTTGACCACGGCCGTCTGCTTGTTGGCGGAGTGGACCAGGTTCCGCACCGTTGCCACCGTGGCGGCGGAGGTGCCGGCGTGCGGAATGATCTCGACGCCGGGAATGAACGGTGACGGGTTGGAGAAGTGCACTCCGAGGAAGCGTTCGGGGTTGATCACCGGCTCAGAGAGCTCGGCAATGGAAATGGTTGAAGTGTTCGAGCCGATGATGGCGTCCGGGCGTGCAGCTGCACTGATGCGGGCAAGGGTCTCATGCTTTATCGAGACAACTTCGGGCACGGCCTCCTCGATGAAGTCGGCCGCTGCCACGGCGTCCTCGATGGTGCCGGCCGCCCAGAGATTCTGTTTCAGGATTTCCGTGGCACCGTCCGGAAATAGGCCGTCCGCCACGAACTGGTCCGATTCCGCCAGCAGCCGCTCGTAGCTGGCCTGCGCCACCGCGGCGGAGACGTCAGCGAGGGCCACCCGGGCTCCGCCAAGGGCCAGGACCTGGGCAATGCCGCCTCCCATGTAGCCGGAGCCGACCACTGCGATTTCCAGGGCGGCCGACGGCGGACGGGTTGCCGACGCTTCGGCGTCACTGTTTTCGAAGGTGCTCACGGCTGCGCTGCTTTCGTTTGATCGGATTCGTAAGAGGTGATCGCCTCGACCTTGGCGGCCGAGGCGGAACTTTCGTCAAAGCGGTACTGCAGCCACTCCCCCACGAGCTTTTTGGCCAGTTCCTGGCCAATCACCCGCTGCCCCAGGGTCAGCACCTGGGCATTGTTGCTCAGCACGGAACGCTCCACGGAGTAGCTGTCGTGGGCGGTGACGGCCCGGATGCCGGGGACCTTGTTGGCCGATATGGCCATCCCCAGACCCGTGCCGCAGATCAGCAGCGCCCGGTCCGCGTCTCCGGCGGCAACCATGCGTGCAGCTTCCACAGCCACATGCGGATAGGCGGTGGACCCGCTGTCCGCCACTCCGATATCCAGTACCGACGCCACATTGGCGTTTGCTTCGAGCAGCGTCTTCAGGGCTTCCTTGTACTCAAAGCCGGCAGAGTCGTTGCCGATGACGATGCGCCACTTGGCCGTGTCGCTCATGAGTCAGCTCCTTTTCCGGCTGTTGCAGCCGGTTCGCGGTCAGCCGTTCCGGAATCCCGGATCGACGCAATACAGTTGGCGAGCGCCTCGCCAATGAGGGCGAAGGACACAGCGCCGGGATCCGGATGGCCGATGCTTTTTTCGGCCAGCGGGCGGGCCCGTCCTTTCAGGGGGCGGAGCTCCGCTGTCTTCGCTGCAGCCCGGGAAGCGGCGGCTGCGGCTGAGACCAGGGCAGTCTCAAGGGTGTTTCCGTCCGCGAGCCCGCTCCGCAGGGCATCCCGAAACGGCAGCATGGCGTCCACCATTGTCTTGTCACCGGGATCAGCCTTCCCCAGGGCAGTGACGGCGTCGGCGAAGGCATCCGCGGCTGCAACCGCATCCTCACTGCCGTAGGACTTCCGGTTGCCCAGGGCCATGCCCGCGGCGTTCAGGCCGGCACCCCACAGTGCCCCTGAGGTTCCTCCGCCGCGTTCGCTCCACGCCTCGCCCGCAGCCAGGAGGGCTTGCTCCACCGAGCTGCCTTCGGCGGCCTTCTGTTCGGCGGCGGCAACAGCAGCCTCGATGCCGCGCCGCATGCCGATGCCGTGGTCGCCGTCGCCCGCCACCGCGTCGAGGCTGCCCAGTTCCTCCTCATGTGCCGCTACGGTGTCCCGGATCTGCGCCAGCACCGCGGCGGCAGCACGGCTAAGTTCCGCGGCCGCGGGGGTTCCCGCCTCATGTATCTCCTCCGCCTGCACCGTATCCCCGGCGACGTCGGTGCGCCGCGCGTGGGCGTCGATGTTTCCTTTTCGGAATGCAGGAGTGTTCGCGGGGGACGCCCAGAGCTGTTCCAGTTCATCGTCAAGCCACAGCAGGGTCAGGGACAGCCCGGACATGTCCAGGCTGGTAACGAGCTCTCCGCATTCAGGCTCCACCACGGTGAGCCCGGCAGCGGTCAGCAGGCGTTCCACCTTTCCGAACAGAAGGAAGAGCTCCTCGTACTTGATTGTGCCCAGCCCATTGAGGATGGCCACCACCCGGCCGGCGCCCTCGGCGGGCCGGTCCGCCAGAAGGCGGCTGACCAAAAGCTCTGCCAGTTCCGACGCCGTGGGCATGGCGTGCTCGGAAATCCCGGGCTCCCCGTGAATGCCCAGGCCCAGCGACATCTGCCCGGCGGGAACGTGGAACAGCGGGTCAGCGGAGCCGGGCAGGGTGCAGCCGTCAAAGGCCACGCCCAGGGACCGGGTCCGGTGGTTGGCCTTGATGGCCAGGCGTTCCACCTCGGCCAGGCTCATGCCTGCTTCGGCCGCGGCTCCGGCAATCTTGAACACCGCCAGATCTCCGGCGATGCCCCGGCGCTGGGCAAGCTGGTCCTCCGAGGCGCTGGCGATGTCATCCGTCACGGTAACGGTCCGTGTTTCGATCCCTTCGGCATTCAGGCGCTGCTGAGCCTGGTCAAAGTGCAGCACGTCGCCGGCATAGTTGCCGTAGCTGAACAGGACCCCGCCGCCGGCACTTGCAGCTTTGGCCACGCGGTATACCTGCCCCGCAGAGGGGGAAGCAAACATGTTGCCGCAGGCCGAACCGGTGGCCAGCCCGGGGCCCACCAGCCCCGCAAAGGCGGGGTAATGGCCTGAGCCGCCGCCTATGACCACGGCAACCTGCCCATCCGGCACTTCGGTGGCACGGACAACACCGCCGTCCACCCGGGCAACGTAGTTCCGGTGGGCGGCAACAAAACCGTCCAGGGCTTCTTCAGCGAAGTCCGCTGGATTGTCAAAAAGTCTGGTCATGGCTCCTCATCGAGTCTGAGCGGGATTAGGGGGAGGAACGGGCGAGTCAGGCGGGCAGGGCGGGCTGCTGCCGCCCCTGGGCAACGCGGCTGCGGCCAAGGGCGTAGCCCTCCTTCTTCGGCAGGACCTGGCGCCTCAGGTACTCCTGGTTGGACGCTGTCACTGACAGGCCGTCTCCGCCGTAGTGTTCGGTGCAGATGATGCCCTGGTACCCCGCAGCGAGGGCCATCTTGAATGCCTCGCGGTAGTTGATGAGTCCGCTTTCCATTGGTGCGGGCATGGCAACAAAGCTGTTCCGGGCAACATCCTCATCCCGGATGTAGTTCTTGACGTGCCAATAGTTGGCGTACGGCAGCGTTTGGGCCAGCACGTACTTCCAGTCCTCGATGGGCCGGTGGAGGCGGATGAGGTTACCCACGTCCGGGTTGAGCCCCACATTGGCCAGGCCGATTTCCTCAACCAGGCGGACGGAGGAATCCGCCGTTCCGAGATAGGTGTCCTCGTACATTTCAAGTGACATAAGGATGCCCGCCTCAGCAGCGTGCCTGCCCAACTCGCGGAGCCGCGAGACGGCGCTGTCCCAGGCGTCCTGATCATTGGAAGGGTCTTTATGGCCTTCCACCGTCCAGAACCACAGCTGTTCTTGCTGTTTGGGAGTCAGGGCCTGGTGGAGGCCAAAGGAAACCACCTCGCACCCCAGTTCCGCGGCGGCATCAAGGGTCCGGTGGCTGTAACTGAGGTTGGACTGCCAGTTGGCCTCGTCCAGCACGCTGCGGCGGATAGCCGAAATGACCGGTATGCCTATCCCGACGTCGTCGGCCGCCTGTTTGAATTCAGCAAGCCGGCTTGAGCTGAGGTCTCCCGGCCGGACCCAGCTGTCCGTCAGGTCCGCATTCGCGAAACCGGCTTCTTTCACCTCACTCAAGACGTCCGCCCACGTGGCGGCGTCGGCGTCATTGATGTCTCTTCCCTCAGCATCAATGCCCGGAAATTGGAGCAGTGCTGCCGTAATCGGCCAGTTCTCGGCAGTGTAGACCACGCTGTCCCCCTGTACGGAATCATGTTTCCTATATGATTGGTAGGTGAGGGAATGTTGTCAAGGTCACAGTTGAAGTGTTTTTTGAAGGCCCTGCGGGGTTTTGCGGCGGGTAATCCTGAGCCGGCCGGGTCCTATAGGATTTTTCCATGACACGCCTCACCTCCAGCGTTCCTGAAGCATCGGCTGAGCGACCCGTCAGCCGCCAGGTCCTGGCCGACCACGTCTACGAAGCCCTCGTGGAACGCCTTATGGACGGCAGGCTCCAGCCCGGTGCAGCTGTGAGCATTGACAAAACTGCGCGGGATATGGACGTTTCGCCGACTCCGGTGCGTGAAGCCCTCGCCCGCCTGGAACACACCGGCATGGTCCGCCGGGTCGCGCTGAAGGGCTACCGGGTGGCTCCTGCATTCACACAGGACGACTTTGCACAGCTCATGGAGGCCCGCCTGGTGATTGAGCCGGCCAATGCACGCCTCGCATGTGACCGCCTGACGCCGGAGACCCTCGCCGAGATCGAACGGTCCATTGAAGATCTGAAGAGCGCCCCCCGCGGGCCGTCGTTTACTGAATTCCGGGACTATCTGGATGCGGATCAGCGGTTACATCAACTCATTGCCGGCCAGGCCGGCAACCAGTTCCTGCTGGCCGCCTACAACGCATTGGGCGGGCAGCTGCAGCGGTTTCAGCTTTTCTCCGGCGTTGGGATCACTGACGCTGACTTCGCCATTGCCGAACACCAGGCGATCCTTGACGCGCTGCGCGCCGGCAATCCGGATGCGGCCGCAGAGGCAATGGCGGAACATATCCGTGCGGTTAAGGCACGGACGATTGCCGACGCGGCCGCAGTTGGCGGAATCCACTGATCCCCGGTTCCGGCAGCGCCCGAGGGCTCGGCACAAGCGGCTGCTGACGGTAAAATAAAAACCGTGCCAGGCTCGCGGATGCAGGCGGTTCCCCCCTCGGTTCTGTCGGTGCCCGTGCTTTCAGGACCATTCACCGCCGCTACCGGTGAACCGATGAAACAACCGTCCCGGAAAGCATTGAACGTCCGGGGCGTTGAGCCGGCCTTCTGCGTCTGCCGGAGGTTTCAATTGCCATTTTCCAAGGGTCAGATCCTCGTCCATCCCCATCACGGCCCGGCCGTGGTGAGTTCCTTCCAAACCCACCCCCGCCTGCACAAGGACTGCATTGTCCTTGAGGTGCAGTCCTCTCATCTGCTCGTCTGGGTTCCTCTGGACCAAGTACAGCATGTTGGCCTCCGGCCGGTTCTGGACCAGGCCGGGCTCGATGCCCTGTTCGCCGTCCTCCGGGCGCCGGCGGACGAAGAGGACGCGCAGTGGTCGCGGCGGTTCAAGGACAATACCGAACGGCTTGGTACCGGAGATCCCATGGTTCTGGCCGCCGTCGTCCGTAATCTGATGCTGCGCAGCAACTCGCACGGACTCTCGCAGGCCGAAAGGGAAATGCTCCGGCATGCCCGCCGGCCGCTGCTAACCGAAGTCTCGCTGGCGCTGGGCATTTCAGAGCTCGAGGCGTCCGGCATGATCGACTCCGTGTGGAACGCCGTCTCTGAACCGGAAGCATCCTGAGAATTCCGGTTCGGCATGCTGGTGGCCCGGCGGGCCGCAGGTACGGAACTTAGGCGGGACCAGCTTTGCACAGCAGGTGATGCCAGCTGTCGGCCAGCACGTCGAGGGCGTGATCCCGGTTCGGTTCCAGCCTGCGGCGGGTCCACAGCGTGGCCACGTAATCGAGCTGCGTATACGCGAGGGTTCCACGGATGTGCCGTGTCTCGGGCGGAAAGCGCCCGGCTGCCTCCATCCCTCTGACCATGTCGGAGATAACCTCTTCGTGCCAGGACTCAAGCATGGACCGCACATCTGGATCGACGGCTGCCGCGTCGCTCAGTACGTCCAGATACGGACGGAAGACAGGCCACAGCGCAGCCCGCGATTCAAGCCAGCCAAGGATGCCGGGCAGCTCGCCCACACGGACGACGTCAACCAGATCCGGTGCGGTCGAAGGCCCCGGGCCGTCGCTGCGGTCCAGCACGGCGTTCACGCGCGCCATGAAATCCTTCATGAGGTCGGTGCGCGAAGGGTAGTAGGCATAGAACGTCACGCGGGTGGTGCCTGCAGCCGCAGCGATCTCATCGATGGTGGTGGCGGCGTAGCCCTTTTCGGTGAACAGCTCCAGGGCGCGTTCAACAATGGTGTCGCGTGTCAGCTGCTTCTGGGCTTCTCGCAGTGACGGCATGCAAATAACCCTAGCAGTCACGGGGATTGCCTTCCGTCCCTGCCAACCGGCACCGCTTCCCCACTAGCTGCCGCTCAAAACAACCGGCCGCTGCACTTCGGTTCCGGCCGCAAGCCGGCGGAGCTTGGGAACGGGGATGCGGTAGTTGAGTGCGACGGCGGTGCCGCCTCCGGAGCCGCTGTTCCACCGCAGCAGCATGGAGCCGTCCGCCTTGCCCGGCTCGGTGTAATCCGGTGCGCCGGACACCGGGGTGAAGCCGGCCGCTTTCAGTGACAGGCCGAAGCCTTCGGTCCAAAAGTACGGAGAGAGGTCCAGCTCCGGCGCCTCATCCCCTTTCAGCAGGCCTGCGGCGGCTGCCTTGGCCGAGTCGATGGCGCTGGTCCACAGCGGCACCCGCAACGGACCGCGGCGGGTGGGAAATGAGGCCACATCCCCGGCGGCAACAATGTTCGGCCGCAGGCGCGTCCGGGAATCGGTGCGCAGTTGCCCGTCCGCCAACAGGCCGGAGCCGGTGAGCCAGTCCACGTTGGGAGCATCTCCGACAGCACTGATCACCAGTTCGGCCTCGAGCGCAGAGCCGTCCGCAAGCAGGACCCGGGTGCAGGATGCAGACCGGGCGATTCGGACCCGGCCGCCCAAAACAATCCGAAGCCCCTTGGCGGCTGCGGCGGCTGTGAAAATACCGGAGAGGTGCTCCCCCAGCTGGCGGGACAGCGGCGGCGCATCGGCCACCAGCGTCACCTCACAGCCGGCCTGCAGGCAGCCCGAGGCCACTTCCATTCCCAGCGGGCCGCCGCCGATCACGATGACCGAAGGGCGTCCGGCAACCCGTTGCCTCAGCTCTACCGCATCCTCAATGGTTCTCAGGGTGAGCTCGCTGCAGGGGCCTTCCCGGCTGTCCCGTCCCTGCGGATCAGGCTCGTTCCGCCGACCCGGCTGATCCTGAGCCAGGCGGCGGGCCCGGGAACCGGAGGCGATGACCAAACCGTCCCAGGGCAGCTCCGCTCCGCCGTCCAGGCGGAGAATTCGCCGTTCGACGTCGAGGCCTGCAGCACTGTGTCCGAGCAGCTCCGCGGCACCGTGTGTTGGTGCCGGCAGCTCATGGGCGGTAAGGTCAGCATTCACCTGCAGCAGCGCTTTGGACAGGGCGGGGCGGCTGTAGGGCTGGTGGGTTTCAGCACCAATTACGGTCAGCTCCCCGTCGAATCCTTCCGCGCGCAGCGAGTCGCAGGCCGTGAGTCCGGCGATGCCGTTGCCCACTACGACTATGCGGCGCATTATCACGGCGCGGACAGACGCAGGGCTGCGACGGGGCAGACCCGCGCCGCAGCCTTCGCTGCCTCCAGGTCTGCCCCCTCTACGTCGGCGGCATTGATGACCAGCTCGCCGTCGTCGTCCAGGTGCATCAGATTCGGTGCCGCTTCCTCACAGAGTCCGTGCCCCTCGCAGCGGGGCCGGTCCAGTTCGATCCTCATGCCGCCACCACATCCACAACACGAAGACCTTCATGGCTCCGGGTGATATTGCTCGGCAGCCTGCTTTCCCCGGCAATCGTCATGACCTTAACCCGCCGCGCCAGAGCCTCCAGGACCGCATGCCCTTCGAGTTTGGCAAGCCCCTGCCCGGCGCACCCGTGCGGACCGTACCCGAATGAAAGATGGTCCACCGGGTTGCGGGTCACGTCAAAGACATCCGGGTCAACGTAATGGCGCGGGTCGCGGTTGCCGGCGCCAAAGAGGATGCCAAGCTGCGCTCCGGCGGGCACCGTCACGGACTCCACCTCGACGTCGCGGGTCGCCGTCCGGCCCCAGATATGAATGGGAGCCCAATACCGCAGGACCTCTGCAAAGGCTGCCGGGACCAGTTCGGGGTTGTTCCGGACCAATTCCAACTGATCCGGATGACGGCCGAGCAGTGCGACGATGTTGCCGATGGACGCAATCGTGGTGTCCACGCCGGCACCCAGATACTGATGGATGATGTGGCCGGCCGTACCCGCAGGAATGTCGCCGCGGACTTCGGCATCAAAGATTCCGCGGCCCACGGAGCCGGGCGCCAGATCTTCGGCAGTGACTGAGGAGCACCACTCATACAGTTCACCCGCGACGGGAAAGCTCTCCTGGGTACGTTGATTCAGCGGGCCAAGGACCTGCATGGCTGCCTGGCCCCAGCGCAGCATGTTCTCCTTGACGTGACCCGTGAAGCCAATCAGGTCAGCCACAATCTCCAGTGGGAATGCGCGGGCCAGGGCATCAATTGCTTCAAAGTTCCCGCCCCTTACCAGCTCTGCCACCAGGTGGTCGGCCTTCTCATTGATGGTGGCCCTGAGACCGCGCAGGGCCCGCGGCGTGAGGTTCGCCGACAGCGTGGCGCGCAGCTGGGTGTGGACCGGCGGATCCGACGCCAGGGAGGTGCCTTGCAGCGCCTCATTCACCATTGGGTTGAACCCCAGGGAAGCCGAGGAGAACGACGACGGGTCCCCGAGGGTTTCCCGGATGGTGTCATACCGCGTCAGGACGTAGAGGTCGTTCTTCGGCAGGTACACCACAGCGCCCTGCTCCCGCAGCGCCTCATAGGTGGGATAGGGGTCGAGAAGGACGTCATCCGCCCAGATATCGATGTCTGATGAGGCAGGTACAGCCACGGCAGCTCTCCTAGCAATTGGTGGCCCTCGGTGCGGAAGCCACGCATGGCCCCTGCCGCATCGAGGAGGTTGGTGCTCCACCCTGCCGGAATGTTTACAGTGTGTCAAGAATCCCAACTGATCGACCGTAGCCCTACGCCCTGAATGTTTGTTTGACATCATGTAAAGATATCTGTGATGCTGGGCACACCAAGCGGACAGCGTGGGTCCGGTCACACCGGCTCATTCGTCCGCAATTCCCAGCTTCAAAGGAGAGGCCAGTGAGCCACCTCGCAGGCATCGACGTCGCCGGCACGTCCCGGCACGCCGCCCCCACACCCGCCGTCGTAAATACCGTCCTGGGGCCTGTTCCCGTCGATGCACTGGGAGCGGTGGCAATCCACGAAGCGCTGCTCTCCGTGGTTCCCGGCGCCGAGCACGCCTTTGATATCAACATGGACCGTGCTGAAATCTTCGAGGTCCTTGCAGCAAAACTGCGCACCTTCCGGGATGCCGGCGGCGGCACCATTGTGGACAGCACCGGCATGTTCCACGGCCGCGACCTCAAGCTCTACGAGGCGCTGTCCAGGGCCACGGGCGTTTCCATCATTGCGTCCACAGGCATGGGACCCGAGGAAATGCTCGGCGGCTACTTCCTCACCCCGCAGACCAACCCGCCCACCCCGTGGCCGGCAGAGAAGTTTGCCGGGCTTTTCTCGAAGGAGGTCATGGAAGGCATGGTGGTGCCGCGGGTCGAACGGCGTGCACCGGCCGGGCTGGTTGCCACCGCTGCCGGCCGCGCCGGCATGACGGCAACCGAGGAAAGCCTGTTCCGCGGCGCCGCACGCACGGCGCTGGCCACGGGCGTCCCGGTATCGCTGCGCTACGGAGCCGACGCGCTCCATGACCTTGATGTTGTCCTGGATGAATCGCTGCCGGCCGAGCGTGTACTCGTCGGTGGCCTGGACCGCCGGGACGCTGCGGACGTCGGTGCTGCACTGAAAGTGGCCCGCCGCGGAGCCTACGTCTGCCTGGACCACGTGGGGCTCAACGACGACGACGGGTACCTGGATGACCGCGCCCGCGCCGCCCTGGTGCTGGAACTAATCGGAGCCGGCCACGGAGACCGGATCCTGCTCGCCAGCAACGCCATCGGCGTCGCGAAGGGCCAGCCCGACTACGACCTGCCGTTTAGCTACGTCCTGTCCACGTTCATGCCCTTCCTCAGGGCGCAGGGCCTGAGTGCAGAAGATGCGCAGCAGATCTTGGTGGACAATCCCCGCGCCCTGCTGTCGGTGCGCTAGGCCTCCGCCGCGCACGCCCCTGGATTTTTCTATTTGAAGGTGAAGACGTTGTCGAGAGTAAACACTGTATTGGGAGCCATTTCCGCTGAAGAGCTGGGCCTGGTAGCCATCCACGAACATATTGGCTACGGAATGCCCGGATCCGAGCTCGATTCGCAGTGGTGGAAAACGCCGGAGCAGCGGTACCAGGAAACGGTGCCGAAGCTGCGCCGCTTCCATGAAAACGGCGGCGGAACCTTTGTGGACGCCACGGGCATCTGCAACGGCCGCGACATTGACTACTACAAATCCCTGTCAGCCAAGACCGGCGTGAATATCATCGCGTGCACCGGATTTGTTGGCGGGGACACGGCACTGCCGCACTTCGCCCGGGCTTCCGTGGAATACCTGGCCCGCGTCTTCATCTCCGAAATCACCGTCGGAATAGGCAACACCGGCAGCAAGGCCGGGGTTATCAAGGTAGGCGTGAGCCGCGGCGGCCGAATGACCGACCTGGACAAGCGGATCTACCGTGCAGCGGCACGCGCCGCCGTCGCCACCGGCGTGCCGATCCTCACGCATCTGGCCATCGATCCACAGCCGGCCATCGACATCTTCGCGGAGGAAGGCCTCCAGCTGAATCGTGTGCTCTTCGGGCATGCCGACGACGGCCTGAACGCCGCGGACACGCCCAGCGAATGGATCATGGGCCAGGGCGGACGGATCGGCTTCGACACCTTCGGCTATGAAACCGAGCTGGAGGATCCGCCCTTCTGGGCCCGGCCCCGCAAGGAACGCCTGGACCACTTTTTGAACCTGGTGGAAAAGGGCCACCTGGATCAGCTCCTGGTCTCCGCGGATGCCAACTGCAGCCCGCTGGGCTGGCCCGGGGTGAAGGGCCACACCGTGAACTACATTTTCGACACCCTGATCCCGGACCTGCGCAGCAACGGCCTTGATGAGGCGCAGATCAACCGCATCTTCGTCGAAAACCCCGCAACCTTCCTGTCCCTGCACGCCTAGCACGCCCCCTTCCAAACTTGCCGGCGCCCGGCGCCGCAGAAATGAAAGCGAACAACCATGAAGATTTCAGAGTTCAAAGACCTGCACATTGCCATTGTGGGCGGGGGCTACGGCGGCGCGGCCGCAGCTATTGCACTGCAGAGCATCGGGGCGGAAAACGTCCACGTCTATGAGCAGGCTCCCGCGTTTGGCCAGGTGGGTGCCGGCATTGGCCTGCGTCCGGCCACCGTGGAACTCTTCCGCCAGTGGGGCATCTTCGACGCCGTTGCCGCAGTGAGCGCACCCAGCGACCATCTGGAGATTGTGACCGCGGACGGCGGCATGGTCCTGGCCCAGGAGGAATGGCCGGAGCTGCACGGTTTTGCACAGACCAACCACACCCGCATCATTCACCGCGGCGACTTCATTGAAGCCCTGTTTGGCGTGCTTCCCCCGGAAATGGTGCACCTGGGCTACCAGCTCAGCGGCATTACCGATCACGGCGACCGCTCCACTCTGACGTTCGAAAACGGCGACTCCGTGACCGCCGACCTGGTTATTGGGGCCGACGGCATCCGTTCGCTGGTCCGCCAACAGCTGTTCACGGACAGGGCTCCGGTCTTCGCCGGCGAGCACGCCTACCGCACCGTCATCTCACTGGACGACGCCTTTGGTCTGGTCACCGATGACAACCCCCGTTTCTACATCGCACAAAACGGCACTGTGGCCTACAACCTGCCGCTGCGCCACCGCAACGAGGTCTCCTACGACGTCACTGCCCGGTCCGACGACGACACCTGGGCGCCGGTGATCACCAACGACTACCTCGTGTCCCTCCTGGAGGGCTTCGACGAGCGGATTGTGGACATTGCCCGCCACCTGGACATCAGCCGGGTCACCAGCCGGTCCGTCTACGACATTGATCCCGTGGATGCCTGGCACACGGATTCCGTCACCCTTCTGGGCGACTCGGCCCATGCCATGCTCCACCACCAGGGACAGGGCGCCAACTCCGCTATCCAGGACGCCGGCGCACTGGCCGACGCCCTGCTGGAAGCCGATTCCATTCCGGCGGCCCTCGCCCTCTTCCAGGCCAACCGCAAGCCGGTCACCGACGAACTGCAGCGCCTCTCCCGCCTGGGCTGGACCCAGGAGTCCGCAGAAGTTGCGTTCCCCGAGCAGGCTCCGGCCAAGTAAAGGACCCGAACCATGACCATTCATCCCGAAATTGCCAAGATCCTCGCAACACTGCCGGCCCCGCCGGAAGGTCCGCTGAACCCGGACGCCATGCGGGCCGGAGAAGCCGCCCAGGTGCCGCCGCTCGAGGAACGGACGCCGCTTCACCGCGTCGAAGACGTCACCGCAGCCACGGCTGCGGGAAACGTTCCGGTTCGAATTTACACCCCGGCCGACGCCGACGCCTACGGCCTGCTGGTGTACATCCACGGCGGCGCCTTCTTCCTGGGCAGCCTGGAAACCCATGACCACGTGGCACGTTCCCTCGCCAGGGAAACCGGCTGCAAGGTCATTTCGGTGGATTACCGGCTGGCACCGGAGGCATCCTTCCCTGCCGGTCTTCAGGACTGCTACGGCGTACTCCGCTGGGCGGCCGAGCACGGGGAGGACCTCCGCTGGAACGGCCGCACGCTCGCCCTCGCCGGGGACAGTTCCGGCGGCACCTACGCTGCCGCCGCCGCCGCCATGGCCACGGACGACGGTTTCACCGGCATCACCCACCAGATACTGTTCTACCCCTCGCTGGATCTGGATTTCGACGTCGACCGTTACCCTTCGATGCGGGAGAACGCGGAGGGATACGGCCTTGAAACGGCCGGGCTTAAGCCCTTCAACGCGTTCTATCTGGACAGCGGAGCCGATCCCTCCAACCCACTGGTTTCTCCCATCAAGCGCGCCGACCTTTCCGGTCTTCCGCAGGCCCTCATCATCACGGCGGAACACGATCCGCTGCGCGATGAGGGTGAGCTGTACGGCCAACGTCTTCAGGAGGCCGGGGTGAAGGCCACAGTTTCCCGCTACGCAGGAGCCAACCACGGGTTCGTGGCCAATTTCTCCTGGATCCCGGAGTTCTATTCGGCCTTCGAGCAGACCCGCGATTTCCTGCACGACGTCCGATGAGTGCCGCAGCGGAGGTCTATCCCCTGGTGTCGCCGTGGGGCCGGTTTGGCCTCTACAGCTATTTCATCGACGCACCCGAGCCGGCCATCGTGGACACGGGAATCGCTTCTTCCCCCGCAGAAGGCCTGCTCCCGGCCCTTGAACAGCTCGGCCGGAGCATCGAGGAAATCCGCTGGATCCTCCTCACGCATGGGCACATTGACCACCTCGGCGGGGCAAAGGCCCTGTGGGAGCTCACCGGAGGAAAAGCCAAGGTAGTCATCCACGAAGCTGACGCTCCGCTGCTGCGGTCCCGCCGGGCCCATGTGGACGAATATGTTCAGGGCCGCAGCCGGTATCTCAACGATGCTGACGGCGTCCTCCGGCAGACCGCGTCCGCCAAAGCCGTCATCTCCGGGGAAATGGAGCCGACCGTCCTGGTGCGGGGCGGGGAAACGCTCTGCCTGGGCGGCGGCGTCACGGTCTCGGTTCACAGCGTTCCCGGCCACACGCCCGGCTCGGTGGCCTATGTGCTGGACGGCCGGAGTTCCGTGTTCGTGGGGGACGCGGTGCAAATTCACGGGGCGGCCAACCGGTTCCCCGGGTACACCGACCCGGACGCGTACCGTGCAAGCCTCTATTATCTGCGCGATACCGTCCGGCCCGAACGCTTGTACCTGGGCCACCCGTACCGCGGAGCGGACGGCGAGCCCTACGGCGTCGAACTCGATACCGGGCAGGCCCGCCTCGCCCTGGATGAGTCCCTGGCGCTGGAAGCCCGAATCCGGGGCAGCGTCGCCGGCGTTCTCGACTCCGGGCTGACGGAAACCGACTCGGTCTATTCTCCCTTCGAAAAGGTGGCAGCGGATCTGGACTACACCGCTGATCCCACCCTTGAGCCCTCGCCGTTCTTCACGACGCTCGATGGCTACCGCAAACAGTCCATTCACAAGCTTTCCTAGAAGGAGCCGCACCATACATGGCCACTCTCCAGACGATCCAGGCCGGCGGAATGCCCGTCTCGGTCCGAAAGGACCTGCGCGTCCCGATGCGCGACGGCGTCGAACTAGCTGCCGACGCCTACCAGGGTGCCGGCGACAAACCGCGCCCGGCACTCGTCGCACTGAGCCCCTACGGCAAGGAGCTGCAGGCGATGGCGCTGACCATGCCCCCGCAGCGCCGCCCGAGCCCCATGTGGGACGGTTGCATCGAGGCCGGGGACATCGCACGGATCGTGAAGGAAGACTACGTCCACGTCATCGGCGATCTGCGCGGGTCCGGGGATTCCGGCGGGGAGCACATTGGCAACTACAACGCCGGCGGGGTGTCCCTGGGCCAGGATGCCTACGACTTCATCGAATGGGTGGCCGAGCAGCCCTGGTGTGACGGCAACGTGGGCATGGTGGGCATCTCCTACTTCGGTTCCATGCAGGTCCTGGCCGCCGCCGAACGCCCGCCGCATTTGAAGGCCATCTTCGTCTCCGGCGGCCACTATGACTTTTATGAAACCACTTACCACGGCGGGGTCATGTGGTTCATGCCGCGCGCCGCCCGCGAAGGCCGCGGCGGAGACTCCGGCTGGGCGTTCACCGACCGGGTGAAGTCGCGGATGATCGAGAAGCACTCCCCCGGGGACCTAAAGAAACTCGTCGCCCAGCGCCTCGAGGATCCGGACGTCGCTGCCTGGCCGAACCTGGTCCATGTGCTGAACTATCCGAAGAACCACGAGGCCTGGTTCGACATCGTGATGAACGACGTCGACGGCGAGTGGTACAAGGAGCGCAATCCGATCACGCTGGCCCCGAACATCGACATTCCGGTCTGGCTTCAGCTGGACCAGGGCCGCGGCTGGACGCTGGACGGAACGATTGAGCTGTTCAACGCGCTTAAGGGTCCGAAGAAGCTGGACATCGGGCCGTACCCGCCCATGCAGTCCCGGCCCTTCATCGAAGAGCACGACAAGATGTTCCGCTGGTACGACTACTGGATCAAGGGCATCGACAACGGTGTCATGGAAGAGCCCGCGGTCAGCGTGTTCGTGGAAGGCTCCCGCGAGGTCGTCACAGCTGATGCCTGGCCGCCGAAGGAAGTGGAGTACAAGCCGCTGTACCTGCGCACCCGCCGCAGGCTCTCCACCGACCCCGAACTGATGGGGACGGAGTACGCCGCGCCGGACGGCTTCTACCAGGCGCCGCTGACCGTGACGGACAAGGTGGAAATCCTGTCCTGGAGCACGGATATGTTCGAGGAACGGGCCGAAATGATCGGCACCGGAGCCGCACACCTGTTCGTGGAGATTGACCAGCCGGACACCAATTTCATTCTCCGGCTTTGGGACGCGGCGCCGGGCGGCAATCGGCAGCTGATCACCACCGGTTACCTGAAGGCCTCGCACCGGGAGCTGGACACGGAGCGGACCGCGGAGGGCAACCCATACCATCCGCACACACGGAGCGTCCCGGTGGAGCCGGGCAAAGTCCAGGAGTATGTGGTGCGCCTCTACCCGTTCGCGAACACGTTCCTGCAGGGTCACCGGCTGGTGGCGGAGCTCTCCAACGCCGAACCTCTGGCCGATGAGCACAACGCACTGCTGCCTCCCGATGCCTTTCACCTGCCCGTCGGCCGTCCCGTGACGCATAAGATTTACCGCGATGCCGGACACCCTTCCCGCCTCATGCTGCCGTTCACGACGGGCGGGGCGGACCGGTAACGCCAGCGCCTACCTGCGGACGGCAGCGGAGGGCGGCGGGTGTCTTCCGGCAGGCCCTCCAAGTGCGAGCAAGGTCACACTCCAGAAAGAACCACAGCGGAACTCCTGCTGGTTTACTTGAAACATCAACTAAACCTATCCAGGAGGTCTGCTCATATGAGCGACAGCATTCTGCAATCATCAGCTCTGGAACCGGCAGTCCTCGGCCAGCTCTTCGTCGAGGCCCGCACGGTCGCCGAGTTCAAGGACGAGCCCGTAACGGGCGACCAGTTGCAGGCCATTTATGACCTCACCAAAATGGGACCCACGGCCATGAACATCCAGCCGCTGCGGATTACCTGGGTCCGCTCCCCCGAAGCCCGGGAACGCCTGGTGAAGCACATGGCCCCGGGCAACCAGTCCAAGACCGCTGCAGCTCCGCTGGTCGCCGTCCTGAGCTACGACCGCACGTGGCACGAGCATTTCCCCACGGTGTTCCCGCCGGCCGCCGAACGGGCAGCCGACTTTGCTGCGAACCCGGAACTGAGCTCGGTGATGGGCAACAACAATGCCCATCTCCAGGCCGGATATTTCCTCCTGGCAGTACGGGCCGCGGGCCTTGCCGCCGGCCCCATGGGCGGCTTTGACGCCGCCGGGCTTGACGCTGATCTGCACCAGGGCCTGGACCGGCAGTCCTTCCTGGTGGTGAACATCGGTGTTCCGGCCGGCGCACCGCGCCATCCGCGCCTGCCCCGTCTGGACTACGCGACGGCGACCACCGAGCTCTAGCCGCCCGCTCCCTCTTTACCGGCCCGGCGAGGCACCAGGGATAACGACACCGCTGCCCCCGCCGGGCCAGCAGGAGAAACCGGCGGGCAGCTGGTATCCCTTCTCGACCGATTCTGCCAGCGTGTCCAGGCAGCGCGACACCAGGACATTCGGGGTGTCACTCACGGATGCCGACAGAGTGTTGTTCGCCGCCGCCTGCGCCTCGGCGGTCGCCTTCCGCTGTTCGGCGATCCGGGTTTCCCCGATCGCGGCAACATAGTCGTCCAGCTTCTTCTGGGTGGTCTCCGAAAGCTGCATATAGGAGATGGTGATCGACTGGATTTGTGCCATCGGTTCGGCGCCGAGCCGGGTCTTCATATCCTCCTCAACCACCTTGGAAACCGCATCATAGTCGGGAGAGAAGGACAGCTCGGCGGATGAGGCGTCATTGTCCGCGCTGTTGAACTGGGCAACGGGGTTGTAGTCGCTGAGCGCTTTCTGCAGGGACGCCTTCAGCTGCGTGCTGATCACCGCGTCCCGGAATGAAAGGGTCGGGTCGTCCGACTTGAAATCCTTGTACACCCGGTCGGCCTCGGACTCGACGATGTTCCAGCGGTTGGTGATGGACACGCAGGCCTGCGACCCGTCCCCGATGCGCACGGCGACGCATTCTTCACCGCGGTAGTCGTCCGTCTGGATGGTGCCGTCAATTTCCACCACCTTTTGCCAGGGCGCCTTTGTGTGCAGGCCGGGAGAAAGCGTTTTCTCGGACACCTTGCCGAAAGCCACCAGCACGCCGGCATTCTTTGCGCTCACCGTAGTGAAGAGGCCGGAAGCAAGAATCCCCAGTGCAATGAGAATGGTGACGACGCCGATGCCGATCGGGATCGCCGGGTTGGCTTTTGAAGAAGGTTTCGAAACAGAAGCTGACTTTTCCTTTTCCAATTCCCCGGACGACGCCTCACCGTCAGTACCGGCCGGCTCTGCAGTCTTGTTCCGGGAGGCAGGCGGCACCGGAGTCCGCCGCATCGCCAGGCCTGACATCAGAATTACCAGGCCGGCAACAAATAGGACGACGGAAATAATGGCTATGGCCAAGGGAAACCGACTTTCAGGGCACGGAAATTGTCATAGGAGACCCTACGGGGTGGCCGTTGCATCTCAAAACCCGGATACGTCAAAAAAACGCACCGACCGTGCCATGAAACAAAGTCCTCCGAATTGTCATAGCGTTAAATAGCTGAAGGGCGGACACCTTTGCGGTGTCCGCCCTTCAGGTATGAACTGCGCCGTTAAGGAAACGGCGCTGTTTTCAACGGAGCTGCCTAGGCTACCGGAGCAGCAATCTTCATGCCGTGCATGTTGACCAGCAGCTCGCGTGCAGCCTTGATCTGGCGCTCGGCTTCGGCGTCATCCCAGCCCAGCTGCGGAGCCAGCAGGCCCGCCAGCTCGGTCAGCATTTCGGCAGTCACCAGGCCGCGGAAGGCCAGCGAGGTACGGCGGATCAGGATGTCGGACATCCGGGTGATCTGCTCGTGCTGGACCATGTAGGTCAGCTCGCGGGTGCTCAGCTCGTTGGTGGAGGCCAGCAGCTGGTCGGAACCCTGTGCCAGGAACTCAAGGACGTCCGTGGCGCGGGTGCCGTAGCGGGTCAGCAGCACGCGGACGCGGTCGCGGTCAGCAATGTCGCTGGCGGTGCGGTTGACCCACAGGCGCTCTTCGGCCTCGGTGCTCGGGAAGCCCTTGCCGCCGCCGATCTGCAGTTCCGACGTCGTCGTCTTCCGCGGCATGCCCAGTGCGGTCATGGCCTCGGATGCGAGGTTTTCGGAGAGGGCACGGAACGTGGTCCACTTGCCGCCCACGAGGGACAGGCTGGTGACGTTCTTGCCGCCGCGGCGGTCAATGCGCTTTTCGATGCGGTAGTCACGGGACACGAAGCCGGGCTGCGTGTCATCGTGCTTGGGCAGCGGGCGCACACCGGAGAAGGTGTAGACGATGTGGTCGCGGCGCACGTCGATGGTCGGGAACACGTGGGCGACGAGTTCGAAGAAGTACTCGATTTCCTCGTCGGTGCAGACCGAATCCTCGGTGATGTCGGCGTCGATGTCCGTGGTGCCCACCAGGACACGGTCACCCATCGGGTAGATGAGGACAATGCGGCCGTCGGTGTGCTCGAAGAACAGTTCGCGGCCGTTGCAGGCTTCCAGCAGTTCCGGGTGGTCCAGGACGATGTGTGAGCCCTTGGTGCCGCCCATGAAGGAAGTGCGCTTGCCGAAGGAGTCGTTGGTCTCGTCGACCCAGGCGCCGGTGGCGTTGATGACGACGTCGGCCTCGAACAGGAACTCTTCGCCGGTCAGTTCGTCGCGCAGCAGCGTGCCGGCGTCCGTCGTGCCCACGGCGGAGACGTAGTTGCTGGCGCGGGACTGCGGGTTGGCTTCAAGACCGTCGCGCAGCACGTCCAGGGTCAGGCGCTCCGGGTTGTGAACGGAGGCGTCGAAGTACGTTGCGGTGTACTTGACGTCCGAACGCAGCTTGGGAAGTTCCTGCAGGGACTTCTTCTTGCCCACAAAGTTGTGGCGGGGGGCCACGCGGCCTCCGCGGGAGAAGAAGTCATACATCAGCAGGCCGGCCTTGATCAGGACGGCGCCGCGCTCGGTGTGCTTGCCCTGCTTGTGAGTCAGGAAGCGCAGCGGAGCTGCGGTGATGCCCGAGAACGTGCTCGTGATCGGGATGGTGGTCTGCAGCGGCTTTACATAGTGCGGGGCCAGACGGAGCAGCGCATTGCGCTCGACGACGGACTCATGCACAAGGCGGAACTCGCCGTTTTCCAGGTAGCGGATGCCGCCGTGGATCATGTGCGATGAGGCGCCCGATGCACCCTGGCAGTAGTCACCGCGCTCCACGAGGGCTACGTCCACTCCCTGCAGCGACAGGTCACGGAAGGTGCCTACGCCATTGATGCCGCCGCCTACGATGAGCACTGAGGCCCGGGGGCGGTCCTTCAGCTGCTGCACCACCGGACGGACGGCGGTTTTTCCCTTGTTGGGGTTCACGGAATTGTCCACGACTATCTCCAAACGCTTCTGTGGCGGCTTTGCCATATCCCACAATGTTCTGAGTCAGGGGCACCGGCAATCGAGCTGATGCACAAACGTGCAGCCTGCCATAATGGAATCATGTGGATCGAAGCAGTGTTGGCGGGCAGCAAGTGAACAAAGATGTCACCAATGCGTTTCCGGTGCGGCCCCCGGAGGGCCCTGCCGCGACCGAGCGGGAAGGCCGTGACCGGGACGCCCTGCGGGCCGCCCAGATGTATTACCTGCAGAATCTGACCATGGAGGCAATCGCCCGGGAACTGCGGATATCACGCTCCACGGTTTCCCGTCTCCTTTCCCATGCTCGCAGCACCGGGCTGGTGGAGATCCGCATCAAGAGCCCCTCGGACCGTGCCCCGGCGCTGGAAAAGGAGATCAGCTCCCGCTTCGGCATCCATGCCCGGGTCATCCCTGTGGCAGAGGGCGTATCCCCGTCCCAGACGCTGCAGCGCGTTGCCGTGCAGGCGGCCCACCTGATTGGCCCGCTCATCGATTCCGACGCCATTGTGGGTGTTGCCTGGGGCTCCACCCTCGGCGCCGTCAGCCAGTATCTTTCCGTGAAGAACACCCACGACAGCACAATTGTGCAGATGAACGGGGCGGGAAACTTCCGCACGTCGGGCATCACCTATGCCAGCGAAATCCTCCAGCGGTTCGGCCACGCCTATGGTGCGCGCGTGGTGCAGTTCCCGGTTCCCGCGTTCTTTGACCATACGGAAACCAAGGAAGCCATGTGGCGGGAGCGTCCGGTGAAACGCGTGCTGGACCTGCAGGCCCGGATGAACACCGCCATCTTCGGCGTCGGTTCCATCAAGGCAGGTGTACCCAGCCACGTCTACAACGGCGCCTACCTGGACGAAGAGGACCTGGACGATCTGATGGCCGAGGAGGTGGTGGGCGATGTTGCCACCATGTTCTACCGGGCCGACGGCACCTGGGACGGCATCCGCCTCAACGAACGCAGCACCGGCCCGGATTTGGAGCAGCTGCGCCAGGTACCCCGCCGGATCTGCGTGGTGGCCGGGGAATCAAAGGTCACCAGCCTCCTGGGCGCGCTGCGGGCCGGGCTGGTCACCGACCTCATGCTGGATGAGAACTCGGCGCGGCTGCTGGCCTCTGCCTGACAGTGCAGCCCCGGTTATCCTCCCGTTTCAAAGAGGACGTTGATCGCGTCGTTCGTCCCGTTAAGGGAAGATGCAGGCACCCGGTTGGCCCAGATGTCCTCCAGGGACGGTTTCATCAGGGCCGTGACATCTGCTGCGTGCGTGGTGACCGAGACGTAGAAGGTGGTGTCTTCCTCCACGGGGGCGATAAAGGGATCCGGGTCTATTCCCATGTTTCGGTAGACTTCCGCGGCGATGGGCGTGGCGTCACGCCGGGCCGGGAAGACCACACCGGCCTGAGCAACCTCCTGCTGGCAGGCGGCGGAGCCCAGGAACGCCACCCAGGCCGCGGCACCCTCGGGATTATCGGTGTCCTTCACTACGGAATCTGCCAGCCCGTTAAGCATGGATTTCGATGTGCCGTCCGGGCCGATGGGAGTCCGCGCCGTACCAACCTGCATTCCTTCAGCCTTGGCATAGGACGTAATGGTCCAGGCCCCGTCAGGAACTATGGCTACCTTCCCGGAAGCCAGCTGCCCGCTGGTTCCTTCTGATGCGTTGAACTGTCCGTAGCGCGGCATGAAACCCTTGTCCGTCAGGGAGAAGAACCAGTCGAGTGTTTCGTGAAGCGCCGGGTCGTCGTAGTTGTAGCGGTCCCCCCACAACGCCTTGTTGGTGGAGGTCCAGCCGTTCGAGGCCGCAAAAGCGGACCACTGGGCCTGCCCGGCGTTGTCGCCCCCTGCCGTGGCCACACCGAACCCGTAAACGGACACGTTGTCCTTATCGAAGCCCGGCTCGTCGCCGCGCACCCCGTTGCCGTCCACGGTCAGGCGGGCCACTATTTTCTCGAACGTTCCTCCGTCCTCCGGGTTCCAGCTCCACCCGTCCAGGTCCGCAGCCGTGAATCCGGCTTCCGCCAGCAGATCGGCGTTGTAGAACATGGCTATGGTGTCCCAGTCCTTCGGCATGCCGTACTGGTGTCCGTCCGGGCCGGTCCACAGATCAGACAGGCCGGCCTGGAAATCGTCGGGATCCACGGCTGCCGTGGCGGGCAGCTCATCCAGTGGCGCCAGCACTTCGAGCTCAGTGAATTGCGGATACTTCGAGACATGGTTGGTAAACACGTCCGGACCGGTGCCGGCGATGAACCCCGCGGTGAGTTTGGTCCAGTAGCTGTCCCAGCCGGTCTGGGAAATGCGCACCTCCTGGCCGGGGTTTTCCTGCTCGAACATCTGCGCGCATTTTTGGTAGGCGGGCAGCTGATTGTTGTCCCACAGCCAGTAATCAACGACACCGGAGCCGCCGGCGTCGCTTTCTGCCTGCCCTCCGCATCCGCTCAGGGCCAGGACAGCGGCGGTAAGGACGACGCCGGACCGGGTCACCCGGCGGCGCGGGGAAATGCCAAAGTGTGTCATGGTGTGCTCCTACTTGATGCCGCTGAAACCGATGGAGTTGATGATGCGCTTTGCGAAGACCGCGAAGAGGGCAACCATCGGCAAAGCGGCAACCAGGGTGGCCGCCATCAGGCCGGCCCAGTCCGTGCCCGACTGCGGCGACTGGTCCCGGAAGACGCCCAGGGCGACGGTGAGGATCCGGGACTTGTCGGTGTAGGAAACCATCAGGGGCCAGAAGTACTCATTCCATGACGTGATGTAGGTCAGGATGGAGAGTGTGGCCAGGGGCGCCGCGGAAAGCGGCAGGATGACTTTGAAGAAGATGCCCGCCTTGGAGACTCCGTCCAGCAGGGCCGCCTCTTCCAGTTCGTTGGGCACGCTCATGAAGAACTGGCGCAGGAAGAACACGGCGAACGGCGTCATGAACATGCTGGGCAGGGCAATTCCCAGCAGGGTGTCCACCAGGCCCAGCTGCTTGATAAGTACAAAGTTGGGCAGCAGCGTGAAGATGGCGGGAACCATCAGCCCGGCCAGGAACAGCGCAAACACCTTGTCCCGTCCGGGCCACTTCAGCCGGGAGAAGGCGTAGGCCGCCATGGCGGAGAAGAAGATCTGCCCTGTTGTCACCAGAGTGGCTACTACCACCGAGTTCAACAGGTAGCGCCAGAAATTCATGGCGGTGCCGGCGCCGCCCTCCGCAATGGCTTCCTCGGTGGTGGCCATGCCGAGCACCCGTTCAAAGGCACCCCAACTGAACTCGGGCGGGAGCCAAGATGCAGGATGCGCCTGCAGGCCGGCGTTCGTGGACAGTGCTGTGCGCAGCATCCAGTAAAACGGAAACAGGGTAATCAGGATGACGGCCACCAGGAAAGCCCAGGCCAGTGCCCGGCCCGGGGTGAGGCGCCGGCGTCGTCGTACCTGTTCCGGGTGGTCGCCGCGGGGCGGAGCATCCAGGGATACGTCTGTGGAGGCCAGGGTGCTTCCGAGGGCACCCGGTGCGGGAATCGCGTTCATTCTGGGATCCTCGGATTCAGTTCAGGTCGGTGGAGCCGGCGCGGGTCAAACGGAACTGGATAAACGTGATGACCGCCAGGACCACCAGCAGCGCCACGGACATGGCAGAGGCATAACCGAACTGGAAGCGCCCAAAGGCCATTTCGAAGATGTAAAGCTGCAGGACGTTGGTCGCGTTGGCCGGGCCTCCTCCGGTGGTGACGGACACCGTATCGAAAACCTGGAAGCTGCCGATCACGGTCATGATCAGCACGAGGGCCATGATGGGGCGCAGCAGCGGGAGGGTGACGGAGAAGAAGGTACGGATCTCTCCGGCACCGTCGATCCTTGCCGCCTCATACACCTGCGGAGGAATGGCCTGCAGGCCGGCGAAAATCAGCAGGGCTGTGTACCCCATGTGCCGCCACACGTTGATCAGCGCAATGGTGGGAATGGCCCAGGTCTCGCTGGACAGGAAGCCAATCCGATCCAGCCCGATCCACTCCAGCACCTGGTTGGCCACGCCGAACTGGGTATCCAGGATCCATAGCCAGACGATCGCCGCCACAACGTTGGCCACCAGATATGGACCCAGCACCAGTCCGCGCAGCAGCGATGACTGGGTCAGCTGGTGCATCAACAGCGCTATCAGCAGAGCCACAACGGTTTGCACGCCGATGTTGATCACCACGTACTGGACCGTGACCACCAGGGAGTCCCAGAAGACGGGGTCCTGGACCAGCCGCCGGTAATTGTCCAGGCCCACAAATTCCGACGGCGTCAGCAGGTTGAAGCTGGTGAAGCTCAGCCAGATGCCGCGGACTGTGGGCCAGGCAAGGAAGAAGATGAAGCCAAGTGCGGCAGGAGTGATGAATAGAAGGGCAAGCTTGGTGTCCTGGCCGGAACGCGGACTCCGTTTCGGCGGTGCCGCGGCGACGCTGCTCCGTTGCAGCGGCGTGGTGGTTGCCATGGCCGGTGCCTTAGCCCTGGACCGCAGCTGCGCTTGGGGAGACCGCCTCCAGGTGCAGTATGCGCATCTCATCCGGATGGAGCCCCGGAGTGTGGACGCCCACCTGCTCCAGTGCCCGCCCGGTCAGGACGGCGCCCTCGCTGCCCGGCCACCACGGCGGCGGCCGGAAGCCGTGCGGAGCAGGGCCGGGGGTTACGTCGCGCAGCCGGTAGGCCTGTTCCGGTTCCAGCCCGCGGAACTGGAACCTGCCCAGCGGCTCAACATCCGAGACCGCGGTGCGCACGACGGCGAAAAGAGCCTCGCTGCCGGCCTGGTCCACCACCCCGTGGATCTGCAGGGACGGATCGAAGGAGTCCAGGCGAACCATGTTTCCGGTGTGCAGCAGCGCGCGGTGTTCCTTGTAGAAATCCACCCACTGGGCCAGCTCGCTGCTCTCCTCCGCGGTGGCCTCCGTCAGGTCCCACTCGATGCCCAAATGCCCCCACACGGCCGTTCCCGCCCGGAAGTGCAGTGTGTGCATCCGGCCGGTGGTGTGGGAGCGCAGGGAGGCGATGTGGGACCCCATCAGTTCCGGCGGGATCAGCTGCTGCGTCCAGCGGTGCATCCGCTGCCGTTCAAGGGGGTCGATGCAGTCAGAGGTCCAGACCCGGTCCGTGTGCTCCAGGACGCCCAGGTCCACGCGGGCACCGCCGGAGGAGCAGGATTCGATTTCCAGGTCCGGGAACCTGTCCTTCAGTTCGGCCATCAGCCGGTAGGCGGCCAACGTCTGGACGTGGACACCCGGGCGTCCGTCGGGCTGGGTTCCGGCCTCGGTCAGATCCCGGTTGTGGTCCCATTTGATGTAGGCGATCGGATAGCGCTCCAGCAGGGCAACCATTTGGTTGCGCACATGCTCATAGGCTCCGGGCATGCCGATGTTGAGGACCTGCTGCTGCCGGGATTCCACCGGCAGCCTCCCGGCCGGCGCCATGATCCACTCCGGATGGGCGCGGGCCACTTCCGAATCCGGATTGACCATTTCGGGCTCAAACCAGAGACCGAATTCCATTCCCCGGGAGCGCACGTGGTCGATCAGCGGATCCAGGCCGTCGGGCCATACCTCCGCGGAAACCACCCAGTCTCCCAGCCCGGAGGTGTCATCGCGGCGGGAGCCGAACCAGCCGTCGTCGAGCACAAAGCGTTCAACGCCGACCTCCGCTGCACGGTCCGCCAGCTCGGTCAGCCGGCTCAGCCGGTGGTCAAAGTACACGGCTTCCCAAACGTTCAAGGTGACGGGCCGCGGACGGGAGGGATGCTCCGGGCGGGCTCGCAGCCAGGCGTGCAGGCGCCGGGCCTGGTCATCAAGCCCGTTCCCCCAGACACCGTACAACCAGGGCGAGGTGTAGCTCTCCCCCTGTCCAAGCGCCAGCTCTCCGGGCAGGAGCAGCTCGGAGCCGCCCAACACCTGCAGCCCGTTGGAGAGCCGCTCTGCCCAGGCCCGGTGGTTGCCGGAGAACCCTACGTGCAGCCCCCACACCTGGCCGTCGGCAAATCCGAATCCCGGCTCACCCGCTGACAGGACATAGGCGGCATCCGCACCGGTACGGCCCTTGCGTCCCTCGCGCAGGTGGATTCCCACCGGCAGCGCAGTGCGCTGGAGCGTACGTTCTCCGCCCCAGTGCCCGGCAAAGTCAAGGATTTCCCTGGCACGCGCGGGAAGAGGGAGGACAAGGCCCAGTTCCTGGACCCGGTACTGTCCCTCCCCGGTGTTGGTCACGCCCGCGCGGGTGCGCAGCAGGCCCGACGGCGCGAGTTCCAGCTCGATCGTCAACTCCAGCCCGGAGAGCTCATCCAGAGCCGTCACGAACAGCTGGGCGGCACCGGCACTGGTAAGGGCTCCATCTGTTGCTGCGTCCTGCTCCGACGGCACTCCCAGGTTCACCCGGGTGACGGTGAACAGCGGAGTCCACGCCGTGCCGTTCCGGTCCCCTGCAAGACCCGGCCGGCCGGTCCATCCGGCATGGAGTGAACCGAGCAGGTCCGGCCGGACGGGAACGTCCAAGCTGTTGGCCGATCCGTGCGGAACTGCAGCAGCAGTGAGCGTGGCGGCTTCTTCGGCTCCGAGCCCGGGCAGCGCCGCTCCCCAGTGCACCACGGACGGCAGTTGGTCATGGGAAAGATCCACCAGCACCGACACACCCCCGCTGCACAGATGAACGCGGCAGGCGCCGGTGGTGTCGAGGACGAGGGAAGGTTCGAGACTGACAGCTGTCAAGGTGGCTCCTGCAGTGGGACGGGCGAACCGTCCGAACTGCAGCGGACGGCGAGTGTGAGGTACCTCATACCGTAACCGTCGGGTGCGTCTATTCAACTATCCCGCGCCCGCGAGTCGCAGAGTGCAGAACCGGCCCGTCCGCCGTGCTAGGCGAGTCCCGGAGCCGGTTTGATCGAAGGCATTTCGGGCTTGTGCAGCGCGAGGCTTCGGCGCACGGCGGGCCAGAACAGCACCAGCGCAGCTGCTGCGAGGAAGCTGGTATACACCTGGGTCCGCCCGCTCTCACTGAACATCATGATGGTGACAATTCCGATTGCCCCCAGGATCAGGACGAGGTTCAGCCAGGGGAACAGCCACACCTTGATCTTCAGGGCGGATTGTTCCTCCGGGCTCATTTTGGTCCGGAGCCGCCACTGCGTAACCGCAATGAACACATAGACAAAGAGGGCCACCAGACCGGTTGAATTCATGATGAATTCATAGATTCCCGAACCCGGCGCGATGAAGTTCACCAGGGTGGCGACGAGGCCGCCTACGGTGGAGGCAATAACCGCGAACACCGGAACACCGCGCTTGTTCCGCACCGCAATGAGTGACGGCGCCAGCCGCTGTTCAGCCAGCGCGGCAAACATCCTTGACGCCGAATATGTGCCGGAATTGAGCACCGACAGGACCGCCGTGAAAATCACGAGGCCCATAATGGTCTCGGCGCCCGGCAGCCCGAACAGATTGAACACATAGGTGAAGGGCGCAATCACGGCGGCATCCGGGAGCTGGTTCCACGGAACAATGGTGACGATGACAAAGATGGCTCCGACGTAAAAGAGCATCACCCGCCAGATCACGGTGTTTGCCGCCCGGCGGATTCCAGCGGCGGGGTTTTCCGATTCCGAGGCCGCCATGACGGCAATTTCGGTGCCGAAGTAGGAGAACAGAACCAGCGCCACACTGGCCAGGACTGCACTGAATCCATTGGGCATGAACCCGCCGTTAGCCCACAGGTTTGAGACCGAAAGCGAGGCGTTGGGAAGCAGACCGAGGATGTAGAGGATGCCCGCCGCCAGAAACACCACGATGGCCAGCACTTTGATGCTGGCAAGCCAGAACTCCGTTTCCCCGAAGGTGCGAAGCGAGATCAGGTTGCTGCAGACGAAGATCCCCAGAAGGATCAGCGAACCGGTCCATGCCGGCAGGCCGGGGAACCAGTTGTGGAGCAGGCCTCCGCCCACCACTGATTCGTACGCGATCACGCCCACCCAGAAATACCAGTACAGCCACCCGACGATGTAGGCAGCCCAGTTGCCCAAGCCCACCCGCGCATACTCCATGAAGGAGCCGACGGCGGGCCGGGCTGCGGCCATTTCGCCGAGCATCCGCATTGCCAGGAAGACCAGCAGGCCGCCGAGCGCGTAGGAGAGGATTGCCGCCGGTCCGGTGTTTCGGATGATGTTGGCCGAGCCGACGAACAGGCTGGCTCCGATAATGCCGCCCAGCGTGATCATGGTGACGTGCCGGGTGCGCAGCTTTTTGGCTGGCCGGCCCGCACCCGGCTCCGCTTCGGCATCAGCTGATGCGGCCCTGCGCAGCGGATGGGCTCCTGCAGGCAGGGGACCTCTCGGGCGGACGGATTCAGGCTCACTGGTCACGGCGGGCTCCTGTGCTGGGCGATGGTCCTGTGTGCGGTACTTGTCCTGCTTGGCGGTGGTCCTCAACGGCGCCAATCAAGCAGTTCCGCCGGACACCAGACAATCGGTATACACCCGTCGTCGCGTCCCCGACAGAGCGCCGGACAATCAAGCCAAGCTGCTGCCGCCGATTTTGCCCCGGGCTAGGATTCCAGCATCGCCACCGACCGGTTCCACAAGCCCAGCGCCAGGGCTCCGTCTGCGGCCTGGCGGTTGGGACGGGCAACCTTGCACCGCTCGTAGTACTTTCCCGTCGGGTAGTCCTCCCCAGGCGTTCCTTCCGCGAGGAACACCAGTGTCCGCGCACCTTTCTCCGGGCTGGTCAGGAAAAGCCGTCGCAGTGGCGTGGAATAGAGGGCATGCATCGCCGAACCCCTGGTGCTGGAAAAACCCGACGCGACGTTGCCCGGATGGAACGCCGTGGAAGTGGCGCCGTGCGAACGGTACCGGCGGTCGAACTCCTGGGTGAAGAGGATCCGCTCAAGCTTGGTGTCCCCGTACGCTTTGCGCGGCTTGTAGTTCTTTTCCTCCTCGAGGTCGTCCAGATCAATATGGGCAAACAACCGGTTTGCCACGCTGGAGGTGTTGATAACGGTTCCCCTGGACTCCAGCAGCCGGTCCGTCAGCAGGCGGGTCAGCAGGAACGGAGCCAGGTAATTCACCTGAAACGTCATTTCATGCCCGTCGCCCGTCACCTGGCGCTCCTTGCCGAAGATGGCACCGGCGTTGTTCGCCAGCACATCAATGCGGGGATAACGCTGCAGCAGCTCCGAGGCAAGGTTCCGCACGTCGTTCAGGACGGCGAAGTCGGCCAGCAGGTATTCGCCGCCGGTTTGTTCCGCCACGGCGGCCGTCTTTTCCGGTGAACGGCCAACCACCACCACATGGTGGCCGTCCCGGGCCAGCCTGGCCGCGGCAGCCGCCCCCACGCCGTCGGACGCGCCGGTGATGACGATGGTCTTGGAAGCCACGGGAGGCCTGCTTTCCTCTGAAGTGCCGGGACGGCATCACCCTAGCCGGGCGGATTCGGGAAAGGTAGCCGTCCGGCGCGGTTCAGGAGGTGAAACCGGATCAGGCAGTGCAGATCACACTGTGCCGGATTACACGGTGGGCCGCCGCCGCCAGAAGGCCGCCATCAGCGCACCCGATACGTTGTGCCACACGGAGAAGACCGCTGCCGGCAGGGCGGCTTCGGGGGTGAAGTACTGCTTGGCCAGTCCGGCGGCCAGCCCGGAGTTCTGCATCCCCACTTCCACGGCCATGGTGCGGCGGGAGGCAATGGGCTGCCGGAAGAGTTTTGCGGTTCCGTAACCCAATCCAAGGCCCATGCCGTTGTGCAGGATGACGGCGAGCAGGATCAGCCAGCCGGCGGTGACAATGGCCGCAGCGCTTCCGGCCACCACGGCCAGGACCACAAAGGTGATGGCCAGGACGGAGATCCAGGGCAGTACCGGCAAGACCCGGTCCACCAGCCGCGGCACCGCATAACGGATCACCAGACCCAGGACCACGGGGATCAGCACAATCTGGACGATCGACAGGGCCATCGAACCGGCGTCCACTGTCATGTAGCGGCCGGCCAGCCACAGTGCCAGCAGCGGGGTCAAAAGCGGCGCCAGCAAAGTGGAGACAGATGTCATGGCCACCGAGAGGGCCACGTTGCCCTTGGCCAGGTAGGTCACCACATTGGATGCCGTTCCGCCCGGTGCACAGCCCACCAAGATGACGCCGGCCGCCAGCTCGGGACTGAGCTGCAGGGCCCACGCGATGCCCGCTCCGAGCAGCGGCATGATCACGAACTGCGCCACCACCCCCAGCAGCACGGGCAGCGGCTGCCGGACCACCAGCGCAAAGTCGGGCAGGGTCAGGGTCAGGCCCATGCCGAACATGATCAGCATCAGGGCCGGATTAACGAACGTTGACAGCCCGGTGAAGGGTTCGGGGAAAAACAGGGCGACCGCTCCCCCGGCGAGAATGAGCAGGGGGAACACTGTCACGGCCACGCGCGCGCTGCGCTCTTCGGCCGTCCGGATCCGTTTGGGTGCTGAGGTGATGGGGTTCGCTGACATCTCCACATGCTGGCATCTGCCGCGCGGGTGCGCTATTTGTGACGCGGAGCTACTCGCGTACCCGCCGCCGCCGTCGTGCCTAACAGTGACGACGGCGGCGGGCGGGGTTAGGTGCGGCTACGCGAGTTTCGCTGTTCGCGAGAAGAGCTTCTGCAGCAGGATGAAGACCAGCAGCAGGGCGCCGATGACGATCCGGGTCCACCAGGAGCTCAGCGTTCCTTCATAGGAAATGAAGGTCTGGACGATTCCCAGGACCAGGACCCCGGTCAGCGAACCGATCACGTAGCCGTACCCGCCGGTCAGCAGTGTTCCGCCGACCACCACGGCAGCAATCGCGTCCAGCTCCATGCCCTGCGCGGCCAGGCTGTAGCCGGAGAGACTGTAGAAGGAAAAGAGGATGCCGGCGGTTGCGGAACACAGGCCGCTGATCGCGTACACCAGCACCTTTGTCCGGGGCACGGCCAGTCCCATCAGCACCGCCGAAGATTCTCCGCCGCCAATCGCATAGACCGTCCTGCCAAAGCGCGTCTGGTGCAGGACGTACACCGCCGCCGCAACCACGAGCAGGGCAATGATCACGCCCGGGGATACAAACAGGCCGCCGAAGCGGATCCGGGACTGGGCCATGGAGGTGAAAAACGGATCAGTCACAGTGATCGCGTCCAAGCTGATGACGTAGCACAGCCCCCTGGCCAGGAAGAGTCCGGCCAGGGTCACGATGAAGGGCTGGATTTCGAAAACCTGGATGATCAGCCCCATCAGCAGCCCGAACGTTGCACCGGCCAGGAGCACAAGCACAATGACGGCAAAGGGATTCCAGCCGGCCTGCAGGAGACTGGCCGCGATCATCATGGAGAGGGCAACTACGGAGCCCACTGAAAGGTCGATGCCTCCGGTGAGGATGACAAAGGTCATGCCGACGGCGAGCACGATCAGGAACGTGTTGTCGATGAGCAGGTTGAGGAACACCTGTCCGGAGAGGAACCCCGGATACATCACGGACCCGGCGGCGAACATTGCCAGGAACAGTCCGATGGCCGCCAGGGTGGGAGCAAATTTCGCGGCACCGCGCAGCCGGTTGATGCGGTTGCGGGTGGAGGGCGAGGAAGGGCTGGTGAGCACTGACATCAGACGGCCGCCTTAATGCCGGAAGGTTCAGGAACGGAACGTTTTCGTTGCCGGAGCAGGGTCCGTGCCTTCGGAGCCTGCAGCAGGCAGACAATGATCACGACCAGCGCCTTGAACACCAGGGTTGCTTCCGGCGGGATGCCCAGCGTGTACACCGAAGTTGTCAGCGTCTGGATGATCAGTGCGCCGATCAAGGTGCCCACGAGGCTGTAGCGGCCGCCGGCGAGCGAGGTCCCGCCAATAACGACGGCGAGAATCGCATCCATTTCGATGAAAAGCCCGGCGTTGTTGGCATCAGCTGCTGTGACGTTGGAACTGATCATCAGCCCGGCAGCCGCCGCACAGAACCCGCTGAAGATATAGACGATCCAGGTAATGCTGCGGGCTTTGATCCCGGCCAGCCGGCTGGCCGCGGGGTTGATGCCGACGGCTTCGATCAGTGTTCCCAGCGCCGTGCGGCGGGTCAGCAGCCCGGCAGCAACCAACACCGCGGCCGCAATCAGGATCGAGACGGGCAGGCCCAGGAAGAAGCCTGCACCGATGGCATGGAAGGTGTCATTGGAAACCGAAATGATCTGACCATCGGTTACGAGCTGTGCCAGCCCGCGCCCGGCGGTCATGAGGACCAGGGTGGCGATGATGGGCTGGATTCCGATGACGGCTACGAGGAAACCGTTCCATGCCCCCAAAACCAGGCCGGCGGCAACCGCGATCAGCACCGCCGTCATCGCGGTCTGCGCGGAACCGGGATCAGGGGAATTGTAGATATAGGTGCACGAGATTGCTCCCGCGATGGCCGCCACCGCCCCCACCGAAAGGTCAATTCCCCGGGAGGCAATCACCAGGGTCATGCCCAGGGCAATCAGGATGGTGGGCGCGCCGTTGCGCAGGATATCGATCAGGCTGCCGTACAGATGCCCGTCCTGGACCCGGACCGTGAGGAAATCGGACCGGAACGCCTGGTTGAGCAGCAGCAGCAGGACCAGTGCGAGGGCGGGCCAGGTGAGGCGGTGCCGCAAAACCCCGTTCACGCGTTGCTCCCGGCAATGATGGCCATCACGTCATCCATGGTGACGCCGTTGTTGGGCAGGTTAGCCACCATCTCACGGTCTTTCAGGACGGCTATGGAGTCACTGAGCCGAAGGACTTCCTCGAGCTCGGAGGAAATAAAGATCATCGCCATTCCTTCTGCGGCCAGGTTGCTGATGAGGAGTTGGATCTGTGTCTTGGCACCAATGTCGATGCCGCGCGTGGGTTCGTCGAGGATGAGCAGCTGCGGGTTCATGATCAGCCAGCGGGCCAGAAGCACCTTCTGCTGGTTTCCGCCGCTGAGGTTGCGGATCAGCGCATCCTTATTGGCCGGCCGGATATCCAGTGTCTCGATGAATTTTTGCGACAGCTGGTCCTGCTGCCGGCCGGGGATCCGCCGCAGCCAGCCCTTGCTGGCCTGCATCGCCAGGACCAGGTTGTCTTTCACTGAGAGGTCACCGATGAGGCCTTCTTCCTTGCGGTTCTCGGAGGAAAACCCGATTCCGGCGTTGATGGCGGCACGCGGACTGCGCAGGTTCCGGCTGGTTCCGCTGATGCGCAGCTCACCCTGATCTGCATGATCTGCACCAAAGAGGAGCCGTGCGGTTTCGGTGCGTCCGGATCCAAGCAGTCCGGCAAGTCCCAGGATCTGTCCCGGCGCCACGCTGATGCTGATGTTCCCGACGGAACCCTTCCGCCCGAGGTTTTTCGTCTGAAGCAGCGCTGTTCCCGGTGCCGTTTCTGCCCTGGACACCGCCGTTTCGGAACGGTCCAGTTCGGCCAGGACTTCGACATCCCTGCCGATCATCTTCTGGATCAGGCCCATGCGAGGCAGTTCGCCGGTCAGGTATTCGCCCACCAGCTTCCCGTTCCGGAGCACCGTCATCCGGTCTGAAATCTCATACACCTGTTCCAGGAAATGCGAGACGAAAACAATCCCGACTCCCTGTGTGCGCAGTGAACGGACCACGGTGAAGAGCTGCTGCACTTCTTCCGCGTCCAAGCTGGAGGTGGGCTCATCCAGGATGAGGACTTTCGCTTCAATCTGGACGGACCGGGCAATGGCCACGAGCTGCTGGATTGCCAGGGAATGGGTGGAAAGGACCGACCCGGGATCCAAATGGTCCAGCTGCAGATCCCCCAGGACGCGGCGTGCGCTCCGGCGCACTGCCTTCCAGTCGATGCGCCCGTGCCGGCGGGGTTCCCGTCCCAGGAGGATGTTCTCTTCCACCGACAGGTTGGGGCAGAGGTTCACTTCCTGATAGACGGTGCTGATGCCGGCAGCCTGGGCCTCGGCCGGGCTGCCAAAGTTCCGCTCCGTCCCCGCAACGGTGATTGTTCCGCTGTCCACCGGGTAGACGCCCGTCAAGGCCTTGATCAGCGTTGACTTGCCCGCGCCGTTTTCGCCCATAAGAGCGTGCACTTCACCCGGAAAGAGCCGGAAGCCTACGCCGTCCAGGGCTTTGACACCGGGAAATTCAATGGAGATTCCAGTCATCTCCACGAGGGGAACGATCTCATTCATGGATGCATCTTTTCTGTGCCGGAGTGCGGTGAGCACCGGCTCACCGCACTCCTCCCGATGGTTGTCTCCGGAACAGCCTCCGCCGGTTCAGTACTTTCGATCCGGAAGGGCCTTCGTGGCCTGTTCCTGGGTGAAGGCAGTCTCTTCCGTGACAACGCGCTCCGGTACGTCCTCGCCCGCAACAACCTTCTCTGCCAAATCCATCAGCTGATCCCCCAACAGCGGATTGCACTCAACGATGTAGTTGATCTTGCCCTCGGACAGCGCCGTCATTCCGTCCTTGACGGCGTCCACGGTGATGATCTTGATGTCCTTGCCCGGCACCTTGCCGGCAGCTTCAATTGCCTCAATTGCGCCGAGGCCCATGTCGTCATTGTGGGCGTAGACAACGTCGATATCAGGCGTGTTCTTGAGGAAGGCTTCCATGACCTGCTTGCCGCCGCTGCGGGTGAAATCACCCGTCTGGGACTGCACGATCAACAGATCGGGATCGGCAGCGATGGCTTCTTCAAAGCCTTCCTTCCGGTCCAGGGCCGGTGCGGCGCCCGTGGTTCCCTGCAACTCCACAATGTTTACCGGACCGTCCACGGCAGCTGAGTCCTCCACCAGCCACTGGCCGGCTTTCTTGCCCTCTTCAATGAAGTCGGAGCCCAGGAAGCTCTTATACAGAGAAGTATCGGTGGAGTCGATGGCCCGGTCTGTGAGAATTACCGGGATATTCGCATCCTGGGCTTCCTTCAGGACGGTGTCCCACCCGGATTCAACCACCGGCGAGAAAGCGATGACATCCACTTTCTGCTGGATGAAGGAGCGGATGGCTTTGATCTGGTTTTCCTGCTTTTGCTGGGCGTCATTGAATTTGAGGTCAATGCCGGCTGCCTCTGCCGCCTCATTCACGGATTTTGTATTGGCGGTCCGCCAACCGCTTTCGGCTCCCACCTGGGCAAAGCCCATGGTGATCCCGTCATCGGACCCGCCGCCCGCATCCGAGCCGCCGCACGCAGACAACAATGCCAGCGCCGAAACGGCCACTGCTGTCATAAGGGTTTTCCGAAACACTGCTGCCTCCTGGAGTAAGGAACGCAGCAGGGACGCTATGCATCGCCTTCGCTGCGGGGGCTTCCTGCCCTGCGCGCAATTGTGAACGCTAACATTCCAACGGTCAACAGAGTTTTCCTCATTCCGGCCGCATTTCTTTAAACCGAGCCCTGCGGGCCCGTAAAACCATCAAGGGCCGCTGCGGAGGCAGCGGCCCTTGATATGTTTTTCGGCACCGCAGGGATGCCTGAGCTGCAGCGGACTATACCGCGGCGAGCTCCTTTTCTTCGGCTCTTTCAGGGGCCGGCTCAACCGGAGCGTCGTCCACCGGCCAAGCGGTGTCCCGCGGCGGCCTGATCCGGTCCATGATTACCAGAACCACCAGGGAAGCGGCTCCCCAGATACCCAGCGTCAGCAGGTGCGAACCGACAGTGTCGCCGCCGAAGTACAGGATGGAGCGGATGGACTCCACCGCAGCCGGCATCGGCAGGAACCCGTGCAGGACCCGGAAGAACTCCGGCTCCATGTAGATGGACATTGCCGCACCGGAGGCCGGAATGCCCAGGAACATCAGGATGCCGATCGCCGGAAGGATGGCGAGCATGCCGATCAGGCGTTCCAAAACCGCCGTGAACATCCCGACACAGAAGATCGCCACGACGCCGGCGCCCCACAGTGCGAGGAAGTGGCCGTCGATCGCACCCACGAAGACGTCGACGATGACCCACAGCAGGGCCGAATACCCCACGGCCCAGCCGGCAACAATCGGCACCAGCTTGCGCAGCGGACGGCTGGCGGGCTGGGCCGTGGAGCCCACAATGATGATCATGAAGCCGGCCATGATCCAGCCCATGGCCAGGTACATGGTGGACATGCCCATGGAGTCCATAGTGGGCAGCGGTGCCACGTCCTGAGTGGTCAGCTCCATCTGCTGGCCTGCGGCCACCTGCGTAAAGACACGGTTGACCACCTGCTGGGCGCTGATGCCGGCAGCCTGGTTGGAGATGAGGGTGGACGCCGGGTTCTCGGCCGAAGGCAGCACATAGGCCGCCGTGATGGTCCGGTCCCGGACCTGGTCCCGGGCGTCGTCGGCGGAGTCCATCGCCCGCAGGTCAAAGAGGCCTGACATGTTTTCTTCCAGTCCGGCAACTGCCTGTTCTGCCTGTTCGGCAGTGGCGCCGACGACGGCGACGGGCATGTCCCGCGGCGTGGGCTGGTACATCGCACCCAGCATCAGCGAAAGCATCATCACAACCATCGTCAGCGGCAGGAACCCGAGGGTGACATAGCGCCAAGCCCGGCTCTTTGGGCGGGGTCCGCCGTGCAGTGAGGCAACATTGACGGCCAGGGGCTTCGCGTCCGGCTTGCGGCGCCGTTTCGCGGCATCGATGCCAAGCGTCAGCAACAGGGCTGCAACCGCACCGATCACCAGCACCATCAGATGCCGGCCCGCGCCGTTTCCGTCGAAGTACAGGACGGACCGCAGGGATTCACCGGTTGCGGCAGCGGGAAGGAAACTGTGCAGGAACGGGTACAGCCCGGGCATGGTGTGCACGGACATGCTCATGTTGGAGGAGGGAACACCCAGCACCATCAGGAACAGCATGCCAATCAGTACGGCCATCGGGCCCAGGATCCGGGTGAGGAACAACTGGACGCTGCCCACTGCGAACACGGCGAGCCAGCAGATCCCCAGGACAGCAGCCGTGTGGCCCTCGACGATGCCCATGACGGGGCCGACGACGGTCCAGACCAGGGCGGAAATCAGCGCGGACCAGCCGGCCAGCAGCGGAACAAAACGGCGGAAGCGCATCAGTTCCGGAGAGTTGGACAGGGCCAGGCTCAGAGGCATGTAGCCTGCGAGCATCAGGGCCGTGGTCATGAACATTGCACCCAGGCCGGCCATGTCCTTGGCCGGCAGCGGCGCAATGTCCTCGGTCTGCAGGCTCAGGCCGGAGGCGAGCACCTGGGGTGCCAGCATGGCGGTGACCGTGCTGGCCTGGGAGGCGCCGGCTGCACCGGCGGTGTAAAGGGTGGCGGTTCCGTCGCCGAGCGCAACAGCGCTGGCAACCTCGCGGTCCAGCACCAGCTGCCGGGCGTCGTCGGCCGTGTCCACAATCCGGACCTCAATGCCATCGGCGTCGGCGGATTCCAGTGCCTCGGCGAAGCTGTCCGCCTGCTGGGCGGAACCGCTGACGGCAACCGGCAGATTGTGCGGGGCCGGGGAATGCATGGCGGCCAGGTAACCGCCCACCAGCATGGACACCATCAGCAGGGGCATCACGAACATGGCGACGTAGCGCCCGATCTTTTCAGCCTTGGCCCTCTTGGCGGCGGCCTCGACGTCCCGGCTTTCCGTTTCCCGGGTTGGCTCCGCGGCCGGATCAATCTCCGGCGGGGAGTCGGTGGAGGCAGGGGAAGAATTGGTCAAGAACGTGCTCCTGTGCTGAAGAATGGAAGGCGGGGCGAGGTATGCCGGGGCCGGAAACGGCCGGGGCAGGTCAGTGGGACCAACTCGTCAAAATTACGCCACCTGGCGTAAAATTGGAAATCGACCGATCAGAACGCCGAAAGAGGAACCACCGAGTATGGGACAACACGGCGAGAAGGCACGCGGCACCCTGCTGGATTCAGCCGAGGAGCTTTTTGCCCGGTTTGGCATCGATGCAGTGTCCAACCGGCGGATCGCCGAGCACGCGGGCACGGCCAACCATTCCGCCGTGGCCTACCACTTCGGCGGCCGGGACGAACTGCTCCGTGCGCTCGTCACCCGACATCTGGAGGACACGAACCGGCGGCGAACCGAGCTGCTCGCCAACCTGCCGGCGGATGCTCCCCTGCCGGATCTGCTCACCGTGATGATCCTTCCCTGGGTGGAACATCTGGCTTCGCTGCCCGTACCCAGCTGGCGGGCACGCTTTGTGCACCAGATCCGCTCGGTGCCCTCGGTTCATCAGGTGCTTACCGAGGCCGCTGTCGCCAGCCCCGCCATGGAGGAGCTGGTGGCACGAACCCACGCTGCAGCCGGCGATGTGCCGCCGTCGGTCCTGTACGGACGGTCCTCCATCCTGGGCGGAATGGTGCTCGGCGTCTGCGCCGAGTATGAGGCCCGCATCCAGGACGGAGTGGAAAAGCCCAACTGGACCGGCGTTGGCTACTTCCTCATCGACTCCTGCGTGGGGATGCTGGCCGCGCCGGTCACCCATCCGGGAGACTTCCTGGCGCGGCCTTCCTCCGTCTACCTGCTCTAGCTGTTCTGCGCGGCGCCCGCGAGCGCCGTGACGCCAAGCGCCGTCTCCTCGGCGATGAGGTCTCCGTTGATGGCGGCGCCCGCCATCAGGCCGGCAGCAGCGGCAGCCATCACCTGAGTGGTTGGTGCCGTCAGGTTGCCTGCCGCGTAGAGACCGGGCACCGCGGTTGCACCGGTGGGTCCGGCCGGAATTGCGGTCCCGAAGACCACCTCGCCCATGTACTGATCCACCGGGAGGACCCCCAGCTCCGCAAGGTACCCGGCCCGGGCCTCCAGCGGGGCAAACACCACCAGTGCGTCCCGGTTCACCAGGGCTCCGCTGGCCAGGCGGACACCGGCACCGTCTCCCTCCAGCCCCGTGACCTCGCCCGTAACCGTCCGGATCCCCCGTGCTGCCAGCTGCTCCGCCTGGGCGGCGTCCGGAGTGCCTGCCGTATGCAGGAACAGGACCACGTCCGCGCTCCACTGGCGCCACAGCAGGGCCTGGTGCATGGCCATTCCCAGGTCTGTGGCCAGGATGCCGACGGCCTTGTCCCGGATTTCCCAGCCGTGACAGTACGGACAGTGCAGGACGCTCCGGCCCCAGCGCTCCTGAATCCCTGGCAGGTCCGGCAGGATGTCCCGTACGCCGGTGGCAGCCAGCACCCGGCGGGCCAGCACCTGCCCGCCGTCGGCCAGGTGCACCCGGAAACTTCCGTCGGCTTCCCTGGCCACGGTGGATACCCGGCCCGACTGTACGGTGCCGCCGTAGCTGCGCACCTCATCCGCCCCGCTGCCGTACAGCTCCGCCGGCGCTGCGCCCTCGCGGCCAAGGTAGTTGTGGATGTGGGCCGCCGGCGCGTTGCGCGGCTGCCCCGCGTCCACCACCAGTACTGACCTGCGTGCCCGGGCCAGAGCCAGCGCTCCGCTGAGTCCGGCTGCGGCACCCCCAATGACGACGACGTCGTACCGGTTGCCGGCTCTTTCGCTGTTGGTCCCTGCCGATGTTTCCATGTCCGCTCTCCTGTGTCTGTTCCCCGTGCCGTTGTGGCCGGGGCCGGATCCCAGTGTCCGGCGGAGCCGCTCTCACGAGCAATATGTTTTGCTGTGATGGCAAAATGGCAGCTATGGATCATTCCCCTGCTGCAGCCCTGGCCGGCGTTGGTGCCCGGCTCCGAGCGCTGCGAATCGAAAGACACCTGACACTTGCCGGAATCTCCGCCGATACCGGAATTTCGGTCAGTACCCTCTCCCGGCTGGAATCGGGCCAGCGCCGAGCCACACTGGAACTGCTGATGCCCCTGGCGAAGATCTACGGCGTAACTATTGATGAGCTGGTGGACGCTCCGGCCACCGGGGACCCCCGCGTGCATATGCGTCCAATCCGCCGCCACGGAGCAACCATCATTCCGTTGACGGAGCAGGCCGGAGGAATTGGAGCGTACAAATACATACTTCCGGGCAGGAAATCCCCGGGTACCCCGGATCCGCAGACCCATGAGGGCTACGAATGGCTCTATGTCCTGAGCGGAAGGCTGCGGCTGGTGCTGGGCGGGCAGGAATTGACCCTGAAACCGGGCGAAGCTGCAGAATTCAACACCCGTACTCCGCACTGGATGGACAACGCCACAGCGCAAAGCGTGGAGTTCCTCGCCCTGTTTGGCCCCCAGGGAGAGCGGGCCCACCTGCGGGCACGGCCCGCCGCCAGGTAAATCCGGGCTGACCGGCGTTCGTCCGCACGGTCAGCCAGGCGGGCCAGACGGGTCAGGCCGGCCAGAGGAGTCAGGCGGCGGTGCCCCCGGCGGACGGAGCCAGGTTGGCACCGCGTCTGCCCAGCATCCGGTCATAGATGGCTGAGAACACCACGGCAGCCACCACGGCAATGAGGGTGATGACGAGCATGCCAATAATCCCGCCCTGCACTCCGGCATCGGCGCTCGCGTCAAAATAGAGAACCGCCCGGTTGGCCATGGTCATGTGGTACAGCGGTTCAGCAGGGGCTATGACCCGGAAGAACCCCGGCAGGGCCTCCAGCGGGACCACGCCGGTGGCCGCCGGCAGTCCCATGAACACCACGTAAATGAGGGACAGGATCATGCCCGCGCTGCCGAACAGGGTAATCAGTGCAAAGGTCACCGCGGACACTGTCACAATCGAGAGCCAGGTGGTGAGGAAGAACCAGCCTCCGTGTGGAATGGCCATTCCGACGGCGGACGCCACCCACATCATCAGTCCGGCTGTTGGCAGGGCCGCAATGATCACGATGCCCCACTTGACCAGATACGTGAACCAGCGTGCCGGGCGCAGCTGTGGTCCCAGGACGAAACGCGGACCCAATTCCACCGGCGCCACCCCCAGCCGGGAATCGATGAGGAAGTGCAGAGCCACGGATCCGCTGAGGCCCACCACCATCAGCAGCACCGAATAGAAGAAGGCCCCCTCACCCAGGGCCGCGCCCTCGGGGGGCTCTTCGAAGGCTGTGGTCGTGATCGCAATCGGATCAGCCAGCAGATCGGCCGATGTTCCGCCAATCTTTGGGGCAATCTGCTGTTCCAGCTGGGCGGGAAGTTGTGTGCCCAGCTCCTCCAGTTGGCCCCGGAGCTCCGTCTGCGCCTGGTCCTGCGCCTGCGTTGCGGAGCTGGACAGCTGCTCGCCCAGCCCGCGGTTCGCCTGTTCGAGTGCCGGATGGATCGCATTTGTGGCCAGGCTGCTGGCCAGCGGTCCGGCCAGAGGGTTGGTATAGACGGTGATGGAGGGCCGTGACACCACATCGGCGCTGAGGGACCCGCTCACCAGGGCGGTGGCATCTGCCGAGAAGGATTCGGGAATGACCACCGTGCCATGGACGTCCCCTTGGCGCATCTGCGCCTGCGCGTCATCCCAGGACAGGACCCGGAGTTCGATTTCGTTCGAGCTGCTGAATCCCTTCTGCATTTCTTCCGTGATGTTCTGCCCCAGGTCCTCACGCCCGCCGTCCGGCGTCACCGTGCCCTTGTCCTGGTTCACCACCGCAATGGGGAAATGATCCAAATGCTTGCCCGGGCTCCCGAGCCCGCCGATATACAAAGCCGTACCGGTTCCGCCCAGCAGCAGGAGGACCAGGAACGGCAGCAGCCACGTCCGGGGGGACACGAAAAAGCCAGGGCCCCTTGGGCCCGTGGCTGTGGGTTCTCCTGAGTTTCGTGAGTCTGTGTTCACCTGGTGTGCGGGCATGGGACATACCTCCAAAGGCCCGGCGGCCGCGCCGGCATCAAGATGTGGGATCGTCCTGCTTATTCGAGGGTATCCGTGCCGTTTCGGCACCGATACAGTCGGTCCCCGCCGGCTGACTTCCGCCGCTAAATCAGCAGCAGCATCAGGTGCATCAGCAGTTCAGGCGCAGGATCAGCGCATCCAGGACCTGCTGCTGGCCTTTGACCAGTTTGGTGCGCGCAACGGGCTCAGGAAACCAGCCGGCGTCGTCCATCTCCGGGTATTCCCGGACCCTGCCGGACTTCGGCGGCCATTCCAGGCTAAAAGTGTTGCTCTCTATGCGCTCCGGCGCGAAATCCGTTTCTGCCGTAAAAACGGTAATGGTCTTCCGGGCGGACGCACGGAAGCTGCCGAGCAGGGCGTAGTCCGCGGCGGGCGCAGGGGTGCCCGTTTCTTCAGCGAATTCCCGCAGCGCGGCGGCCAGCGGATCCTCCTCCGGCGGGTACTCCCCCTTGGGGATGGACCAGGCATGATCATCCCGCCGGGCCCAGAACGGCCCGCCCATGTGCCCGATCCACACCTCGAGCTGCTCTCCCGCCACGTCCGCCGGAACCCGGCGGTACAGCAAAATCCCCGCACTGTGAATCATGGGCTCATCTTAGGCGTCATACCGTTGAGGTGCCGTTCGTGCGAGGATCGCACCTATGAACCGGCGCCTGATGCTGCTCGACACTGCTTCCCTGTACTTCCGCGCCTTCTACGGCGTGCCGGACACGATCCGCCGCAGTGACGGCACACCGGTGAATGCGGTGCGCGGCCTGCTGGATATGATTGCCCGGCTGACCGCCGACTATGAAGCAACGGATCTGATCGCGTGCTGGGATGAGAACTGGCGGCCGCAGTGGCGTGTGGATCTGCTGCCTACCTATAAGGCGCACCGGGTGGCCGAGGAGGTGGCCGGCGCACCGGACCTGGAAGTGGTCCCGGACCCGCTGGAGGCCCAGATTCCGATGATCCGCCGCACGCTGGAACTTGCCGGCGTCGCCGTCGTCGGCGTTCGGGACCATGAGGCCGACGACGTGATCGGCACCTACGCGACGACCGCTGAATCGCCCGTGGACGTGGTGACCGGGGACCGGGACCTGTTCCAGGTGATCGACGACGGATGCGGCGTCCGCGTGATCTACACGGCGCGGGGCATGAAGAACCTCGATGTGCTGACCGAATCCTCGATTGTGGCCAGGTACCGGGTGCTGCCGCAGCAGTATGCCGACTACGCCACGCTGCGCGGGGATGCCTCCGACGGGCTGCCCGGCGTTGCGGGAATCGGCGAGAAGACCGCTGCGTCGCTGCTGGGCGAGTTCGGCACGCTGGATGCCCTGCTCGCTGCGGCGGCTGATCCGGCCAGCTCCGTCTCCGGGCCGGTGCGCTCAAAGCTGGCGGCTGCTGCGGACTATCTTGCGGTGGCCCCCGACGTCGTCCGGGTGGTCCGCGATCTCGCAGTGCCCGCCCCGGCCGACGCCGGTGCGCGGCTTCAGCCGGTGACCGGCGATGCACGTGCGGAATTGGAGCGGCTAGCAGATCAGTGGAACCTCGGCGGGTCCGTGCAGCGGCTGCTGGACTCCTTTGACCGCTACGCGTGACCCTGCACCGGCCGCACCGGCCGGGTCATCGGCGACAGCAGTCCGCGGAGTCAGTCGCGGACCGCCCGGACCTCGGCATTCACCTCGGCAATGATGTCCCTGTGCCCGCCCAGCGTCTCGAGTTCCTGCGCCAGTTCCACGAGTTCGGCACCGCCTGCCATCTGCTCCGTGAGCTGGTCCAGCGTGACGTTCTCCTTCCCGTAGTAGCCGATGGACCGGCCGCGCTTGAGCAGCAGGAACCGGTCCCCCACCGGGTAGGCGTGGTGCGGGTTGTGGGTAATGAAGACTACTCCCAGCCCGCGGTCCCGCGCCTGCAGGATGTACCGCAGCACCACCCCCGACTGCTTGACGCCGAGCGCGGCTGTAGGTTCATCCAGGATGAGCACCTTGGCGCCGAAGTACACCGCGCGGGCGATGGCGACGCACTGCCGTTCACCGCCGGAGAGCTGGCCGATGGGCTGCTCAACGTCCCGCAGGTCAATGCCCATGTCCTGCAGTTCCTGCTTGGTGATCTGCTTCATCCGCTCAACGTCCAGCCGCTTGAACGGGCCGACGCCGGTGGTCAGCTCGGAGCCGAGGAAGAAGTTGCGCCAGATAGGCATCAGCGAAACCACTGCCAGGTCCTGGTAGACGGCGGCGATTCCCAGGTCCAGCGCCTGGCGCGGCGAGGAGAACCGGCGCTCCGCCCCCAGTGCGGAGAAGGTTCCTTCATCATGGGGATGCAGGCCGGCAATGATCTTGATCAGGGTGGATTTGCCGGCGCCGTTGTCGCCCAGCACGCAGGTGACCTTTCCTGCCTCAACGTCCATCGTGACGTCGTGCAGGGCAATGACGTTGCCGTAGTGCTTCCCGACCTTGTCCAGCCGCAGCAGAGGTTCCGGTGCCGGCCAGGGTGCGGCAGCGCCGCCGTCGGGCTCCGGATGGGAGCCGTTTTTCTTGGTGTCCATGCCTGTTATCCGTCCGCTAGCTTTGTTCGGCCCGGCGTTTGACCACCAGGTTCACGAGGGTGGCCAACAGCAGCATCAGGCCGAGGAAGAACTTGAACCAGTCAGGGTTCCACTCCGCGTAGACGATGCCCTTGTTGGCCATGCCGAAGATGAAGGCTCCAATCGCCCCGCCGATGGCGGATCCGTAGCCGCCGGTGAGCAGGCAGCCGCCGATCACAGCAGCAATGATGTAGAGGAATTCGTTGCCGATTCCTTCTCCGGACTGCACGGTGGAGAACGCAAACAGGTTGTGCATCCCCAGGATCCAGGCGCAGAAGCCAACGCCCATGAAGAGCCCGATCTTGGTTTTCACCACGGGAACGCCGACGGCGCGGGCAGCATAATCGTCTCCGCCGGCTGCGAAAATCCAGTTGCCCATCCTGGTCCGCAGGAGGATCCAGGACGCCACCGCCACCAGGGCGATCCAGATGAAGACGGTGATCCGAACCTCAACGCCTCCGAGGGTGACCGATGAGGCAAAGACGGCCTTGGCGGAGTCGAAGCCGTCCATGTTGGAGATGGAGGGCGACGCGACGCTTCCGCCGATGGCCCGCGTGAGGCCAAGGTTCAGACCGGTGAGCATCAGGAAAGAGGCCAGCGTAACGATGAAGGACGGAAGCTTGGTTTTCACCAGGATCCAGCCGTTCACGAAGCCGACGGCCAGTGACATTACCAGCGCCAGCGCCACTCCCACCCACACGTTGGTGGAGAAGTACCAGCTGAACAGTGAGGCCATCAGGGCTGAGCTGATCACGGCCACACCGGTGGAGAGATCAAATTCGCCGCCGATCATCAACAGCGAAACTCCCACCGCCATGATTCCGATGGTGGACGCTCCGTACAGGACGGTGGCAATGGACCCTGGCTGGAGGAACACCGGGGCAACCGCCGAGAAGAAGACAAAGAGGGCGATGGCCCCTACAAGGGCGCCGATCTCAGGGCGTCCCAGCATTTTGGCAATCGGGCTCTTGCCGCCAACCCGTTCGTCGGACGACGGCCGGGAAACCTGAACTGAACTAGCCATTTCTGCGTGCTGCTTTCCCCGGGTTGATCTCTGAACTGCAGGCCGGTCTGGAGGACGACATCAGCGGATACCGTCCGCGGCGAATTCTGCGACCTGCGCGGCGTTCGAGGAATCGATGATGGTGGGCCCGGTGAGGACCGGCTGCCCGCCGCCAAGTTCAAACCCGCCGCGCGTGTGCTGCCAGAGCGCGTCCACCGCGCCGTATCCCTGCAGCCACGGCTGCTGGTCAACCGTGAAGACAACGTCGCCGCTGGCGATCTTGTCCGCCAAGTCGGGGTTCAGGTCAAAGGACGCCACCTTTGCGCCGCTTCCGGACGAGTCCACGGATTTGAGGATCGTCAGCGTGTAGGGGGCGCCCAGTCCAACAACGACGTCGGCATCTGCGGTCGCCTGCAGTTTGGCCGTTACCGTGGACTCCACCTGGGTCATGTCGCTTCCCTGCACGTACAGGATTTCGGTGCCGGGAACTTCCGCTTTCACGCCCGCGCAGCGGTTCTCATGTCCCACATTGCCCTGCTCGTGGATCACGCAGATGGGATGCGTATAGCCGTCCGTTGCCAGGCGCTTTCCCACGGCTTCGCCGGCGAGGCGTTCGTTGGAGCCAAAGTGGGTGAAGGCCCCGAGTTCCGCAGACCTGTCCTCCCCGGAGTTCAGGCTCACCACGGGAATGCCTGCCGCCTCCGCTTTCGCGAGAGCGGAAGCGACCGCATCCGGCTTGGCCAGAGTGACGGCAATTCCGTCCACGTTCTGCTCCACGGCCTGTTCAATCAACTGGGCCTGCCGGCCGCCCTCGGGATCCGAGAGGTACTGCAGTTCCACATTGTCTTTTGCCGAGGCTTCTTCCGCGCCCTTGCGCACAATGTCCCAGAAGGTATCCCCGGGACCGGAGTGGGTGATGAGCGCGATCTTAATGCGGTCAGTGTCGGCGACGGTGCCGCCGTTTTCGCTGTCCGCTTCGGGGGAGCGTCCCCCTGAGCTGGAGCAGGCACCGACGGCAAGGAGCGGAACCAGCACTGCTGCTGCCGCCAGTTTCCGCAGGGAAAGGTTGTGTGACACGAGAGTCTCCTTTGTCTTCGTGGCCCATCCCCGTGGTCAGCGTCCCACAGCCGGAGGCACGTCGCCCCAGCTTGGGCTCTCTGAACACAAATATAGCGACCTCCTCCACCAATTCAAAGAATTGTCAAGACATGCCAACAACTTTTTTGCAAATCGGGGAACCTAAATCTGCGGACGTCTGCCGGGTGGCTGATGAGTGATGATCCGCACCATCGCCGGATCCGTCGGACACCTGACCCGCATCGGCGTTCGGCGCGAGACGATCAGCAGGTCAGTCCGAGCGGTCCTCTTTGATCAGGCAAAAATGATCAGGCAAAAGAAAACACCCCGGTCCGAAGACCGGGGTGTTGCCTTTGTCACGACTCATTGTGAATGTCCCGACGATTCTTTTTGGTGCCCGAAGTGGGACTCGAACCCACACACCTCTCGATACTGCATTTTGAGTGCAGCGCGTCTGCCAATTCCGCCATTCGGGCCTTCCCTGCGGTGTGAATCACAAGTTCACCATCCGTGTTGGGCGCAAATCTACTGTACATGCGGATAGGCTATTTGTGTGAACTGTCAGTTCGCACACGGCAGTCCAACCGCACCCCGAGGAGCACCTGTGTCTGAGTCAACCGAGCCCGCCCCCTCCAACACGCCGGCACGGCGCGTCATCGTCGCCGAGGATGAGACGCTGATCCGCCTCGACATCGTGGAAATCCTCAAAGGCGAGGGATACGACGTCGTGGGCGAAGCGGACAACGGCGAAAAGGCCGTAGCGCTGGCCACCGAGCTCAAGCCCGACCTGGTCCTGATGGACGTCAAGATGCCCGTGATGGACGGCATCACCGCCGCCGAGCAGATCGTCAAGGCCCGCATTGCGCCCGTGGTCCTGCTGACCGCGTTTAGCCAGAAGGAACTGGTGGACCGGGCCCGCGAGGCCGGAGCCATGGCCTACGTCGTCAAGCCCTTCACCCCGGCCGATCTGATCCCGGCCATCGAGATCGCATTGTCCCGCCACGAGGAGATTAAGGCCCTCGAGGAAGAGGTCAGCGACCTCAAGGAGCAGTTCGCCACCCGCAAGCTGGTGGAACGCGCCAAGTCGCTCCTGACCACCAAGATGGGCCTCACCGAGCCCGAGGCCTTCCGCTGGATCCAGAAGACCTCCATGGACCGCCGGCTGAGCATGCGCGAAGTAGCCGAGACCATCATCAACCAGGTCAACTAAGGCCTCCCCGCCGGACGCACCAAAGCGGGAAACCCCGCCCGACGTCGTCGGGCGGGGTTTTTTATGCTCGGAATCAGGCCGCAGAAAGCGCCCTGCCCTTGATGGTTTCGAATTCCTCGGGCGTGATGACGCCTGTATCGAGCAGGTCCTTGGCTTTGGTGATTTCATCGCTGGGACTGGAGGCTACCCGCCGAATGTACTCCTCCGTGCTGTTCTTGACTTCCTGCGATTCCCTCATGGCACGTTCATTCATTCCCTTCCCGCGGGCGATGAGGTAAACGAGGACTGTGAGGAACGGAAACAACACCAGGAAGATGATCCACACAGCTTTGGCCCAGCCGCTGAGCCCGCGGTCACGGAACAGGTCGCTGATCACCGCAAAGAGGGTAAATAAGTAAGCAAAGAGGACGGTCACCGTGAAGACCCACCAAATGATGTCCCAAAAATTGTCCCAGTAACTCATGACTGCTCCGCTCTCAGAAGGTGTGGCGCGGCACCCGCGATGACACGATGCGATCCCCCACGCAGCGGCACCGCACCCGCAGGTAGTTAAGATCATCACCCCCGGTGTGTCGGCGGGGCCATCCCCGGCGGATGATTCAGGCCCCGGCAGCAGCGAAAGAACCAACTGCTCCCTCTGCCGGCCGCATTTCCTTCCGACACCGCGCTTCTTCCGCCCCCGCGGTCCAGGATTCCTGCCCGGGTCCCTCGGCCTCGCGGGGAACAGCGAAACTTGTGTGGAGGGTTTTGAGTGCGGGGGACCATATCCGAATAAATGGATATTGCTGGATGAAATTGGATATGATTTTGAACAAAAGCTGCCCGGCCGGAGAACCGGCCGGGCAGCTTTGCAGGACTTGCTTGGTTCAATCCAAACTAGATGGACTTGGCCTTGCCCTTGTTGGAGCTCTTGATCGGCCACGGGCCAACCTTCTCCTTGACCTGCATCTGCCCCTCGAGGCGCTGACCGGCGTCGGCGATGTCCCCCACCTTGTGTACCTTGATGGAGTTGGTGGAACCGGCCTGTCCGGGAGGCGAACCGGCGGCAATGACCACGAGGTCATCGAGTTCCACGAGGTCATTCTCGAACAGGGTGCGGTCCACCTGGGCGGTCATCTGGTCGGTGTTCTCAGCGAACTCCACCAGCATCGGCTGGATACCCCAGAACAGGGTCATGTAGCGGTAGGTTTCAGCAACCGGAGTGAAGGCCAGCACGGGCTTCTTCGGGCGCAGGCGGGAGAGCCGGCGGGCCGAATCTCCGGACTGCGTGAAGGTGCACACGAACTTGGCGTCCAGCTGGTCGGCAATCTCCACAGCGGCACGGGTGATGGCACCGCCGCGGGTGCGCGGCTTGGAACCCAGGGCCGGCACACGGTTCAGGCCGTGCTCTTCGGTGGACTCGATGATGCGTGCCATGGTGGTCACGGTCTCGATCGGGTACTTGCCCACGGAGGTTTCGCCGGAGAGCATTACCGCGTCGGCGCCGTCAAGAACGGCGTTGGCGCAGTCGGAAGCTTCGGCGCGGGTGGGGCGCGGGCTGTCGATCATGGATTCCAGGACCTGGGTTGCCACAATGACCGGCTTCGCCCAGCGGCGGGCCAGCTCAATGGCGTTCTTCTGCACCAGGGGGACGTCTTCCAGGGGAAGCTCGACGCCAAGGTCGCCACGGGCAACCATGATGGCGTCAAAGGCGTCAATGATTTCCTCGATCGCAGCAACTGCCTGCGGCTTTTCGATCTTGGCGATGACCGGCACGCGGCGGCCTTCCTCGTCCATCACTTCGTGGACACGGCGCACGTCAACGGCATTGCGCACGAAGGACAGGGCAACCATGTCAACGCCGGTGCGGATGGCCCAGCGGAGGTCCGCTTCATCCTTGTCGCTCATGGCGGGGACGCTCACGGCAACGCCGGGCAGGTTCAGGCCCTTGTTGTTGGAGACAGGACCCGGGACGGTCACTTCGGTGACAACCCGGACGTCGTCCACCGCAGTGGCGCGCAGCGATACTTTGCCGTCGTCGATGAGGAGGGTGTCCCCCACGTTGACGTCATTGGGCAGGCCGGTGTGCGTGGTGGAGACAATTTCCTTGGTGCCGGGAACGTCTTCGATGGTGATCGTGAAAACGTCACCCTTGTTCAGGTAATGCGGGCCGTCAACGAAACGTCCCAGTCTAATCTTGGGGCCCTGCAGGTCGGCGAAAATGCCGACCGGCTTGCCCAGTTCTTCCGAAGCGCGGCGCACGTTGTCGTAGACGGACTTATGTACGTCGTGATCGCCATGGCTCATGTTCATGCGAGCAACGTCCACACCTGCACGGAGGACCGCGAGCGTGTTTTCATAACTTGCGATTGCGGGGCCGAATGTGGCCACAATTTTTGCGCGTCTCATATGCTCTAGCCTAGTCTCCTTGCAGCGATTACGCATGAAGGCGGGCCGGACTGTCCGTCGGCAGCTTTGACTGCGTCCCGTGTTATTTGTCTCAAACAGCTCCCTCGGGCAGGCGGCGGTCGTTCCGGAGCCGGCAGAGATCCACACCCTGCAGCGGATGCAGAGCCCGGGTTTGGCGGAATCCCCGGCCAGCCGGCTGATCAGATCCCGTGAGCGGAGCTGCCCGAAGGAACATTTACGGACTGGGGCAGGTCTCCTAGTAGGCTGGAAAAAAGTGGAACCTGGCAGCGGGTCACTACAAGCAAGCGATTGTCAGGAGCACTATGTCGGGAAGCGTGTCGCAGCAGCAGGACCTATCTGATGGCACCCCGGTTCCCGGCCTGAGGGAACGCAAGAAGGCACAGGTCCAGGCCCTGCTCCTGAAGACGGCCAGGGAGCTGTTCTCGCGGAACGGATTCGCTGCCGTCACCGTGGACCAGATCGTGGAAACAGCCGGAGTTTCGCGCAGCTCTTTTTTTAGGTATTTCGACACCAAGGACGCTGCCCTGTTCCATTCCAGCAGGCAGGCACTGGACAACATGAAGGCGGACTTTGAGGCCCGCAGCCAGACCGCCGAGCCTCGGGATGCACTGCACCAGGCGCTGCTGCAGGCGGCAAAGGATTACGAACCCCGGCGCCGGGACTACCTCATGCTGCGGCGGCTGATGCGGGAGGACCGCGTCCTTCGGGCCAGCGCAGCCGAGTACAACCAGTCACTCCTGGCAGAAATGACCTCCACGTATCTGCGGACACTGGGCCCGGGGGACGAACTTGCGGCCCGCGTGGAAGTGGCGGTCATGTGGGCGGCAGCCACCGTGGCACTGGAGTACTGGGTGCGCCTCGACGGCGAGGAACTGCTGCCGCTCACCGTCCGTGCCCTGGCCGCACTGGGCTCAACAGACTCCCCCGGCTGAAAGCAGCGGCCCTCAAACGGCGGGGCCGGCACCGGGTGGAATCCCTCGGCGCCGGCCCCGCGAAGTGGTAAAACTGCCAAAAGTCCTACAGCGCAGTGATGGCCCGGTCCGTCGGTGCAACAGGTGCCGGGAGCCTGGTGGAGCCCATCAGCCACTGGTCCACGGCTGCGGCACAGGCCCGGCCCTCGGCAATCGCCCAGACAATCAGGGACTGGCCGCGGCCGGCGTCACCGGCAGCAAAAATTCCCGGGGTGCCGGTCATGTAGTAGCCGTCGCGCACCACGTTGGAGCGCTCGTCGAACTCCGTGTGCACCTGGTCCGCCAGGCCGGCGGGTTCCGGGCCGGTGAAGCCAAGGGCAAGGAACACCAGGTCCGCGGGAATGATCCGCTCGGTTCCGGCCTTGGGGACGCGGCGGCCGTCCACAAACTCGGTCTCGGCAATTTTCACGCCGGTGAGCCGCCCGTTTTCGCCCACAAACTCAACGGTGGAGGCCAAGTAGGTCCGTTCGCCGCCCTCCTCATGGGCACTGGCAGTCTCGAACAGGGTCGGATACATCGGCCACGGCTGATGCGCGGCACGCTCAGCCGGCGGCTGCTGACCGATGGCCAGTGTTGTGACGGAGGCCGCCTGCTGGCGGTGCGCGGTGCCCAGGCAATCGGCACCGGTGTCTCCGCCGCCCAGGATGACCACGTGCTTGCCCTCCGCGGAAATTGGGTTCCGGACCTGCTCCCCCGCCACGGCCCGGTTGGCCTGCACCAGGTACTCCATGGCAAAGTGCACGCCGGACAGCTCGCGGCCGGGAATGGGAAGATCACGGGGCACAGTGGCGCCGGTGGCTACCACCACGGCGTCATACCGGCGGCGCAGCTGCTCCCAGCTGATGTCCCGTCCCACCTCGACGCCGGTACGGAAGCGGGTGCCCTCGGCGCGCATCTGGTCCAGCCGGCGGTCCACCTGCAGTTTTTCCATTTTGAAGTCCGGGATGCCATAGCGCAGCAGCCCGCCAATCTTGTCGTCCCGTTCGTACACGGCAACCGTGTGTCCGGCGCGGGTGAGCTGCTGGGCCACGGCCAGGCCTGCGGGACCGGAGCCGACGACGGCGATGGTCTTGTCCGTGAGCCGCTCGGGTGCGTGCGGGTGCACCCAGTTTTCATCGAAGGCCTGGTCGATGATTGAGACCTCAACCTGCTTGATGGTCACCGCCGGCTGGTTGATGCCCAGCACACAGGAGGCTTCGCACGGTGCGGGGCACAGCCGTCCGGTGAACTCCGGGAAGTTGTTGGTGGCGTGCAGCCGTTCAATGGCCTCGCGTCCCTTGTCCCGCCACATCAGGTCATTCCACTCCGGGATGAGGTTTCCCAGCGGGCAGCCCTGGTGGCAGAACGGAATGCCGCAGTCCATGCAGCGTCCGGCCTGAGCCTTCAGGACGCCCTTCTCCTGGGCCTCATACACCTCTTTCCAGTCCATGATGCGCACCGGCACGGGCCGGCGGGGCTGGGTCTGGCGGTCACGTACTTTTAAGAATCCGCGTGGGTCAGCCACCGGTTACCTCCAAGATCTTGGTCCATGCTTCGGCGCCGTCGGGGTCAAGGCCCGCTTCGACGGCGGAAGCACGGGCGTCCAGTACGGCAGCGAAGTCACGCGGCAGCACCTTGGTCATCCGCCCTGCGGTGTTGGCGAAATCCTCCAGCAGGGAGGCGGCCAGCACCGATTCGGTTTCCTCCACGTGCCGGATCAGCAGGCCGCGGACAATGTCCGCGTCCTCGGCATCCAGGGATTCCAGGCGCAGTTCGCCCTTTTCCAGCGAGTCCTTGTTGATCCGTTCGGGGCGGAGATCCAGCAGGTAGGCGGTGCCGCCGGACATCCCGGCGCCGAAGTTCCGGCCCGTGGGCCCCAGGATCAGGGCCTGTCCCCCGGTCATGTATTCGCAGCCGTGGTCGCCGATTCCCTCGACCACCGCCGTCGCACCGGAGTTGCGGACCAGGAAGCGTTCACCCACCTGGCCGCGCAGGAACATTTCACCGCTGGTGGCCCCGTAGCCGATGACGTTGCCGGCAATGACGTTGTGTGCGGCGTCAAAGACGTTGGCCCGGTCCGGGCGGACGATGATCCGTCCGCCGGACAGTCCCTTGCCCACGTAGTCGTTGGAGTCCCCGAGCAGGCGCAGCGTGATGCCGGCCGGCAGGAACGCGCCCAGTGACTGCCCCGCCTGGCCGGTCAGGGTCACGTCGATGGTGTCCGGGGCAAGGGTGTCGATGCCGAAGGTCTTGGTGACGGTGTGGCCGAGCATGGTGCCCACCGAGCGGTCGGTGTTCACCACGTCCAGCGTGATGCGCACCGGATTGCGGTTCGCCAGGGCGTCGGCACTCATCTCGATCAGCTTGTTGTCGAAGTGCGAATCCAGGTCATGGTTCTGCTTCACCATGCTGCGCATGGGCGTCCCGGGTTCCACGACGTCGGCGCCGCGCAGGATCGGCTCCAGGTCCAGCCCGTCGGCCTTCCAATGGTCCACCGCGGCCTTGGTGTCCAGCAGCTCAGTGTGGCCAATGGCTTCCTCGAGTGAGCGGAAGCCAAGTTCGGCCAGGATTTCACGGACTTCCTCGGCCAGGAATTCGAAGAAGTTGACCACGAATTCGGGCTTGCCGGAGAACCGGGCCCGCAGCTCGGGGTTCTGCGTCGCCACGCCCACCGGACAGGTGTCCAGATGGCACACGCGCATCATGACGCAGCCGGAGACCACCAGCGGAGCGGTGGCGAAGCCGAATTCCTCGCCGCCGAGCAGCGCGGCAATGACAACGTCGCGGCCGGTTTTGAGCTGGCCGTCCACCTGCACCACCACGCGGTCCCGCAGGCCGTTGAGCATCAGGGTCTGCTGGGTTTCGGCGAGGCCGAGTTCCCAGGGCGCGCCGGCGTGCTTGAGCGAGTTCAGCGGCGAGGCACCGGTGCCGCCGTCGTGCCCGGAGACGAGAACGACGTCGGCCTTGGCCTTCGTCACGCCTGCCGCCACGGTTCCGATTCCGGCTTCCGACACCAGCTTGACGTGGACCCGGGCACTCGGGTTGGAGCGCTTGAGGTCGTAGATCAGCTGGGCAAGGTCCTCAATGGAGTAGATGTCGTGGTGCGGCGGCGGAGAAATGAGGCCGACGCCGGGCGTGGAGTGCCGCGTGCGTGCCACCCACGGGTACACCTTCTGCGCCATCAGTTGCCCGCCCTCGCCGGGCTTGGCGCCCTGGGCCATCTTGATCTGGATGTCCTGGGCATTGGTGAGGTACAGGCTGGTGACGCCGAAGCGGCCCGAGGCCACCTGCTTGATGGCGGACCGGCGCTCCGGATCCAGCAGCCGCTCCGGGTCTTCGCCGCCCTCACCGGTGTTGGACTTGCCGCCGAGCCGGTTCATGGCAATGGCCAGTGTCTCGTGGGCTTCCTGCGAGATGGAGCCGTAGCTCATGGCACCGGTGGAGAAGCGCTTGACGATGCTCGACACCGGTTCCACTTCTTCCAGCGGAACAGCGGGCCGCTCTCCGACGCGGAAGTCCAGCAGTCCGCGCAGGGTCATGAGGTTCCGGGACTGGTCATCCACTCCCGTGGTGTAGGCCTTGAACACGTCATAACGGCGTTCCCGGGTGGCGTGCTGGAGCCTGAACACGGTCTCCGGGTTGAACAGGTGCGGCGGCCCTTCGCGGCGCCACTGGTACTCGCCCCCGTTGTCCAGCGGGCGGTGCGGATCCTCGATTTCGTCGTCGGGGTAAGCGCTGGCGTGCCGGGCGGCAGCCTCCGCCGCGATGACATCCAGGCCGACGCCGCCGAGCTGGGTCTGGGTGCCGTGGAAGAACTCATCCACCAGTTCCTGGCCCAGGCCCAGGGCCTCGAACGTCTGGGCTCCGCAGTAGGAAGCGACTGTGGAGATGCCCATTTTGGACATGATCTTCAGGACGCCCTTGCCCAGGCCCTTGATCAGGTTGGCTACCGCTTCTTCACGGGTGACACCGGTGATGTCCCCGTTGCGGACCAGTTCCTCGCAGCTTTCCATGGCCAGGTACGGGTTGACTGCCGAGGCGCCGTAGCCCATGAGCACTGCAACATGGTGGACTTCGCGGACGTCGCCGGCTTCCACCAACAGGGAGATCTTGGTGCGGTTGGCGCTCTTGAGCAGGTGGTGATGCACGGCGGAGAGCAGCAGCAGCGACGGGATGGGTGCCCACTGCGCGCTGGAGTCCCGGTCCGAAAGGACAATGTACTCGATGCCGCGGTTCACGGCGCCGGACACCTTCTCGCAGATTTCCGCCAGCCGGGCGCGCAGTTCCGCTTCGCCGCCCTGCGGCCGGTACAGCCCGCGGACCTTGAGTGCGATCTTTTCGCCGTCGGCGTTGGTCAGTTTGGCGATCTTGGCCAGCTGGTCATTGTTGATGACCGGGAAGTTCAGGGCCACCTGGTGGGTGCGGACCTGGCCGGCGGCCAGCAGGTTGCCCACCGGTCCAATGGAGGCACGCATGGAGGTCACCAGTTCCTCGCGGATGGAATCCAGGGGCGGATTGGTGACCTGGGCAAAGGACTGCACAAAGTAGTCGAAGAGCAGCCGCGGGCGCTGTGAGAGCACCGCGATCGGCGTGTCCGAGCCCATCGCACCCAGGGGTTCGGCGCCGGTTCGGGCCATCGGGCCCAGCAGGATGCGCAGTTCTTCCTGCGTGTAGCCGAAGGTCCGCTGGCGGCGGTTGATGGACGCCTTGGTGTGCAGCACGTGTTCGCGCTCGGGCAGATCTTCCAGGGAAACCTGGTTTTCCTTCACCCACTGCGCCCACGGGTTGGCGGCGGCCATTTCCGCCTTGATTTCCGCGTCCTCGATCAGGCGGCCGGCTTCGGTGTCCACCAGGAACATCTTGCCCGGGGAAACCCGGCCCTTGCGGACCACCTTCGCCGGATCAATGTCCACCACGCCCACTTCAGAAGCGAGCACCACCAGTCCGTCCTCGGTCACCCAGTAACGGGCCGGGCGCAGGCCGTTGCGGTCCAGGACCGCGCCCACGGACGTGCCGTCGGTAAAGGACACTGCAGCGGGACCGTCCCACGGTTCCATCAGCGTGGAGTGGTACTGGTAGAAGGCACGCCGGGCCGGATCCATGGTGGCGTGGTTTTCCCAGGCTTCGGGAATCATCATCATGATGGCGTGGGTGATCGGCCGGCCGGAGAGCATCAGCAGCTCGGCAACCTCGTCAAAGGACGCCGAGTCCGAGGCCCCGGGGGTGCAGATGGGGAACAGCTCTTCCGGCGTCTCCCCCAACAGCGGGCTCTTCAGCTGGGACTGCCGGGCACGCATCCAGTTGCGGTTGCCCTTGACCGTGTTGATCTCGCCGTTGTGCGCAATGGTGCGGAACGGCTGGGCCAGCGGCCAGGACGGGAAGGTGTTGGTGGAAAACCGGGAATGGACAATGCCCAGCTTCGTCTTGAAGCGCGGATCCGACAGGTCCGGGTAGAACGGCTCCAGCTGCGCGGTGGTGAGCATGCCCTTGTAGACCATGGTCTTGGAGGACAGCGAGGGGAAGTAGACGCCGAACTTGTTCTGCGACCGCTTGCGCACGCGGAAGGCGCGGGCATCCAGGTCGGAGGCGTCGCCGTCGGCCGGTGCCAGGAAAACCTGGGCAAAGTGCGGCATGCAGGCCCGGGACATGGCGCCCACCAGATCCGCCACCACGGGAACTTCGCGCCAGCCCAGGACGGTGAGCCCCTCGGACTCCGCCATGGCTTCCACGCCGGCACGGGCGGTGTCCTGCTCCCGTCCCTCGGTGGGCAGGAAAGCGGTGCCGACGGCGTAGGCGCCGGCGGGGGGAAGGTCAAAGGACGTCACGGCCCGAAAGAATTCATCCGGCACCTGGGTGAGCAGCCCGGCACCGTCGCCGGTGCCTTCATCAGCACCCACGGCACCGCGGTGCTCGAGGTTGCGCAGGGCGGTCAGCGCGGCATCAACAATGTCGTGCCCGGGTTCTCCGCGAAGGGTGGCAATGACGGCCAGGCCGCAGGCGTCCTTTTCATTCTCGGCCCGGTACAGCCCGGAATCCGCCGGGAAGTTGGCGAAGCGGGTGAAGGGCGAGAGCACAGAAGAAGCGTCTGCTTCGCCGGGCGGAAACGGTTCAGTCATGAGAGGTAAGTCCTTCCCCCTGATTGAGAGCTGGGAGGGGACAACGCTGGCCCCACGGCGGCAGGCCTAAGCGCTCCGCGGTGTTTCGGTTCGCCGCGGGAGAGAAGTGCGGGGTGGTTCCCCTGAACCCTCCCGGGCGGCCACATCAACGTGGCAGAAGCACCCGCCGGGAGGGTAATCCGGACCGGTGCTACTTTGCAGTGCCCGGGTTTCCGGGCTGACGAGAATCGATGTCCTCGTTTTTTGTCTCTGCGAGATTAGCACGCGGCTGCTTGCCGGACGGGCCGGATCCGGAATCCTGCGGTTCCGTTTCAGTGTTGTTATCTGCGCCGTCTTCGGCTGCCACGGTTGCCGGCTCATGTCCGGACAGGTAGAGGGACCCACTGTGCCCTTTACCGGCGCGGATTGTGAGGAAAATGAACATGCCCACGGAGAAGAGGAAGATCAGAATACTGGTCCACACATTGAGCCGTTGTGTGACGCCGAGGAACGTAATCATTTCGGCGTCGTCAATGCGCAGGAGCTCGATCCACAGCCGTCCCAGGGTGTAGAACGCGGCATAAATCCAGAACAGGCGTCCGCCGCGCAGCCGGAACCGCTTGTCCAGGGCCAGCAGCAGGACCACGCCGGCCAGGTTCCACAGGGACTCGTAGAGGAACGTGGGATGGAACAGGGTGCCCGGGGCCGTCCCTGAGGGGAAGTTGGCGTTGTTGGGGTCGATTTCCAGGCCCCAGGGCGCGTCGGTGGGCCCGCCGAAGAGCTCCTGGTTGAACCAGTTGCCCCAGCGGCCCACGGCCTGCGCCAGCAGCAGCCCGGGGGCGCCTGCGTCGGCAAAGGCGGAAAGCTTGATCCCGGCGCGCCGGCAGCCAATCCAGGCGCCAAATCCGCCCAGGGCGACGGCGCCCCAGATGCCCAGCCCGCCGCGCCAGATCTGCGGGATCAGGGACAGGTCCCCGTCCGCGCCAAAATAGGCGTCCGGAGACGAGATGACGTGGTAGAGCCGCCCGCCGATAATGCCGAAGGGAATGGCCCAGATGGCGATGTCCCAGACGGCTTCTTCGGGAAGTCCGCGTCGCTTCCAGCGTACGGAGGTCATCCACAGGGCCAGGATGATGCCGGCCAGGATGCACAGCGCGTAGGCGTGGATGGTGAGCGGCCCCAGCGAAAAACTGCTGAAGTCCGCGGACGGGCTGGGGATGCTGGCCGGAGCCGTCACGGACATCAGGTTCATTAGCTGCTCTTTCGGGTTCCGGTGCTCAGTTCACGGGTCAGGTCCGCCACGGCGGGAACGCCGCCGTCGCGCAGCGCGGCCACCAGGGCCGTGCCCACAATGACGCCGTCGGCGTAGGCTCCGATTTCCCTGACATGGCCGGAGTTGGAGACGCCCAGGCCCACACAGACCCGCTGCGCACCCGCTGCACGGGCGGCGGAGACTACGTCCTTGGCGGCACTGCTCACCGAGGTGCGGGCGCCGGTGACGCCCATGATGGACACCGCGTAGACAAAACCGCGGCTGGCTGCCACGGTGCTCTTCATCCGTTCAGGAGTGGAGGAGGGAGCCACGAGGAATACCCGGTCCAGGCCGTACTTGTCCGAGGCTGCCATCCATGCGGACGCTTCATCGGGGACGAGGTCCGGAGTAATCAAGCCCGCTCCCCCGGCTTCTGCCAGCCGGCGGGCGAATTCGTCCACGCCCATGCGGACCACGGGATTCCAGTACGTCATGACCAGCACGGCGGCGTCGGTGGCGGCAGTGATGCCGGCAACGACGTCGAACACCTGGCTGACACGGAAACCGGAGGCCAGCGCTTCGGTGGTGGCGGCTTGGATGACGTGGCCGTCCATGACCGGATCCGAGTACGGAATGCCGATTTCGATCAGGTCTGCACCGTTGCGCGCCAGTGCAATACCGGCGTCGATGGTTTCCTGCACCGTGGGGTAGCCCGCGGGCAGGTAACCGATCAGGGCGGCACGGCCGTCCGCGGCGGCGCGGTCAATGGCCGCCGCCGACTTGCTGGCAGCGGTGGTGCCGGCTCCGGATGTGTTGTCCACTGCGGTGCTCACAGCTGCTCTCCCTCTTTGCCGAGTTCTGCTTCGGCTGACTTGTCATCCAGCAGGTTGAACCATTCCGCGGCTGTTGCCACGTCCTTGTCCCCGCGGCCGGACAGGTTCACCAGCACGATCTTCTCGGACACGTCTGCGCCGCCGTCGGCCGCTTCAGCGGCAATCCGCTGGCCCACCTTGATGGCACCGGCCAGTGCGTGCGCGGACTCGATGGCGGGGATGATGCCCTCGGTGCGGCACAGCAGCTGGAAGGCGTCCATCGCCTCGCTGTCGGTGATGGGCTCATAGGATACCCGGCCGATGTCCGAGAGGTAGGAGTGCTCCGGGCCGACGCCCGGGTAGTCAAGACCGGCGGAGATGGAGTGCGATTCCACGGTCTGCCCGTCTTCATCCTGCATCAGGTAGGAGCGGGCGCCGTGCAGCACGCCGGGGCGGCCCAGGGTGATGGTGGCCGCGTGCCGGCCGGTTTCCACGCCGTCGCCGCCGGCTTCGAAGCCGTAGATCTTCACCGACGCGTCATCCAGGAAGCCGTGGAAAATGCCGATGGCGTTGGAGCCGCCGCCGATGCAGGCGCACACGGCGTCGGGCAGCCGGCCGGTCTGTTCCAGGATCTGGGCCCGGGCCTCCTCGCCGATGACTTCGTGGAAGTAGCGGACCATGGCCGGGAAGGGGTGCGCTCCGGCGGCGGTGCCCAGCAGGTAGTGCGTGTTGTCCACGTTGGCGACCCAGTCACGCAGCGCTTCGTTGATGGCATCCTTCAGCGTGGCGGAACCGTGCGTGACCGGGATGACGGTGGCGCCAAGCAGTTCCATCCGGGCCACGTTCAGGGCCTGCCGGCGGCAGTCCTCGGCCCCCATGTACACCACGCACTCCAGGCCCAGCAGGGCGGCCGCGGTGGCGCTGGCCACGCCGTGCTGGCCGGCGCCGGTCTCGGCGATGATGCGGGTCTTACCCATCCGCTTGGCCAGCAGTGCCTGGCCCAGGACGTTGTTGATCTTGTGGGATCCGGTGTGGTTCAGGTCTTCGCGCTTGAGGAAGATCCGCACTCCGCCGGCGTGCTGCGCAAAGCGCTTCGCCTCGGTCAGCAGTGACGGGCGGCCCGAGTAGTTCTTGTTCAGGTCCGCAATCTGGGCGCGGAACTCCGGGTCGGCCTTGGCCTTCTCGAAGGTGTCTTCCAGCTCATCCAGGGCGGCAATCAGGGATTCAGGCATCCATCGCCCGCCGTACTCGCCAAAGTAGGGGCCGGCGGCATGGCGCAGCGAGCCGTGCACGTTCAGGAAGGCCTCGGCCACCTCCTCCGTGACGGTTCCGGCCGCGGCGCGCTGGGCGTCGTCCGCGGGCGCGGTGTCAGTGGCGGGTGCTGGTGCCGCGGCGTTGCTCTGTGCCGCGCCTGTCATATCCGGGTTCCCGGTCATGGGGCTGGTTCCTGTCCTGCTTTGGTCCGGGCGGCGGACCGCCCGGACAGGGAAGATGGTGCTTTGTCTGTTCCTGCCGTCAGCTTCTGCCGGAACTGCTGCGGGCGGCAATGGCCTCTCGGCCGATACGGGTGAACTCGGCTATGGTGGCAGCCGGATCGTTGTGGCGCACCAGTGCCTCGCCCACCAGGACGGCATTGGCGCCGTCCGCAGCGTACTGCTCGACGTCGGATGCGTCCCGGACGCCCGATTCAGCGATCACGAGCGCTGCGGCGGGGATGCTGCCGGCCAGCGGCGCGAAGACCGAACGATCCACGTCCAGGGTTTTCAGGTTGCGCACGTTCACGCCGATGATGCTGGCGCGGGCCGCGACGGCGCGTTCAACTTCCTGAGCGGTGTGCGTTTCCACCAGGGCATTCATGCCCAGCTCGTGGGTGAGCGCCAGGAAGTCCTTGAGCTGTGCGTCGTCCAGTGCTGCAACGATCAGCAGCACCAGGTCCGCGCCGTGGGCCCGGGCTTCCCAGATTTGGTACTCATCAACGGTGAAGTCCTTGCGCAGCAGCGGAATATCCACTGCGGCGCGGACGGCGTCGAAGTCCGCCAGGGATCCGCCGAAGCGGCGCTGTTCGGTGAGCACGCTAATGACGGCCGCGCCGCCCGTCTCATAGCTGGCGGCCAGTGACGCGGGGTCGGCAATTTCAGCGAGGGCGCCCTTTGACGGGCTGCTGCGCTTGACCTCGGCAATGACGCGCAGCTCCCCGCGGGGAGAGTCATAGCCGCCCAGGGCGGCAAAGGCGTCCAGGGCGGGAGCGGCCGCACGGGCACGCTCCCGCATCTGTTCCAGCGGAACCGACCGCCGGCGTGCCTCAAGGTCCTCGGCGACGCCGGCGATGATGTCGTCCAGGACAGTCATTTAGTGTCCGCTGTTGGAAAGCTTGGAGCCGCCTACGCCGTAGCCGGCCTTCTTCATGACAAAACCGACAAGGAGGCCCACGACCATGACGCCCAGGCCGACGCAGAACCACAGGGTGCTGGCGGCGATGAAGGCGATGCAGGATACCGCGGCGCCGACGATCATGATCAGGACGCAGGTCCAGGCTGCGGGGGTGTTGCCGTGACCGATGGTCTCATCGTGGATGCTGGCGTGACGCTCGGCTTCATTTTCCGGCTTGGTGTCAACGTTGCTGCTGGTGGCGTTTGAGCTCATGGTAAATCTCCTCTAGACGAATCAGTTTCCATTCTGCCATTGACTGGCGGAAACTCTTTCACATATTGCGGTGCTTCGGTGCGCCCGGCGTTGTGCCGGAGCCGGCGAAATAAAAATCAGCGGTAGTTGGTGGGGTCATCCCCGCGGGTCAGCCGGTCCCAGCTGTCGATCTCATCCACGGGTTCGGGGCCTGCATCGCTGTCAGCTGCGTTGTCAGCGGCCGCTGCGGACGACGCCGTCGTGCCCTCCCCCGCCGTTGCCTCCTGGCCTGCGGTCCTCGAACCGCCCTGCGCGTTGGCGGATTCCGCCGCCGCAGCCGGTGCCGGTGCGTAGCGGCGCGAGGACTTCCAGCTGCGGCCGGCCACGGCCAGCCAGACGCCGGTGAGCGCAACCAGGATTCCGCAGACCAAAGCGGCCCACGGCATGGCGGTCAGCGTGATGACCGTGTTGTCGGATCCGCTGACACCGATGGCCTGCCCGATGGCGCCGGACGCACCCTGTGCCGGGTCGTTGATGACCGTCCAGCTGGCCGCCGCAATGCCTGCGCCGGAGATGAGGAGAATGACGCTGACAATCCAGCGGGCCACCGGTCCGGCGATGGAGGCCGCCAGGCCGGCGGTGATGGCGACGACGGCGAAGGCGGTGACTGCCGTTGCTGCGTCGGACCCCGAAACGGCCAGGTCCGGGGTCTGGACGGCTGTGCGGGGCAGCTGGACATCCAGCCAGGTGCGCGTGGTGGTGGCAAAGGCCGCGATGCCGAAAAGCACCGCCGCCATAATGACGGTTCCCTTGCGCTGCCACCGTTTGGTGGGTGTGCTCACTGCGGTACTTCCTGCTCTGAGAGGTGGAACTTCTATGATTTGGAGAACTGCTCGGTGCTGGTGAACTGCGCTGCGCCGCTGAACTGCTCGGTGCTGCTCAGCTGCTCGGTGGCGCTGACGGTTTCCAGGCTTCCGGCGATCAGCGCCGCACGCAATGGTGCCGCTGCCTTGTTGACGGTTTCCTGCGCCTCGGCTTCGAGGTCGGAGTCCGCAACGATTCCGCCGCCGGCCTGGACAAAGGCTTTGCCGCCCCGCAGCAGCGCGGACCGGATGGCGATGGCCATGTCCATGTCCCCGGCGAAGTCCAGATAGCCCACCACTCCGCCGTAGATGCCGCGGCGGTGCGGTTCCAGCTCGTCCAGCAGGCGCAGGGCGCGCGGCTTGGGAGCACCGGACAGGGTCCCCGCCGGGAAGGTTGCGGCGAGCACGTCGTAGGCGCTGCGCTGCGGTGCGAGTTCGCCCACCACCGTGGAGACCAGGTGCATGATGTGGCTGAAGCGCTCCACCTCCATGAACTGGGTGACGTCCACGCTGCCGGGAACACACACTTTGGAAAGGTCGTTGCGGGCCAGGTCCACCAGCATCAGGTGTTCGGCGCGTTCCTTCTCATCCGCCAGCAGTTCATCAGCCAGTCCCCGGTCCAGTTCCGTGGTCTTTCCGCGCGGCCGTGATCCGGCGATCGGATGGGTAATGACTTCGCTGCCCGTGACCGTCACCAGCGCTTCGGGCGAGGAGCCGACGACGGCGAACGGATTGCCGCGCGAGTCCTCGAAGTTGAACAGGTACATGTACGGACTCGGATTGGTGTTGCGCAGGACGCGGTACACATCCAGCGCGTCCGAAGCGCAATCCAGTTCAAAGCGGCGGGAAATGACCACCTGGAACACTTCGCCGTCCACAATGGCTTCCTTGCCCCGCTGCACCGCCTTGGTGTAGTCGGGCTTGGGCCAGGATTCTTTGACGCCGTCGGTGAGGGTGGAGGTGTCCACGGTGCCGCCGCGCAGGACGGAGACCGGCTGCGGGGTGGGTTCGGCCAGCCGCTGCAGCATCGATTCCACCCGGGCGACGGCGTCGTGCCAGGCCTCATCCACGCGTTCGTCGGAGCCGTCCATGTTAATGGCGTTGGCCACCAGCATGACGGTGCCGTTCGAGTTGTCATGGATGGCCATGTCCGAAACCAGGTTCATGGCCAGCTCGGGCAGGTCCAGGTCATCGACGGGAGGGTTGGGCAGTTTCTCCCAGTGCCGCACGGTTTCCCAGCCGACAAATCCCACCAGTCCCGAGGTGAAGGGAGGCACGCCGTCCAGCCGTTCGGTTTTCAGCAGTTCGATGGTGCGGGCTACGGCTTCCACGGGGTTTCCGTCCACCGGCACCCCGGCCGGCGGCTCGCCGAGCCAGTGGGTTCCGCCGTCGTGCGTGGTGAGGGTGGCGCGGGAGGAAGCACCGATAAAGGAGTAGCGGGACCAGACGCCGCCGGCGGCTGCGGATTCCATCAGGAAGGTTCCGGGCGCGCCGGCGGTGAGCTTGCGGTAGATGCCGATGGGCGTGTGGGCGTCGGCCAGCACGCTCATATGCACCGGAACGACCCGGTGCTCAGCGGCGAGCGCCCGGAATTCCTCGAGGCCGGGACGGATTACTCCAAGATCCTGCATGTATGTTTTCTTTCCGTGTCAGCTGGGAGCGTCGGTCGCGGCCAGGACCGGCAGGTCCCGTCCGTCAAAGCAGGTGCGGGTTCCGGTGTGGCACGCGGCGCCCACCTGGTCCACGCGGACCAGCAGGGCATCGCCGTCGCAGTCCAGTGCCACCGACTTGACCCACTGGACGTGTCCGGACGTGTCGCCCTTGCGCCAGTACTCTTCCCGCGAGCGTGACCAGAAGGTCACGCGGCCGGTGGTCAGGGTGCGGTGCAGCGCCTCGTCGTCCATCCAGCCGAGCATCAGCACCTCACCGGTGTCATGCTGCTGGACGACGGCGGCCACCAGCCCGGCCGGGTCGCGCTTCAGGGCGGCGCTGATAGCAGGGTCCAGGCCGGATACCGGCGGGAATTCGGAAGAAGAAAGTGAAGGAGACATCGTATCGATTCTAGTGGGTGCGGCCGCCGAGCGTTCGCCGTGAACCTCCCGCGCTGTTCATGGAGCTTTCCATGCCGCTTTGGACACCGGAGCTTATGGGGCGCAAACCGCGCCGCTACCGTGGAAGGAAGGCCGCCGCGCCGGGATACCAGATCAGCCGGGAAGGACCCCGCCATGACCACTTCACCCTCACCTGCCGGCCCCGTGGCCGTGATTACCGGGGCTTCATCAGGCATAGGCGCAGCAACAGCCAGGGCTCTGCATGCCGCAGGATACCGGGTGGCGCTGCTTGCCCGGCGGCTGGACCGCCTTAACAGCCTCGCTGCGGAACTCGGTGAAGGCGCCGTAGCCATCGAGGCGGACGTCACCAGCCGTGCCGCCCTTCAGGCGGCCGCCCAGCGGGTGAAAAGCGAACTTGGCGGCACCGACGTCCTGGTCAACAATGCCGGCGTCATGCTCCTTGGCGCGTTTGGCCCGGACCGCGATAACGACTACCGGAACATGATCGGGATAAACCTGCTGGGTGCCATCACAGCTACCGAGGTGTTTTTGGACCAGCTGCGCGACGGCGGCGGCGACCTCATCAATATGTCTTCAGTAGCCGGCCGCACGGCGCGGCCCGGAGCAGCCGTGTACGCGGCCACCAAGTGGGGACTGATCGGCTTCTCTGACTGCATGCGGCAGGAGCTGCTGCCCGATGTCCGGGTGACGGTGGTTGAGCCGGGATATGTGGCCACTGATCTGCCCACCCACATCACGGACTCCGCGGCACGCGAATCCACCGAAGAACTGTATTCACACATCACCGTCACCCCCGAAGACATAGCCGGCGTCATCGTCTTTATCCTGGCCCAGCCGCGGCGGATGGCCGTCAATGAGATTGTTGTCAGGCCGAGCAACCAGCAGCACTGACCCGCCGCGGGCAAACCTTTAGCGCTGATGCCGGCGGCACAGCCTGCCACCCAAGCCAAACGGTTCTTAACGTGCTAGTTTCAGCAGTGATGCGATTTGTACAGCCCTCCCGTGAAGTCCTGGCCGAAACGTTGCTTGCGGCCGGCCCTCAAGCACCCACTTTGTGTGAAGGCTGGCTGACCAAAGACCTTGCCGCCCACCTGTACCTTCGGGAGCATAAACCCGCCGCCGCACTGGGATTCTTCCTGAAGCCCTTTGCTGCGAAGACGGACCGGGCCATGGAGGAGACCACGGCGCAGGCGAACACCGTGGAGGGTTACGCCAAACTGGTCCGGGCCTTCCGCTCCGGACCCCCGCGTCTGTCCCCCATGCGCCTGGGCGCCGTGGACAACAGCGCCAACCTCACCGAGTACTTCATCCACACCGAAGACGTCCGCCGCGCCGGCGACCGCTGGGCACCGCGCGCCCTGGACGCCGAATACTCGGACGCCCTGTGGGCGGACCTCATCAAGCGTGCCGCCCTGCTGTACCGGGGCGTGGACCTGGGCATTGTGCTGGTCCGTCCGGACGGACCGCGGCATGTGGCCAAGCGTGCCCCCGTGTCCGTAGCCATCGTCGGCGAGCCGGGTGAACTGCTGATGCATGCCCACGGCCGAACCAAGCAGGCGCTCGTGATGTTCGAGGGCCAGCCGGACGCCGTCGCACTCCTGCAAAGCGCGGAGATAGGCCTCTAATCTCCCGGTCCCTTCGGCCGCCACTGCAGCCGGGGATGGGAGAACCCTCCGCATTGAGCGGATGAATCCCCTTGCTGCTCGGGCGCCGGAGCTGCGACATCCTTACGTCCTGCTGACCTGCCGCATCCCCCTGACCTTCGGCACGGGCACGCAGTTCACGCCTGCCTCTGATTCACGCCCCAACCTTCCGGGGGCATCCATCCGGTGAATATCAGTCCCAGTGAAAAACTGGTTGCATGTACTGCAAGTTACCGGTAGCGTGCAGTGCATGACACCGTCCACTGAATCCGTTCTAACCCAGCTCCGCAAGGGAACCGTGGACTATTGCGTTCTCGCCTGCCTGCGCTCCGGGGCCGCCTATGGGCTTGAGATTGCCGAGCGCCTGGGGGACGGGAAAGTGTTGTTTGCCAGCGGAGGCACCCTCTATCCGCTGCTTTCCCGACTGCGGCAGCAGGGGTGGGTCACCACCACGCTGGAGCCGTCACCGGTTGGACCGCCCCGCCGGTATTACCACCTCACCGAGGAGGGCGAGAACGCATTGCAGGTCTTCACCCAGACGTGGAACCTGTTCGCCTCGGACGTTACAACCATGATTAAGGAAGCCTCATGAACACCACTGAACCGCTGCCGGCACTGCTGGAGACATACTTTGCCGACCTTGACCGGGCACTGATCGGTGCTGATCCGCGGGAGCGTGCCGAGACAATCCAGGCCATGCGCGAGGATGCTGTCGAAATGCTGAACCAGTTCGGAGCTTCAGAGGAGACGGCAGAACGCGTCATCGCCGACTTCGGACCCGTTGAGCAAATTGCTGCCGCCGCCACTCCCGCGCCCCCTGCTTTTGCCGCACCCGCCGCACCTCGCCCCTGGGCGGACATTTGGCTGATCGTGGGTTCCATTGTTGGCTTCATCTACTTCCTTTTCCCGGTACTCTCCATCGCAATGCTCATCTGGGCAACCGTGAGGCTGCGCCGCCATGCCGGGAGCCGCTCACTGCAAAAGGGTGCCGCATGGGTGACCGGCATTGCCGTCGCACTCTTCTTTATTCTCTTCATCCAACGCTTCATCCCCTTCAACTAACATCGGGCGGGCTGCCGGGAGCAGCCCGCCCGATGTCGTTCTTTCAGCGGGTTGCCGCCACCTGTGGGTCAGGCGGAAAGTTCCGCGCCACAGATCCCTCCAAGCTCGAGGCGTGGGGGAATAATCAGTCACCCGCCTCCAGGGCCCCGATAACTGCGGCGTCCAGCACCGCATGAAGCATCGCTTCGCCAACTGATGCACGCTTCTCCCCCAACCGGCGCGGGGCAGAGAGCACCTCATCCACCGGGACCCACCCTTCGGTGCTAAGCACCAGCCCAAAATCGCCGGGAACTTGGCCAAGCGCACAGGACACCATCCTGCTGATTTCCGCCCCCGGGATGACCGCTCACGCTTCCCGCCCTTCCCCGCACCCCAACGTGACTTGACTCACTCTGCATATTCGGTCAGGATGTTCCCGACCGACCAGTTGGTCGGCTTTACGGACGAGACAGAAAATTGGGGGGATTGATGGCTAGTTCCATGCAAAGCCGACCGACCGCTGCGCTGGACCACGGCGGCAAAGGACTGGCCTCCGGAAAGCTGGGGCTGCTGCCTTCGACGGTGATCGGGCTGGCCTCCACCGCTCCGCTCTATTCCCTTGCCGCCACCCTGGGATTCATAGTGATGGCCGCCGGTGCCCAGGCACCCGCAGCCCTGATCGCAGCCTTCATCCCGATGTGCCTGACAGCATTCGCGTACCGCGAACTGAACACTGCAATTCCGGACAGCGGCACGGCGTTCACCTGGGGAACCAAGGCCTTTGGCCCCAGAACGGGCTGGATGGCCGGATGGGGCGTCATGGTGGCGGGTGTCATCGTGATGGCCAGCCAGACAGAGGTTGCCTCCAAGTACCTCCTGCTCCTGATAGGTGACGGCTCGATCGCCCAGAACAAAGTTCTGGTCACATCATTCGGTGCCGTCATCATCGTGGTGATGACCTGGATTTCCTACCGCGATGTCGAGACCGGCGCCTGGACGCAGTACCTGCTGATGGCCCTCCAATATGCAGCAATCATCGCGTTTTGCTTTGGTCTTTACTTCGCTGTTGCTGCTGCGCCAACCCTGGGCATGGAATTCTCCTGGGACTGGTTCAATCCCTTCGCGACCGACAATCCTGCGGGATTCATTCAGGGCGTACTGATTGCCATTTTCATCTATTGGGGCTGGGACACCTGCCTGGCGCTGGCGGAAGAGACAAAAAACCCGCGCACCACGCCGGGTTTCGCGGCACTGCTGTCAACCGTCATGCTGCTGGTCACTTATATCGGAATCACCGTTCTGGCCATGCTGTTTGCCGGAGTAGGAACCGAAGGCAAGGGGTTGGCGAATCCCGACGGCGCCGAAGACGTCTTCTTTGCACTGCGCACCGACGCCCTGGGTTCCTGGGGCTGGTTGCTGGTCTTCGCCGTCGCGGTTTCCGCACTGGCCACCTGCCAGACGACAATCCTGCCCACCGCCCGCGGCACCCTGGCCATGGGTGTGTACGGAGCGCTGCCCAAGAGCTTTGCCTCCATCAGCAGCCTGTACAAAACCCCCAGCTATTCCACCGTGTTCACCGGAGCAGCCTCCCTGGTCTTTTACGTGGGAATGACGATCATCTCCGGCGACATTCTGGCCGACACCATTGAAAGCACTTCATTGGCGGTGGCCATGTATTACGCCATTACCTCTTTTGCCTGCATCTGGTACTTCCGCTCCAGCTTGTTCTCGTCCGCACGGAACTTCACCCTGCGCTTCGCCATGCCGCTCATTGGCGGACTGATGATGACCGCAGTGTTCCTCTTCTCCGCGGTCAGCATGCTGGATCCGGAATACGGGACCACCACCGTGCTGGGAGTGAGCGGCACCTTTGTCATGGGCGTCGGCTCCCTCGCCGCAGGCCTTGCCGTGATGGCCGTCTGGTCACGGAGGCCGGCGGCACGGGACTACTTTGAGGGCCGGTCGCTCAACGCAGACACCCCCGTTCTGGTCCCCGAGCACTAAGCACCTTCCAACCCGCAATCCCCCACTCCATATCCCTATCCAAGGAAAGCAAGGAATCATGCATATTCTCATCATCGGCGCCGGCGGCGTTGGATCCGCCGCAGCCCGCATCGCCTCCCGCCGTCCCTTCTTCGACCGGATGACCATCGCGGACTACGACGCCTCCCGCCCGGAAGCACTGGTCGGAACCATCGGAGATCCCCGGTACAGCGCCGCCCAGGTGGATGCCTCCAGCGAGGAAAGCCTGGTGGAACTTATTTCGTCCAGCAAGGCCACGCACGTGCTCAACGCCGTCGATCCCCGCTTTGTCATGCCGATCTTCAACGCCTGCAAAACCGCCGGGGTAACCTACCTGGACATGGCCATGAGCCTGTCCGTCCGGCATGCAGAAGAGCCCTTCACCAAGACCCACGTCATGCTGGGTGACGACCAGTTCGCCGTCGCCGACCAGTGGGCGCAGGACGAACAGCTGGCGTTGGTGGGCATTGGCGTGGAGCCCGGGCTCTCCGATGTCCTCGCGCGCTATGCCGCCGACGAACTGTTCGACGAAATCGAAGAAATCAGCGTGCGGGACGGGGCCAACCTCACCGTCGAGGGCTACGACTTTGCCCCCTCCTTCTCCATTTGGACCACTATTGAGGAATGCCTCAATCCCCCGGTGCTCTTCGATAAGGACAAGGGCGGCTGGTTTGCCGCGGAACCGTTCTCGGATCCCATTACCTTCGAATTCCCCGAGGGAATCGGCGAAGTTGAATGCGTGAACGTTGAACACGAAGAAGTGTCCCTGATGCCGCGCTGGATCGACGCCAAGCGGGTGGACTTCAAGTACGGACTGGGCAACGAATTCATCGAGGTGCTGCGGACCCTGCACAAGCTGGGCCTGGACTCCACCGAACCCGTCACCGTGCGCGGCCAGCAGGTGTCCCCGCGCGACGTCGTCGCCGCCTGCCTTCCGGATCCCGCTTCCCTGGGCCCCCTCATGAAGGGCAAAACCTGCGCCGGTGTCCTGGTGAGCGGTGTCCTGAAGGACGGCTCGAAGGGCTCACGCTACCTCTACCATGTGGCGGACAATGAAGAGACCATGAAGCGCGACGATTCGCAGGCAGTGGTCTGGCAGACCGCCATCAACCCGGTGATCGCCCTGGAACTGCTGGCCGACGGCGTCTGGAAGGGCGCCGGCGTTTTGGGCCCCGAGGCCTTCGACGCGAAGCCTTTCCTGGAGCTTCTGGCTGCCGAAGAGCCCGCAGGCTACGGATCGGCGTGGGGTATCGTCGAGAAGTAGACCAGACCAGCAGAACCTGAGCGTCGGCGGCGCACTTCCTCCGCAACCCGAGGGGTGCGCCGCCGCTTTTATTTCCGGAGAACCACTGTAAATGACCACAGGCAGCAAGCAGGACAACATCATCGATTCCTACGTCGCGTTGCTTTCCGAACAGGGACTCCACGACGCGACCATCGAGGCAACCGCCCGCCACTGCGGGCTGTCCAAGGCCGGGCTGCTGCATCACTTTCCCTCACGGCAGGCCCTGGATGCCGGGCTCGTCAGCCGGCTGCGCACCCTGATCGATGACGACGTCGCAGCCATGGCGCAGGCGCCCGAACGCGCAGTGCACTATTACCTGGCCTCGTCGCTGGACGAAGCATCCCCGTTGGAACGCATGGTGGTGGCTGCAACGCGCCTGGCTCAGAGCGGGAATGAAGAAGCCGCCCAGGTCCTGCGCTCCGGACGCGACCGCTGGTATGCCCTGCTGGTGGAAGCGCTGGGAGATCCCGCGCTGGCCAAGCTGGCGCTGCTGGCCGGTGACGGGCTCAGCTACCACCTGGACATTACCCGCGGTGCCCGCGACGGATTCATGGGCGAGGGCACCCTGGACGAACTGGTTGCGCTGCTGGTGAACCGCCAACCGGCAGCCTGAGTACGCTTCCGCCAAGGGTGAGCCAAACGCAAAAGGCACCCCGCCAAACGGCGGGGTGCCTTTTTCCTGCCGGCTGAATACCGCCGGCTAAAGGGTTAGATGGTCGACGCGTCGATGACGAAGCGGTAGCGCACGTCGGACTTCAGCACGCGCGAGTAGGCGGTGTTGATTTCGGCGGCGTCGATCAGTTCAATCTCCGGCGCGATGTTGTGCTCGGCGCAGAAGTCCAGCATTTCCTGGGTTTCGCCGATGCTGCCGATGCCGGAGGAGGCAAAGGAACGGCGGTTGCCCATGAGGCTGAACACGGAGATCGGCAGGGGCTCGGGCGGAGCGCCCACGTTGACGATGGTCCCGTCCAGGCGCAGCAGCGACAGGTACTGCTGCATGTCCACCGGAGCGCTGACCGTGTTGATGATCAGGTCAAAGGTGTTGGCCAGCTTCTCGAAGGTGCCGGCGTCGCTCGTCGCGTAGTAGTGCTCGGCACCGAAACGCAGGCCGTCTTCCTGCTTGTTCAGCGACTGTGACAGCACGGTCACTTCGGCGCCCATCGCGGCGGCGATCTTGACGGCCATGTGGCCGAGTCCGCCCATGCCGACGACGGCAACCTTCTTGCCCGGGCCCGCGTTCCAGTGGGCCAGGGGCGAGTAGGTGGTGATGCCGGCGCAGAGCAGCGGGGCGGCTGCTTCGTACGGGATGCTCTCGGGAACGCTGAGAACGAAGTCCTCAACCACCACGATGGACGTGGAGTACCCGCCCTGGGTGATGCTGCCGTCGCGGTCCACACTGGTGTAGGTTCCGGTGTTGCCCTTGAGGCAGTAATTTTCCATGCCGGCCTTGCAGTTCTCGCACTCGCGGCAGGAGTTGACCATGCAGCCAACGCCCACGCGGTCGCCAACCTTGTGGCGGGTAACTTCGGCGCCAACCTCGGCAACGGTGCCCACGATTTCGTGGCCCACCACCTGCGGGTACTTGATCTGGCCCCATTCGCCGCGGACGGTGTGGATGTCAGAGTGGCAGACACCGGCGTAGGCGATGTCGATCAGGACGTCATGGGCGCCGACGTCGCGCCGTTCGATGGTGGTGGGAACCAGGTCATCGGTGGGCGAGGTGGCGGCATAAGCGCGTGCGGTAGACATATATCTCCATGCTGTGGGGGAAAACAGTGCCGGAGGGCACTTAAAGCACAAGTCGGCACCGTCGTGATTTATTTCCCGGAGCGCCGATTCATGCCAATGACGCCACGCCTTGGCCAGCATCATGCCCCGCGAGATGGCAGTAGGTGTCCTTCCCAGCGCTGGGAAGGACACCTACTCCCCAATCGGGGGGGGCGGAAGATAAATCG
>NZ_JBIWDW010000005.1:0-25525 GCF_044762205.1 Arthrobacter sp. NPDC097144 | reverse complement strand
TTTTTTCCCGGTCGCGCTTTTTATTTCAATTCCCGCAACGCATTGCCCTGATTATGGCCGGGCGTTTGGGATGTCGGGGTCCTTCCCTGCGGTGGGAAGCAAACCTACTGCCATCTCGGGGGGGGAGGAAGAGCTAGCGGACGGGGAACCCGGCCTCACGGATGGCCTGCTTGACCTGGTGGATGGCGTCGTCGGGACCGAAGTGGAACACCGAGGCGGCCAGCACGGCGTCAGCCCCGGCGATCACGGCTGCCGGGAAGTGCTCGGGCTTGCCGGCTCCCCCGGAGGCGATCAGCGGAACCTTCACCGCGGCGCGCACGGCGCGGATCATCTCGATGTCGAAACCCTCGCGGGTGCCGTCGGCATCGATGGAGTTCAGCAGGATCTCCCCCACGCCGCGGTCTGCCGCTTCCCTGGCCCAGGCGACGGCGTCGATTCCGGTTCCCCGGCGCCCGCCGTGGGTGGTGATTTCAAAGCCCGACGGCGTAGCGCCGTCGTGCGTGCGCCGCGCGTCCACGGAGAGCACCAGAACCTGCGAACCGAAGTGACGGGTGATTTCGTCGATGACGTCGGGGCGGGCGACGGCGGCGGAGTTGATCGAAGCCTTGTCCGCGCCGGAGCGCAGCAGCCGGTCAACATCCGCGATGCCGCGCACTCCCCCGCCCACAGTCAGCGGAATGAACACTTCCTCCGCGGTCCGGGAGACGACGTCGAACACGTTGTCCCGCTCCCCCGAGGACGCCGTGACATCCAGGAAGGTCAGCTCATCGGCACCGGCTTTGTCATAGCGGTGGGCGAGCTCCACCGGATCCCCGGCGTCGCGCAGGCCCTCAAAATTGATGCCCTTGACCACGCGGCCGGCGTCGACGTCCAGGCAGGGGATGACGCGGATGGCAACACTCATGGTGTTCTCCCTAGATCCGGCAGGCGTGGATGGTGCTGACCAGGATGGCGCGGGCGCCGATCTCGTACAGCTCGTCCATGATCCGGTTGGTGTCGGTGCGCTTGATCATGGAGCGCACGGCCACCCAGTCGGTGTCCTGCAGCGGGGAAACGGTGGGCGATTCCAGGCCCGGAGTGAGGGCGGCGGCGCGCTCCACCAAATCCCGGCGCACGTCGTAGTCCATCATCACGTACTGCCGGGCGACCAGTACGCCGCGCAGGCGGCGGATCAGCACGTCCAGGCCGGCCGGGTGCTCGGCGTCCCTGCGGCCGATCAGCACGGCCTCGGATTTCAGGATCGGGTCGCCGAAAATTTCCATGCCGGCGGCGCGCAGGGTGGTGCCGGTTTCGACGACGTCGGCGATTGCGTCCGCGACGCCCAGGCGCACGGATGATTCCACGGCTCCGTCGAGCCGGACGACCGAGGCGTTGATGCCGCGCTCGGCGAGGTAATCGCGCAGCAGGCCGTCATAGCTGGTGGCCAGGCGCTTGCCCTCGAGCTGGTCGATGGAATCGAAGTCGCCCACCGGACCGGCGAAACGGAAAGTGGAGGCGCCGAAGCCCAGGCTCATCAGCTCTTCGGCCTCCACCTGGGCGTCCAGGAAGAGGTCGCGGCCGGTGATGCCGACGTCGAGCGTGCCGGCGCCGACGTACACGGCGATGTCGCGGGGGCGGAGGAAGAAGAATTCAACGTCGTTGTCCGGGTCCACCATGACCAGTTCGCGGCTGTCGCGGCGCTGGCGGTAGCCCGCCTCGTTGAGCATGGCGGAGGCGGATTCGGACAGGGCACCCTTGTTGGGTACGGCTACACGGAGCATGGGAAGCATCTTTCGCTGGAAGTTTGTCACTGCTGAAGGGAGAAATTCGACCGGCGGGCCACACGCTGAAAAGTCAGCGCGCGGCTAGAGATGCTTGTAAACGTCCTGCAGGGTCAGGCCTTTGGCGAGCATCAGGACCTGGAGGTGGTAGAACAGCTGCGAGATTTCTTCGGCACATTCGGCATCGGATTCGTATTCGGCGGCCATCCACACTTCGGCGGCCTCCTCAACAACCTTCTTACCGATGCCATGCACGCCCGACTCGAATTCGGCCACGGTGCGTGACCCGGCGGGGCGGTCCTGAACTTTCTGGCTCAGCTCGGCAAAGAGGTCTTCAAAGGTTTTCACAGGTCAAGGGTACGCGTTGGCGCGGTGTGGGGTGGAATCGGGGGTCGGGGTGTGACCTTGCGGTTGCGCCGTTCCATTCGAAGCGGTAAGAATCGGCAGAGCCGAGTGGCCGGGTAGATGCCCCCTGCGCCGAACCCCTGAACGGAATGAGCCTCAATGAGCAGCACCATCCTGGTCGCCGGTGCCACGGGCGACCTTGGCCGGCGGATCGTCCGAGAACTGCTTTCCCATGATGTCCGGCTTCGCGTCCTCACCCGGCCGGGCACCGGCACGGCTGAGGCGCTCTTTGGAGACAACGACCGCATAGAGATCGTCACAGCCGCATATTCCGACCACACCGCCCTCGTCTCTGCCCTCGACGGGGTTGATGTCGTCCTGTCAGCCGTCAGCGGCACCCGGCCCGTGATCATTGATGCCCAGCGCGCCCTGCTGAGGGCGGCGGTTTCTGCCGGGACACCCCGGTTCATCCCGTCGGACTACTCCGCCGACTACCGTCCGATCACCCCCGGGAGCAATCGCAACTTCGAACTCCGCCGGGAGTTCGCTGCGGACCTTGACGCCGCGCCTATCCGGACGACCTCAATTCTGAACGGCATGTTTACTGATCTGCTCACCGGGGAGGCACCGCTGATTCTCTTCGACCGTCGAAGAGTCCTGTTCTGGTCCTCCGCCGATCAGGTCCTCGACTTCACGACCAAGGATGACGTCGCCCGGGTGACCGCTCGCGCAGCCGTTGACGACGACGCTCCCCGTACGGTCGAGGTTGCGGGTACGCAGGTTTCAGCCCGGGACGTCAGCCGGACCATGACCGAGCTGACCGGGACACCGTTCAAACTGCAGTGGGCCGGCACCGCCGGAACTCTTTCAGCGATGAGCAGGATCATCAGGCGAGTATCCGGGACCTCTGATGAGACGTTCCCGGCATGGCAGGGGATGCAGTACTTCGCCAGCATGTTCAGTGGCCAGGCGAAGCTGCGGCATGTTGACAACGAGCGTTACGGTCCGCACACGTGGACCGGTGTGCGCGATGTGATCCAGGCGCATCTCCGCAACCAGGACACTCCGGCTGCCACCTGACCGGCGGCTGCTCGCCCGCCTTTGGCGGACAGTGCAGGTGCGGCCCGCGCCGACTTCACGGGGCTCGTTGCATTGCTGATTGGGCATTGCTGATTGACCCTTTCCTGACACTGTGTCGGTATGATGTTGTTCGCCGGACAGAACGGTCTGTCCCGGATCAGCTGGAAGGACACAAATGTACGTAGTGGTCAACACTTTGGAAGTGGGCCCCGAGACCGCCGAGGCCTTCGAAAAGGCTTTTGTCGACAGCATGGCCAACCTCGAAGGGGTGCCTGGGCTGAGCCGAAGCACGCTGATGCGCCCCGAAGGAAAGAGCAACACCTATCTGTCCACCATGGAGTTCGATTCCAAGGAGGATTTCTTCGCGTGGCTGAAATCGGATTCCTTCAAGGCCTCGCACTCCGATGACCAGGCCCCGGGGATGCAGGCACCCAACGCGGTGGCCTCCTACACCGTCATCAAGGACACCGCGGCCTAACATCAGGGCACGGCGGCAGTTTAACGACGGCGGGGCCGCCCTTTCAGGCAGCCCCACGTCGAATCTGTTACCGGAGTCGGCGTCGCTAGCGGCGGCAAATGTCCTGGATGCGAACCGCTGACGCCATGGCCGCGTAGCCTGCGTCGTTGGGGTGCAGGTGGTCACCCGGGTCGAACTGGGGCCGGAGGCGGCTGCGGTCGCGGGGGTCGCGCACCACTGCGTCGAAGTCGATGACGGCATCGAATTCTCCCGAGGTGCGGATCCAGGAGTTCACAGCCCGGCGGTCCTGCTCACCCGCGTCGCTGTAATACCCGGCACCGCGGTAGGGAGTGAGGGTGGCACCCACCACCCTGATGCCGTGCTCACGGGCACGCTCGATGAACTGCCGGTAAACGGCGATCAGTGAGGCAGAATCCAGGGCTCCCGCCGATTGGCCTATGTCGTTGATCCCCTCCAGGAGAACCACAGTCCGCACGCCGGTCTGGTCGATGACGTCGTCCTCGAAACGTGACAGTGCGGAGACTCCGGCCGTACCGGCATCCTCCAATACGCGATTACCGCTGATGCCGGAGTTAATGACACCGCATTGCCTGCCCTCGGGCCGGCGGAGCAGCCGGTCCGCCACCTGGTCCGGGTACCGCAGATTGGCATCGACGGTCGAGGCGTATCCGTCAGTGATGGAGTCACCAAAGAACACCACCGAGCCAAGCGCGTTCGACGTCGTATCCACCCCTTCCAGGAAGTACCGTGAGGTGTCCAGCTCTTCATAGGAGTCCGACGGGCCGGCTGTGGCGTCGCCTGCAGCACGGTACGACGTCGCCATTCCCAGGCTGTGGACGGACGCCGGTCCCGTGGGCCCGGGCAGATACAGGCTGACCGTCAGGTCGGAATCGCTGTTGACCGGCAGCTGCACCGGATCGGAGACCCACTCGGCGCCCGCGGGAATGGTCACTGATGCGGCGCCGTCGAACGTCACCTGGCGAAGCCGGCCGGGATCCGGATCCGCAGCGGCGGAGCCGGGATATGCCGTAGCCGATCCAACCTCCAGCGCGGTGGTTCCGAAATCGTTGCTGATGCGGATGCGGAAGCTGGATCCGCCGACGGACAAATGCGCCGTTTGCCGGAGGGTGGTGTCGGTAAACCCTGCTCCGGAAACAGTGTCCTGGGTGCCGGCCGGTGTCATGGCCGCTGCCCAGCTGCCGGTCCACCGCGGTGAGGAATGGGAGCCGCCGGCGGCGCCGTTGGGCTCCACAGCGCTGGAACTTGCTTCATCCCCGGGGGTGGTGTCCGGATCAGTTTGAGCTGTCATTGCCGCACCGGCGGTTGGAAAACTCAGAGCGGCAGCTAAAAGGCCGGCCATAATGACACCGGACAGAGTAGTTGGTGGTCTCACGGTGCACTCCTTTGTGCTGGTTTCCGGGTGGCGGAGGCCAGCCGTGGAGTCACGCTAGCACCGGCGGTCGTGCCGGAAATCCTGACGGGGCAACGTCGCCGCTACGTCACAGCGAAACGGGTCCTACGGTTGTGTTGATCCGGCCTGTCACCAAATGTGGGAGCCCGCGCTCATGCTCCGATCACCGGACGGTGGCGGGCCGCAACAGCAGCCACGTTCCGGCGGCCGAAAGCACAACCGCACCGATGGCTGCGGCCATGAGCCACCAGAGGCGGAAGGCCGCGGCAATTGCTGCCGCCTGGGGTACGAGGATGATTGCCGCCACCAGCAGGGCGAGGACGACGACGGCCGCAAGAAGTTGGGGACCACGTGCGCCGAAGCGCACCCACGCCGCGGCAAAGACTCCCCCGATCGTCAGGGTCGCCAGTACTCCGAGGAAGACGATGGGCAGCAGGCGCAGTGGGTCGCCGCCTCCGAGGACATGGATGTCGAAGATATAGAAGCCGGCGAACCAGTGATCCGTGGCGATTTCGACGGCATTCAGTGCTGCCAGAATCAGCGCGACGTAGGCGGCGGTGACGGCGTTCCAGATGAAGGTGCCCGCCACGAAAGCCCGCCGGGTGGCGCCCAGAGCCAAGGCGAACGGGAAGGTTGTTGCGACGCTCGCTACACCGAGATAGCCGAAGAATCCCACCAGGGCGTACACAATGCCCGGGTTGCTTTGTGATCCCTGAATCCATCCCTGTGTACCCGGCTGGCTGCCGGAGCGCCAGAAGACCAGTGCGATGAGAACCGAGATGACGGCGACCGCAGCTGCGATGGCCAGGGGCACGACGAAGGTTTCCGTCCTCCGGTTGAGGTGGAATTTGATGGTCGAGACGACGGCGCTCATGCGCGTGCCCCTTTCTGAATCTGAACCGGTTCCGGTGTGCCGGCTCCGAAACCGGCAACCAGTTCCTGCAGGGTCGCCGGCGACGTTGTGGCTCCGAGCGTACGTGCCTGGGCATGGAATTCTTCGTCGGCCGTTCCGCTTACTGTTGCTGATTTCAGGTTTCCGACCGTGTGGGACAGGAGGACCGTCCTGCCGGCTGAAAGCCGCTCCACCGCTTCGGCGGACCCGCTGACGGTAAGGGCAAGGCCGGGTGTTTCTTCGCTGCCGCAATCGACGCATATCCGGCCGCGGTCAACAATCACCACACGGTCAAAGAGGGCTTCGGATTCCTCGATGAGGTGCGTGGAGAGGATCACGGTGCGGGGATGTTCCGTGTAATCGCGGAGAAGTATGTTGTGAAACAGCGCCCTCGCCGTGACGTCAAGGCCGAGGTACGGCTCATCAAGCAGGGTGAGGGGCGCGCGGGAGGCCAGGGCCAAAACGATGGCGACGGAGGATAACTGCCCCCGGGAGAATTTCCTGATCGGGGTTTTGTCGGGAATGCGGAGTCCCTCCACCAGTTCGGCAGCAACGTCCGCGCTCCAATCAGGCGCAAATTCGGGGGCGATTCGCAGCACATGGCGCAGCAGATAACCATCGGGGTAGCGCTGGTTGTCACGGATGAAGCTGACGCGGGACAGGACCGCTTCATTTTCAAAGGGATTTTCCCCGAACACCGCCACCGTGCCCGAGCTGGGCCGGTCCTGGCCCGCGAGGAGTGACATGATGGTGGTTTTGCCGGCACCGTTCCTGCCAAGGAGCCCGCAGATTGCACCCTCAGGCACGCTGAGGGTGACGTCCTCCAGCGCCGTCGAGCGCCCGAATATGCGGCTCACGGAGCGGATATCGATTGCGTTAGTCATACCGGGTCCTGTTCCTCATCAATCATCGAATGCAGTTCGGCGGGCGTGATATCCAGAACCGCGGCTTCTTGGAGAAGGGGCTGCAGAAATTGTTGGCGGAACTCCTCGCGCCGCCGGGTCAGGAGGATCTTCCGTGCTCCGGTTGCAACAAACATTCCGATGCCCCGTTTCTTGTAGAGCACGCCCAGGTCCACGAGCATGTTCACGCCCTTGCTGGCAGTGGCGGGATTCATCTGGTGGAACAGGGCGAAGTCGGTGGCCGAGGGCACCGCGGTCTCCTCCGGATAGGTTCCGGACACGATGTCGTCAGCAACCCGGGCCGCGAGCTGCTGGAAGATCGGCCCCTCACCTGTGAACATGCCCTGACGCTAGTCCATTAGTGCAGTAATGGACATAGGTACTCGAAAGAAATCTCGGGGTGCCCGGCCAGCGACATCACCGCCCAATCGTCGTAGCCTAAGGTGCGTTCCCAAATGACACATTCCTGCCATCTCAATGGAGAGAAAATGACAGTCAGCACCACCTCAGGCTCTGCCAACGGTCCCGCAGTCCCCACCGGTTCCGCTGCAGTGTCACTGCGCCCCCTGGCTATCGGTGAAGCACGCATCACCGGCGGATTGTGGCACCAGCGGGCCGAAGCAAACCGCGGCGCCTCAATACCCCAGGGCCTGGCACGCCTGCATTCGGCAGGCAACATTCGCAACCTGGAAATTGCCGCCGGAACAGCCGAAGGCGAAGCCGTTGGGCCGGTATTCGCCGACTCGGATGTCTACAAATGGCTGGAGGCGGCCGCCTGGGAATACGCACGTTCCGGCGATGAGGGCCTTCTTCACGACCAGCTCGAGCTCACGCGGATCGTCGCCCGGGCGCAGGCGCCGGACGGTTATATCGATTCCGTGGTGCAGATCCGCGAGGGAGAACGTTATCGGGATCTGCCCTGGAGCCACGAGCATTACTGCATGGGCCACCTGATCCAGGCCGGCGTCGCCCAGGTGCGGGCGACGGGCTCCCGGGAACTGCTGGATGTGGCGGTCGGGGCCGCCGACCACCTGGTGAACACGTTCGGGCCGGACAAACGGCACGACATCGACGGGCACCCCGTCGTCGAAACGGCGCTGGTGGAGTTGTACCGGGAAACCGGAACCCCGGACTACCTCACCCTGGCCCAGTACTTCGTGGATGCACGCGGCCACGGGCTGATGGCCTCCTACGGCAAAGAGCCCACCTATTTTTCCGATCGGGTTCCGGTGCGGGATGCCGACACTGTGGAGGGCCACGCCGTCCGTGCGGTCTATCTGGCCGCCGGTGCCGCCGACGTGGCCTTGGAAACCGGCGATCATGACCTGCTGCAGGCGCTGGAAATCCAGTACGAGTCCATGGAACGGTCCAAGCAGTACATCACCGGCGGACTCGGGTCACGCTGGGAAGGAGAATCCTTCGGGGACCCATATGAACTTCCCACGGACCGCGGTTACGCGGAAACCTGCGCCGCGATCGGTGGAGTACAGCTGGCCTGGCGCCTGCTGCTGGCCACCGGCAGCCCCGGCTACGCCGACCAGATTGAACGGATGCTCCTGAACGGGTTCCTTGCCGGCGTATCCCTGAGTGGCACCGAGTACTTTTACGTCAATCCGCTGCAGCTGCGCGGGGACGCCTCACCGGAGGAGAACCGCAGCCCCGCCCATGGACGCCGCGGCTGGTTTGACTGCGCATGCTGTCCACCCAACATCATGCGCACCCTCTCCAGCCTTGATGCCTATATGGCGACGGTCGCCGCCGGGGAACCGGAGATCCCCACCGTGCAGATCCACCAATATGCTCCCTCCATTGTCCAGGCAGCCGGCCTGAATCTGACGGTGGAAACCGGTTATCCCTGGGACGGGGCAATACGGATTCGGGTGGAATCTGCTCCGGCCGCCGCTACGGCCATCGAACTTCGAGTGCCGTCCTGGGCACGGGGCGCAACGCTTGAGGGTCGTGCCGTTGACGCGGGAACGTATGCCCGCGTGGAACGAATCTGGCGCAGCGGTGATGAAGTGCTGCTGCAGGTGCCTCTGGAACCGCGGCTGACCGCGGCAGACCCGCGGATCGATGCCGTCCGCGGCTGCGCGGCCATCGAATACGGACCCCTGGTCTACGCACTGGAACAGGAAGACCAGACGGCGCCCGTCGATTTCCTGTTCCTGTCACCGGAGGCGCCGATCACGGCACAGCACCACCCTGATTTGCTGGGCGGCATCACAGTCTTGTCCGCCGCCGGCGGGGCGGGCAACCCGCCGGCGGAGGCGCGCTCACCCTATGTACCTCTGGACGGGACCCCGCCCCGGGTCAGCGGAGATCTCCAGCTCACCGCCATTCCGTATTATGCGTGGGCTAACCGCGGACCGCAGCCGATGCGCGTCTGGACACCGGTCCTATAGCCGACCGGCGGCAGGCCAGCGGCGAGTTCACAGTTCACCGATGGGCAGGCCGTCTCGCCGGAGGGCATCTTTGGCCGGTACGACGGCGGCGGCCGGCCGCCGGCGGGAAGCCGCTGCAGGACTGGATCGAAGTGCGCCCGTTCCCGGGCTCGCCCATCACCATCACGGCAAGAGTTACACCTAGGCGCTGGTCCCGCCCGCCGCCAAGATCACCCTGCCATGTTGACGTCCAGGCCAAGTCCCTGCTGGAGCGCCGCGTCGTAGAGGAGACGACCGATGGCGACGTCCTGCATGCCGATGCCCACGGAATCAAAAAGGGTGATCTCTGTTTCGCTCCGGCGGCCGGGAATCTGCCCAGCAATAACGCGGCCCAGTTCTCCCTGGACGTGGTCCAGCGATATGACCCCCTCCCCGACTGCCATTAACAGGTCTCCCGATTTCTCCGTGGCGGTGGCGATGCTGTCCACGAAGAGACTGGACCGAGCGATGCCGGCGGAATCGATCTCACGGTGGGTGGGCCGGGGACGCGCCCCTACGGCGTTTATGTGCCCGCCCGCGCGGAGCCATTCGCCCCGCACCAGGGGGTCCACCGACGGCGTCAGCGTGCAGAGAACATCTGCGCCCTCCACTATTTCCTGGACGGTCGATGCAGCGAGGACCGTGACGGGCTGGTGCGATACCTTGGTCCGGAATGCTTCAACGGTGGCGCTGCTGCGTGACCACACCATGACGGTGTCGATAGGCAGCACAGCCAGCATTGCTTCGACATGCGCAACGGCGAGGGCACCTGCGCCAACTAGTCCAAGGGTGGTGCTGTCCGGTCGGGCCAGATGCTTGCTGGCCACCGCACTCGCTGCTGCTGTCCGCACCCGCGTAGGCACCCGGCCATCCAACAGGGCCAGTGTCTCTCCGGTCTGCTGATCCGCCAGCACGATGCTGGAGCGCTGGCTGGGCAAGCCGACGTCGAGATTCCCCGGAATGTCCGAAAGGAGCTTCGCTCCGGCCAGCCGCTGCGCGTCGGCGAGACCGGCCATCACGAGGTAGCGCCCCTCAGAGGAGGGCAGCTGCATGGAGGTGGGAGCCGGCTGACAAGCCTCACCGGTGGAAATGGCTGCGAAAGCCTGTTCGACTGCGGTGATGGTGGCCGGCATGTTAGCCAGGGTTTCAAGATCTGAAGCGGTCAGGATGAGCGTCATGGGTACCTCGGACGGTTGGCGATGCCCGGCTAAAGAATGTTCCGGCTTCGGGGCGGGCTGAAGGATGGTTTCGGGGGCTGAAGGGTCAAGATCGAGGTCTTGGTTCTTGGGTGTTTGTCTAGCTTCGGGCTGCAGGCCTGGTGCGCCGCGCAGTGCGCGGCACCGCGGCATCCGGCAGCCGGTCCCGCAGGTACGGCAGGGAGGCAGCCCGCCCCCGCTCCACGTGAGCTCCGGCCAAAGCTTCGGCCAGGGCCGGTCGGCCGGCGGCAATGGCATGGACCAGCTCGGCGTGCTCTTCCCACATCCCCGGTGTATCGCGGCCGGGAGTCAGGTGGAACAGCCAGCGGACTCGGCCGTTAAGCAGGCTGGACAACCGCCGGAGCAGGTCATGGTCGGCCAACCGGACAATTCCCTCGTGCAGGTCGGAGTTGCGCCCCGAGGCTTCCTCGCCCGGAGTTCCGGTGCGGGCGAACTCCAGCTCCGCCAGCAGCTCCTCGGCGCTGGCTCCGGCGGCCACGCGGCGGGCGGCGCAGGCAGCCGCGAAGGGCTCCAGTTGCAGGCGAAGGTCGAACACTTCCTCCGCGTCCCTCAGCGTGAAGGTGTGCACCACACTTCCGCGGCGGGCTTCGGAATGAATAAATCCCTCTGCCTCCAGCAGAGGAAGCGCTTCCCGCAGGGGAATGCGGGAGACCTGCAGCTCCGCGGAGAGTTCACGTTCATTAAGCTTGCTCCCGGCGGGAATCCGTCCCGAAAGGATCCGCTCGCGGAGTGCGTCCGCCACTTGTTCCGACAGGCTGGTTTCCAGTTTCTGGTTCTCCACAGGGCCCCTTTCCTTTTGCCTCCAACAACTCTTTGGTATGCCAAGAATGCACTCCTTCAGGGGTAAATACCAAAATATGCGCACTTGGTATTCCAGAATCGGGCAGGGGTATTTGGTGTCGACCCCAGCGCAGTGTCAGCTGAGCTCTGAAAAAGCCAGTTACACTGGCGGGCATATCACCTCAGCGTCACTGATCGAAAGGCATCTGCGTGAATATCTGGGCATCATCCACCGTGGAGGGAGGCCTGTTCCGGGCCCCCTGCGCCAACGGAGCTTACGACCTTTTGGCCAGAGGAGTTCGTCAGTGACCGTTATTCTCCGTAACGCCCGGCCCTGGGGAGCTGAGGCCGCTGACCTGGTGCTGGACGGCGGAGTGATCGCCGCTGTGACGCCCGCTGCCTCAGGTCCCGCCGAACCGGCGGACGCCGTCGTCGTCGAAGGCCACGGACGAATCCTGCTGCCCTCCTTTTCCGACGCCCACGTGCACCTTGATTCCACCCGGATTGGCTTGCCATTCCGCCCGCACACCGGATCTGCGGGGGTATGGAACATGATGCTCAATGACAGGAACAACTGGCGCAACGCAGAGACATCCATTGCCGACCGCGCCGCCACCTGTTTGGCGGCGATGATTGCCCGCGGCACCACCCGGGTTCGCAGCTATGCCCAGGTTGACACCGACACCGGGCTGGAGCGGTTTGAGGCCGTTCTGGCTGCCCGTGAAACCCACCGGGACCGGGCCGATGTTGCGGTGATAGCGTTCCCGCAGGCCGGCCTGCTTCGTGAACCGGGCAGTGCGGACATCCTGGAGGAGGCCCTGAAACTGGGGGCCGACGTCGTGGGCGGCATCGATCCCTGTGCCCTTGACCGGGATCCGGTCCGGCACCTGGATATCGTCTTCGGCCTCGCCCAGAAATACAGCGTTCCGGTGGATATTCATCTGCACGAGCCCGGCCAGCTGGGCCTGTTCAGCGCCCAACTGATCCTGGAACGCACTAAGGCCCTCGGCATGCAGGGACTGGTGACCATTTCGCACGGCTACGGTTTGGCGGAACTGCCCGACAGCCAGCTCCGGGACCTTCTCGAAGAGATGGCCGCTTTGGACATCTCCATGTCCACGGTCGCGCCTGCCGGGGCACCGCTGCCCCTGCGGCAGCTCGCGGCTTCCGGGGTCCGAGTGGGCCTGGGGCAGGATGGACAGCGGGACTACTGGTCCCCGTACGGGAATGCGGACATGCTGGACCGCACCTGGCAGCTTGCTTTCACCAGCAAGTTCCGGTCCGACGAGCTGATTGAACACTGCGTTGCGGTGGCCACCATCGGCGGAGCCAGCGTGATCGACCCGCAGGCCCGACGGCTGTCCTCCGAGGGAGATCGCCCCGGACTCGAGGTGGGAGACCCCGCCGAGCTGGTCCTGGTTGAAGGTGAAACGGTGACTGCGGCGGTCATGGACAGGCTGCCGGGCCGAACCATCATCCACCGCGGTCAGGTGGTGGCGGAGGGGCTGGAGCTGGTCTGAGCCTCTTCGGGGTTCCGGCCTGCTGGGCGGCGATACCGCAGGAGAAGGGTGTCGCCGCCGCGGAGGACATGTGCCAGTTCCAGCCGGCGCGGGGGCACTGCCTCGGGCGCTCCCGCCGTGATGCGGAGCGCGCTGCCCGCCGCCATCAGCGGACTGACCGTCAAACACAAATCGTCCACCAGTCCAGCGGTCTGAAAAGATCCGAAGAGCCGCGGACCGCCCTCGCTGAGCACCCGCTGAAAGCCGTGCTGCGCGAGCACGGCTGCGGCCGCCTCCGGTTCCACCGTCCGCTCCCCCGCCACGACGACGTCGCCAACCCGTTCCAGCGCTGCCCTGCGGTCCGCGGGGGCGGTGGCTGCCGTCAGGATCAAGGGCCGGACCGGAGCCTGTTCGAACAGCGGGGAATCCGGGTCCAGGTTCAGGGTGCCGGAAACCAAAGCAAAACCGGGATGGGCAGGCATTCCGTGACCGGTGCGCCAGGCTTGGCTCTCGGTACCCAGGAGTGCCCCCGCGTACCCCTCGGCGCGCACCGTCCCGGCGCCCACGAGGATGACGTCGCAGGTCCGCCGCAGCAGTTCGAACACCCGGTGGTCTGCGCCGTCACCGAGGGCACCGGAGCGGCCGTCGATTGCTGCGGCGCCGTCGGCGGAGGCTACGAAATTGAACCGAAGGTGCGGGCGCACGGGCTCACCGGCAGGAGCATCCCAGGCGTAGGCCGCCATGAGTTCGTCGTCGGTGAGCTCAGCCGCGGAGCCCGCGGCGGTGATGGGTGTGGTCATGCGAGCGTGGCCGGCTCGTTGGCGTCGCCCATGTTGTGGCGCAGATAGGCCGGCTCCCGCCATCCCAGGATTGCTTCGGTCATCCGAATGGCGGAAGCTGCGGCGGGGACATTGTGCATCCGCAGAATTCGGGCACCGTTCATGATGCTGGCGACTCCCGCCGCGAGGGAGCCCTCCACCCGGTCCGCTTTCGCCGCGTCCAGGGTCTCCCCCACAAAGTCCTTGTTGGAAACCGCGGCCAGCACCGGATAACCCACTTCTGCAACCTCGGCGAGCCGGCGGGTGAGCTCGAGGGAGTGGAGGGTGTTCTTATTCAGGTCATGGCCGGGGTCAATGATGATGTTCTCCGGCGGCACCCCCAGTTCCTGGGCATACCCGCTGCGGCGGCGCAGGAACTCCGCCACCTCGGCGACGACGTCTGCGTACTGCGGACGCGGAAATGCGGTGCGGGGCGCGGCAAGGCTGTGGGTGATCACCAGATGAACCCCTGCCTCCGCCGCGACCCGGGCCAGGTCCGGATTGGCCAGGCCGGTGGTGTCGTTGATGACGGTGGCTCCCGCCTCGATGGCCGCTTCTGCCACTGAGGGCAGGAACGTGTCCGCGGAAATGATCACGTCGCTGCTCTCCCGGACGGCCCTGATGACCGGAACCACCCGGGCTGCTTCCTCAGCGGCATCCAGGGCAGGACCCGGCGCAAACGGTACGCCGCCAATGTCCACCCAGTCGGCGCCGTCGCGCACTGCCTGCAGGGCTGCCCCCACCGCAGCTTCCAGCGCAAAGGTTCGCCCGCCGTCGTAAAAGGAATCCGGGGTGCGGTTGATGATGGCCATCAAGGCAACCCGACGGCGGAAATCAAGGGTGCGTGCCCCTATCCGGTGTACCGGGTGAAGCAGCGGAGGTTGATACAAACTCATGGTTGAATCCTACGGCTGCTGACTCTAACCTCGGCTTGAATCCGTCCGCGCACGCCCTGAGGGACGAGTCCCAACTTCATGGCCTGAATCATGGCAACAGAAGAAGATCCTGCCCGGGAGCGCAGGCCTCTGGGACGGGAAAGTAGCTACTCCACCCGGAGCTACTTTCCGAGGGGGGCGCTGGCCGGCGCAGAATGATCAGTCCAAACCCGTGCTCAGGACCAGCAGCAATACGCCGGCGCCAGCCAGCATAAACACCAGGGCAAGGCGCTTTCCCTCAAGCATGTAGTACTTGCCCAGGCTCATTCGGTGCATCGACTGATAGAAGATGAAGAATATGCCGGCCCGCAGTTCCGCTGTGCCCCGCGGCGATAACCGCGATAAGACGAAACAGCATCAACCCCCAGCACACAAAGATGAGCACTTTCATAACCTTTGCTTAGCGCAAACGACCGGGTTGAGGAGAATTAGTTGTCGTGTCCATGGGCTAAGCGTATGGCCGGATTCCCATTGAAGTTGCCGACCGGAGCTGAGTAATAGCGCGTGCACGAATACGATGGAATTAGAGACACCGGGGCTGAGATGGGACACGCCAGGAGAACCTGTCTCGTTATCCGTGTCCGATTGCCAAGGGGAAGTTCGGAAGGTGTCGCGGTCAGGATCGGCTTACCGGCGCCAAGGCGGGACCGGAATTCGCCTTGTTCATCCCGATGCAGAATGCTTTCGATCGGCCCCACCTGCATGGATGATTGCTGTATGAAGACGATCGAGTGGTGGCCAAGATTGGACCCCGAAACGCAGGAGTGGCTTATCGCGCACAACGGCGAGGTTGTCAGCGCGGATGTGGTGGACAAGATCGTGGCGGTCGGTGGCGATATGACATCGGACGCTTGGTGGATCGGCGATCGCGGACTCGAGTGCTTCTATCTCTCCGACGAAGCAGCCGATTGGATCGAAACAACTGCCAACGGCGAATGAAACGAAGCGTGCACGTTGAGGGATCCCTTAGCGTGCACCCCGCAAGAAGCCCTCCATAGCGTAGCCGCCATTTTGCTCCAGTACAGCTCTAGCAATCCCGGCCAGCTTCTGGGGGTCATAGTCCGTCGAAGCTGCCCAGGCCAAGAGCTCCGATGCGGTCTCATCGTTGGGCAGCTGTTCCAGGCGCCGAACAATCCATTTGCCGTTGCCCAACCATTTTTGGTGCCGGAGCAACAGCAGTTCGGCGGATTGGCGGAACACATTCGAGGCGATGGCGAACGTTTCGGCGGGAGAACTGGAACCCAGAAGGTCATCCATTGAACAGCTGAGGTCGTACCTGCGGAGGTCGCGTTCGGCATCAGTTAACGGCATGGGGCCCTGCTGCATGTAAAGGCGCGCCTCATCTTGCCATTGAATGCCGGGCCCGTGGTCGGTCAGTATGAGTCCCCGGGCACAGATGTCTCCGAGGATGGCAGAGCGCATTGACCTTTCCTTCTCGTACCAGAAGGCCAGGCTCTCGGGTGTGTGAATGAAAGCTTCTACGATCCATCCCCGATACCGGATGGTCTCCGCGTAGTTCTCGCCACCAGCTCGATAGAGGATGGCTATGTCAAGGTCCGATGTCGGAGTCGAACAGCCCAAGGCTGCGCTGCCACCCAGGATTGATGCTTCCGCTCCGGCATGCATTTCCTCAACATAAGAGCGCGCAATCGTGATTGGATCCATTAGCCCATGATGCCCTACGCCTACAGGCCTTCTTCGACACAGTGCGAGGACACATGTTCCAAAATGGATCCCCAACTGGGGCTTCTATCACGCTGGCGCAGCTCAAGCGGAACGGGGGCATTCTGGCCGACACTGTAGAGTCGCCCCATGCCCATCGCTGCTGATGCCCCGCTGCCGTCGTACGTTTCCGGCTTCCTGCCCGGCGAAGAAACTGTCATGGGCCACTCGATACAAGTGGACGGGAGCCGATGGCAAAAGGCCCTGGCCGCCCGCGGTCTGCCCGCTTTGGAAGGCGCACTGGAGGCCCCGGGACTGACGCGTGTGTCCCGCCGGGACGTCTTCGACATCGGCGCCAGGGACATCACTCCGGAGAACGCATTCCAGCTCCTCTACTACTCCCTGGCCTGGGGTCTTGGCAGGAAGGCCCCGTACCTGCACCAGCGTCTTGACGGTCTGGCCGAGAACCAGGATAGGACAGCCGAGCTGCTCGCGGACGCGTGGACGGCAGTTCGCAGCGGGGAGCCGGCCGAGGACGTCTACAGCAACCTGACCACCACCGGCGGCAAGGGCCGGATCGCCTATTTCGGTCCGGCGTTCTCGACCAAGTTTCTCTACTTCGCCCAGGGCCCCGGCGTTCCGCCCCGCTATTTCATCCTGGACGAAGTCGTGGTGACCAACCTGCATGAGGTTTGGCCGGGCGCACCCACGGCCGGCTGGTATCCGGACACGTACGGACGGTACTGCACCTTCATCAGCCGCTGGGCCGACCTGGCGTCCGATGAGCTCAACGGTGAGCGAAAGGTCCGCGCCGACGAGATCGAGTACGCCGTCTTTCACCGCAAGTAGGGATACACGGGATCTATGGGCAAAAAGCCGTACGCTCCTGCACTGTTGGCGGGGCTTGTCCGGGAATGGATGGGAGCCAGCGCCGTCCTTCCGCGGATAGCCGTTGGACTGCTTATTGCCGGCGTCCTGACTGTCTTTCCCGGGTTCATGACACTTCTTTTTGTTGCCGGTGGAAAGTTCATCCCGTGGTGGATGGCCGGCGGTGCCCTGCTGGCCGGGGCCGCCGTCCTCGTGGGAGTGCAAGCCTCTGCCCGCAGTTCCGTCCCGGAGGATGACGCGTTCAGATGGTCCGAGCTTCAGAACCGCTGGTTCTGGTTTCCTCTGGCGCTTTGTGCTGTGTTCTGCGTATTCGGCATGGTCTCTGATGCCTGGAACCGTGCGGGCTACACGGTCGTGTCCAGGAACTCTTCCGGCTGCACGCTGATAGCCAAGGAAACGTCTTTTTTCGGGGGTGGCAGCGGGGTCATGTACCTCGGAGAGCCCTCGGGGGTGGCGCACAGGGTTGGCAGCTGGAAGGTTGACGAAGGCGACCGATCGGCAAGGGATGGCCAGGTCAGGGTCAGCTGGTTCGGGTCGACCGTGACGTACAGGGTCGGCGGCACCCTCTACGGCCCTGACGGCGGATACGGGAAAGGCCGGTGCTGGACAGAGGCGGTCCGGGGCCGTCTCGCCGGCGACTGACGCTCTCCCCCAGTTTGCGACATGAACCGTGCGCGTAGGCCGATCGTCTTGCGCGCCTAGGCACGCACCGAAGAGGACTTGCTGCAATAAGCGGAATCTGATCGTAGACCTGCTTCCACGTTGCAGGTGCGTGAAGGGCATAATCAACCCTGTGGCGAGGAGCAAAAGCATAAGAACTGACCTGGCAGCAGCTATCGAGGAGTCTGCTGCCAGCGCTGGGTTTCGGTTAGACAATGCTCAAGCCCTCGTACGGGACAGGCTTCTCGGACTCAGTGAGGATCTGCTCGCGTCCCGGTGGAGACGGGCCCAGCTCCGGGGCCTCTATGTGTGGGGTGAGGCCGGCTGCGGTAAATCCTGGCTGCTCGATGCCTACTTCCATGCACTCCCAATCCAGTCGAAACGGCGAGTCCACTTCCACGGATTCTTTGATCAACTTCATCGCCGCATCCATGAACACCAAGGAGAAACCAGCGCCGTCGATAGTGCTGTCCGTGAGCTCACTGACGGTGTGAAACTCCTGTATTTTGACGAGTTTCATGTCCATGACTCTGGAGACGCCGCGCTTTTAACACGGCTCCTGAGACAATTCTTCGCCACGAACGTCCTCCTTCTCGCAAGCTCCAACTACGCCCCCGCGTCCTTGCTGCCCAATCCGATCTGGCATCACCTGTTCGAACCAGGCATTGAACTGATCCAGACCAACATGGACATCATCAAGCTCCAGGGAACCGAAGACTATAGAGCCAGGCCGCAATCATCGGTCACTGGATTCAGGAGTGGGCGATGGATCAGCCCGGACCCCAGCGTTCAGCAGGACCGCCACACCCCGCAGGACCCGCAATCGTCCGACGCTGTGGAGTTGATAGCGGGCAGCAGGCGATTCCCCGTGGTTGCACATCGTGGCACCGAACTGTGGATCACCTTCGAGCAGTTATGCGGGGCGCAGACTTCGTCCGTGGAGTATCTGCACTGGGCGCAGCAGTTCAATCACTGGGTGCTGATGGATCTGCCCTCATTTGCCGACACTGACCCGGAGGCGCAACAGAGGCTTATCAACGTCATCGACGTTCTCTGTGACGCCGATGTGCGAACAACCATACGGTCCCCCTCACTCTCGAGGAGTTCCGGGCCACCACGCAGAACCGACCCGACGCCTTCAGAATGATGAGCCGATTACAGCTACTACAGACACAGCACCAGTCTCAACCCTGGCCACCTGAACAGGCTGTCTAATGGTCCTTTTTTGAAATCGAACGGTAGCTAATTCGTAGGCGAAGCCGGTCCCCAGCGACATGACGATTCACGATCAGACTGTAGAGGACGGCATTGTCCCCTGAGCGTCCGTAAGCTGGTCCCCCACCTGGATCCTTCACCAGGGCGGTGCCAACCCATCATGAGCACGTTGATGAGTTGCCAGCTTGGCTATCGAGTCCACGCACCGGAGCGCTACGCAGCCGGCTGACCGCGTGCGCCGATATCGCGGTGCCGACATCTTGGAATGACCCCATCCCGCCTTGGTACAAGGTGAGAGCGTTTCGCGTTGCCTCAAGCAGAACGCCTGGGTCCGCGATATCGATGAATTGCTCGTCGAGCCAGTCGGCAACTTCTATTCGTTGCTTGTCCTGCTCTGCCCGGGCCACAGCACGTAGCTCCGCTACTGCGGCAATTATCTCGACCCGGACGGCTTCCACGTTGTGTTGCTGTCTACGACCCATTCACAAATCCTATGTAGTTGTCATGCACTTATGCACAGCAATGGATTCCCTACCGCGACGGCTAATTTGCTTGAAAAACGCCGGTTTCCTGGAACCGCGCATACAGCTTCAGCACTTCTAAAGTAGGGACATGAGTGGGAGAGGGTGGATCAACCAGCGGGAAGAACCCAAGGTCACTCACCTCGGACTCTTCTGCTGACAGGTTTCCCTCCCATCTAGCGAGCACAAAACACATAGCGAAGGCTTGAACCTGATCACCGTTGGGGTAGGTCAGGGTGTGAATTGAAGGATCGGACAGACTCGCGAACGGTTCAAGGTCTTCTGCTTTGGCGACGATGCCCGTTTCCTCAAACAAACTCGGCTACGGCCGCGGTTCGGAAACTCTGGCCAGGTTCGCAGCCGCCAGCCGGCAGCTCCCACACTCCGTTGTCCACTCGGCGCTGGAACAGAGCATGGCCTCCTTGTTCTCCTAGCACGAGCACTTGAGCGCCTGGCAGAAGAACGAGTTGAGATCCGAGGTGTTGCCGAATCTTCCACAGATATGACCCAATGTGCCCCATGGCCTCACCATAACAAGGGTGTCCCGTGCACGTCCCTCAACGGGTCCGTCCAGCGCGACAGCTCAGTGTCTCCGTGCCGTTGAAACTCAGCCAACAGCCTCAACTTCATGAGTTCCATTTCTGATTTCCCCCTGTCAGGCCGTCACCGCGCGAAGACGGAGATACCGAGCCAGAAAAGCCCCAACATCAGGTAGAAAAATCCCATAGCTTTGATGGAGCCGACGTCAGCGAACGTGAATCGTTCCGGGGAGAGTCCACGAACGTGCCTGCTTGATGTGTCATTATCAATGTGCCTGAAGCGGACTTGGGGCAGCCGGCTGGCTGCCCCAAGTCCGCTTGATGGGGTATCACACTCTCCGCACGTCAGTCGCTACAACACACTAACTAAAAGAGTTCCATATCCGATAAAAGATATCAAAAGAAACGCCCAAAATAATAGTTGTAGCTTATTTCCGGATGGCGTTTTATGTTGTACTTTGCGAATATACATAGCAATCAAGACGCATAAGGCACCTGTGAAACCTGCTATTCCCACCGCTGTCGGAATACTCATCAATAATCCTCGCTAGTCCAACTTATTGGGGCTTGACAGCTTACCGGCGCTGAAACCTAAAAGGCCAGCGGCTGCTCCACCTGCACGACTGCCAATTATGCTACCAGCGGTATTTTCCTCACCTGACAAATCGTTCCCCATTACTGAGTCAGTTATTCCTGCAGCACACCCGAATCCGGCTCCTGCAAGGGCGCCGGGGACCGTTTTTGTAAAAGAGGTCGATGCTAAACCTCCAAAAGCTCCCACCACGCCGCCCAAGAGTTCAGGCGCAGCGCTGCCAGTAAATTCATCCCAGAAGCTAAGGTCTGTCTGGTCAGTATTACTGAAGGGGTTGTTGCCCGCGTAACTGTAATGCGGGTCTTGGCCGGAGGGGTCCAGTTGTGTGAATCGTCCGATGGCTGGGTTGTAGTATCGCGCGCCGAACTTTGTGTAGCCGGTGGCCGCATCCTTATATCCGGAGACGTGCTGGTAGGGGTTGTTGCCGGCCTGAGCTCCTGACTGGGTGGTGTTTCCCCAGGCATCGTAACTGTAGGTTGCTGCCTTTGCCTGACTGGCGTCGGTGAGGAGGATGACCGAACCAAGTGCATCTGTTGTGTAGTAGAAACCGACACCAGCACTGTTACGCATGCTGATCGGTTTCCCGTCAGGGTCCCTGATGAACGATGTGGTGGCACCGTTGGTGGTTTGGGTAGTGACGCCGAGGCTTCCGTTGAGGAAGGTCGTGTTCCCTGAGACAGTGCGTTCGTCGTTACGGTGTGAATCGCAGCAGTGTATGGCCTGGTTTTTGTAGCGGTTTGTGGCCGACCAGTCTCGTAAGCCCATCCCCTCGTGGAACGCCAGCATCGCGCGCCAGGCGACGGTGAGCTGCGGTGTACTCGTATCCCTCGGCAGAAATACGCCACGTCGTAGTCTTGGAGGGCGGCGCTGGAGACCCAGCGCCCTCCAAGCATGTTGAAAGGGGATCACCATGAGGAACGAACCGCTCGTAGGGGCTCTAATAGGCGCCATTGTCGTGGGCTACTTCACTTCAACCGAGCCGGCTCTCCTGATGTGCCTCATCTTGGGAGGGGTCTTTCTGATATTCGCAGTTCAGCTGCTGGTGATTTCGGGGCAACAACCAGCTGAAGACCCCGACCGCATCACACCCGCCGCTGCCTCCTCCGCCGGAAGCCGCGTCCTCGCATATGCCGCAGCATCACTGGCCGTCGTACAAACGTTGCTTTCTGTGTGGATGCTGGTGTTTGCGGGTAATCTCTTTTCCCTTTTTGGCGTCCTGTGTGGGCTTTGTTTCATCGTTGTCACAGTCCGGACGATGAAAACGCCTGCTGAAAGGTCCTCTCGTACACCCGTGCCGACGAACCTCTAGTCCGCCTTCGGACGCGGTACGGCGACTGTGATCCCTTTCGTAGTGCATCAATTCTGGAGACCGGCTCAAACTTCCGAGAGGGCTAGTGGAAGCTATCCGAAGTCTGGTGAGCTTCCATCTCATCTTGTGTGTCGAAGCCTGTAAGCCGGTGGTTCCTCGGACGCTCTGGCGTCCGATCTGGGATCGCGAAACGCTGCACTCCCCGGTACCGCTCCAGTAGTTGGTAACCGTGAGTTGCAGGCGCGGCCTCAGGCGTCCCGGTTATGACGTCCCCGCTTCCGCTCCGTCAGCACCATGCTGATGAGCGCAGCAAAAACTACGACGGGCATGAGCCCCGTAACCACACGTATGAGGTCAGGAAAAATCGCACCAGTAATACCAAGGGCAACAACAATCACCAGCGCTGGCAGCATGAAAGAAAACCGCAGCTTCATGTCAATGCCGTTTGATTTTGCCATTGTTTACTCTCCACTGCGTCGGCCCTAACAGGACTGATCCCCATACGGGCATGCGTGCGGAAACCTCCGTTGTTGCTGTGACCCTAGCGTACGAATCGCAGCGATACCTGGTGAAGTTTTCACATGCCCATGCGTCACCCAAGTCTCCGTAAGCCGATCCCTTTGCGGACGCTGACTGTCGACTCCTGTACGAGGACATACACCCACATGCAATCCGCTGCTGGGATGTCATTAGATTCAGGAGCTTAGGGACACCAGAGTTCCATCGTCGACCATTTTTCGGGTACGCCCATAGAATGCGCTGTCACACGCTCGGTTTCGGGAAAAGACGCAATGAGATCTCTCATGCGTGCGGTCCAGCTGCTGCCAGGTTCAATCGTCCTCAGCAGGAAGGCCATAACGGCCAAGGCGTTGTACAGGCCCAGTACCTGCTTCGAGGAATCCTCATCCCGGAGATGTTCCAGAAGAGGAACGTTGGCTGGCCGCTTCGGGGCCGTGACCAGTTTGCGATTGAAGATCCGGGCATGATGGGCGGCAACATTGCGCACGTAGTTCAGGCTCGCGATCCAGCTCCTCATCACGCTCTTCGATGGGACGGCATAGGCGTCGGCGATCCCTGTGGCGGTTGAGTTCGCCAACCCACCGTACAGACGGCTTAGATGCCCCAGCTCCATGATTTCGGTGAGAGCCCAGATGGGCATCTGGTTGTCGTACTTCTCGCGGAAATGGGCGACGAAGGCTTCATCAGAGCCATTCTGTCGATCTTGGATCCTGGAAAGCCACTGTGCATGCTTGCTCGGTGCTGCATCTCCCGTCTTCGGATCGAGCTGCGCCGCGGAGAAGGACGCGACAAAGGTGTCAGAATCCAAGTGTGCAAAGGCTGATCGCCGGCCCAGCACGTAGCCGATCTGCATGCGAAGCGAAACCTCGATCCGCTCGATCCCCTCCAGGATCAGCATCCGCAGCCGGCGGTCAAAATCAATGAGGGCTGCCGCGTCCTGCAGGGACGTTTCGGGCCGATAGACATTGAAGATCTGAATCCGTGAACGGCCGCTGTCGTCCACGTAGCTTGCCGACTCGCGAAAGGGATAGAGGTAGCCCGTAAGCCGGTAGTACCCAACCGCGCAGAGCAGCCGGGCGCCCTCTTCTTTGTCGGGGATACTGACACCGCGCGAGATGAGCTTTTCTACCTGATCCTCGACCGATAGCCACGCTTTGGTGTAATCAGCCATGAATCCCCCGGTTAAAGAAAATCAGCCCGGGCCGTGAGGCGAGCGGGCTGATCATGATGAAGGAACCATATCATGCGCGGGCTCCGATATCAGCTCACGTCTTAGAGTTGAAGCCGGTAGGAGTTGGCAGCCTGGTAGGCCTCGATGATGCATTAGCTGATCCGCGACCGGAACACTCTCGCTAGGCTGATCCGTCGGGAAAGTCTGTGATCCGCAGTCTATCTATGGTCCTGGCCAGCACGGATACGATCTGGTTCGTGCTGGCCTGCCTTGACCGCAGGGTTGGATAAGTCCTTGGCGTCAGTCCACAGGCGAAACCCGAATGAGATTGCCGTCAGGATCTGCGACCACAAAGGTACGTCCGAAAACATCATCGTGGGGTGATTCCAGGACCGTAACCCCCTTGGCCTTCCACTGCGCGAAGACCTCGTCTACCGCCGATGCAGATCCTGGAACCATCAGCCCGACTTCAGAGGTTCGTGGCGTTCCGGCCGTCGCGTGGTCGCTGCGTCCGGTCCACAAAGCAAAGAGCACCCCTGGTGCGACTTCGAAAGCGACGTAGCGGGGACTGGTGAAAACAGGCTCAATGTCGAACAGGGAACGATAGAACTCAGTCGCCGCTTCAGCTTCACGAACATAAACCAGGAACAAGTTAGGGGCAGGCATGGAGTCTCCTAAATCGGCGTATATACGGTCAGGAGTGACTCAAACAGTTAATCGCGCCAGAATGTGTCATGTTTGTACGCCATGATGGTGAACTATGAGAGCCTCCCGACTCCTTGCCCTGCTTCTCGTTCTGCAGACTCGGCAACGCATGACAACCGGCGAGTTGGCCCACCGGCTGGAAGTATCCCGACGAACGGTGTTGCGCGACGTGGAAGCGCTGTCAGCCGCTGGAGTTCCCGTCTACGCAGAGCGCGGCCGGAATGGGGGTATCGTGCTGCTCCCCGGCAGCCGGCTGAATGCCTCCCACCTTGAGCCCGCCGAGATGGAGGCATTATCAATCCCTGGTCTCGACAGGGTGCAGCGGGAACAGCTCGGCATGGCAGCGGCCCATGAAATGGCAACTGCCAAGATAGCTGCCCGAAGGGCTTCAGCCGCCACCTCAAAACCCGGGCTGGCGAATCTCGTGATTGTCGAGAATGCAAGCTGGCTAACAGCCGCTGGGGAGTCCACCGATGTAGCAGCCCTGGCCCTCGACCTGCGAGGCCGGAACCGCCTTCGGGTTCGTTACCGACGCAGCGGGACACAGCGGGCTACCGCGATGATAGTGGACCCGTACGGATTGGCGTCCAAAGCAGGCCGTTGGTACCTGGTGGCTGACCATGAACAGGAACCCGGCCTGTTTAACCTTGATCGACTCGAAGGTTACGAGGTACTGCCCCATGCCGCAGAAACCCGTGCGGGTCAGGACCTGCACGGAGTGTGGGCTGTCCTAAAGCAAAGGACAGAGAACCTCGGATCAGTCATCATCTACACACGTTTACGAGAAGACCGGTGCGATCTGGTAACCCGAATACTAGGGTCACGTCTCGTAAACATCGGCCCCTCCAGCCAGGGGTGGTGCTCCGCAGACATCAGTTATCCCGATATCGAATCGGTGCGGCAGCTGCTGCAGTTCGCAAACCATATTGAGATTGTCTCACCACCGGATGCGCGCCGGCGTTTCTTTGAGCTTGCGTCCGACATTGCACTACGACACCGACCGGAACACGATTAGCTCGATCATCGAGAAGTCTGTATCGCAGCGGGAGTGTTTCGCAGCGCTGTCGGTCTGCCGGTACACGCACCACCTGACGGATCAGTGCCCAGTAACGGATCCCTTACCGAACACGCGAGTCTGACCGACCTCCACGCGCGAAAGTCGGGATAATGCCTGGATGCGTCTTTATCTGTCGTCCTACCAGCTCGG